>CAYQVB010000149.1:0-24785 GCA_964420925.1 uncultured Ectothiorhodospiraceae bacterium | reverse complement strand
GTCCATGCGCGAGGCGGAGCGGCTCGCGGGCGACTTCGTGATGCGCTCGCTCAACTGGTCGAACTGGCGGGGTCCGAGCATCTACCTCGCGCCGGGAGAGACTCTCGCGCCGCAGCAGCGGGCCGCGCTCGAGAAGGAGCTCTCCTACGACTGGGTGCACCCGCGCTGCCTGCTCTTCGGCGAGCCCGCGTTCGTGGTCGACGCCCTCGAAGAGCTGCGGGAGGAGACGCAGCTCGATACGGTGCTGCTGACTTCCGACTGGCGCGGCATGGACCACGCGCTTCGCATGCAGAGCCTGCGCCGCATCGGAGAAGAGGTGCTGCCGCGGCTCCGGCACGGCGCGAGCCCTTCCGTGAATACGGCCGGGCGGCGAAGATAGGAAGTGGCCCGGGACCGGAAGGGATCGGAGAACATGGTGCACACCGATGGCGCCTCGCCGGCGCGGCAGCAGGCGCCCCTGCTGAACGACAACCGCTTCAAGCTGTGTCTCTTCGCGTTCAACCTGAGCGGGGGACAGACCATCAGCACCGCCCCCGGGGTACTGGAACCGACTTGGGAGGGGAATGTGCGCCTGGCCCGGATCGCGGATCGCGCCGGATTCGAGGCACTCATTCCGGTGGGACGCTGGATCGGCTTCGGCGGTCCCAGCCGGTACCACCAGAAGAGCTTCGAGTCCTACACCTGGGCGGCCGGGCTCGGGGCGCTCACCGACTACTCGATGGTGACTGCGACCGGTCACGTGCCCTCCACGCATCCCATCGTCGCGGCCAAGCAGTCGGTGACGGTGGACCACATCACCGGCGGGCGATTCGCCCTCAACCTGGTGTCGGGCTGGTTCATTACCGAGATCGAGTTTTTCGGCGCGAAGATGCTGGGCCACGACGAACGCTACGAGCAGGCGGCGGAGTGGCTCGAGCTGTGCAAGCGCCTCTGGCGTGACGATGGGAAGTTCGACTTCGCCGGCGACTTCTACACCCTCAAGAACGCGAGCTCGACCCCGAGGCCGGTCCAGGAGCCGCATCCCGTCGTCATCAGCGCGGGCGTCTCTCCTCGCGGTCAACGCTTCGCGGCCGAGCACGCCGACGTCGCCTTCATCGGAGGCGAGACCATCGAGGACCTCGGAAAGAACGCGGCTGCCTTTCGCCGCCTTGCGAAGGAGGAGTTCGGCCGGGACATCGTGGTCCTCGCGGACATCGTCGCCTGCTGCTTTCCCACTGACCGGGAGGCCCAGACCTACGCGAAGCTCATCGGCGACATGGGCGACACCATCGCCGCCGGCAACAACATGGCGATCATGAAGGCGCACACCCAGACCTGGACGGAGGAGCAGTACGCGCGCTTCCAGCGCCATTTCATGCAGAGCTACGGCGCCGCCCAGGCGCTGGGATCGCCGGAGCGCGTCGCTCGCTTCTTCGTCGATGTGGAGGCCGCGGGCGTGGACGGTGCGGCCTTCTCGATCATGGGACACTGGGAGGAGAACCTGCGTCTCATCGCCGACGAGGTTCTGCCACGACTCGAAGAAGCGGGCATCCGGCGCCCGCACTCGGAGAGGCTGGCGGAACTCAGGGATACTGCGGGCACGTGGCAGGGTAACGGACGTTCAGACTCGCTCGAGTCCATGCCCGAAGAGCCTCGAGGGAAATGACCGGGATTGATGGTTACTCGTGGATGCCCGCGTGCGCGGGAATGACGAGGAAGCACACAGAAAGCCACTCCACGTCATTCCCGCGCACGCGGGCATCCACGGGAGCCGAGGTGGCAGGGGAGGTTCCGTCCAAGGGGATACTCACGAGCCCCGTTCGCGCTACGCCGGTTTGAGGAATCATCACATGGAATACGCTCGGCTCGGCAACACCAATCTGACGATCTCGCGCGTCGGTCTCGGCGCCATGGCCTTCGGCTCGAAGAGCTGGCGCGACTGGATCCTGGAAGAGGCGCAAGCCCGCCCGATCATCGATCGCGCCCTCGATCTCGGGATCAACTTCTTCGATACCTCCGACTACTACTCGGGGGGAGAGAGCGAAGCGCTGCTGGGGCGCTGCCTGCTCGCCCGGGTGTCTCGCGAGCAGGTGGTGATCGCGACCAAGGCGGGCAACCCGATGGGTCCCTCCGTGACCGAGCGCGGATACTCCCGAAAGCATCTCCGGCACGCGGTGGACGCGTCTCTCGCGCGCCTCGGCACCGACTACATCGACCTTTACCAGACGCACATCTGGGACCCGGACACGGTGCTGGAAGAGATGGTGGACGCATTCGACGACCTCGTTCGCGCCGGCAAGATCCTCCATGCCGGAATCACCACCATGCCCGCCTGGCAGCTCGCCAAGTGTCTCGAGATCGCACGGGCGAGCGGGCGCCGGCCCTTCGTCTCCGCTCAGAACCACTACAACCTGATCCACCGCGAGGACGAGCGCGAGCTTCTGCCGCTCTGCCGCTCGGAACGCCTCGGACTCATCCCCTACAGCCCGCTGGCCCGCGGCTTCCTGTGCGGCGGACGCAGCGCCAGGGGCGGCCCGACCCTGCGTGCCCGCACCGACGAGTTCACCCACATGTGGCACGGGCGGCGATCGGATCTCCGGGTGGCGGGACGGGTGGAGCGCATCGCCGCAAAGCGCGGCGTAGCACCGGCGCAGGTCGCGCTCGCGTGGGTGCTCACCCGGCCCGGGATCGACAGCGCGCTCTTCGGGGCGACCCGGAGCGAGCACGTCGACCAGGCGGTCGAGGCGATGTCGCTCACCTTGAGCGTGGCCGAGCGGCGATCGCTCGAGTCCGCCTACGAGCCGAAGGCGCTGCCGGGCACGACTTGAAGGCGGGAGCCGTCCGACGCCGCGCGGTCCGGTTCTCAGGGCGCTCCCGCGAGCGAGGCGTCCACGTACACGCGGGGCACGCGGCGGCTGATGCCGGTCAGCATCTCGTTGGGAATGGTGCCTGCCCGCTCGGACACCGACTCGATGCTCGCTTTCGAACCGAAGATCTCCACCATCGTTCCCGGAACCGTGTCTGCCTCCGGCATCGCGCTCAGATCCACCACCGTCATGTCCATGGACACCCGGCCGAGCACCGGCGCCCGGTGCCGGCCGATCGCAAGCCGCAGCGGCGCCCGCCCCTCGGTGGAGGACATGCGGCGGGGAAGGCCGTCCGCGTAGCCCGCGAGCACCACGCCGACGCGCATGGCATGCGGACAGGTAAAGGTCTCGCCGTAGCCGATGGTCTCGCCCGCCCGCAGGCGCTTGACCTGGGCGAGGCGCGCCTCGAAGGTCGCCACCGGCCGCACCCGGGGCGCGGTATCGCGGTAGTGCGGGTCGTGACCGCAAAGCGAGATTCCCGGTCGCAGGAGGTCGAAGTGGTACTCGGGTCCGAGGAGCACTCCGGCCGAGTTCGCCAAGCTTGCGGGCACTTGGGGGAACAGGGAGCGCAGGGCCCGGAAGCGCTCGAGCTGGATGCGGTTGGCCGGGGCCTTCGGGTCGTCCCCGCTCGCGAGGTGGCTCATCACGAGGCGAAGATCGAGCCATCCTCCCGGCCTCCATTCCCGGCTGAGCGCGCGCGCCTCCCGCTCGCTCATCCCGAGGCGATTGATTCCCGTCTCGAGGTGGACCGCCGCCGGCACCGGCGCGCCGCGCGCGGCGCCGAGCGCGGACCATGCCGCGACCCCGGCCCGGTCGTAGAGGCAGGGCATCAGCTTCTCCCGAAGGAGGGCGGCGGCGTCGCTCTCGAGAGAGGGCGAGAGCACGAAGATGCCGGCATCCGGGAGCAGGGCCCGCAGACCCACCGCTTCGGAGGTGAACGCGGTGAAGAAGGTTCGAGCCCCCGCGCGGGCGAGCGTCCGGGCGACCGGCTCGAGGCCGAGCCCGTAGGCGTCCGCCTTCACCACCCCTGCGCACTCCGCGGTGTCCGCCCGGCCGGCGAGGGTGCGGAAGTTGTCCCGGAGCGCTCCGAGATCGACCACGAGGCGGTTGGCCACCGGAACGGAAGACGATGGGGGCGGCGTGACGGGATAAGTCATCGGTCCTATTCTGCTGCCGGGCCGTGTGTTCCGAAACCGGCCGAAGGTCCCCGGATCAACCAGGCAACATCATGGATCCCGGCAGCGTAATCCACCTCGCCCTTCACGTCGCCGCGCCGGGCGTGGTGGCTGCCCTGGCCTTCCGCCCGCGATGGCGGGCGGCGTGGGGGTGGATGCTCGCGATGATGGTCGTCGACGTCGACCACCTGCTCGCCGATCCGATCTACGACCCCGAGCGGTGCAGCATCGGATTCCATCCGCTGCATTCCTGGTCGGCGATCGGCTTCTACGCGTCGGTACTGCTCATCTCCCTCTTCAGCTTGCACCGGAGAGGAGCGGCAGCTTCGCAGACCGAGCCGGGATGCCCCGCCAAGCACCGGCCGCACCCCTCGCCGGTGCATGAGCGGCCCGGAGAATGCGCGGCTTTCCCGACCGCTGTTCGGGGGCGTCCGGACGCGGATAGCTGGATGAGAGCCATCCGAATCGTCAGCGCGGGCCTGCTCGTCCACATGGCCGTGGACGGACTCGACTGCCTCACGATGGACGGATGAGCCGCTCGGCCGGCGAGGCGTCCGACCCCGGCGATGGGACTCGAACAGGGTACGGCGTCTCCTCCTCGCGCACCCTCACGCTCTCGTGATGCCGCCTTCGCACGATTCGGGTCACCGCCACCGCGCGCCCATCGCGAGTTCCGCTGCGCCGCACTCTCTGGTTGTGCCCGAGCAAGGAGTCGCATCTCGAGCGAACACGAGGGCACACCCCCTTCAGCGATCGAAGCGCAGGAAGTCCCGCGCTTCGGTCTCGTGCCAGTTGCCGTGGCCGCGATAGTAGCGCTTCGAGGCATCGTCGAAGGGCTGGAAGTCGAGCGGGGTGTGCTCCCCGGTCATCAACGCCCGGTGCACGAGCGCGTTGCGCCGCTGCTTGCGCAGGACGCGCCGGGTCACTTCCTCGAGCGGCCAGCGGCGGCGGACCTCGGCTTCGAACTCGCTCACCTCCCCCTTGTGCGACGGGTCATCGACGAGGTTGCGATGCTCATGCGGATCCGATGCGAGGTCGTGGAGGCTGCAGGGACCTCCTTCCCAATGCACGTACTTCTTCGTGCCGCGCCGGATCAGCATGCCGGGCGCCCGAACCCCTTCGAAGAACGCCTCCGATGCCGCCTCGTCCGCCCAGCCGGAAGCATCCCCCGCAATGAGAGATGCGAGGCTGCGGCCTTCGATCGGCTCGACCAGATGGTCGTTCGCGCCGCCATCCAGCGCCAGGTCGAGCAGCGTCGGCATGAGGTCGATGAGCGAGGTGCACCGCTCCACCTTCCGCGAACCCTTCTCTCCCGGGATCGAGATGAAGAGGGGGACACGGCAGGAGTGCTCGTAGAAGCTCATCTTGTACCAGCACCCACGCTCTCCGAGCATATCGCCGTGGTCGGCGGTGAAGACGATGATCGTGTGGTCGTCGAGGCGTGCCGCCCGGAGCGCGTCGAGAACCCGGCCGACGAGGTCATCGACGAACGAGATGGAACCGTAGTAGCCGTGGCGGGAGCGGCGGATGTCCCCCGGCGTCACCTCGTACTCGCCCCGGTCGTAGTGCCGATAGAGCCACTGGCCGTGCGGATCCCGCTCCACGGGAGGAATGAAGGGCGTCACCGGCATGTCGATGTCGTCGTGCCGATATCGCTCCCAGCAGGAGGGCGGCGTCACGTAGGGATCGTGCGGATGGGTGAAGGAGACCTTGAGGAAGAAGGGACGCCGATCCGCGCCGCGCGCATGGTCGTAGATCCAGCGCACCGCGGTGTGTGCGGCGTCGTCGTCGTGGTCCTGCTGAGAGGCGCGCTCCGCGATGCCCGCACTCACCACGTTCTTCAGGTTGTGAAACCAGTCGAGCGGCCGGTCCGGATCGTCCCAGATGCCGTACCAGCAGTTGTCCGCCGGGCAGATGTCGGTGGTGAGCCGCTTCTCCAGTCCGTGGAGCTGATCCGCACCGATGTAGTGGGCCTTTCCAGTCTGCACGGTGACGTAGCCGCGGGCGCGCAGGTAGTGGGCAAGGGTCGGCACCGAGAAGGCGTAGTCGCAGCCGCTGTCGAACACCCCTATCTCGGAGGGCAGACGACCGGTCATCAGGCCCGCGCGGGCGGGGACGCAGAGCGGAGAGTTGGAGTAGTGCGCGTCGAAGATCGCGCTGTCGGCCGCGACCTCGTCCAGGCGGGGAGTCTTCACTACCCGGTGGCCATAGGCGGGCAGGAAGTGCGGCGCCAACTGATCGGCCATCAGAAACAGAATGTTCGGCGGACGCGCCATGTAGTTCTCTCCTCGTTCGGCTCGCTGCGTCTTCCGTCGGTCGTTGCCAACCGGATCAGCTCGCCTTGGCAACTTGAAAAACCGGCCCCGGACCTGCGTTCGATGCTATCCTGCCGGCATTGCGCGGGCTACGCCCGAGTGAGCGGGTGAAGCCGCCGACCCAGGCCCTCGTCAAAGCGAATCCCCGTGCCAGTGGCCGGCCCGGACTCTTCAGGTGTCGTCGAGACGCGATTCGATTCGCGGTCGACGGGACAAGAGGAGCGCGCCGAGATTTCGAACATCCTTTGAGTATCACGCCATGAAGAACCCTCCCGAAAACGATTTCGCCTTCACTCGTGAAGAACTCAAGGGATCCGTCCCCGAATCGACCTACGCCGGTGCGACCAGCTTCCTGCGCCGGCGCTATACGCGCGACTTCACGGGCGTCGACGTGGCGGTGATGGGGGTGCCCTTCGACACCGCGACCACCAACCGCCCGGGCACCCGCTTCGGTCCGAGGGCGATCCGCGCCGAGTCCACCCAGCTCGCCTGGGACCGGCCCTACGGCTGGAACGTGGACCCGGTGGCGGCACTCGCGGTAGTCGACTGCGGCGACTGCCCCTTCGACTTCGGACGGCCGGAGAAGGTGCCGGGCGAGATCGAGACCTACGCGCGTTCGATCCTCGAAGCCGGCCCCGCCCTCCTCAGCCTCGGGGGCGACCACTTCGTGACCTATCCGCTGCTCAAGGCACACGTTGCGAAGCACGGCCCGCTGTCGCTGCTGCACTTCGATGCGCATACCGACACCTGGGACGACGAGGACGGGCGCATCGACCACGGCACGATGTTCTTTCACGCGGTGCGCGAGGGGCTGATCGACCCGGTGCGCTCCGTTCAGGTCGGAATTCGCACCGTCAACCCGAACACGCGCGGAATCTGCATCCTGGATGCACCCTTCGTTCACGAGAGCGGCGTGGCTGCGACCGTGGATGCGATACGCGAGACGCTTGGCGACCGACCCGTCTACCTCACCTTTGACATCGACTGTCTCGACCCCTGCTTCGCGCCCGGCACCGGCACTCCGGTGGTCGGAGGGCTGAGCACTGCGCAGGCCCGGGCGATCCTGCGCGCGCTCGCGGGGCTCAACGTGGTGGGCGCGGACCTGGTGGAGGTCGCTCCGGCCTACGACGTCGGGGGCATCACCGCGCTCGCCGGCGCGTCGCTCGCGCAGGATTTTCTCGCGCTGATGGCGGTGGCGAGGGGTCACGCGCCCTGAGCGTGACGGGCGCCCGGAGGTGAGCGGAGAAACCGCCGGGGGAGCGGCGGCGCGGGAGATGCTGAGCTCCCGCGAGTTCATCCCTCTCATCGCCCTCCTCATGTCGCTCGTCGCGCTCTCGATCGACGCGATGCTGCCCGCGCTGCCCGCGATCGGGAGCGATCTCGGCGCCGCTCAACGCAACGACGCACAGATCGTGGTCACCGCGCTCTTCCTGGGGCTCGGATTCGGACAACTGCTCTACGGCCCGCTTTCCGACTGCATCGGGCGAAAACCCGCCATCTGCGCGGGTCTCGCGATGTTCATGGCCGGCTGCATCGTGTCCATTCTCGCCCCCACCTTCGAGACGATGCTCGCCGGGCGCGTGCTCCAGGGCGTCGGGGTGGCGGCGCCCCGCGTCGTCACCATGGCGCTCGTTCGCGATCAGTACGAAGGCCGGCGCATGGCGCGCATCATGTCCTTTGCGATGGCGGTGTTCATCCTCGTTCCCGCCATCGCCCCGGCGCTCGGACAGGGCATCCTGTGGATTGCCGACTGGCGCGCGATATTCGTCACCTTCTTCGGCATCGCGGCCATAGCCTGCGCGTGGCTCGTCATCCGCCAACCCGAGACCCTGCCCCCCGAGCGGCGCGCGGCGTTCTCGCCTCTCGCGATCGGGCGTTCTGCGGTGCACGTCCTCAAGACCAGAACCGCGATGGGGTACACCCTGGCCGCGGGCTGCTCCTTCTCACCCTTCATCGCCTACCTGAGCACCGCCCAGCAAGTCTTTCAGGACGCCTACGGAGTCGGCGCGCTCTTTCCGCTGTACTTCGGGGGGCTCGCTCTCGCGTTCGGCGTCGCCGCCCTCGTCAACGGGCACCTCGTGATGCGCTACGGCATGCGTCGCCTCTCGGGCATCTCTGCGCTTTTCGTCGCCTTCGTTTCGTTCGTCTTCTGGGCGGGCAGCTTCGCATTCGACGGGTTGCTCCCCCTGTGGATGTTCCTGCTCTCCCTCACGCTCATCTTCGCCGCGGTCGCCCTCCTCTTCGGCAACCTGAACGCGCTCGCCATGCAGCCTCTCGGCCACGTGGCGGGAGTGGGCGCGGCGCTCATCGCCGCAATCTCGACACTCGTCTCGGTGCCCTTCGGCGCGCTGATCGCGTACAGCTTCGACGGCACCCTTTACGCGCTGCTGGCTTCCTTCGCCCTCTTCGGCGTCGGCACCTTCGCGGCCATGCAGTGGGCGGCGGGCGGCGAGGAGGCGCCCGCCCGCGACTGAGCCGGTCAGACCAGGAACCCCAGCGCCGCCGCCACGCTCCGCTGCCGACGGTCGAGAGTGATGAAGGACATCCCGCTACCCGGCACGGTCACGTAGAGAGCAACGGCGACATGCCACAGGTCCGCTCCCCGCAGATGCCCCGCATCCAGCACTTTGGTGAACTCGGGAGCAAGGGTCCGATCCGGCAGAGCCCACTCGATACCTGAAATGAATCCATCTTCGAACTCTTGTCCTTCGCGCGCAAATGCCGCTCGAAGCTCGGCCTCGAGCAGGTTCGACGCCAAGAGACGAGAGATACCGCTCAAGCGCCGGGCAGCGGCGACCCCTCCTCTCTCGCCAAATGCGATCGCAACCAACGCAGAGGTATCGACATACGCAACGCTCACTCTTCGCGCTCGTCGAGAAAGCGCCGGAGAGCACCCGGCCGGCGTTCAACCTCCTTCAGAGTCTTCCTCGCTCCATCCGAACGAACGAGGATCCCGCGCCGTGCCAAATCTTCGAGCCGTTCCTCTATCGTCACCGGCTCTTTCCGAATCGAACGGATTTCGGCCACCGGCTCGCCCCGATAGGAGATCGTGACCGTTTTCCCCTCGCGCACCTGGCGGAGAACTTCGGAGAAGCGCGCCTTGGCTTCGTACGTCGAATAGTTGAGACTCATGCTCAAGAGCTTAACTAGTCAGACTAATCAGAGCAATCACTTCCTCGAAGTAAAACCGAGGTGCCCATCCCGGATCCGCGCCTGCCCCGATTCCGCAGCGGGCGCCGCCGGTGTACCGCAGCAACCCTCCACAACGAGGCGCGAAACTCCTATGCTCCGCATGCGGACAATTGCCCGCAATGGTCCGGGTTGTTCTGATTCCACGAGGCCACGTCCGTGATCCAGGCTGCAAGGGGGCCAACCGAAATGCACATCAAGCCGCCCTATCTCCTCTTCCTCGGCGATGCCCGCGACGCGCTCGCCGCCAAAGTCGCTCTCGGCGTGAAGCAGTGGCGCCCCGAGAACTGCCTCGGTCAGCTCAGTCTGCCGGGCTGCAATGCCGATGCCGGTCTGCCCGAGATGACGGTAGCCGAAGCTCGCGCCGCCGGTGCCGAGACGCTGATGGTGGGGGTCGCGAACCGGGGTGGAGTCATCGGAGAGTCCTGGATCACGGTGCTCCAAGAGGCGCTCGAGCAGGGCATGGATCTCGCGGCAGGGCTGCACAACCGCGTCGCGGATGTGCCGGTGCTCGCCGAGACGGCAGCGGCACGGGGCCGGAGTCTCTTCGACGTACGCTTCCCCACCGAGAAGTTCGAGGTCGGCAACGGCAGAAAGCGCAGCGGCAAGCGGATCCTTTCGGTGGGCACCGACTGCTCCTGCGGAAAGATGTACACCGCGCTCGCCCTGGAGAGAGAGTTGCGCTCGCGCGGGGTGGCGGCCGATTTCCGCGCCACCGGGCAGACCGGGATCCTGATAGACGGGGAAGGCATCGCGATCGATGCGGTGGTGTCCGACTTCATCTCGGGCGCGGTCGAGGTCCTGACGCCGGATGCGGACCCCGATCACTGGGACTGCGTGGAGGGTCAGGGCTCGCTGTTTCACGCATCCTACGCGGGGGTCACGATGGGCCTCATCCACGGTGCGCAGCCCGACGCGCTGGTGCTCTGCCACGAGCCGACGCGACGGCACATGCGCGGCCTGCCGGAGTACCCGCTGCCGGAGCTCGAAGTCTGCATGGAGACGAACCTCGCCGCGGCGCGCCTCACCAATCCGGCCGCGAAGTTCGTCGGCGCCGCCATCAACACCTCCGCCCTCGACGATGCGGCGGCGGAAAGCTATCTCGCGGAAACGGAAGAGCGACTCGGCCTGCCCTGCGTCGACCCGGTCCGGACCGGCGTGGCACGTATCGCAGACGTGCTTCCGTGATCCGCACCCTTAACCGCCCGGGTTCCCCGATTCGCGATAGCTAAGGGCGCGAAGATGTCGGTAGGGGCTTTGTCGGACGCAAGTCAGGGAGCGCAGGCGTACTTGGATAGTACGTCGAGCACCCTGGCCGCGTTCACGAATCCGCCGGGAGCGCCGCCCATGCCGGCAGATTCGCGTCCGCAGCCGTGAAGCGGGGAAGTAGGGCGGTTAAGGTCGCGCGCGAGCGCTGGCCGCTCCGCGCGGCCTTCACCATCTCGCGCGGCACCAAGACCGCGAGCGAGGTGGTGGTCGCCCGGGTGCGCGAAGACGGGCACGAGGGCCGGGGTGAATGCCTCCCCTATGCCCGCTACGGCGAAACCGCGGAAGGCGTGGTGGCCGCGATTGAGGCGCTCGGCCCCGCGCTTCGCGGCGGGTTGGGCCGCACCGAGCTGCAGGAGACACTGCCGGCGGGAGCGGCGCGCAACGCGCTGGATTGCGCGCTCTGGGACCTGGAGTGCAAGGCGACGGGACGCCGAGCGTGGGAGATTGCGGGACTTGCGGCCCCCGGCCCGCTGACCACCGCCTACACCCTCTCCCTCGATTCACCGGACGCGATGCGGGCGGCGGCGGCTCGCAACGCCGACCGGCCGCTGCTCAAGCTCAAGCTCGGCGGCACCGGGGACCTGGAGCGGGTGGCGGCGGTACGCGAAGGCGCGCCGGAGGCGCGCATCATCGTGGACGCCAACGAGGGTTGGACTCCCGAAGACTACGCGACCCTCGCCCCGGAGCTCGCGCGACTCCGGGTCGCCATGATCGAGCAGCCGCTTCCCGCCGGAGACGACGAGTCGCTCGCGCGCCTGGAACGCCCTGTTCCGGTCTGCGCGGACGAAGCCTGCCACGACCGCACAACCCTGGACGAACTGGTCGGGCGCTACGACGTCATCAACATAAAGCTCGACAAGACCGGTGGACTCACCGAGGCGCTTGCGCTTCGCGACGCCGCACGCGAGCGGGGCTTCGAGATCATGGTGGGGTGCATGATTGCGACCTCGCTCTCGATGGCCCCCGCCCTGCTCGTGGCGGACGGCGCCGCCTTCGTCGACCTGGACGGCCCCCTGCTGCTCGCGGAAGACCGCGCTCATGGGCTCCAATACGAGCGTTCTCTCGTCCATCCGCCGGCGTCCGACCTGTGGGGTTGACGACGCAGGGCCGAACGCAAACTCAAAGAAACTTCAGGAGGGCTCCCGAGACGAGACTGTTGGCGATGAATGCGCTAATCACCACCTTGTAGAGGCGTTGGGTAAGGCGGACTTCCAGTGCCGCCATTTCAGTGCGCAGCTTGGCAATATCCACCTTGGTGGCCATGTTCGCGATCTCGGCCTTCGTGGCGAGATTCGCGATCTCATCCTTGGTGGCCAGGTTCGCGATCTCGGCTTTCGTGGCCAGGTTGGCGATCTCGTCCTTGGTAGCGAGATTCGCGATCTCATCCTTCGTGGCCAGGTTGGCGACGTCGGCCTTCGTGGCCAGATTTGCAAGCTCGGACTTCGTGGCGAGAGTTGAGATTTCGGTCTTCGTTGCCAGCGCCGCCAGATCCGCTTTGGTCGCCAAGTACTCCCAACTCGCCGCGGTGGCCTTCCGCAGCGCTTGCGCATGCGCTTCGGCCTGTCGGCGCTCGACCCCGGCGGCCTCCAGGTCGCGAGCGATGGCGAGAGTATCGAGGGCGATGGCGTGCATGGGCTTCTCGTTCCCCACTCAGTATAGCCGCGCCAACGGAACCGGCACGCCGAGCGCACATGAATTCGTCGCGCCACGGTGTCGGCCACGCGCCCGACAATCCATTTGAATTCGCCTACCCGTTGTGTCAAAAGGGGAAGCGCGGGCAGGCCGTCACGCGACGCGTTCGGCGGCACCCCGTCCCGGCAACGAAGCCATCCAGGAGATTCACCATGAGAAAGACGGCAAAGACCCTGTTCGCCTCGTTCGCGGCAGCGATTCTGGGAATCGTGGCTCAGGGCGCGGCGGCCGAAGTGACGCTCGAATCCATCAAGGCGGCGGGAAAGATCAGCGTCGGATTCGCCAACGAGGCGCCCTACGGACACATGACGGCCGACGGCGTGCTGACCGGCGAGGCGCCGGAGGTGGCCCGGGTAGTTTTCTCGAGTCTCGGGGAGGTGGAGCTCGAGGCCGTGCTCACCGAGTTCGGATCCCTCATCCCCGGACTCAAGGCGGGACGCTTCGACATGATCTCGGCCGGCATGTACATCCTGCCCAAGCGCTGCAAGGAGATTGACTTCTCCAACCCGACCCTGGGCCTCGGCCAGGGCATGGTCGTCGCGGCCGGCAACCCGAAGGGCATCCACAGCTTCGAAGACATCGCCAACAACCCCGACGCCACCATCGTCGTCGTGGCGGGCGGCGTCGAGAGAGACTATGCCCGCAAGACGGGGATTCCCGACGACCAGGTGCTGGTCGTACCGGACTTCCCCACCGCGACCGCCTCCATCCAGACCGGACGGGGAGACGCGCTGGCGCTGACTGCGCTTTCCGCCCAGAACGTCATCGACACCGCGAACGACCCGGGCATCGAGCGCGCCCGGCCTTTCACGGACCCGGTCATCGACGGCAAGGTCGCCCGCGGGTACAGCGGATACGGCTTCCGCAAGGAGGACACGGAGCTGCGCGACTTCTTCAACCAGGAGCTCGCGAAGTACATCGGCACGCCGGAGCATCTCGCCCTGATCGGGCCCTTCGGCTTCACCGAGTCGGAGTTGCCCGGGGACAAGACCGCCGAGCAGCTCTGCGCGGGCGAGTAATCTCCTGCGGGTTCGCTGCATTCTGAAGCGTCGGCGCCCGGCCCGCCTCGCGGCCCGGGCGCCGCACCGTGCAATCCCGGTCCGGTGCACCATCCGGCCGGGAGAGGACCCTTGAACGCATGCGCGAAGACGTAAGCCTGCTCGTTTTCGCCCGGGAGCTGATCCTCGCCGCTCCCGTCACGATCGAGATCACCCTGGGGGCGGCAGTCCTCGCCTTCGCGATGTCCATCCTCTTCGGGCTCGCCCGGCTCTCCCCCATCTGGCTCGTGCGGGCGCTCGCCCGCATCTACGTCGAGTTCTTCCGCGGCAGCTCGGCCCTGGTGCAGCTCTTCTGGCTCTTCTACGTGCTGCCGCACTTCGGCATCCTGCTCGAACCGATCACCGTGGGCATCGTGGGCCTGGGCCTCAACGCCGGAGCCTACGGCGCGGAGATCGTTCGCGGCGCGATCATCGCCGTCGACCGGGGCCAGTACGAAGCGGCCACCGCGCTCAACTTCTCACGATCGCGCACGATGCTGCGCATCATCCTCCCCCAGGCCCTCGTCTCGATGATGCCGCCCTTCGGCAACCTCTTCATCGAGCTCCTCAAGGGGACGGCGCTGGTGTCGCTGATCACCATCACCGACATCACCTTCCGCGCCGCACAGCTCAACGTGTTCACGCTTCAATCGATGGAGATCTTCAGCGTCGCCATCAACGTGTACCTGGTGCTCGCACTCGCCATCATCTTCTTCATGCGCAGCATGGAACGGCGGCTGGGACGGGGCCTCGGCCGGGGAGAGGGCGTCTCGTGATCTGGGACTGGGAGTTCTTCTGGGTCGAGGCCATGCCGCCTCTCCTGAAGGTGGTGCACATCACGGTGCTCGCCACCCTCTACGGGTTCGCGATTGCGGCGGTGCTCGGGCTGCTGCTCGCCCTCCTGCGTCGCGCCCCGGCCCGGATCGTTTCCTGGCCGGTGGTCGGATTCATCGAGTACGTGCGCAGCACGCCCCTCCTCATCCAGATCTACATCGTCTACTTCGGACTCCTCCCCGCGCTGGATCTCGACCCGACCCCCTTCTTCGCCGGCGTGCTTGCGCTCGGCATTCACTTCAGCACCTACACCTCGGAGGTGTATCGGGCGGGAATCGAGAGTGTGCCCCGAGGACAATGGGAAGCCGCCACCGCGCTCAACTTCAGGCTGACGCAGAAAATGGTGAGGATCATCCTGCCCCAGGCGATCCCGCCGGTGATCCCTGCGCTCGGCAACTACCTCGTCGCGATGTTCAAGGAGACCCCGCTGCTCGCCGCGATCGGAGTGCTGGAGCTGCTGCTCACCGCCAAGAACACCGGCTCGTACACCTTCCGCTACATCGAGCCCTTCACCATCGTCGGCGTGTTCTTCCTCATCATGAGCATCGTGGCGAGCCTGGGAATCCTCCGTCTCGAAGACTGGCTCAAGCGGAGAAGACCGGGATGAGCAACGAACCCATCGTGCAGTTCAAGGGCGTGACCAAGTCCTTCGGCGACCTCGTGGTACTCGATTCGTTCGATCTGGACGTGGCGCCCAACGAGCATATCTCGGTGATCGGGCCGAGCGGCTCGGGAAAGTCCACCCTGCTGCGGGTACTGATGACCATCGAGCGAATCGACTCCGGCACCATCAAGGTGGACGGCGACTACCTGTGGCACATGGAACGCGAAGGCCAGCTCCTCCCCGCCAACGAAGCGCATCTGCGCAAGGTGCGGGGCAAAGTCGGCATGGTGTTTCAACAGTTCAATCTCTTTCCCCACATGAGCGCATTGCGCAACGTCACCGAGGCGCCGATTCACGTCCTCGGAATGGGCAAGGAGGAAGCGACGGAACGCGCGGTCGAGCTTCTGAACATGGTGGGCCTGAGCGACAAGATGGACTCCTTCCCCGCTCAGCTCTCGGGTGGCCAGCAGCAGCGGGTGGCCATTGCCCGCGCGCTCGCGATGCGCCCCAAGGTGATGATGTTCGACGAGGTGACCTCCGCGCTCGACCCGGAGCTGGTGGGCGAGGTGCTCGGCGTCATGCGCACGCTCGCCACCGAACACGCGCTGACCATGATCATCGTCACCCACCAGATGGGGTTCGCGAGGGAGATCTCCGACCGGATCTGTTTCATCGAGGGCGGACGCATCGTCGAGCAGGGTCCTCCCGACCAGATTTTCACCGCGCCCGAGAGCGAGCGCACCCGCGCCTTCCTCAAGGCGGTGCTGGAGGTGTAGTCCGCGTTTCTCGCCGGCCCCCTGGCCAGCGGACGTCGATACACTCGTTACGAAGGCGGTGAGAAAATGGGCGCCTGACGCTACGCGAGAAGGCGCTCCTCGAAGGGGAAGGTCGACATCAACTGGTAGCCCTCCCGGGTCACCAGCACCTGCTCTTCGAGCTTGACGCCTTCTCCGCCGTGCTCCGAGCCGATGAAGCTCTCGACGCAGATCACCATGTTCTCTTCGAGCACGCCGTCGTACCCGTCGCGCTCCCAGTCGACGGGCCAGGGAATGCACGGCCATTCATCGCCCATGCCGATGCCGTGCATCATCACCGGGTAGCGGTGGGCGACGAATTCCGGGGGCGGCATCCAGCCCCGTTCGGATACCTCGCGGAACGAGGCCCCCGCCTTCACGAGCTCGAGATTGCGCTGGATGTTCTCATAGGCGAGCTGATACAGGCGCTTCTGGACATCGCTGGGAGTGCCGGGTTCGCAGAAAAAGGTGCGCGAGACGTCGGCACTGTAGCCGAAGGGTCCGACCAGGCCGCAGTCGAAGGGAACGAGCTCGCCGGCGCGGATGAGCCGATCCCCCGCCTCCATGCCCCAGGGATTGGCGTGGCCTCCCGCGGCGAGCAGCCGGTACTCGATCCACTCACCTCCCATGGCGATATTCGTATGCTGGAGGATGGCGAAGAGCTCGTTCTCGGTCATTCCGGGCGCGAGCTCCCGGCGCATGCGGGCCATCGCGGCGTCCGCGACGGTGACCGCGTGCAGCAGGCAGGCGATCTCCTCGGGGCACTTGATCGCGGTGGCGCGCTCGACCAGGGGCTCGCCCGCGATGACTTCGAGCCCCGTCGCCCGGAGCGCATCGACGGTGTCGGGATCGCAGACGTCGAGTGCGACTCGCCCCTCGCCGCCCTGCTCTCGAACTACCGCCGCGGCATCCCGAGCCCATGACGCGATCCGGTCGTCCCGTCGAGTCCCGGCCTCCATGTAGGTGATCGGCCGCATCGGCAAGGTCTGGCCGATGGTCTCCGGCCGCCAGGCATCCTTTCCTGTCCCCCAGCCGAGCACCGTGGCTTGGCCGTCGGCCGGCACCACCACGCAACGGCTCAGGAAGTGCATTGCGAAGATCTGTCCCGCCTTGATGCCGGTCGCGTAGCGAATGTTGATCGGATCGAGGAGGAGGAGCGCGGCGCAGTCGCGTGCCTGGACCTCGCCTTGGAGCCGGGAGAGCCGATAAGCACGCATTGCGGCCATGTCGGCCATGGGAGCGTCGTCCTTGATTCCCATTCCGGGAGCGTTACGTGCGAGTTCTCTTGCGTCGTACATGGGGCTGACTCCTCGAGCGATCAGGGGTGCAGTCGCTGCCGCACTATAGCCGTTTCCCGGGCGCCGGCCCGCTGGCGGGGTCACTCGAGCATTGGCGAACCGCTCTTCAATCCCGAACGAAGCCAACGGCCAGGATCCGCAACGAAATCGACGTCGAAGGCTTCGAAAACGGTCTCGGGCATTTCCGGAACAGGGCGGCTAGACTCCGCGTCGATGCGCAGGAGGGTTGCAGGATGAGCCGCATCGTCTACGTCAACGGGGAGTATCTCCCCGAGGAAGCGGCGAAGATCTCGGTCTTCGACCGGGGCTTTCTCTTCGCCGACGCGGTTTACGAAGTGACTTCGGTCCTCGATGGGCGTCTCGTCGACAACCGCGGCCACCTGGCGCGCCTTCGCCGCTCGCTCGAAGCGCTGAGGATTCCCATGCCGCTCGACGAAGGCGAAATCGAAGCGGTTCAGCGCTCGCTCATTGAGCGCAACGATCTGGAGAACGGCATCGTCTATCTGCAGATTACCCGCGGCGCGGCGGACCGCGACTTCCCCTACCCTCGGGAAGCGACGCCGAGCCTGGTCATGTTCACCCAGGCACGCCCGCTCATCGACGTGCCCGCGGCCAGCAACGGCATCAAGGTGATCTCGGTCCCCGACATCCGTTGGGCGCGGCGCGACATCAAGACGGTGGGCCTCCTCGCTCCGGTGATGGCGAAGCAGGCGGCGCTCGATGCGGGTGTCCACGATGCCTGGTTCGTCGAGGACGGCCAGGTCACCGAGGGCAGCTCCAACAACGCCTACATCGTGAACGCCGACGGCCGTATCGTCACCCGGCGACTCGGGAACGAGATCCTGCATGGGGTCACCCGGGCCACGGTGCTCGAGCTTTCGCGGCAAGCACAGGTGGAAGTGGAGGAGCGGGCCTTCACCCTCGAGGAAGCCTATGCGGCCCGAGAGGCTTTCGTCACCAGCGCTTCCATCTTCGTGCTGCCGGTGGTCGAGATCGACGGCCGGCGCATCGCCGACGGCGAGCCCGGCCCCATCACCCGGCGCCTGCGCGCCCTCTACATCGAAGCGGCGCGGGCAGCCGCGGAAGAGGGAGGAGACGCAGGCTGAGCCCTGCTTTCCTCGTCGCTCCCCTCAGCGCGGCACCGACACCGGCACCAGCGCCGCGTCCACCGCCAGCACCGCGGATTCGCTCGCGATGATTGGATTGACGTCCATCTCCGCCACGACCTCCCCGAGCGCGTGACAGATGACAGAGAAGCGGCTCAGCAACATCGCCAGTCGATCGACATCCACCGGCACTCTCCCACGCACTCCGCCAAGCAGCTTCCAGACCTTCAGCCCCTCGAGCAGATGTCTCGCCTCCGTCCGGCCGAAGGGTGCGAGCGCGTGCACCCGGTCGTCCAGCACCTCCACCAGCGTGCCTCCAGCGCTCGCCATGACCACCGGGCCGAACTGTGAGTCGCGCACCATGCCAAAGGCGATCTCCACCCCGGCGGGCGCCATTCCCGCGACGCTGACCTCGGTCCCGAGCGGGAGCAGCGCCTCGTACGCGGCGCGCAATTGCGATTCCGACGCGAGGCCGAGGTGCACGCCACCGGCATCGGACTTGTGCAGGAGACCCGGCACCGCGGTCTTCAGCGCGACCGGATAGCCGATCGAATCGGCGGCGAGCACTGCTTCTCTCGCGCTGCCGCACACCCGGCTCTCGACCGCGCTCACCCCCAGCTCACCGAGCATCTGGAGGATCTCCGACTCACCCGGTGCTGAGCCGTCGCGCAGGCGGCTGCGCCAACGTTCAACCCGGCCCCCGTCGAGGATCTCCGGGGGGGAGTCGACCCGCTTGCGGTAGTCCCGGTAGGCGAAGGCGCACTTCACGCCGGCAAGCAGCGGCCTGACCCCGTTGATGACCGGTACTCCGGCATCCATCATCCTGTTTGCGAACTCGGCGTTGGTGACGGGGCCCAGCGAGTAGCTCAGCACGTAAGGCTTTCGCGATGCCTCGGGCATGCGCTTCGCCGCGGCGCCAATCTCCGGAAGACCCGGAGTGACATCGGATGCATAGTACTCGTGCGCGACGATGGCAACGCAGGGGTCGCGCTCCAGGATTCCCAGGCAGTCCCCGATGACGACGCCGTGATCTTCGTCGTAGGGGCCGGCGGCATCCAGCGGGTTCGCGGGCTCCAGCCCGTAGTCGAGGCGCGCCGAGAGGGCTTCGACCGTTTCGGGAGCGAGCGGCGCGAACTCCACCCCGATGGCGTCGGCGAGATCCATCATCTGGGTGCGCAGGCCGCCGGAATCGAGCACCGCCGCGAATTGGCCCTCCCCGATCTCCTTGCCCTGGGCGAAGATCTGCGCAGCGGCCATCAGACTGTCCACGTCGTCGGTGCGCAGCACCCCGTAGCGACGGCAAACCGCATCGAAGGCGGAATCGTCTCCGGTCAGAGCGCCGGCATGGGTGGCGGCCAGCCTCGCGCTCTCCGTGGTGCGTCCGACCTTGACCGCAACGACGGGGACTCCTCGCCGATTCGCCTTCTCCAGCGCGGCGACGAACACCTCCGGCTCGCGAATCGCTTCCACGAAGAGGGCGAGCACGCGAGTGCTGGGCAGCTCGAGCGCATAGTCCATGTACTCGCCGAGCGAAGCACCGATCTCCTGGCCCTGCGAGGTCAGGAAGTTGAAGCGGTAGCGCCCGACGGCATCCGCGAGCATGCAGAAGACCGAGCCCGAATGACACAGCGCCGCGATGTGACCGGACGTCGTCGCGACCGGCGACACGAAGCTCGCGAAGGTCCTGGTCTCGTAGTTGAAGTAGCCCATGCCGTTGCCGCCGCAAACCGCAAAATCGGCCTCGCGCGCCATGTCTCTCAGGCGCTCGAGCAGCACCGGCTCCCGATCGTTCTCGTAGCGGCAGAAGTCGAACACCACCGCGGCTCGCGCGCCGGCCTCGATCGCCTCGCGCATCAGCGCCTCCATGCGACGGGAAGACACCGAGAGCACCGCGAGGTCGGGAGGCCGCGGCAGGTCGCGAAGCGATGGAAACGCCGCCAGCCCCTCGACCGAGTCGTACTTCGGGTTGATGACGCTCAGGTCACCTCGAAACCCGCCTTTGACCAGGGCCTTGATCATCAGATTGCCGACCGAGCCCTCACGTGGCGAGCCGCCGACCAGAGCGATCGAACGCGGCGCCAACAAGGGCCTCAGTCGATGCTCTTCCGCGAGGGTGCGGGTTCTTACCGTCGATCTGGTCCGTCGAGACTTCATGCGACTCTCGGGTTCGTGTTCCGTGGTCCTCACCGGATGCCTGCGGTGTGGTTGAGGTCGCGCATCAGCCCGCGCAGTATGGCGACGGTCTCGTGCGGACTGGCCGCGTACCTTCCGTCGAGTCCGGCGCTCCTCGCCCCGCGAACGTTCTCCGGGCTGTCGTCGATGAAAAGGATGCTGGCCGGCGCGAAGCCCATGTCGTCCGGCCGCTCACGAATCGCGAACGGCGCATCGTTCGCCGTCCGCGAAAAAGGTCGCCTCTTCACGAAACTTCCGTTGCCGTCGGCTCGAGTTGCTGCCGACAATCCACCTTGCGAACAACGGCCGGCGGTCTCTTCGACCGAGCTTGCGGCCCCGCCGAGCACGGTTGCGGCACTGGGGTAGAGAGAGACGAGGATGATAGAGGTCGAACAAATCCTCAAGCGCTACGGCGACCTCGCCGCGGTGGATGGAGTCAGCTTCGTCGCGGGCGAAGGTACGGTGTTCGGGCTGCTCGGACCGAACGGCGCGGGCAAGTCCACGACCATCGGCTGCATCTCCGGTCTGCTCGCACCCTCGTCGGGTCGCATCCGGGTATGCGGACACGACGTGGTCCGGGAGGCACGGACGGCGCGGGCTTGCATCGGGGTGGTCCCGCAGGAGCTGGCGCTCTACGAGGACCTGAACGCGACCGACAACGCGAGCTACTGGGGGGCGGCCTACGGGCTGCGGGGAAGGGAGCTCGAGCGCCGGGTCGGCGAGGTGCTGGAGCTGACCGGCCTCGCGGACCGGGCCCGGGAACCGGTCAAGAAGTTGAGCGGCGGCATGAAACGGCGCCTCAACTTCGGCTGCGGGATCGTCCACCGTCCACGCGTCCTGCTCCTCGACGAGCCGACGGTCGGAGTGGATCCGCAGAGCCGGGTGAGGCTCCTCGACATGGTACGCGAGCAGGCGGGAGCGGGAACCTGCGTGCTCTACACCACGCACTACATGGAAGAAGCACAAGAACTTTGCGATCGGCTCGCAATCATGGACCACGGCCGGATTCTCGCCGCGGGCACGCTCGAAGCGCTGCGCGGCCTGCTGGGCGAGCGGGATCTTCTCCGGCTGACCGGCGAGTTCGAGCCGGAGCGTGCGCGCAATGGCATCAATGCCCTTGGCGATGCTGAAGTGGTGAGCATCGACTCCGGCACGATGCTCATCGCGGCGGGAGCCGCGAGCCGGCGCCTGCCCGCTATCTTCGAAGCGGTCGCAAACGCCGGCGGCCGGGTGGACGAAACCACGTTGAATCGGCCGAACCTCGAAAGCCTGTTCATCAAGCTCACCGGTCGGGAGCTTCGAGAGTGAGTGTTCACTTCGTTATCGCAACGGCGAGGAAGGACCTCCGCCAGCGCCTCGCGGATCCCGCCGCCCTGCTCATCTGGCTGGCGCTGCCCCTTGCCATCGGCAGCCTCCTGGTGCTCATCAACAGCGGCGACGGAGGGACGCCTCGCGGGCGTCTGCTGGTGGTCGACGAGGACCGCTCCTTCGTGAGCGCACTGATTGCCGGCATCCCCACCCAGGGGGAGGCCGCGGAGCTCTTCGATGTCGTGCACGTGGAACGCGACGAAGGGCGCCGACGCATCGACACCGGCGAGGCCACCGCGCTGCTCATCCTGCCGGCCGGCCTGCAAGGCGCCTTCGTGGGGAGGGGGAACGCCGAGATCCGACTCGTCACCAACCCCTCCCACCGGATTCTGCCCTCGATCGTCGAAGAGACGCTCGAGATCGCGGTCGATTCCGCGGTCTACACCGAGCGCCTGGCCGCCGATGCCGCCCTGCGATTCACGGACCTTCGCTTCAACGACTCCAGCGCCTCGAGCACGGGTCCCGACCTGCGTCTGGCGGGACTGATCCAGCGAGTGGACTTGCGCCTGCGCGAGCTGGGGAAGAAGGTCCTGGCGCCCCCGGTGCTCAGCGTCGAGTTCACCCCGGTACCGGATGCCAGCCCGACCGGCGGCGGGTCCGCGGTCCCGGACGTAGGCAAGGTCTTTCTGCCGGGCATGATCTTCCTGTCCGTGCTCTTCATCGCCCAGGGCATGAGCGGGGAAGTCTGGAACGAGAAGCGCCGCGGCACGCTGCATCGCGCCGCCTCCTCGCCGCCGTCGATGGCCGCCTTTCTCGCCGGCAAGCTGCTCGCGGGAACCTCGATCGCCACGCTCGTGGCAGTGGTCGGAGTGGCCGCAGGAATCGTGCTTTTCGACCTTTCCCTGGCCCAGGCGCCGCTGGCGGTGCTGTGGGTCGCGTTCTCCGGCTGCGTGATGCTGATCTACTTCGTGCTTCTGCAGTGCTTCGCTTCGAGCCAGCGGGCGGGAGACATGCTTTCCAACATCGTCCTCTTTCCGGCGCTGATGCTGGGGGGCTCCTTCTTTCCCCTGGAGATGATGCCCGACTGGATGGCGGATATCGGCCGCTGGACGCCGAACGGCGCCGCCCTGGTCCGCCTCGGCGAGATCCTCGACGCGCAGCCGGATTTCCCCGCGATGGGGGTGGCGGCCCTGTCGATCGGCATTCCCGCGGTCGTCGCGTTCGTCCTTGCGACGCGGCGCCTGTCCGGGCGCTTCCTGGTGTCCTGACGATGTGGCGGGACGCACGCTTCATCGCGGGACGCGACCTCGCGATCATGCTGCGCACCCGCGAGACCATCCTGTGGACCTTCGTGATGCCGGTCGTCTTCTTCTACTTCATGGGCACGGTGACCGCGGACTTCGGAGGTTCAGACCGGAACAATCCCGATCCGATCGCGCTGCGCGGCGCCGGCGGGGGAGGCTTTCTCGTCGCCGAGATCACCCGGCGACTCGAAGAGCAGCACTTTGCGGTACGTCACGCCACCTCCCCACGGGACTTCTCCAGCCATTCCCGTCGCCTGACCCTCCCTCCGCCTCCATCCGGTCACGCGAACCTGAGCGCGTCGATACTGGCCGGACACCCCGCGGTCCTCGTCTTCGAACGTGATGGCGAGACGCTGGAACGGCGCCACGACGAGGTGCGAGTGGCGAGGGCGGTGTACTCCGTGCTCGGGGATCTGGCGGCCGTTTCCCTCTTCGAGGACGAAGCGACACCGGAGGCCTTCGCGGAGCTCGCCGCCGCACCGCGCCACGTCACGCTGCAAGTGCGCTCCGCCGGCCGGCGACATGTGCCGCCGACCGGCTACTCGCAAGCGATCCCCGGCACCATGGTGATGTTCACGATGCTCGTGCTCCTCACCAGCGGTGCCATCCTCCTGGTGATCGAACGGGAACAGGGTCTGCTGCGCCGGCTCGCCTCGACCCCGATCCGTCCCGCTTCGCTCGTGGCCGGGAAGTGGATGGCGAGGATGGCGCTCGGGCTCGTGCAGATCGCCTTCGCGATGCTGGCGGGAACCCTGCTCTTCCGCATGGACTGGGGCGCTTCGATCGGGATGGTGAGCGTCATCCTGATCGCCTGGGCGGGATTCAACGCCTCCTTCGGCCTGCTGCTCGCCAACCTCGCCCGCAGCCAGGCCCAGATGCTGGGGATCGGCGTGCTCGTCACCATGGCGCTCGCTTCGCTCGGGGGCTGCTGGTGGCCCATCGAGATCACGCCGGAGTGGATGCAGACCCTCGCCGCCGGCCTCCCCACCGGCTGGGCGATGGACGCGCTGCACAAGCTCGTCAACTTCGGGTACGGACCGGCCGCGGCCGCGCCTCACCTCGTCGCCCTGCTCGCGGGAACGCTCGTCTGCGCCGCGGCGGCGGCACGCACCTTTCGCTACCAGTAGTTCCGGAAGCGCCGGGGGAGAGGAGCATTCCCTCCCTCCCGCGTGAAAAGGCCTGGAAACAGCTTCCGCTTGCGTGAAGGTCGAGCCGGTCGGCAAGGCCGTCCACTTCCCGAACCGAAGGGATAGACTCCCTCCTCGACCCCTTAGGGGAGATCGGGGGTGATGGCCGGAATGAACAAGTGGCTGCCGAACGTTGGAGCGATGCTGGCAGGCGCCGGATCGCTCGGGAGCGGAAGGGGACGAACGTCGTGATCGAAAGAGCAAGAGCCGCAGCCGCGGGCGTGCTGGCCGCGCTCGGACTCCTTGTCGCCGGCCAGTCGCTCGCTGGCGGTGCGTCGTCGCACAGCCCGGACGCTGCTGACGCGCGGTTTCAGCCCTCCGGGGAGGGTTTGCCCTTCGATCCCGGCCGCTATCGCGATTTCGACGACTATGTGCTGCAAACGCGCGAACGGCTCGAACGCCACAAGGTGTTCATGGACCCGCGCCGCACTGGCACGGAGCTCGCCGCCGCAACGCCCTTCGAGCGCGCGCCCGCCGCCGGCTGCCCACCGGCGGCGCTCGGCCGCCCGAGCCGGGGCGTGCTCCTTCTGCACGGGTTGTCCGACATGCCGCTCGCGATGCGCGATCTGGCCGATGCGTTCGCGGCGCGCTGCTTCGTGGTCCGGGCGATGCTGCTGCCGGGACACGGCACGCGGGCGGGAGATCTGCTCGAGGT
>CAYQVB010000148.1:0-13539 GCA_964420925.1 uncultured Ectothiorhodospiraceae bacterium | reverse complement strand
GACGGCCTGGGTGTCGATGACACGTTCGCGCCTCCTGCCGAAGTACGAGATCGAGGGGTTCATTCAGTACGAACGACTGTTCGCGGCGCCGCGCTGGGATACGGCGATGAACAATCTGTTCATCTTCGGCGCGTTCTTCATCGTGGTCTCGATGGTGCTGGGGCTCCTGCTGGCCATTCTGCTCGACCAGAAAATCAGGATCGAGGGCGCGTTGCGCACGATTTATCTCTACCCCATGGCCCTCTCCATGATCGTGACCGGAACCGCATGGCAATGGGTCATGAACCCGGGTCTGGGAATCGAGGCCGTGGTACGCGGCTGGGGCTTCGAGAGTTTCGCCTTTGATTGGATCATCGACCCGGACATGGCCATTTTCGCAATTGTCGTCGCCGCGGTCTGGCAGGCGAGCGGCTTTGTCATGGCACTGTTCCTGGCCGGGTTGCGCAGCGTGGACGACGAGATCATCAAGGCAGCGAGGGTCGACGGCATTCCGACATGGCGCATCTATTCCGCGATCGTCATTCCCTCGATGGCGCCGGTGTTCCTGTCCGCCTTCATTGTCCTGGCACACCTGGCGATCAAGAGTTTCGATCTCGTGATCGCACTGACGGGTGGTGGTCCCGGTTACGCCACGGACCTGCCGGCCACCTACATGTATGCGATGGCATTCTCGCGGGGCGACATCGGCCAGGCAGCCAGTTCGGCCATGGTCATGATGGCGGTGGTCTTCGCAATCGTCGTGCCGTACCTCTACTCGGAACTGAGGGTGAAACGTGGCTGAACCGACCTCGGTTCCGTTCGTCCCTTCCCGTGGCGGCGGGATGGCCTTGCGCTGGCTGCTGTTTGCGGTTCTGGCGCTGTTCGCCCTCTTCTATCTCATGCCACTCTTCGTGATGGTCACCACATCCCTGAAGAGCCTCGACGAGATTCGAACGGGAAGCCTGGTGGCACTGCCGCAGAGCGTGACGTTCGAAGCCTGGAAGACGGCCTGGTCGAGCGCCTGCTCCGGCATCCAGTGCGAGGGGCTCCGGCCGTACTTCTGGAATTCGGTGGCACTGACGGTGCCGGCGGTCGCGGTGTCGACCCTGATCGGCGCGGTGAACGGTTACATCATTGCGCAGTGGCGGTTCCGGGGCGCCAATCTGATCTTCTCGCTGATGCTCTTCGGCTGTTTCATCCCTTTCCAGGTCGTCCTTCTGCCGATGGCGAGAACGCTGGGGTTCATGGGCGTGGCGGGGACAATCCCCGGGCTGATCCTAGTTCACGTGATCTATGGAATCGGGTTCACCACCCTGTTCTTCCGCAACTACTACGTCACCATTCCGGTCGAGCTGGTCAAGGCAGCCAAGGTGGACGGCGCGGGCTTCTTTCGCATCTTCTGGTCCATTTTCATGCCGCTCAGCCTGCCCATCCTGATGGTCACGGTGATCTGGCAGTTCACCCAGATCTGGAATGACTTCCTCTTCGGCGTGAGCTTCAGCCAAGCGGGCACGCAACCCGTGACGGTTGCCTTGAACAATATCGTGAACTCGACGACCGGCGTGAAGGAATACAACGTGGACATGGCCGCCGCCATGATCGCCGCGCTCCCTACGCTGCTCGTCTACGCCTTGGCCGGCAAATACTTCATCCGTGGGCTGACCGCGGGCTCCGTGAAAGGGTGATCGGATGACACCGATCCTTGAGATAACGAATCTCTGCAAGAGCTTTGGCGCGGTGGAAATCCTGAAAGGGATCAATGTCTCCATGGAAGCCGGGGGCTTCCTCGTGCTCGTGGGTCCGTCGGGCTGCGGTAAGTCCACCCTGCTGAACTGCATTGCAGGGCTCGAGCCGATTTCCGGAGGGACGATCCATATAGGCGGACGGGACATGACTCAGGTGAGCCCCAAGGACCGCAACATCGCGATGGTGTTCCAGTCCTACGCGCTGTATCCGACCATGAGCGTGGCCAAGAACATCACATTCGGCATGAAGGTGCGCGGGGTGGACCGGGCGAGCCAGGCCAGGAAGTTGCAGGACGTGGCGCGGCAGCTTCAGATCGAGGAGCTTCTCGACCGGCGCCCCAGTCAGCTCTCCGGCGGCCAACGCCAACGGGTGGCCATGGGCCGGGCGCTGGTGCGCGATCCTCAATTGTTTCTCTTCGATGAACCTCTGTCGAATCTCGACGCCAAGCTGCGGGTCGAGATGCGCCTGGAGATCAAGAAGCTGCACCACAACCTCGGCGCCACGATGGTCTATGTGACTCATGATCAGATCGAAGCGATGACCCTCGCGACCAGGATCGTGGTTCTGAAGGATGGCGTCGTGCAGCAGATCGGATCGCCGGGGGAGATATACAAGCGCCCGGCCAACCTCTTCGTCGCCGACTTCATGGGAAGCCCCGCGATGAACCTGATACCGGCCAGGACGTCGCGCGAGGGCAACGGCACGAGGATCGAGATCGAGCGGGCGGAGGGCACGCCGATCGTGTTGGTCGACACCCACGGCGATAATCTGCCCGAAAACGTGATCGTGGGACTCCGGCCCGAGGATATTGCGGAGGCGGGATTTCGCGCGGGCGAGGACGTTCAGGAAGTCGAGTGCCTGATCGACATGGTGGAGCCGGCCGGCGCCGACACCTTCGTCGTCACCTTGCTCGGCGGCAAACAGGTCACGGCACGACTCCACTCCGAAACTCAGGCTCAGCCCGGATCAACTCTCGACCTGGCTTTCGATCTCGGCAAGGTGTCGTACTTCTCGCCGGATACCGGTAAACGGCTGAACTGATCGATTTGCCGCGGATTTTGGCAGCCGGCGGGGGAGGGAGACGCCGCTCACCGAATCCGGGGGAGCGGGCATGGCCTCGAGGTGGTGAGGGTTATGGGAGGCGTTTCGGCACGTCGGAGGGTCGCGGCCCGGTTCAAGAGAAAGGAAGGTCCTGACCGGTGGCCCGCTTCCAGCGTAGTTTGAATACGGCCCACTCCGCCTCCCGGCGGCTGGTGAAGGTCTGATCCTCGAGCAGGCGCACGGGCGCACCCCGGCGCCCGTCCATCTTGCCCAGCGCCCAGCGCCGGTGGCGTTCCAGGCACACGAGCACGTGCCGGTCCTTCGTCGGCTCCCAGCGCAGGCGGTTCAGGAGGCGCAGGAGATCCGGGCGGTGCGGACCCTCGGGCCGATCCCGGTAGGCCCGGGCGAGGGGGAGATCTCCTTTTGGGTCGATCTCGTAGAGCGGCTCGGGTTGCAAGACGACGTGTCTCCGGGATGGAATGACCGACCAATCTTACTCGTGAAAGAGAGAACGACCATGCCGAAGACACTTGTGCAGTCGCCCCGAGCCCCGAGCGGCCCCGGCCCCTATTCGCCTGCGCTGCGGGTCGGGGACTTCGTGTTCGTGTCCGGCCAGGCGTCCATCGATCCGGACACCCACGAGATCATCGGCGACACGATCGAGGAGCAGACGCGCAACGTCCTCACCTACGTCGAGGCCCTGCTCGCAGAGGCGGGGGCGACCTTCGACGATGTCGTGAAGGTCACCACCTTCCTCACCCGGGCCGAGGACTACGAGCGCTTCTCGGCAGTGTACGAAGAGTTCTTCCGCAACGAGCCCCTGCCGACCCGCTCGACCGTCGGAGCGGCACAGGTGTGGGACCACCTGGTCAAGATTGAGTGCATCGCCTACGTCGGGAAAGACTGAGCCGGTCTCGAAGACCTTTCCCGAGGCCAAGGACGGCGCGTTCTTCGGTTGTCGGAGCCGGCTATAGCGGACTGTGCCGGGAAACATGATGAACGGGCACGCGGAGGAAGACGCATGATCTCGATTCTGGGCTACGGCGACCGGATGAGCGTGGCGCCCGGCGAGTCGATTCGCTTCATGGTGAGCTGCGAAGACGGCGCTCCGACCTACGAGGCCCGCATCGTACGACTGCTGTGCACCGACGATCATCCCGAGGGGCCGGGGCGCCGGGAGAGGGATGTGGAGACTCCCGTCACGGGCACCTACGCTGGTCGGCGACAGCCCATCCACATGGGGTCCTGCGTCGTCGTTCCGGAGAGTGCGGCCCTCAATCGCCTCGATTCATTCACCCTGCAGGTGCTGATCTGGCCGACGACGCCGGGGCACGGGCGCCAGGGCATCGTGACGCGGTGGTGCAATGCGACCGGCAGGGGCTTCGCTCTGGTGCTCGACGGCGGGGGCGCCGCTCTCCTGCTCGGCCGCGGCCGCGGCGAGCCAGTCCTCGTCACGACCGGAAGGCCGCTCGCCGCGCGAGAGTGGTACCGGGTGACCGCGAGCTACGATGCGGACGACGGCATCGCCCGAGTCGCCCAGACTCCGATGTCGGGCGATCCTCTCGGGACGAGTGCGGGAGAGGTCGTCCTCCCGGTCGGTCACGCCGCGTTCGAGTCCTCCGAAGCGCCGCTCCTCTTCGCGGCCTGGAGCGAGGCGCCGTCCGGGGATCCGCTCCGCACCGGCGCTCACTACAACGGAAAGCTGGAAGCGCCGCGTCTTGCTGCCGGAGTGCTCGGCGAAACCGACATGGCGAGCCTGCCGGCGAAGGCGACGCTGGGCGCCTGGGACTTCGCGCGAGACATCGACAGCGAGACCGTCAGCGATCTTTCCCCCAACCGCCTCCACGGGCGCACCGTGAACCTCCCGACCCGCGCGGTCACCGGACACGACTGGACGGGCGAGAGCCTGTCCTGGCCGGAGAGTCCGGACCAGTACGGCGCCATCCATTTCCACGACGACGATCTCGCGGACGCGGGTTGGGAGGCCGATTTCAGCCTGAAGGTGCCCGAGGGGGTGGAGAGCGGAGTGTACGCGGCGCGTCTCGAATCCGGGAACGGGCTCGACTACGTGCCCTTTGCGGTGCGACCGCCTACCGGTCGCGCCACCGCGCCGCTCGCCTTCCTGCTCTCGACCGCGACCTACACCGCCTACGCGAACACCCGCCTCGCGGTCTCCGATCCCCTGGACGAGGTCGTGCGCGGCTCCCTCTACGAGTTCTTCGAGTCGGACCTCCATCTCCAGGAGCACCCCGAGCTGGGCCGTTCCCTGTACGACGCGCACTTCGACGGGAGTCCCGTGGTGTACTCCTCGCGACTGCGACCGGTCTTGAACATCCGGCCCGGCGCCCGCCTGTGGAACATGAACGCCGACATGATGGTGGTCGAGTGGCTGGACGCGAGGGGCCACGCTCACGACGTCATCACCGACGAGGACCTGGACCGCGAGGGTCTCGCGCTGCTCGCCCCCTACCGCGCCGTCGTCACCGGCAGCCACCCCGAGTACCTCTCTCCTGCGATGATGGCCGCATTCGAAGGCTATCTCGGCCGAGGAGGTCGGCTCATGTACCTGGGCGGCAACGGCTTCTACTGGCAGATCGCCTTCCATCGTCATGAGCGCGGAATCATCGAATGCCGCAAGAGCGAGGGCGTGCGGAACTTCGAGCTGGAGCCGGGCGAGCGCCACCACAGCTTCGACGGGCGGGCGGGCGGACTCTGGCGCACTCGCGGTCGCGCTCCCAACCGCCTCGTCGGAGTGGGCACGACCGCCTTCGGATTCGATTCCTGCGGCCACTATCTCCGCACCCCGGAGAGCTTCGACCCGCGTGCCGTCTTCATCTTTGAGGGCATCGGCGACGATGAGCTGATCGGCGGCTTCGGGCTGGTGGGCGGCGGGGCGGCGGGAGTCGAGGTGGACCGCTGCGATCGGGCGCTCGGCTCACCCGCCCATGCGCTGGTGGTCGCCCGTTCGGCCGGGCTCTCGCGCTGCTACCTTCCCGCTCCGGAAGAGGTGCCCTGCCTGCACCCGGCAATGAGCGGTGACGAGAACTCGGAGGTCCGCGCCGACATGGTCTTCTTCGAAGGCCCGAAGGGCGGCGCGGTGTTCTCCACCGGCTCGATCGCCTGGGCGACCAGCCTCTGCCACCGCGAAGGCGACAACAACGTGTCTCGCATCACCGAGAACGTGCTGCGGCGCTTTCTCGACGAGACGCCCTTCGCCTGAGTCGATGAGCACCCCGGCCGTTCGGGGCCGGGGCGCCAGTTCGTGCCGCTACCGCCGAACGGGGGGAGCGGCGTTCAACATCCGGACAGTGCGCCTCAGGCGAACCACCAGCGCTCCGGCAGCCGCAGGCCATCCATCTGGATGTTGGTGGCGAGCGGGCCGTGGCGGAGCCGGTCGGTGGTGGCCATGAGATCGGAGGCGAAGATCGGCACGAGGGTGCCGCCCTCGTTGTGGACGATGCGCTGCATCTCGACGTACATCTCCCTCCGCTTCGATTCGTCGAGCATCGCCCGGGCCTCCACCAGGAGCTGGTTGAAGCGTTCGTGCTTCCAGTGCGCGTCGTTCCAGGCCGCGTTCGCGGCGTAGGCGGTCGAGAACATCATGTCCTCGGTGGGCCGCCCGAACCAGAAGCAGAAGCACCACGGAGACTTGAGCCAGGTGTCGTTCCAGTAGCCGTCTTCCGGCACCCGCTCGACCGTGATGTCGATGCCGGCCGCAACGGCGTGCTCGCGCATGAGGACGCCGGTGTCCACCGCTCCGGGGAAGGCGGCATCTGCCGCCTGGATGGTCACCGCGAGCGTGTCGTAGCCGGCCTTCTTGAGATGGAACTTCGCCCGATCGGGATCGTAGGGGCGCTGCGGGATCTCCTCGTCGGTGGCGCAATAGCGGTTGGCCCGGCTGATGGGGTGGTCGTTGCCGAGCACGCCGGTCCCGCGCAGGATGTTGTCGAGCAGGTTCTGCCGGTCCACCGCGTACTTGAGCGCGAGCCTCACGTCGTTGTTGTCGAAGGGCGCGAGTTCGGTGTGCATCGGCGCGGTGTAGTGCTGGGTGCCGTTGGTCTGCTCCACCACGATGCCCTCGGCCTGCCGGAGCAGGTGCACGGTCTTGCGCTCGCAGCGGTTCATGACGTCGATCTCGTCCGTCTGCAGCGCATTGGTGCGGGCGCTGATGTCGGCAATGCCCAGGGTCTCCACTTCGTCGAAGTGCGCCCGGCCCGCTTTCCAGTAGTTCGGATTGCGTTTGACGAGTGCGCGCACCCCCGGGTCGAAGCTCTCGAGCACGTAGGGCCCGGTGCCGATGCCCCGATTGAATTCCTCTACGCTCTTCGTGCCGTCGGGGAAGATGCTCATGTGGAATTCGCTGGTGATGAAGGGGAAGTCCGCGCTGCCGCCCGAGAGCGAGAAGATCACCCGGTGCTTGCCGTCGGCCTTGATGTCGGTGATCGCCTCCAGGATCCCCTTGGCGCCGGATTTGCTGTCCTCGCCCCGGTGGTGGTTGAAGGAGTAGATGACGTCCTGCGCTTCCAGCGACTTGCCGTTGTGGAACTCCACGTCCTTGCGCAGATCGAAGGTCCACTGCGACGCGTCCGGCGTCGATTCCCAGCTCTCCGCAAGCTCCGGAATCGTGTTGCCCTCGTGGTCGATCTCCACGAGGTTGTTCATGAGCTGCCCGTGGGTCATGAGGGCCTGCATGATGGTGACCGAGAGGGCGGGGTCCAGGGAGTCGCTCGTGAAGGCGTCGGTGACGCCCATGCGCAGCCGCCCGCCCTTCTTCGGCTCCTCCGCCCGAGCGGCCCCGCTCAGCAGCGCGGGTACGGTGGCCCCGGCTCCGAGCGCGGCGGCCCTTGCCATGAACTCGCGGCGCGAGATGCGCCCGTCCTTGAGCAAGTGCGCGATTCGATCGTGTTCCGACATCGACATTCTCCTGTGTTGCGTGTCCCCGTGATCGTCAGGCATGCCGGGACGCTTCGGGGACGGATGCGAGGCGCCGTCGAGGGGCGACGCTCATGTTGACTGCCCGGCGCATGGGGGCAGGCTAGCACTCGGCAGGGAGGGAGGCGAGCGCTCCGGCGGTCACTCCCGACACCGTGGCGCGCGGCGCCGTGGAGGATGCCGGCGCTTCGCTGTTCCGAACGATCCCCACCCGCCTGCAGAGGAGGCGGTGGCACCCGCGTCGTCGTCTCGGTGAGCGCGCGCATCCCGGGTCCCCGCTCCCGCAAAATCCGCGGCGGCCGTCCAGCCGATGCCACCGCCGGCGCCGGTGACGAGCACGCTCGAGTCGGAGTGTGCATCGGCCGGCATCGTTTGATCACTTCGGATGGCGGTGTCCCCCGGGACCGCTATCATGGCGACGAAGGGGCACCAGCTCGTGACATGACGCTCCGGGGAGACGACAGATGGCGGAATTCGATCTGGTCGTGGCAGGAGCGCAAGTCGCGACGGAGGACGGCCTCGAGTCCTGTGACGTCGGGGTCGCCGGCGGGCGCATCGTCGCTCTGCGCCATGGGCTGGGCCGCGGTCGGGAGACGATCGACGCCCGCGGGCGCCTCGTGCTGCCCGGTGGAGTCGACAGCCATTGCCACATCGAGCAGCCGGAGAGCCTCGGGGAGAATCCCGACACTTTCGAGACCGCGACCCGCGCCGCCGCCTGCGGCGGCACCACGACTGTCATCTGCTTCGCGGACCAGATGCTCGCCGACGATCTCCGCGAGGTGGTGGCGGACTACCATCGGCTCGCGCGCCGCTCGCTCATCGACTACGCCTTCCACATCATCATCCGGCGCGTCGACGAGCGGGTGCTGCGGGAGCTTCCCGACGTGATCGCGGGCGGCGTGCGCTCGCTCAAGTACTTCGCCGCCTCCCGTCTGCCCCTCGGGGATGCGGAGGCTCTGCGCGTGATGGCGGTCGCCCGGGAGCACGGCGCGCTGGTGCTCGTCCACGCCGAGAACAACGACGCGGTCAACTGGTGCACCGAGCAACTGCTGCGGGATGGGCGCACCGCTCCGAAGTATCAGCCCGCTTCGCGCCCGATGGCGGCGGAGCGCGAGGCGACCCACCGCGCCATCGCGCTCGCGGAGATCGTCGGGGTGCCCATTCAGATCTTCCACGTCTCGGGGGCCGAGCCCGCGGAGGAGATCCGCCGCGCCCAGGCGCGCGGGCTCGAAGTGTTCGGCGAGACGCACCCGCACTACCTGCTGCTGAACGAGGGCGACGCCGACCGTCCCGGATTCGAGGGCGCGAAGTTCCTGTGCAGCCCGCCGCTGCGCACCCCGGCCGACAACGAGGCGCTGTGGGGCTACCTGCGCGAAGGCGTGCTGCAGGCGATCACCTCGGACCATTCTCCCTTCAACTACTGTGGCGCCGCCGGCAAGCAGGTGGGCGGCTCCAATGCGGGCTTCGACCGGATCCCCAACGGCCTTCCCACCATCGAGACCCGGCTGCCCCTGCTCTTCTCCGAAGGGGTGAGCAAGGGCCGCATCGATCTCGCGACCTTCGTCTCCCTCTCCGCCACCGGGCCGGCGCGCATCTTCGGGCTCCATCCGCGCAAGGGAACGATCAGCGTCGGCGCCGATGCGGACCTGGTGCTGTGGGACCCGGAGCGCGAGGTCACGATCACCAACGACGACCTGCACCACAACGTCGACTACACGCCCTTCGAGGGCTGGAAGGTCAAGGGCTGGCCGGTCACCACCCTCTGCCGGGGCGCGGTGATCGCGCACGAGGGCGAGGTCGTCGGCGAGTCCGGCTACGGGCGCTACCTGCCGCGTGGACCGCACCAGCACATCCGGCCCGATGCAGGCGGCGGCCTCGACCCCGATCCTTCCCAAAGCGAGCGCAGCACAAGTGTTGCGTCGCCCCGATGACCACGAGGCGCACTGTCAGAGCGGAAGTGTTCCTCGGCCCCCTCGACTTCGGCAGCCGGCCGAAAGCGGGGCCCGGAAAGGCGATGCAGCGCTGATTCTTCGCCTGGAGTGTGCGCTTCCCCTGTCGATCTTTCTCCCGGAACATGTCCGCTTCCGTAACCGCATTCCATGATGTGGGTGACCTTGCCCCTCGACTACCGACCGGAGCAGCCCGATGACCGCCTTCGATTCCGCAATCCAGCTCGCCGAAAAGCTCAAGACCCGCGAGGTGAGCGCGCTCGAGTTGCTCGATGAGTGCCTGGCCCGAATCGAGCGAATCGACGCTGATACGAACGCCCTTTGCTGGCTCGATGCCGAGGGTGCGCGAGCGCAGGCCGCTTCCATCACCGAGGCGCCGAACGAGCACAGACCCCTGCTCGGCATCCCCATGACCGTGAAGGAGGCATATGACCTCGCGGGGTCACCCACCACCTGGGGAGTCGAGGAGTACGCCGACAACATCGCATCGACCGACTCGGTTGCAGTGGAGCGATTGAAGCAGGCCGGCGCCGTGGTGTTTGGCAAGACCAACGTGTCGATCATGCTGGGCGACATTCAGAGCTACAACAACATTTACGGGACCACCAACAACCCCTGGAACCTGGCGCACACTCCCGGTGGCTCCTCGGGGGGGTCGGGTGCGGCACTGGCGGCCGGACTGTCAATCCTCGAGATGGGCTCCGACATCGGCGGCTTCATCCGCACGCCCGCGCACTACTGCGGCGTGTTCGGCCACAAGCCGACGTGGGGCCTGGTGCCTTCGCGCGGTCACGGTTTGCCTTACATGGTCTCGGAGCCGGACATCGCGGTAGTGGGTCCGATGGCGCGCTCGGCGCTCGATCTGGAAGTGATGCTCCGACTCCTGGCGCATCCGGACGCGCTCGACCGGGGCATTCGCTACGAGTTGCTGACGCTCGCCGGTCGGAAGCTCGGGGACTTGCGAGTCGCGGTGTGGAGCAACGACGACGTGGCCCCCGTGACCCGTGAGATTGCCGGCCGGGTCGAGCGCGTCGCGCAGGTGTTTCGGGATGCGGGCGCCACGGTGGACCATGAAGCCAGGCCCGTGTGCAGCGCCCACAGCCACGATGTCTACTACCGGTTGCTCTTCGCTTTCATCGGTGCCGGCGAAGGCACGGACGAGGAGTACGAGGAACGCCGGCGCAAGGTGGCCGCACTCGCGCCCGAGGACAAGAGCGAGAGAGCGCTGGAGTTGCGTGCCTCGATCATGGACCACCGGACCTGGCTCGGTCTCAACAGCGAGCGCGATCGATTGCGCTGGGCCTGGCAGGCATTCTTCGAGGACTACGACCTCGTGCTCGCGCCGCAGACCGCCACTCCGGCGATGGTCCACGACCACCGCCCCTTCAGGGAGCGCACGATCGAGGTCGACGGCACGACCCAACCCTATTGGCAGCAGATATTCTGGGCGGGGCTGCCCGGCATCTCGCATCTTCCGTCCACGGTGATCCCGACCGGTCCCGGTGACGCCGGGCTACCGATCGGGGTTCAGATCATCGGACCCGCGTACGGGGACCTGGTCACCATTCAGAGCGCACAGTTGCTCGAACGCGAGGGCTTCGCCTTTCAGGCACCACCGGCGTACGCGAGCCGGTGAGGGATCCCCGGCAGCGCCGGCGTGACACTCGCACGCACGAGCCATTGGGATCGGAAGTTCAGACCGTCCCGCGTGCATCGCGCCATGCGAGCCATTGCTTGACCGATTGAAAGTCGAATTGCGGTCCGGCGACTCCGAGCGTTATCTCGTCGGCGCCGGCATCAGCGACCGCGTCGGCCAGATGCAGGGCGTCGGCATTCATGCCGATGGACCGCTCGATGGCCCGGGGGTCGCGCCCGATTCTCGCGCACCAGGCGTCGAGCACTGAGTTCTTGTGCCGCACCTGCTCGACGGGGGAGCGTTTGCCGGTGCCGTCGCTCCCGGACCCGTGCCAGATGTCCGCGTGCTCGGCGGTCAGGCGCAACGTCACCTTCTCGCCGCCGCCTCCGATCATGATCGGAAGCGGACCGCTCGGCGGCGGGTTGAGCTTGCCGAGCCGCGCCTTCATGCGCGGGATGGCGCTGCCCAGGTCGCGCAGCCGGCTCGCTGCGGTCCCGAACTCATAGCCGTACTCGTCGTAGTCCCGTTCGCACCACCCCGAACCGATGCCGAGGATGAAGCGCCCGCCCGAGATGTGGTCAATCGTGCGGGCCATGTCTGCGAGCAACTCCGGATTGCGGTACGAGTTGCACGCGACGAGCGGTCCGAAGCGGATCGTCGAAGTCGCCTCCCCGAGCGCCGCGAGCATCGAGAAGCACTCGAAATGCGTGCCGTCGGCGTCTCCGAAGAGCGGGAAGAAGTGGTCCCAGGTATACACACGATCGGCGCCGAGCTCCTCCGCGGTCAGGAAGGCGCGACGGATGTCGGCGAACTCGCAATGCTGGGGATACACCTGGATGGCGATTCTGGTCATGGGCTGAAAATCCTCATTTTGCCGGAGTTCAGGGACGAGACCGTTCCGCCCGACGCGCGGAGGTGGGAAGCGGGAGTCCGCCGGCCCGAGTCTTGTTCTTCTCGTTTCAGTCTACTTGCAAGGCGAGGCGGGTGATGCGGGACGGGCGCACCTCGGCGATGAACAGGTTGCCCTTCGAGTCGCCGTAGATGCCGTGCGGCGTGTTGAGACTGGGACGGCATCGGCCGAGCATCTCGCCGCGTTGGGTGAATGCCGTGAGTCTCGGCGTTTCGTCGGTGACGTGGACGACGCCTTCAGCGTCGACGTAGATGTCGGCAGGGTGGTAGAGGTCGTCCCATTCGTCCAGGTAGCGCCCCTCGGGGTCGAAGACCTGCACCCGGCAGTTCTCGCGGTCCGCGACGAGCACCCGGCCGTCGGTGAGCACCCAAACCGCATGGGGGAGCCGAAACTCTCCGGTACCGCCCCCGGGCTGCCCCCAGCTTCCGAGCGCTTCACCCCGGGAGGAGAATCGGTGCACCTGGGAGTTGCCATACCCGTCCGAGACGTAGATGTCTCCGTTCGGCGCGACCGCGACGTCGCTCGGGTGGTTGAAGGGCTCGAGAGGGCGGTGCCGCTCACCCAGGGTGAACAGTAGTCGGCCCTCGGAATCGAAGGCACAGACCTGGTGCGCGTCGCGGTCCGGGATGAAGGCGACATCGTCGGGGGTGATGAATATCCCGTGCGCGTCCGCCATCCACTCCCGTCCGAAGGAGCGCAGGAAGCGACCCTCCGGGCTGAACACGACCACGGCGTCGCGGGGTTCGGGGTCCGCGACCGCGTCGCGTCGCAGCACCACGTATACGTTATCCCGCGAGTCCACGCCGACGTGGGAGACCTGGCCGGGCGCCATGCCCTCCGGAAGCTCGCCCCAGGGACGTTCCACCCGGTAGCGCCGTTCTCCCAGACGCACGAAGAGCCGGTCGGTCAGGTGGGGCGACGGCACCGTGACTCCCGCGACACTGTCGCACCTGTGATGAACGCCCCCATATCCGTTCCAGCAATCGTCATGTGCCTCTTCGTCTTCCGCAATTCAACGACATTTCAAGGTGACTTGCGATTTGCCGGATTACGCAAAACGGCCGGAGGTCCGATGATGCGCTCCGCTGTTTGCCGAGCAGTCAGGGGGCCGGGTGGAGAATGTGGCCCTGGTCAACCGGGATGAGAGCGGCTCCGCGTCCGGCCTCTTGGAATGGAGTCGGCTCGTGCGTTCCCTTACCTGGCTTCCGAAACGAGGAGATAACCGCGGTTCTCGACCGTATCGAAGGTCCGCATCGCCGCAATCAGATCACCCGACTCGACCCATACCCAGGGAGCCCGGTTGGGATTGACGTCCATGATCAGGAAGGAATCGCTCGTCTCATCGT
>CAYQVB010000147.1:0-11824 GCA_964420925.1 uncultured Ectothiorhodospiraceae bacterium | reverse complement strand
CCGCCGCGCAGCCACCATCCCTTCCGCCCCGGGCGCTGGATATGCGAAGCGGGCTGGCCCTCCGAGCGCATCGAGCAGCGGCGCTACATCCTCAACGCGGACGGGCTGGAAAGCGAGGCCGGCCCGTCTCTCCCCTTGAGCATACGAAGCCCCGCGGAGGCCGGACTCTGCGCCACCGCGTGGTCGAGCCACGGGGCCGGAGACCCCACCGAGCCCCCCGATCAGCTCACCGACGATGCCCGTTCGCTCTGTTTCGACAGCGCACCGCTCGAAAACGCCCTGGAGATCTTCGGGGCGCCGACCCTCACCCTGAAGATGGCGCTGGACCAGCCCCAGGGCCTGCTCCACGTGCGACTCTGCGAGCTGGCGCCCGACGATTCTTCGAACCGGGTGACCTACGGTCTGCTCAACCTCACCCACCGCAACGGACACGAATCGCCGCAGAACCTGGAACCGGGCACCGTCTACACCGTCGAAGTGAAATTGAACGACATCGCCCATCGCTTCGTGCCCGGGCAACGCCTGCGGGTCGCGGTCGCGAGCGGGTGCTGGCCGCTCGTATGGCCCTCACCTGCCATCACCACGCTCACCGTACACGTCGGCGAAAGCCACCTGACTCTTCCGGTGCGCCCGCCCAGCCCCGAGGACGAGCGCCTCGCGCCGCTGCCTCCGCCGCGCATGAGCGCGACCCACCCGACGACCATGCTGGAGCCCGAGATCCCGCACACGATCACCCAGATGCGCGACGTCGCGACCGGGCGACTCACGGTCCGCGACGAGGACTATAGCGGCCGCGTACGCTTCGAGCGTCACGGCTGGGAGATCGCGAAGCGCACGACCTGCGAACGCTCACTCGTCGCCGGCGATCCCCTCACCGCCCGGACCAGGCTCACCGGAGAGAACCGCTTCGCCCGGCCGGGGCAGATCGATGCCCGCATCGCGGTATCCTGCGATTTGACCGCCGACGCAACCCACTTCCACGTCTCCGCCCGCCTCGACGCCTTCGAGAGCGAGGAGACGGTGTTCTCCCGGGAGTGGGACGAGTCGATTCCCCGCAACGGGGTCTGAGGGCTCGCATACGTCCCCGGCCGGGGGCGTTCCGGCCGCCGGCCGAATCAGCAAAGCGTCCGAGGAGCTTCCCATGAACGCCATCCCCACACTGAGCCCCCCCGATACGCCGCCGGATGTGCTGGCCGCCCGGCTGGCTCGCGATGGCTACGTGATCATCGAGGATCTCGCGGCCCCGTTGACCGCGCGGGCGCGGGAAGAGCTGATGCCGCACATCGACGCGGCGCTCTGGGGCCATGACGCGTTTCTCGGCTTTCGCACCAAGCGCGTGGGCGGGCTGCTGGCCAAGTCGAGCGCGGTGCGCGAGCTGGTGCTCGACCCGACGGTGCTCGCGCTGGCGGACCGGCTGCTGCTGCCCCATTGCGCACGTTACCGGCTCAACTTCTCCGGCATCATGCATCTCGCTCCAGGGGCGGAGGCCCAGTCGCTGCACCGGGATGGACTGATCTACCCGCTGGTGCACCCTCATCCCCCCACCATCATGCCGACGATGTGGGCCCTCTCCGACTTCAGCGCCGAGAACGGCGCGACCCGGATCGTTCCCGGCAGTCACCGCTGGGAGCACGACCGAATGCCCTACGAGGACGAAATCATCGCTGCGGAGATGCCGGCAGGCTCGGTGCTCGTCTACACCGGTGGGGTACTGCATGGCGGCGGCGACAACCGATCCGACGGCGTGCGCACCGGCCTCGCCCTGCAGTACGCACTCGGCTGGCTGCGTCAGGAAGAGAACCAGTACCTCGTCAACCCGCCGGAGATCGCACGCGAGTATCCGGAGAAGCTCCAGCGCCTCATCGGCTACGACTACGGCGGCCCCTATCTCGGTTTTGCCCATACCGACGATCCGCGCCGCATGCTGGAAAAGGGCCGCCGCGAGGGCCCGCCGCGGCGTTCGAGCCCCGAAGTGAACCGCGCGGCGAAGAACGTCGAATGGCTGCGCTACGGCGATCTCGAGCCCGAGCCCACCCCGGTGCGCGCGGGCCGGCCCACCAGCACCCTGCTGATTTCCGCCGAGGGTTGAGGAGGAGATCCATGGTCTTCCAGGCTGCGGCCGAGACCCGGCGCCTTTCCCCGGTTGAGGTGCTCCCCAAGTCCGCCCCAGCCCCAGGACGAATTGCACAAGGTCGCTCGCTCCTTAGCGTCAGCCGAACCGCGTAGCGGCCGCCGCCGCTCAGCCCTTGTCCAGCAGCTCCAGCACCGGCGCCAGGGCCTCGTAACCCCGCTCGTTGTTGGGGCTGAGGAAGGTGTTCATGTGGCTGACCCCGAGCTCGGCGAACTCGTTCAGCCGATCCGCGATCTGCTGCGACGAGCCCCAGATCGGATTGCTGCCCGCAAACTCCGGACCGTCGTCGAGTGCGCAGATGCGCGCGGTCACGTTGAGGGTCAGCGTGGCGGGGTCACGGCCGTGCTTCTCACACGCGGCGAACATGGCGTCACGGTAGGGCAGATACGCCTCGGGACGGTTGTCACGGAAGGCGAGCCAGCAGTTCCAGTGGTCCGCGAACTGCGCCACCAGCCGTCTCATGCGCGGTCCGTTGCCGAGCACGCCGATGAGGAGTGGCGCGCCCTCCGGGCGCTCGCCGCGAGGCAGGAGTTGCGCATCCCTAGCGGAATAGTGCTCGCCTTCGAAGGTCACCCTCTTGCCCTGCATCATGGGCTTGATGATGTTCAGAGCTTCCTCGAATCGACTGATGCGGCGCTCCCACGGATAGCCGAACATGAGGTGCTCGGAAGGAAAATCGCCGCCGCCTACGCCGAAGATCAGCCGGCCGTGCGAGAAGGCGTCGACGGTTTCCGCCATCCGTGCGAGCAATGCCGGATTGCGATAGCCGGTGTTCGAAACCAGGGTGCCGATATCCACGCGCCGGGTGGCCATCGCCACCGCGCTCGCCGTCGTCCAGCACTCCCAGGCCCCGATGACCAGGTCCTTCCTCTCCTCGGGGACCCTGATGCCAAGCTCCTCCTGATCGTCGTAGGGCCGATAGCAGAAGTGATCGACCAGCCAGACCGAATCGTAGTCGAGCGCCTCGACCAGCCGGGCGAGGCGGATCACATCGTCCGCGCTCGCGCTTTCCCCCGCCATGTGCAGGGTTTCGTGGGGCAGGCACAAACCGAGCTTCATGTTTCCTCCTCGAGTCTTCACGTCAGTGTACCCCCGCTCCTTTCGGGCGAGTCGCCCACTGCGCGATTTGACTTAGTCCGGGCTTTTACTTATTCAGCATCCCGAGGTCGGGTCGCAAAGGAAACGCTGATGGCGAAGGGATTGCATCTCGAGCACGAGATGGAGCTCCTCGGCGTGCACGCCGAGGGCGAAGTCGGTCGCATCATCGTCTCTGGGGCGCCCGAGATACCGGGCGCGACCATGACCGACAAGATGACCTATATCAATTCGGTCGACGATTCCATTCTGAAGCGCTGCCTCTACGAGCCGCGCGGCGCCGCCCAGATGACGATCAACCTGCTCGTGCCTCCCTGCCGGGACGATGCGGACATGGGATTCATTCCGATTCAGCCGGACGCCGCGCACGCGATGTCCGGATCCAACGCGATGTGCGTCACCACCGCCCTGCTGGAAACCGGCATGGTCGAAGCGACGGGGCCGAACCCCGTGGTCCGGCTCGACACGCCCGCGGGCATCGTGGAGACGAAGGCGACCTGGGCGGGGAACAAGGTCGAGCGCGTGGAGATCGACGCCCCGCCGAGCTTCGTCGAGCACCTCGATCATCCGCTCGAAGTCGAGGGCCTCGGATCGATCACCGTCGACGTGGCCTTCGGCGGCTGCTACTTCGCGCTGATCGACGGGGCGGCGCTCGGCCTCGAAGTAACCGCCCACGAGGCGCGCGACCTCGTCGACACCGGCATGCGCATCCTCGATGCGGCGACGGAACAAATCGAGGTGCGACATCCCGAGACTCCGGCCTTCGACCGGATCGAGTACCCCATCTTCATGGCCGGGGCGGGGTCCGAAATCCGCAACGCCAACATCATCTTCCCCGGCCGCGTGGATCGTTCGCCCTGCGGCACCGGCACCGCGGCCCGGCTCGCGCTCATGCACGAGCGCGGCGAGCTGGAGGTGGACCAGGAGATCGCCTCACGTTCCGTCATCGGCGGCTGCTTCCAGTCGCGCATTGCGGGAACGACACGGGTCGGCAACCGCACCGCAGTCCAGCCGAAGATCTCGGGGCGCTCCTGGATCTACGGTCGCTACACGCTGGGCGTGCATCCGAGCGACCCCTTCCCGCTCGGATACACGCTCTCCGACACCTGGGGACCCGGCAAGCCCCGCGACTGAGGGCCGGGAGCGCGCGCATGGCGGAGAGCGACACGACGGTTGCAGCCCGGCTCGCGGTCGACTGGCAGGATCCCTCCTACCTCGACGCAAGCGCCCTCGACGCAGAGCAACGCCGGGTTTTCGAAGTATGCGCTTCCTGCCGGCGCTGCGAGATGCTCTGCGACTCGTTTCCGCGCCTCTTCGACATCGCGGACCGCGAACCCGGCGGCATCGCCTCCGCGCCCATCGAGCGCTTCGCGCCGGTCGCGGACGCCTGCACCCTGTGCGACATGTGCTACCCGGTGTGCCCCTACGTGCCGCCGCACGCGTACGCGGTAGACTTCCCGAGCCTCATGGTGCGCTGCCGCGCCCACGAGGCGAGCACGGGCAAGACCGGCCGCGTGGTGCGGGAGCTCAGGAAGACGGACCGGAACGGGCGGCTCATGACTTCCGTCGCCCCGATCGTCAACTGGGCCTCACGACCCGGCAACCCCGTGACGCGACCGATCCTGGAATGGACGACCGGCATTCACCGCAAGAGCGAGCTGCCCCGCGCACACTCCGCGACCTTCAGCCGGCAGGCGAAGGCGGCGCGCCCGGCACCGGCTACGGGCGCTCCCGCCACAGGCCGCAAGGCCGTCATCTACGCCACCTGCTTCGTCGAGTACCACAACCCGGACATCGGACACGCGGCGCGTGCCGTGCTCGCCAGGAACGGCGTGGAGACCGAGATCGTCTACCCGGAATGCTGCGGGATGCCGCAGCTCGAGGAAGGCGACATGGCTGACGTGACGCGTCGCGCCCGCCGCGTGGCGGCAGAGCTCGGGCGGTGGATGGACGACGGCTACGACGTGGTCGCCCTCGTCCCCTCCTGCACGCTGATGCTGAAGACCACCTGGCCCCAGTACCTCCCTGACGACAAGGCGGTCGCGCGCCTCGCCATGAACGCTTTCGACATCTGCGAGTACGTGGTGGCGCTCGAGCGCACCGACGGCCTCGCGGAAGGGCTCGCGCCGCTGGACGGGGGCATTGCGCTGCACCTCGCCTGCCACGCCCGCGCCCAGGGAGTCGGCGCGAAGGCGGCGGTGATGCTGCGCATGATCCCCGGCTGCGAGGTCCTGATCACCGAAGGCTGCTCCGGCCACGGGGGAACCTGGGGCATCCTGAAGGAGAACTTCGACACCAGCATGAAGGTGGGCGAGCGGGTGATGCGCCAGACTGCGGAGAGCGGTCGCCGCTACTTCGCCTCGGAGTGTCCGCTGGCCGCGGATCGGATCGCGCACGGCATGCCCTCGGTGGCGGGAAATGCGGCGCTCCCCCGGCAGGGCCCCTTCCATCCCATCGAGCTGATGGCGAAGAGCTACGGAGTGGCGCGATGAGCGGGCTCGACGCGCACTGCAGGGCGACGCTCGTTGCAATGGCGCGGCAGCTCTTTCCGCACGACGCGCTCGACGACGCCCCCTACGCGGACATCGTCCGCTCGATCGCGAAAGAGGCGGACGCCGAGCGTGTCGGCCTCATCGTCGAAGGCGTGGCGTTGCTGGATTCCGCGATGGAGAAGCGCTTCGTCGATCTCCCCGAGGAGCGCAAGGTGGCGGCCCTGAAGGAGATCGAGGGCTCGGAATTCTTCAACGACATCCGCGGCACGACGGTACGCAACCTCTACCGCAATCCCGTGGTCTGGGCCCATTTCGGCTACGAGGGACCCTCCTCCCACCTCGGCGGGTACGTGAGGCGAGGATTCGACGACGCCGCGTGGGTACCGGAGAAATGAGCCGTGGAGGACAGCGCCGGCGCCGGCAACGGCAGAGAGTACGGGCCTCGCGCGGGCCGGAGCGAAACGGGAAGCCGGCGGTGAAGAAGCTGCTCCGCACCATCGAGCGTGACGTGCCCACCGTCACCTACGGGCAGGACGACGACTCCGTCGTGGTGATCATCGGCTCGGGCGCGGGGGGCGGAACGCTCGCCAACGAGCTGACCCGGAACGGGATCGACGTCGTCCTCCTCGAAGCCGGCCCCCGCTTCACGATGGACGACTTCGTCAACGACGAGTGGACGATGTGGGAGCGCTTCACCTGGAAGGACAAGCGCGACGCCACCGGCTCCTCGCCGGTGGCGCGGGACTTCGCGGAAGCCCCGACCTGGGTGTGCAAGGGCTACGGCGGCTCCACCCTGCACTGGGCCGCGATGTGCCCCCGCGTGCAGCCCCACGAGTTCCGGGCGCTCAGCACCTACGGCGCGGTGGAGGGGGCGAACCTCGCCGACTGGCCCTTCACCTTCGAGGAGATCGAGCCCTGGTACGTGCGTGCGGAGAATAAGATGGGGGTGACCGGCCGGAATGGCATTCCCCTGCATCCCGGCAACAACGTGTACAAGCTCCTCGCGCTGGGGGCGAAGCGCATGGGGTACCGGGACTTCGACCCCAACCCGACCGCCATCAACTCCGTCCCCTACGGCGGGCGCAACAGTTGCGACCAGATCGGTTTCTGCATGCAGGGCTGCCGCTCCGGCGCGAAGTGGTCCACCATGAACTCCGAGCTTCCCGCCGCGGAGGCATCGGGACGCTGCGAGGTCCGCACCCACGCGATGGCAGTGCGCATCGAGCACGACGACAAGAACCGTGTGCGCGAGGTCGTGTACATCGACGGCGCGGGCGAGACGCAGCGCCAGCGCGCGCGCCTGGTGTGCGTGGCCGCGAATGCCTTCGAGACCACCCGACTGCTGCTCAACTCCGAGTCGAGCCGCTTCCCGGACGGGCTCGCCAACTCCTCCGGTCAGCTCGGACGCAACTACATGCGCCACACCACCGGCTACCTCTACGGCGTCTTCGAGCGCCCGGTGCACATGAACCGGGGGCGGGTCACCGGGGGCATCGTCCGCGACGAGGCGGGCCACGACGATTCGCGGGGCTTCGTGGCCGGCTACTTCAGCGGCTCCCTCGGTCTCGGCCTGCCCTTCCTCGCCGCCTTCATGAACCCGAAGGGCTGGGGCCGCGAGTACACGAGCTGGATTGAGCAGTACGACCACCTCGGCGGATTCCACTTCAACGGCGAGGACCTGCCGGTGGAGACGAACCGGATCACCCTGCACACGAGCGAGCGGGACCAGTTCGGACTGCCCATCCCGACCCTGCACCTCGACGACCACCCCAACGACATCGCGATGAAGGCCCACGCCAACGAGAAGACCCGCGATCTCGCGCTCGCCGCGGGCGCGAGCCGCGTCTGGATCGCCCCGCCCCTGCCCGCCTCCCACAACATGGGGACCTGCCGCATGAGCCGGGACCCCGAGCGGGGCGTCCTCAACGGATTCGGCCAGAGCCACGACCTCGAGAACCTCTTCGTATCGGACGGAAGCCAGTTCACGACCTCGATGGCGCCGAATCCGACCCTGCTCATCGTGGCGCTCGCCATCCGCCAGGCCGAGCACATCCGCGACCGGATGGCGGCCCGGGACCTCTGATGGGAGTGTTCGCACACCTTGACATCGGACGCCTTACTCGCGTATTCGAGGGCGCGCGACGCCGCCCCGGTGGCGTCCATGCCCTGCTGCCACGGCAGCGCCGGCCGCCCAAGTACCCACAACCCGAGGAGGGAAGTTGACCATGATGAAGAAGATGAGCCTCGCTCTCGGACTGGCGCTCGTCGTCGGCCAGAGCGCCCTGGCGGAGGACGCCGCCGACCGCGCGGTGGCCGCCGCCCAGGAGTACCGCGGCACCACGCTCTCGCTCCACACCGAGGCCGGACTGCAGGCGCTGGGCTGGGAGCTCTACAACGCCAAGAAATGGGAAGAGCTCACCGGCATCAAGATCGAGATCACCAGCGCGCCGGTGAACGAGATGTTCGTGACCACGGTGCAGGATTTCCGCGGTCCCGCCAACTACGACGTGCTCGACGTCGCCCCCGCCTACCTGCCGGACCTGGTGGAAATGGGCGCCATCGTTCCCGTCGACGACTGGATGGACCAGTACGGCTACCGCGACGAGTACGCGGACATCGCCGACGCCTACAAGGGATGGGGCGAGTACAAGGGCAGCGTGTACGGCTTTCCCGATGACGGCGACGTGCACATCATGATGTACCGGAAGGACCTGATCGAGGAGAACGAAGAGAACCAGAAAGAGTTCATGGAGATGCACGGCTACGCGCTCGCCGCGCCCACGACTTGGGAGGAGTGGGACGACGTCGCCCAGTTCATCACCGACAAGTACGGTCCGGACATGTACGGCGCGGCGCAGCCGCGGGCGAAGGGCCTGACGCTCTACTTCTGGATGGACATGTTCCGCGACTACGGCGGGCGCTTCTTCGACGAGGAGACCATGGACTGCACGTGGAACTCCGAGCAGGGCGTTGCGTCCCTGGAGGCATTCGTGGACCAGCGCCGCTACATGCCGCCCGGCGTGGACGCCTGGGGCTTCACCGAAGCCGGCGCCTCCTTCCTCGCCGGTGACGTCGCGCTGCACTACACCTGGCCCGGAGTGGGCCGCTGGGTGCAGAACATCGGCACCGACATCGACGCCATGAACTGGGTCCCCCGCTCCGAGGTCGAAGGCATGGTGGGCTATGCGGTCCCGCCCGGCGGCACCCCCGAGCTGGCGGTGGGCTGGATAATCAGCGTCGCCGCCAAGAGCGACAACCAGGAAGCGGCCTACCTTTTCGCCCAGTGGTCGAACTCCGTGCGCGAGAGCCTCGGCAAGACCAGCCTCGGCTACTCGATCCGGGATCCCTTCCGGGTGTCGCACTACTCCGACGAGGGCTTCCGCCAGTTGTGGCCGAACGCGGACCAGTACCTCGACGCGCTCAAGGTCGGCGGCGAAAACGGCGTGCAGGATCTCACCGTGATCCAGGCGCAGAAGTACCACGACCTGATCGACAACGCGATCCAGGCCGCGATCGGCGGCGAGAGCGCCCAGGATGCGCTCGACACCGCCTGCAAGGCGGCGAACCGGGTGACCAAGCAGATTGGCGTCGACCGCCAGCGGGACGTCTACCAGCAGTTCAAGGCCAACGCGAACGCCTATCGATGAGGCTTCGTGCCGGCGGGCCGGGACGGATGCGCCCGGCCCGCCGGACCTTGCCGCTAACCGGTAGACGCCGCGAGGCCCCCATGGCTCCACGATGACCGCAGTCGCGTTGCACGGCAGGACGCTGCGTCAGGAACGCAACGTCAAGTACTGGCTGATCGGGCCGGCGGTCTTCGTCATGCTGCTGGTGGGCCTCTTCCCGATCCTCTACGCGCTCGTGGTGAGCGTGCAGAACGTCACGATGTTCGACCAGGACTACTCGTGGCACGGCTTTCTCTGGTACGAGCTCCTCTTCGAGGACGAGCGATTCTGGGAGTCCCTGTGGCACACCGCGATCATCACCGCGATCGCGCTGCCGCTGGAGCTCATCATCGGCCTGCTGGTGGCCCGCATGTTCCTCGCCGACATGCGCTTCAAGCCGATCTTCATCGCCATCCTGATCCTGCCTTCGGTCGTCTGTCCGGTGGTCGTCGGCGCGATCTGGCGGCTGATGTTCGACACCCGCTATGGCCCCATCACCCACGGGCTCTCCGCGCTGCTCGGATTCCCGGTGGAGATCACCTGGGTAGTCGAACCCAACTGGGTGTACCCCGTCATCCTCATCGCAGAGGTGTGGCAGTGGTTCCCCTTCATGTTCCTCATCCTGCTTGCGGCGCTCTCCAACGTGGACACCGATCTCACCGACGCCGCGGCCATCGACGGCGCGGGGTTCTGGACCACCTTCTTCCGCATCTCGCTGCCCGCGATCTGGCCGGTGATGTTCATCGCCCTCCTCATCCGGGCGCTCGACCTGGTACGCATCTTCGACATCGTGTTCGTCATCACGCGGGGAGGGCCGGGCACCCTCACCGAGACAACATCGATCTACATGTACATCACCGGATTTCACCAGTTCGAGACCAGCTACACCGGCGCCATGGTCTTCGTGATCATCGTGCTGCTGTCGATTCTCGTCGTCACCGCATTGCGCCGCGTGGAGCTTTCGCGATGAGTGCCGCCCGCAGCGCGGGCACCCGCGGCGGCGTCGTGCGGCGCCGCAACCTGATCCAGTCCGCCCGCTACGCCGGCGCGCTCTTCATCACGCTGATCGTCGCGTTCCCGATCTACTGGCTCTTCCTCATGGCGTTCAAGTCCGCGGACGAGGTGTACGCGGTGCCGCCGGTGTACTTCCCCGCCGATCCGAGCCTGGGGAGCTTCGCCTCGCTCTTCCGGGGCGCGAGCTTCGACGCGCAGACCCTGATCAACAGCCTGATCATCGCGACCTCCACCACCATCATCGCGATGGTGCTGGGGACCATGTGCGCCTACTCGATGGCCCGCTTCCGCACCGGCGGACACAACTTCGCGATCTGGATCATGTCCCAGCGCATGCTACCTCCCATCGCGATCGTGTTCCCGCTCTTCCTCGCCTTTGCGTTCATCGACATTCTCGACACCTTCCCGTCGATCATCGTGGTGTACGTGGCCTTCAACCTGCCCTTCGTGATCTGGATGATGCGCGGCTACATCGAGGACGTCCCCGTCGCGATCGAGGAGAGCGCACTGGTGGACGGCTGCACGCGCTGGCAGGTGCTCTACAAGATCATCGTGCCGATGTCCCGGGCCGGCATCTTCGCCACCGCGGTGTTCACCTTCCTGTTCACCTGGAACGAGTTCGTGTTCGCACTCGTGCTCACCAACAACCACATCGTGACCTACCCGGTGCAGGTGACCGGCTACTTCGCAGCCCAGCAGACCTACTGGAACTCGGTGGGCGCGATGTCGATCCTGGGAACGATTCCGGTGTTCTTCGCGGTCGTCTTCTTCCAGCGCTACCTGGTGCGCGGCATCAGCATGGGCGCGATCAAGGGCTGACATGGCAAGAATTCAACTCAAGTCGCTGCGAAAGGCTTTCGACGACGTCGAGGCGGTTCGCGACGTCGACCTCGACATCGAGCACAACGAGTTCGTGGTCCTGGTGGGGCCCTCGGGGTGCGGCAAGTCCACCACGCTTCGGATGATCGCGGGACTGGAAGAGGTCAGCGCCGGAGAGATCTGGCTCGGAGACGCGCTGGTCAACGATCTCCCGCCGCGTGACCGCGACATCGCGATGGTGTTCCAGAGCTATGCGCTCTACCCGCACATGTCGGTGTTCAAGAACATGTCCTTCGGCCTCGAGATGCGCAAGATGCCGAAGGACGAGATCGCCGCGCGGGTCAAGGAGGCGGCCGAGATCCTCGACATCACCGAGCTCCTGGATCGGCGGCCCCGGCAACTCTCGGGCGGGGAACGCCAGCGCGTGGCGATGGGGCGGGCCATCGTTCGCAAACCACAGGCCTTCCTCTTCGACGAGCCCCTGTCGAACCTGGACGCGAAGCTGCGCGTGCAGATGCGCACCGAGATCAAGCTCATCCACGCGAGAGTCGAGACCACCGTGGTCTACGTGACCCACGATCAGGTCGAGGCGATGACGCTGGCCGACC
>CAYQVB010000146.1:0-60013 GCA_964420925.1 uncultured Ectothiorhodospiraceae bacterium | reverse complement strand
TCGCCGAGAGGCGATTCCACCTCTATCAGGGTCAGCCCCTGCCGCCGTCCAAGGTTCGCTACGAGCTCTTTGAACTGCACGTTTCCCTCAAGGCGGTCGTACGATTCCCCGACCTCGACGCGCTCGCGTCCATCGGTTTCGACGTCGCTTCGTTCGGCCAACTGAGCTACCTCGAGCGCGATCGGGAGTATCCCCGCTCACAGGAGATCGCCGAGGGGTGTGCGTTCCTGGGCGCCGACGGGCTACTGGTCCCGAGCGCCCGCGAGCCATCGTCGAACAATCTGATCGTCTTCTGTGAACAGGAAGCGCCTGTCGACATGCAGGTCGTGGCCAATCACGGATACCTCACATTCCAGCGAATGTGACAGTCGGTCGGTCACCCGAGGCCGATCCCATGCCAGCTCTCCTGGAGCACTCCACAAGGGGGTCAATACTCCACACCGAATTACAACTCGCTATGCGCAATCCCCAGACTTGTCGGGTTCGCCGCTCGTTGACCCAGTTGCAGGCGTTTCAGAGAACTGCCGGGTGATTGACCGCGCTGCCTCGTCGAGACCAGGAAGGAGCTTCTCGCGCGTGACATCGAGGAGAGAGAGCTCGCGAATGATTGAGTTCTTGTGCCTATTCGGCACATCCAACACGAAATGATCGTAGACCGGGATCCCAGCGTTCCACTTCAGGACCTCTTCACGTTCGAACCGCTCGTGAAAGGCCGAAATGAGGAAGGCACCTGACTGGGCTCGGATTCGCTCGAAGGACCGAGCCGGCTCGACAACGAAGACCTGATAGTAGTCCCGCGGTTCGATGCTCTCCATGAAGTGAGGGCGCTCCTGGCGGATCAGGTGGTACAGACGGTGCGTCGCGCGCTCGTGCGTCAGATACAGCAGATCGGCAAAGGCTCCGGGACCTTCTTGTTCGACATCGTCTGGTGCCCAGCCGAGCAGGCAGTCCTGTTCCGAGCGAGGGAGCTTCGCAAGGCTCGAGATAATGGCAACCGTGTCGCTGGTGAAGGGTTTCACCAGCTCGCGAGGGACCGAGAAAACATGCACCCGACCGTCGCATGCAGATTCGTCGGGTCTGGAATCCAGCCCTCCAGACGCACCAAGGAGGGCCACCAGTGGGTTGCGTGTGATGTCCAACAGGCGCGTCGGAAGCCCGTGATGCTGCGCGAGCACCCACTGATCGAGAGCGGCAGAAGCGGAAGCGAAGTCCTCAGGGCGCCGCGACATCAGCTCAAGGAGCATCTCGCCCTCGTGAGCCCGATGCGGGGCGATCCCGCCCTTGCATCGCATCACCAGGGGACGGAGCGACCAGCAGTTCCTGGCCTCGCCACGGAAGTAAAACCGTCGCTGAGAAGGGGCTTTGCCACGAAGCGAAGTGCAATGCTCCAACAGCTCGGCGACAGACGTGATCTCCCATCGAGGCGGACTCGCGAACGGATCAAAGACAGCATCGGCCTCGGGGAAGAGCCTGGCATTCCAGAGCCGGGACCACGACAGGTCGGCCCCCACGAGGATGGCACCAGTGAAATCGGCGTCATCGAGCGTCGCAGAGGACAGATCCGCGCCTTCAAGCCTTGCCCCCACGAGCTGGGCGCCGCTGAGCCTGGCGTGCCGCAGCCGAGCGCCGCGAAAGTCCGCCATGTGAAGAAGGGCGCGGCTCAGATCCGCACTTCTCGTCGAGGCGAGCGTGTTGAACCAGGCACCAGCGAAGTTCGCAGAGCACAGATCGAAACCTGCCAGCGGGATGTGGCCACCGGCGTTGAGCTGCCGCTCCTCTCGAAACTTCTGGAAGAGGTCCGCACCGGAGAAATCCGGGGTGAACCTCTCATTGCGACGTCTCGCGTTCCACGCATCGCGCCCTTCGAGGAGCCAGCGAATGTGCTGTTCGTCTGCCATGCGAGAACTCCCGGGATGCTCTAGCGACTGCGCGAATTCAAGAACGGTGCACGAAGGCGAAGTGGGTCGGCTGCGCGGCCTGCGGCAGGGAGATCCCACTGGTGACACCGGAGCCGCAAGGGAGTTCCCGGCAGGTGGTGTCGAGACAGGGCGCCCATTAGCACGGGTCCAGCGAGCTCGCGAACGTGATCTGCCCACGAAGACGGTCGTATATCATGACGACCTCCTCGAGGAACGCTCGCCCGAGCACGACGTGGTGGGACACATCGCCGATCCGAAGGACGGTGGGCCGGGGGTTCGCAGACTCCCTTCCCAGATGTCCTACGCGGAGGCGCGTTCCACCCCATGGCCCGCGTCCGTCCCATGTTCCGGCCTGTCTTGCGACGGAATCGAGGACTCTTTCGACCCGAGGATGTCGGTCACGAGACGGTGCAGGTCCTGGAAGTGCGCGAAGTACTCCACCGTCCCCTCTCGCAGGACATGGTTCGCGAACTCGGTCTTCCGGTTCTTCTGGAACTCGCGCCCGAGAAACCTGTCCTCGCTGTCGTGCTTCTTGATCGAGAATGGCTCAAGAAGCTTCTCGTCATAGGCGTTCTCGATGCCCCTGCGGGCAATCGAGTTGTCCTCTCGCCGCCTGAACGCGAACGGCGTGACGTTGGCCGCCACGGGTAGCTCCTGACGCAAGGCCTCCGCCTTCCCCGCGGCGTCGCAGTCCCAGACGATGACGAAGTGGGTGTTCGTCGTCATCCTGACGAGCAGCCTGCCGTACGAGAGCAGCTCGCCATCGCTCCTGTGCTCGGCCAAGTCCTCGAAGACGTGGACGTCCTGCGGGAAGTTCAACTCGACCCACCTCCTGAGGTGCCGAGCATTGTGACCCTCGGTCAGGATCGTCACCTTGGCCGCATCATACGCCGCAATCCTGAGGCCCGCGTCCACCGTGGCGAGGCCTTCGGACAGCTCGCTGATGGCCTCCGCCCGGGTCGCGCGCGAGACGCTGACGTGACCATCGCTCCTCACGACGCGGAAGATGTCGTACTCGTCCAGAGCCGCGACGGTCATCGCCGCGTGCGATGTCATCAGGACCTTGGTGCCATGCTGGACAAACAGCGACTTCAGGGTCGTGACCAGTGCCGCGACCATGGAGGGGTGTAGCACGGCGTCGAGTTCGTCCAGAAGGAGCAGCCTCGGTCGCCGCCTTCCGAGGTAGTGGTTGAAGGAGGTGAGGCAAAGTGCCATGAGGACCTTCTCGCCCGAGGACAGAGAATCGAGCTCGTACTTCGCTCCGCTGGTCCGGTTCGTCATCTCGGCCTTGAAGGAGAACCCCTCGAAGTTGCCCATGTCGAGCCGTTGATCGTCAGGGTCGGAGAAGTCGAAGTCGAACAGCCCATCGTCTCCCGCAGCTTCCCGCATCTCCGCCAGGATCTCGCGAAGGGTGTCCCAGGGAGGTGGATACTTCTCCCGATACTCGGCCACGAGGTCCTGGAACGAGACCGACTCGGTCTCGATTCTGGTGTGGGCCCAGGTGAACAGGTCCACCTTGTAGGCAGCGAACACTTCGCTGATGACGTTCGAGAGGGTTGGGCCCTCGTAGTACGAGGCACGCACGATGTCGTCGCGCGTGAGCTCGTGTGGCAGCTTGTCCGCAAGCTTCATCGCGGTGCTGAGCAGCGCGGCTCGGTTTCCATTGAAGCTGTTCACGACCCGAGCCGGCTGTCTGTTCCGGTTCCGCCCACTTTGTGGCTGCGGCACGAAGGACGCCATGACCTGCTTGAACAGGGTCAGGCTATACGGAGATGAGCGGTCCTGGTTCGGCGGGAAGAACAAGAACTCCGGCATGCGGCGGATCTCACTCCTCAGATTCCGGACGAACTCTTCGCGCGCCTCACCACCAGGCTCCGCTTCGACTTCGTCGGCGAAGCGGTCAAAGACCTCACCAGCGGCCTCGACGGGCGGTCGTTTGCCGGGCGGGGCACGCAGGAACGCATCAGCCGTGGCCCTGCCGAACTGATTGAACCCTCGATTGCCGACGTTGACATTCGGCGCCTGGAAGGAGGTCATGTTGTACAGCTCGATGTCCTCCACACGGATCCCGGACACCTCCGCGTGACCCTCCTTGAGCGCGTCGAGGAGTTGGGTCTTGCCTGCCCCGTTGCGTCCGATGAGGACTGCAAAGTCGGGAAGGTCCTCGGTGTCGAGGGAGGCGATGGACTTGTGCGGCTGCTTGAGGTCGATCCTCATTCGCAGTTCCAGGAAACAATGGGGCCTTCCGTGCCCGCCAGAACCTCAGCCGACCCCGGCGGAGAGTTCCGGACTGTTAGGCGGGAACGGCGTGGGATGCGTCGCGGTCCCCGAACGGCCGGGCCGAATTGTCGTCGAGAAGCGCGCGAACGCGCAACGCGTCACGAGCCCGGTTCGATCGAACACGGTCCGAAGCAGCGACCTAGGGGACGAGCCTGCTCGCCTATTCGCGGACCACGCCGTTCCCGTCGTCGTCGCGCCTCCTTGCACGCGGTCCTCACCGTTCCTGCTACCGTCGTTCCTCGCGCGCACTACCGAAGCCGCGGGTATCATGAGAACGTGGCATCTTCGATAGAGCACAGGAAGGAGGCGAGGAAGGCGCTTCGGTCGTCAGGAAGGTGTCAAAACGCGCCAATCGGCGCCATCCAAGACATTCGCTACTGTGGCACGAGCACTATAACTAATTGTTTTTATTAGTTTTTTGGACGCCGCCTCCACCAAACCGAGAGACAAGCGAGACAAAGGGCCATGGCGCCGGACCGAGCCACCACGCTGTTCTTCGAGCTGTTCAGCGGTCTGCCTCGGCAGGGGCCGGGAAGCGCAACGAGCACGCGGCGGGCGCTCGGGCTCGTGCCGAACATCGGACCGCGGACGCGCGTGCTCGACATCGGCTGCGGGACCGGCGCCCAGACCCTGGTGCTGGCACACAGCTCGAGAGCGCGCATCGTCGCCATCGACAACCATCCCCCGTTTATCGACGCTCTGAACCGCGAAGCACGCAGTCTGGGCGTCGCGGACCGACTGGAAGCGCGTGTGGCGGACATGCGCCGTCTCTACTTCGCGGACTGCTCCTTCGACCTGATCTGGTGCGAAGGCGCCATCTACAACGTGGGGGTCGAAGCGGGCCTGCGCGACTGGCGCCGGCTGCTGCGGCCCAACGGGCACGTCGCGTTGACCGAAGTGTGCTGGCGGAAGCCGGAACCGCCCGCGGCATGCGCAGCGTTCTGGAACCGAGAGTACCCGGCGATCCGTGACACCTCCGCGCTCCTGGAAGGCGTCGAGGCGTGCGGCTACGAGATCGTGGGGCACTTTCCCCTCCCCGCGTCGGCGTGGTGGGACGACTACTATCGACCGCTGCAGGAGAACGTGACCGCATTCCGCATGCGTCATCACGACGAGCCGGATGCACAGGAACTGGCCGACCAGTGCCAGCACGAGATTGACATCTGGCATGCCTGTTCGGAGTTCTACGGCTACGAGTTCCTTGTGCTGCGCGTCGGTTGAAGCCCGCTGCGTCATCGCGATCCGGCAAGCCGCTCCGCATGCCGGCCGCGCCCGAAACACCACCCGTGAAGAGAACCTGCCGAAGCAGGCTCCACGAAGGCAGGCATGCTCGGCGCCGCATCTCGCACGCCGTTCGTTGCCGTCCTGCTCGCCACGGCTCTCGCAGTCGCAGACGGCGCGCGCGTTCGAATCGGCCTCATCGAGCCGCGCGACGCCGAGCCGTCCCGGCCCGGACCCCGCCCCGTGCTCCTCGCCATCGCCGACAGCGGGTGCACCGTGGTTGCGGGCCGGCGGCTCGCCTACGACGATGACGGGGAGGCGGAATCGACGCAAGCGGAGCTGCTCCGACGCTCAGGCGATGCCGCAGAGGCTCGGCAGCTCGTCCAGGGAGGTGATCACGGGCACGTCGGTGTCGACCTGCGGCCACTTGCGCCGGACGGAGCGGTGCTTCAGCCACACCGGCCTCATTCCCACCGCGCGTGAGCCGCACACGTCGAACTCGTAGTCGTCGCCCACGTAGTAGCAGTCGTCGGGGTCGAGCTCCATTCGTTGGAGACAGTACATGAAGGGCTGCGGAGCAGGCTTGGGCGGAATGCCGTTCTCCCCCGCGATGACGACGCATTCGAACTGGCGCTCGAGGTCGGGAAACCCGCTCAGCCGATGCGCGCCACCGCCCGCCTGACCCTGAGTATTGGAGATGAGGGCGAGGCGGTGGGTCTCACGGAGCGCTTCCAGCGTGCGGCGCGCCTCGGGAAACTCGCGAGTGAGCACATTGACCTGCTTCCAGTACTCGTCTTCCCATGCGATGAGTTGCCGGTCGTCAATGCTTTGCTGGAGCGCGTTGCAGGCCGCTCTCCAGATCTCCGGCCGGGACAGACGTGAGCGCTCATGGTGCGCCTTGCGCACCCGGCGATAGACCTCCATGAAACGATCCCGCTCGATCCCCTGAAGGGCCGCCAGGATCTTGTCCTGCGCTTCCCTTTCGGCACTGCGAAATCCGTTGGCGGAATCGACCAGGGTCTGGCCGAAGTCGAAGATGATCGCCTTCGTCATCGACTCCCGGATGCGGAACTCTTCTGATCCAAGCTCCTCCTCAGTCCCGGCCGTACGCGGCGAGGTAATCGCCGAAGAGCTCCTCGTCGGCGGGGATGTGCTCAGGGATCGGAACCGAGAGCCACGTGTAGTTGAGGAAATGCCGCCAGTCGATGTTGTCGCTGGTCATGTTGCCAGCCCAGCTCCCGCACCCCAGGCTATCGGTCGTCGGCTGCCCATTGAACCAGCTCCCGCTGTTGGCGGCCGCGTGGGGCATGTTGCAGTTGAGACGCCCCACGTTGGCTTCGAGGGCGAGCTCCACCCGACGCTCGTCGCGTTCGCTGTGCAGCGAAGCGGAGTGGCCGGCGCCGGAGAATGCGAGGATTCGGTTCAGGCGTGCGCACATCTCCGAGAAGTCGCTCCACTTCCAGAGCGTCAAGGTCGGGGAGATCTTCTCTCCGGAGAAACGATCCGCGGGGCCGATCTTCTCTCCGACGACCATCAGGAATCGGGTGTTCTCCGGAACCTCGAGTCCCGCCTTCTCGGCGATCCAGGTGGCGGACTTGGCCACCAGATCGCGGTTCAGGTGTCTGCCGTCGGGCCAGTAGAAGGCGCGCAGCTTTTCGCGCTCTTCCGTCGAGCAGAGATGGCCGCCGACCGCCTCGAGCTCCTCGATCATCCGATCGTAGACGCTCTCCTCCACCGCTACCGCGTTCTCCGATGAACAGGACGCGGAGTTGTTGGCACACTTGGACTTGACGATCTTCTCGGCCGTGGCCCGCAAGTCCGCCGTCTCGTCGATAACCGACACCACGTTCCCGGCGCCCACCGTGTGGCAGGGGGTGGCCGCCTCGTAGACGACCTTGACGAGCGCCGCGCCGCCGGTGGCGACCGCGAAGTCGCAGCATTCCATGAGCTCGCGGGTCTTGTCGTGGCTCGGCTCCCTGATGCACAGGGCCAGGTCTTCCGGCGCGCCCACTTTCCGGAGCGCCTTTCGAATGTGCAGGACGCTCAGGTTGGAGCTGCCCGGGGTACGGGGATGCGGAGAGACGATCATGGCGTTGCGCGTCTTCAGCAGCGCGAGCCCGATACAGCACACGGTCGACTCGGGGTTGGTGCAGGGCACGACGTTGGCCACCACTCCGAGGGGCTTGGCGAACTTTCGGATCCCCTTCGCGTGATCATCCTCGACCAGATCACAGGTTCGGGCGCCGCGCTGGTCGCGCATGGTGCCCCGGGTCTTGTTCTGGACCTTGTGGAACTTGTCCTCGAATACGCCGATTCCGGACTCGTCCACCGCCAGCCGCGCCAGGGCCTCGGCCGTCTCGGGCTTGGAGAGCTCGTACCCGACCGCCTGACAGACCAGGTCCACTTTGTGCTGGGGCCAGGTCTTGTATTCCTCGAACGCCGCTCGGGCGCGACGATAGAGCTCGTAAATGTCGTCGTTGGCGTCGTTGGCGCTGGTCGCTGGGTGTTGCATGTTCGTCTGTCGCCTTTTTCGTTCGCGCATGGGTATGCGGATCAGATCTTTTTCCCGACGCTCCTCACGCCGGTCTTCTTGCTCGGATCGTGAATCTCCTCGACGATGGCCGCACCGCTTCCCCGCAGCTTCTGCCGATCCCTGAACGCCTCCAGCCACTCGTCCGGCGTGCCGACCCTGGCGGGCCTGGCGTGCTGGTGTCGTTCCGACCGCGGAGGCACCGGACGGTCCTCCGGCCCGTCGTAGAGCGCCTTCGGAGTGAGGTGCTCCCCGAGCCGGGTGTAGCCCTCGCGCTCGACCTCTTCGATGTAGTGGGCGCCGGCCCCGAAGGAACGCGTCACCGCGATGATTGCCCACGTCGCCTCCGGCGTGAATCCCAGATCCATCATCGTCGCGCCCATGGCGCCCAGGAGATCCACGTCCACCGGCGTATCGCTTAAGTCCTTGGCGGCTTCCGCCATCGCTTCCAGGAAGTCGATGTAGGGCCCGGCCACGCCGAGCTTCCGGGCCCGCGCCAGCATGCGCTTCGCGGCCGGATCCTCCAGGTAGAGATCCGAGACTCCGAGCGCGGGGTCGTCGAAGTGCTCCGCCACCAGCTCTCGCGCTGCCGCCTCGATGGACTGCCCCGAGGCCTCGGCCTGCTGCATCTTCTCCAGCACCATGTTCCCGAAGGCGGAGAAGGCGCCGTAGGCGTGGCCGAACGCGAGAATCGACGTGCCGGCCGCCTGGGTGAGAAAGGTCTTGGAGCGAGCGGCCATGCGCGACATCAGGGCGGGCATGGAGAGCCCGTCCTCCAGGGCGAGGATCATCACGTAGTTCAGCATCTGATCCTCTTCCACCGTGGCGATACGGGCCTGGAAGTTGACGAACAGCATGTCGCTCATGCCGTAGCCCTGCTCCATGAGCTCGGTGGTGTCGTAGCCTCGGGCCACGATGCGATGGACGTTCTTGTACGCCACCTCGGACAGCCACTGGAACGGCGCGCGCTCGTCATCGAGGGGTACGGTTCCGTACTCGCGTTGCGTGTAGTCGAAGGGCAGCTTGGGGCTGCCGAGATTGCCGATCAATTTCTTGTCCCTGGCTTCGTCGTCCATCAAATCACCCACTTCTTGTACTCGCCCGATTCCTTCTGGGCCCTGGCATGTTCCTGTCGTTCCTCTTGACTGGGCACCGTGCGGTCCTCGGGACCGGCGTAGCGGATCATGGAGAGATCGAGCATCTGCACCATGGGCTCGCTCCTCGATGCCGCCCAGGCCCGGCCCTTCTTCATCTGGAACACGGCATGGGCCGCGCAACTGTACGCCCGTGCGACGCTGCCGATACACCACGCCGCATTGGGGGCAAACCCGAGATCCGACAGTGCGGCATTGCCCGCGCCCACCACGTTCACGCCGACGTAGGACCTGCCCTCTTTCTCTCGCCGGGCGTGAAAGTGCTTCTCGATGCATCGTTGCAGCTCGTGGTATACGCCGTTGGTGCCCAGCTCTTCCTGCTTGAGATGGATCGGTTCGGCCCGCGGATCGCCGTCGCGGTGCTGGGGTTGACCCATTCCCATCACCGGTATCCCGGCGTCCATGTACTCGTCCACCAGGGTCTTGGCGATCTCGTCGACGCTCTTGCCCTCCTTCTGCCCCCGCTCCAGGTACTTGTTCATCATGTAGCCGTGGGCCGCTCCGGGGCCGTGCACGCCCCCGAAGGTCATTACCCCCGCCGCCACCGCGGTGGGCAGGTTGGGGCGCCCGGCGGTGACCGCGATGGCGGATGCCGCCGACGGTGACATGGAGTGTTCGAGGAAACTGCCCATCTCGTAGGTGAGCATCTTCTCCTCGGCCTCCGTGGGGATGCGGCCCTGAAAGAGCACGAACATGGCGTCACTGAAAGAGTAGCCCTCCTCGGCCAGATCGCTCAGGTTGTAGCCGCGCAGCACCGTCTTTTCCCGGGTTTTGTAGGCAAGCGCGGTCTTGCGTTCAAGAAGTGGATTTCTGCTCATGACCAAGGCTCCGGATTCCTTCTGTTGTCGGCGACCGGTCTTCCCCGGCGCTCTTTCGAGGCGAGCGGGTGCCCAGCAGCCCTCGGCTTTCGTTGATTGTCCATCAACCCGCCGCACGGAGTCACGCGTCCGCCCCCCGCCGCGCGAATCACGGAAATTCAGCCCGCGCGCGCTCTGGACACCCGGGAGGCGGGGCTCTTTCCGACCGCGCTCGAGATGAAGTGGCCCGCCTCCATCACGAGGTCGAGGTCCACCCCGGTGCGCACGCCGCACCCGTGGAGCATGTAGAGCACGTCCTCCGTCGCCACGTTTCCGGTGGCGCCCGGAGCGTAGGGGCATCCTCCGAGGCCCGCCACCGCGGAGTCGACCACGCCTACCCCTCGCTCCAGGCAAGCCAGGATGTTCGCCAGGGCCTGTCCGCAGGTGTCGTGGAAGTGCACCGCGAGGCACTCCACCGGCACCGACGCAGCCACGCACCCCACCATCTCCCGCGCTGCCAGCGGAGTTCCGACGCCGATGGTGTCGCCCAGCGACACCTCGTAGCAGCCGAGTCGAAACAACCGTGTGGCGACCCTGGCGACCTGCCGAGGCGATATCCGACCCTCGTAGGGGCATCCCAGAGCGCACGAAACGTAGCCGCGAACGCGGATACCGGCGGCATTTGCCGCCTCGACCACCGCGCCGGCACGGGTCAGGCTCTCCTCGACCGAGCAATTGGTGTTCCGGTGGCTGAAGGATTCCGAGGCGGCGCTGAAGACCGCGACTTCGGCGGCCCCCGCCCGCCGCGCCAGCTCCAGGCCCTCGAGGTTCGGTACGAGCACCGGATAGGCGACACCGGGAGCACGGCGGATCGCCCCCAGCACTTCGTCGGTATCCGCCATCTGGGGCACCCATTTCGGCGAGACGAAGCTGCCGGCCTCGATCGCGGGAAGCCCGCTCGCGGACAGCCGATCGATGAGCGCGACCTTGGTCTCGACCGGAACGAGCGCCGTTTCGTTCTGGAGCCCGTCCCGCGGCCCCACTTCTACCACCTTGACCGCCGCCGGCAACTTCACTGCGCACCTGTCTCCCGGCGCACGCGGGCCGACCACCCGAGGATCGCCGGTGTTCCGGGGCTGGTCACTTGCCTTCTCCATCAACCACCAGCAGCTCGTCTCCCTCCGCGACCTGATCGCCTTCCGAACAGCAGACGCGTTCGATGACTCCATCGCGAGTTGCGCTCATTGCGTGCTCCATCTTCATGGCCTCGAGGACCATCAGTACCTGACCGATCTGCACATGGTCTCCCGCCCGGACGTGGACCGCACTGATCTTGCCAGGCATTGGCGCAGCGATGCGTCCCGGGTCCTGGTGTGACGTCGCGCCCCGCGGGCTCGGACTCGATCGGACAAGTCGATGGGTTCTTCCCGCCAGGATGATCCAACGTTCGTGCTCCACCGCCACCACCGTCGCGCGCACCTCCAGCCCGTCGATCGAGGCTTCCAGGCGCCCCCTCGACCCCAGACTGCCGCGGACATGGGCGCTGCCACCGGGCAGGTGAAGACGCCAGCCCCGTTCCTCGAAGGTGACGACGATCTCGATATCCTTGTCCTCCTCCACGAAGCTGAGCACGTCCCGGGCACGGCGATTGAGGCGCCACGCGCCAGTCTGATTCCAGGGCGACCAGCGGTCACCGGACTCGCGTGCGGAGGCCGCCGCAACGCCTTCCCGGTTCAGCAATTCGAAGAGCGTGGCAACTGCGATGGCCTTCGGGTCGGCGGATCTCGACTCCGGAACGAACTCTCCCGCTCGGGCCTCGATGAAACCGGTATCGACGGCCCCGGCACGGAAGCGCCGATCGGAGAGCACCGCGACAAGATAATCCCGATTGGTGACGACACCGGCCACTTCAACCGCTTCGAGCGCGCCGCGGAGCCGCTGGAGCGCGGTGAGTCGATCATCGCCGCGGGCGACGATCTTCGCGATCATCGGGTCGTAGTCCACGCCGACGGCATCGCCTTCGCGCACCCCGATGTCGATCCGAAGATCCGGGCTCTCCGCGGGCAGAACCAGGTGGTGCAGCGTTCCGGTCGCGGGAAGAAATCCCCGCGTCGGATCTTCGGCGTAGAGCCGGGCTTCGATCGCGTGGCCGGCACGGTGAATCTCGTTCTGCGAGAGGGGCAGCGCTTCGCCCGCGGCTGCCCGCAGTTGCCACTCGACGAGGTCACAATCCGTTATCAGTTCCGTCACCGCATGCTCTACCTGCAAACGCGTATTCATCTCCAGGAAGTAGAAGTCGCGAGCGACTCCCGCGGGGTCGCACTCGACGATGAATTCAACGGTGCCCGCTCCTTCGTAGTCGATCGCCCGCGCCGCGGTGACCGCCGCATTCGCGAGCGCGACGCGCAGGCCTTCATCGAGGTCCGGAGCCGGCGCCTCCTCGATGACCTTCTGGTGCCGGCGCTGCACGGAACAATCCCGCTCGAACAAGTGCACCACGTTCCCGTGGCGATCGGCGAACACCTGCACCTCCACGTGTCTCGGTCGGGCGACGGCCTTCTCCAGCAGCACCCGGTCGTCGCCGAAACTCGCGGACGCCTCGCGGCGGGCGCTCTCGAGGCTCGATGCGAAGTCCGACGAGTGTCGCACGAGGCGCATGCCCTTGCCGCCTCCGCCGAGCTGCGCCTTGATCATGATCGGATAGCCGAGCGCGCACGCTTCACGCGACAGCGTTTCGACATCCTGTCGCTCGCCCTCGTATCCCGGCAGCACGGGAACCCCGGCACCCGCCATGATCGCCTTCGCCTCCGCCTTCCGGCCCATCGCCCGAATGGCCGGGGACGGCGGACCGACGAAGCACAGGCCCGCCGCTTCGCACGCTTGCGCAAACTCCGCGTTCTCGGCGAGAAAGCCGTACCCGGGATGAATGGCTCCCGCCGAAGTCTCGGCGGCCGCGGCGAGCAACGCACTCTGATTGAGATAGCTTTGCCGAGCCGGGGCCGGACCCAGTCGGACCGCGACATCGGCAGCCGCGACGTGAAGGGCACGCCGGTCCGCATCGGAGTACACGGCGACGGTGCGCAACCCGAGCCGCTTCGCGGTCCGCATGATCCGGCAGGCGATCTCGCCGCGATTGGCGACCAGCAGGGAATCGAACATCACACGAGTCCGAGGAGATGCCTCTCCTCTCACATTCGAAAGAGCCCGAAGCGGGTATCTTCGATGGGGGCGTTCAGGGCGGCGGAAATCCCGAGCCCGAGCACCATTCGGGTATCGCCTGGTTCGATGATGCCGTCGTCCCAGAGGCGGGCCGTCGAATAGTAGGGATGACCCTGCGACTCGTACTGTTCCCGAATTGCCGCCTTGAAGGCGTCCTCGTCGGTGCGTGTCCACTCCTGCCCTGCGCGCTCCGTGCTCCCGCGTTTCACTTCGGCAAGAACGTTGGCCGCCTGCTCTCCTCCCATGACCGAGATTCTCGCGTTGGGCCACATCCACAGGAAGCGCGGCGAGTATGCCCGGCCGCACATGCCGTAGTTGCCCGCGCCGAAGGAGCCCCCGATGATGATCGTGAACTTCGGAACCCTCGATGTGGCGACGGCGCTCACCAGCTTGGCGCCATCCTTCGCGATACCGCCGTGCTCGTACCTGGCGCCGACCATGAAGCCGGTAATGTTCTGGAGGAAGACGAGCGGCACCTTTCTCTGCGAGCACAGTTCGATGAAGTGCGCCCCCTTGAGAGCGCTCTCGGAGAACAGGATGCCGTTGTTGGCGAGGATTCCGACGGGATAGCCCAGGATGTGGGCGAATCCGCATACCAGGGTCGCGCCGTAGAGGGCCTTGAACTCGTCGAACTCCGATGCGTCCACCAATCGGGCGATGACCTCGCGGACATCGTAGGGCTTCCCGCGTTCCACGGGTACGATGCCGTGGAGATCGTCGACATCGTAGCGCGGCTCCCGGGGAGGACGGGCAGCGAGCGACACCGTCTTGCGGCGGTTCAACGTGGCCACCACCCTGCGCGCCAGGGCGAGCGCGTGCGAATCGTCGTGGGCGTAGTGATCGGTGACGCCAGACCTTCGGCAGTGTACGTCGGCACCGCCGAGCTCTTCCGCGCTGACCACTTCTCCCGTTGCGGCGCGCACCAGAGGCGGACCTCCGAGAAACACCGTACCCTGATTCGCCACGATGATGGATTCGTCCGACATCGCCGGCACGTAGGCGCCTCCCGCCGTACAGCTCCCCATGACCACCGCAATCTGCGGAATGTCGAGCGCCGACATGGTGGCCTGGTTGAAGAAGATCCGGCCGAAGTGATCGCGATCGGGGAACACCTCATCCTGGTTCGGAAGATTCGCACCGCCGGAGTCCACGAGGTACAGGCATGGGAGGTGGTTTTCCCGGGCGACTTCCTGGGCGCGAAGATGCTTTTTGACGGTTACCGGAAAGTAGGTACCCCCTTTTACCGTGGCGTCATTGGCGACGATCATGCACTCGACGCCCGAGACTCGGCCGATCCCGGTGATGATCCCCGCCGACGCGATGTCGCCGCCGTAGAGGTCGTAGGCGGCGAGCTGACTCAGCTCGAGAAAGGCGGATCCCGGATCGAGGAGCGTTCGGATGCGCTCGCGCGGCAGGAGCTTGCCCCGAGCGAGGTGACGCCGGCGAGCCTCTTCCCCTCCCCCGGCCTCCACCGCCGCCACTTTCTCTCTCAAGTCGTCGACCAGAGCCCGCATTGCCGCGGCATTGGCAGTGAACACAGCGCTCGAGGGGTCGATGGTGCTCGGCAGTACGCTCATCGTTCACCGGAACCTCCGGTCCCATTCCCGCTCCGGACGACGCGCACTCCTGGCGGCACCATCGCTCAAGTTTCCGCGAAGAGCGAACGACCGATGAGAATTCGCCGGATCTCCGACGTGCCGGCTCCGATCTCGTAGAGCTTGGCGTCCCGCAGGAGGCGACCGGTGGGAAAGTCGTTCACATAACCGTTGCCGCCCAGGATCTGGATCGCTTCCAGCGCCGCCCGGGTCGCGTTCTCGGCCGAGAACAGTATCGCTCCGGCCGCATCCTTGCGGTTGGTCTCGTCGCGGTCGCACGCCTTCGCCACCGCATACACATAGGCCCTGGCCGCGTTCATGGTGGTGTACAGGTCCGCGACCTTGGCCTGTATGAGCTGGAACTCGCCTATCGGCAAGCCGAACTGGCGGCGCTCACGCACGTAGGGCATGACGGTGTCGATGCATGCCTGCATGATGCCGAGCGGCCCGCCCGAGAGCACCACGCGCTCGTAGTCGAGCCCGCTCATCAAGACTCTCACCCCTTCGTCGACTCGCCCGAGCAGGTTCTCCTCGGGCACCTCGCAGTCGTCGAAGACGAGCTCACCGGTATCCGAACCGCGCATACCGAGCTTGTCGAGCTTGCCGCCGCTCGAGAATCCCTTGAATCCGCGTTCCACCAGGAATGCCGAGATGCCGTGCTTTCCCGCTTCCGGGCGGGTCTTCGCGTAGACGACCAGGACGTCGGCCTGCGGGCCGTTGGTAATCCACATCTTGCTGCCGTTCAGCACGAAGCGATCGCTGCGTCGATCCGCGCGCAAACGCATGGAGACGACATCCGAGCCGGCGCCGGGTTCGGACATCGCCAGCGCTCCCAAGTGTTCGCCTGAAATCAGTTTCGGCAGATACCGGCGCTTCTGTTCCTCGTTTCCGTTGCGTCGGATCTGATTCACGCACAGATTCGAATGCGCTCCATAGGAAAGGCCGACGCTGCCCGACGCACGGCTCAGCTCTTCCATCGCGACCGTATGTTCGAGATAGCCCATTCCCGCGCCGCCGTAGGCCTCTTCAACCGTGATTCCCAGCAGCCCGAGCTCTCCCATTCGGGGCCACAAATCGCGAGGAAAAACGTTGGTCTCGTCCACCTCTGCCGCACGAGGTGCAATGAATTCGGCGGCAAAGCCGGACACGCTTTCCCGGAGCATCCGGACAGAATCGCCCAGGTCGAAATCCAGACCCGAGATCGAAGCCTCGTTCGGAATCATTCAGGCATCATCCCCGGTACGGATACCGCCCCTCGAGCGATCGCGATGCACCGGTGCCGGGCCCACGAAGAACGGGATTCCATACTCGGTCCCTGTTGCCCATTGCGCTCTTCCGGCCGCCCCGCCTGGACCAGAGCGCCGTGTCAGGGGACGGCGGGCGGCCGCGCCTGTCGGATATCGAGCAGGGGAGCGAGCTCCTTCAAGGCCCGTCGATAGACATGTCGCTTGAAGAAGATAACCTCTCGGCTCGGATGCCAGTAGTTCACCCATTTCCAATGGTCGAATTCGGGCTTGTCGCTGCGATCGAGACGGACGGAGCTGTCCTTTCCGATCATGCGCAGCAGGAACCAGACCTGCTTCTGGCCGATGCAGACCGGGCTGCTCCGCCTGCGGATGTAGCGTCTTGGCAAGGTGTATCGCAGCCATCCCCGCGTGGATCCCATCACCTCCACGTGTTCGCTGCACAGCCCCAGTTCCTCGAAGAGCTCCCTGAACATGGCCTGTTCCGGAGTCTCGTGAACCTTTATGCCGCCCTGCGGGAACTGCCAGGCCTCCTGTCCTGCACGCCGCGCCCACAGGACTTCGGACCGTTGGTTGGCCAGGATGATGCCGACGTTCGGCCTGAACCCATCCGAATCGATCAACGCGCCCCCCTCTCCGGCGAGCCGGCGCCTTCCACGCAGTGCCCCGCGGGCATGGCACGGAGGTCGGGGAAGGGCCGCCCTGAACGAGGCCACAGGACCGCACCGCTCTCGCAAGAGGTCCGGCGATGACGCTTTGTCGCGCCGGTGATCCCTTTCGTGGCGCCAAGTAACCAGAGAGCCGACGAGTAGGGCTCGGACCTTCCAGAACTTCCCCTGCCCAAGCGCAGCACCCAATCATCCGACTCGATCGTATTCACGCGAAACATCTTCAAGAGCACGGCCACGACGGGACTCGCGAGTGCCGGGATGGGCACCATCGGCGCCGCATTCTACACTCGGCGCGCGTATCCCGACGATCCCCGGTTTCGATGTCGCCAACCCTCTCCCGAAGACCCGCGGGGTCGTTGAAGTCGGAGCGTCGGCCGAGTTCACCAGGCGGGGGCGTTTTGCGGCGCAGTTCCGCTGCCACCAAGTGAAACGGACTTGAAAACAAACACCTGTACGCCTTCGAATGCTGCCGCCGATGTGCGGACCAATGCGGCATTCTTCGATCTGGACAATACGTTGATCGGAGGCGACAGCGACTACCTCTGGGGTGAGCATCTTGTCCGTCTCGGCGTGGTGCCCGCGGCCGAACACCGGCGCCAGAACGAGATGTTCATGGAGGCCTACCGGCGCGGGACCCTGGACGTAGATGAATTCCTCGCGTTCCAACTCGATCCGCTCCGCCGTCACCCCATGCACCAGCTCGAGACCTGGCGCGCCATGTTTCTCGAAACGGCCATAGCCCCTCTGGTGCTCCCCAAGGCGTTGGACCTTCTGAACCACCACCGTCGTCGCGGGGATTCCCTCGTCATCATCACCTCGACCAACCGGTTCATCAGCGAACCCGTGGCCCGCATGCTCGGCGTCGAGCATCTGCTCGCAACCGAGCTCGAGATCTCCGGAGGCCGTTTCACCGGACGCGTATCCGGACCGCCCTGCGCGGGCGAAGGCAAGGTCATCCACGCCAGGCAGTGGGCCGATACGCACGAAGCGCGCCTCGCGGATGCCCCCTTCTACACCGACTCGATTTCGGATCTTCCCTTGATGGAGGCGGTGGCATCACCCATCGCCGTGGATCCCGACGAACGCCTCGAGTCAGAAGCGAAGCGCAGAGGCTGGAAGATCATTTCACTTCGCTGATTCGGACTCGAACCCCCGCGACCGGGGGCATGCCTCGAGCACAAACCTGACTCGAAAACAGCTCGGCCTTCCGTTCAGCGAGCCTATGCCGCCGAACGAGCGTCCGGCGGCACGGCACTCCGCCGGAGTCGTCAGCCCGCTTTCCGGGCGACCTTTCGTCTACCGTTGGGAGCCTTCTTGCGCCGGCCGTTGGCGGCCTTCTTGCGGCCCCCCGCCGCCGTCTTCTTCTTGCGCCGGCCGTTGGCAGCCTTCTTGCGGCTTCCCGCCGCCGCCTTCTTCTTGCCGGTTTTTTTCTTGGTGACCTTTTTTCTGGCGGCCTTCTTCGTTGCGGCCTTCTTCTTCCCCGCCTTTCGCACTGCCTTCTTCTTGGCAGCCTTCTTCGCCGTTCGTTTTGCCATTTTCTTGCGAGGGGCAGAGCTCTTTTTTGTCGTCCGCTTTTTCGAGGCCTTCGTGGCGCCCATGCTCCCGCCGCTTCGTTTGACCTTCGCCTTGGCCTTCCGCTTAGCCGCTTTCTTGGCTGCCATTTGCAACTTCCCCCGTGAGTTAACCTGCAAACATCACTTCCGGCTATGTTTGAGCCCTCGTATTGTCCGGGAAAAGAGCGAAGAAATACAACCCGGTCATTGCGATGAACTCACCTGCATCTCCATATCCACCTTGCCGAGCGCCTCGAGCAAGGCATCCCTCACCCCCGCCACCGAAGCACTTCCGTCAATTCGAACGTATCTTGGGGCATTTGGATCTCCCGACTGCCACCACTCGGAATAGTAGGAGACCAATGGCCTCGTTTGCGCGTGATAGACCCTGAGTCTTTCACGTACTGTCGCCTCCCGATCGTCGTCCCTCAGGATGAGAGTCTCGCCGCTGACGTCGTCCTTTCCCGGAATTGCGGGAGGGTTGAATTCAATGTGGTACGTTCGGCCCGACGCCGGGTGGACTCGGCGCCCACTCATCCTGCGCACGATCACGGCATCATCCACCGCTATCTCCACCACTGCATCGACGGCGATCCCCCGGTCACGCAACGCCTCCGCCTGGGGCAGGTTCCGAGGGAAACCGTCAAACAGATAGCCCCGCCGACAATCGGATCGGGTCAGTCTTTCTTCTACCAGACCCATGATGACTTCATCCGGCACCAGGGCCCCCGTATCCATGATTTGCTTGGCTCGCCGGCCCAACTCGGAACCGGTCTGGTACGCGGCTCTGAGCATGTCCCCGGTGGAAATCTGCGGGATATGGAATCGCTCGCAGACGAAGCCGGCCTGCGTGCCCTTTCCCGCGCCCGGTCCTCCCAACAGTACCACTCGCAATCTACCCTCCTTCACCGGAGCAATCCGTGGTGCGTATCATTGCCGTCAGTACCGGAAACCAGCCGATCCACCTCATACATGAAGTTCTCCTCCGATCCGAACCCGTCCGCCAACCTCGTACGTGCATACGGGGCCGGGTACTTCGTCGTCAATGACGTGCGACACGACACCTCCATCATCCTGTTCCCGGATCGCCTTCAACCCTGCAAGCACATCCATCGTTTGTCCGATGTCGATTCGAAAACCTTGGCCGACATCCTGGAGTGCGGAGCCGAGATTCTCTTGATCGGAACCGGCGCAAAACACGAGGTGCCGAGCCCGGAAACAATGGGACGCCTCGCGGGCTTGCGCTGCGGCGTCGAGGTAATGAGCAGCGACGCGGCCTGCCGCACCTACAACGTTCTCGTGGCGGAAGACCGACGGGTGGCCGCACTTCTCATGCTCATTCACAACGGCTGATGCTCATTGCGTGGTGCGGCGAGGGCTCGATGTGTCGCCGCGCCTCACCGGCGCAGACCCAGCCCCCGATAAAAGAAGGGATGCCTCGGTAAGTTTTCTTTAGGAATCAGCACCATAGCACACCTTCGACGCTTCCGGATCCCCTTGGGAAGAGTCCTGCCGACAGTATCCACCCTCAGATTCTTCGAGTTGCGGTGCCGGACCTTGCGTCGCTCCTCACGTGCGCCGGGGAAGATAGCTCAACGGATCGACGGGCTTTCCGTTGCGCCTTATCTCGAAATGAAGCTTCACCCGGTCGCTTCCGGAGCTTCCCATCAACGCGATGCGTTGCCCCCCCCGCACGATCTCCCCTTCCTTCACGAGGATGCGTGAATTGTGCGCGTACGCACTGAAGAAGTGTTTGTTGTGCTTGAGCACGATGAGCCGGCCGTATCCGACCAGACCCGTACCGCTGTAGACCACTCTTCCATCGGCCGCAGCCACTACCGGTTGCTCATGTGTTCCCGACAGGTGAATTCCCTTGTTTCCCGACTTGCCGAAGCTTCCGATGACTTTGCCCTTGGTAGGCCAATGCCAGGCCCTGACGGGGGAGTCGCCATCGGCGCGGTCGGGCTGCGCGGCCCTCGCCCCGTTGCCCGACTCGAGAGACGAAGGGGGGGCTCCGCCGACTTTCGCTTCCTCGATCTCGCGGTGCGCGACCTTGGCCGACTCGGGCAACGCCGTGCTGGTCACTTCGGCCCGAGGGGAAACATCCGAGGTCTTCGGAGTTGGTCCGCGCAGGCGAAGAACCTGGCCGGGATAGATTACGAAGGGGTGCTCGAGGCGATTCCAGATGGCGAGCGTGCGGTAGTCCAAGTCATGTTCCCAGGCGATGGCATAGAGGGTATCGCCCTTGCGAACCGTGTGCGTTTCGGGCCTCGTGTCGGCTATCGGATCAACTCTGAAGACCGGCGCCAGGCGTTTGTCGCCGGCGCAGCCGGCGAGAAGCAGCGCCAGAACGACCAAGGCGGATACGGCTGCAAGCCTGATGTGCACTCAACCCGTGCCTCCGATCATCGGCACGAATCGTACCGCTTCCAGTTCGCGACGTTCGAAACCGGATTCGGTACGTTGCATGCAAACCAGAGTCTGGGTCCGATCAGTGCCCACGGGAATGACCAGGCGCGCGCCGGGAGCCAATTGCTCGAGCAAAGCCTGGGGCACCGATTCCGAAGCAGCAGAAACGATGATGCCATCGTAGGGAGCGTGTTCCGGCCATCCGAAGGCGCCATCGCCGTGCCGTATGCGTACATTGCTGATGCCCAATCGATGCAGATGTTCGCGAGATCGGAACACCAGGGACGCGATGCGCTCCACTCCGTACACCGCCGACACGAGGCCCGAGAGGATGGCAGCCTGGTAACCGCAGCCGCAGCCGATCTCGAGTACTCGACCGAGACGCTTTCCCTCGAGCAAGGCATCGGTAGCGCGCGCGACGATGTAGGGCTGGGAGATGGTCTGGCCGGCCCCAATCGGCAGCGCCGTGTCCTCGTAGGCGCGACTGGCAAGCGCCTCGTCAACGAAAAGATGGCGAGGGGTGTCGCGGATCGCCGCGAGTACCGTAGCGTTGGAGATTCCGCCATTGCGCAACCTCGCCACGAGACGCTCCCGCGTCCGCCGCGAGGTCATGCCTACACCAAGTGTGTCCTCTTTCGCCCGAGTCACCGCACCCGCATTGCCTGGGTTTTCGCCTGTACGCGCAACGTGGACCGCCGGTGGCCGAGAAATTCACGGATGACTTTTCCTTTCATCCTGCCAGATCCGCTTTGCCGAGGAGAAACTCGAGCAACGCCTTCTGGGTATGCAGTCGGTTTTCAGCCTCGTCCCACACCACGCTTCTCGGACCTTCCAGCACTTCGGCGCTGATCTCCTCGCCTCGATGGGCAGGCAGACAATGCATGACAATGGCATCCCGATGGCAGAGTTCGAGCAGGGCACCATCGACCTGATACTCGTCGAAGACCTTGACCCGCTCGAGGTGCTCGTCTTCCTGGCCCATGCTCGCCCACACGTCGGTGACCACCAGGTCGGCGTCGCGGGCGGCCTCGCGCGGCGTTTCCGCCAGCGCAACGTTCTCTCCTCCCTCCTCGAGCACCGCGGAAACTGGACCATGCCCCGGAGGGCAGGCGATTCTGAGGAAGAACCCGAAACATCTCGCCGCGTGTACGAAGGAGTTGCACACGTTGTTGCCGTCTCCCACCCAGGCCACCGTGCGTCCCTCGATGGCGCCTCGATGCTCCACGAAGGTCATGACATCGGCAAGCAGTTGGCAAGGGTGATGGCGATCCGTCAGGGCGTTGACCACCGGGATCGAGGCGTGCCGCGCGAAACGTTCGAGCCCTTCGTGCGAATGGGTCCGCACCACCACGGCGTCGACCATGCGAGAGAGCACTCTCGCGGTATCCTCGATCGGCTCTCCCCTGCCCAACTGTGCGTCGCGAGAAGAAAGAAATATCGCGTGACCCCCCAGATGGGCCATGCCCGACTCGAAAGACACCCGGGTTCGGGTCGACGACTTCTCGAACACCATGCCGAGCACTCGTCCATGAAGAGTCTCATGGGGGGTGCCTTCGCGGCGCAGGGTCTTCAGCGCCGCCGCACGCCGAAGAACTCCCTCGAGTTCCTCGCGAGTGAAATCGAGCAGAGTCAGAAAGTGCCGCGGCAACGTGTTCATTCCCGCGCGTTCCATTCCCGAACGAGCCCCGCAATCGTCCCCGCAATCTGCTCGATGTGGGCCTCATCCAGGATCAGAGGCGGAAGCAGGCGGATCACGCGCTCCGCCGTGACATTGATCAGCACTCCCTTCTCGAGCGCCATCCCGACCAGCTCGCCGCACCCGCGGTTCAGCTCCACCGCGACCATCAGGCCCCGCCCGCGAACTTCCACCACGCAATTCTGCCCGGCCAGGGCCCGACTCAGGCTGTTCACGAGCCGCCGTCCTTTCTCTTCCGCCGCCTGAACGAGGCGTTCACGCTCCATGGTCTCGAGGACCGCCAATGCGGCGCTGCAGGCCAGGGGGTTTCCGCCGAAAGTCGAGCCATGGCTGCCGGGCTGCAGTGCTTCGGCCGCCTCGCCCCGGGCGAGACACGCGCCAATCGGCACTCCGTTTCCGAGCGCCTTGGCGACGGTCACGACATCGGGACGAACACCATGGTGCTGGCAGGCAAGCCATCTGCCGGTCCGACCCATGCCGGTCTGGATTTCATCGAGCATCAGCAACCAGCCCCGGGCATCGCAAAGCGCGCGCAGGCCTGTGAGGTAGTCGTCAGGCGGAATCACGATTCCGCCCTCCCCGAGAATGGGTTCGACGAGCACCGCACAGGTGCCCGGATGACGCGAGGCCGCCGACTCGAATGCGCCAACATCTCCGAATCGCGCGTGAACGAAACCCTCCGGGAGCGGGCCAAACCCCGCCTGCACCTTGGGATTGCCGGTCGCGCTGAGCGCACCCAGTGTCCGTCCGTGAAAGCTGCCCTCCGCAACGATGATGGTGGGTGCTTCGATGCCACGTCTGCCCCCGAAGGCGCGGGCGATCTTTATCGCCGCCTCGTTGGCTTCCGCTCCTGAATTGCAAAAGTAGGCGCGTTCCATGTCGGCCAGGGCGCAGAGCTTTTCCGCCAGGCGTTCCTGCGCGGCAATCCGGTAGAGGTTGGAGGTATGGACCAGATCTCCGGCCTGCTCGCTCACTGCGCGCGCCACCGCGGGATGCGCATGCCCGAGCCCGCATACCGCGATGCCGGAGAGCGCATCGAGGTAACGCCGGCCAGTCTCATCCCATAGCCACACGCCTTCACCGCGGACGAACGCCACATCCATCCGACCGTAGTTTTTCATCAGCGCATCGCTCATGGTCGCTCCCGTGGGGCCAGCAATAAAGAAAAACCCGGCCGGAGGCCGGGTTTCCTGGAAGTCGCTTCGAAGACGCCTAGAACAGATGAGAATGCGAGCCCATTCCCATGAAAAGCAACATCGGAATCGACAGCGCGGTGTTGGAGCGTGAAGCCAGGGTGGCCACGCGACGCGCCTTGGCCTTTTCTTCGTCGGATGCCTCCACCATGCCCAGCACTTTCTTCTGATTCGGCCAGATGAGCACCCACACGTTGAACAGCATGATGGTTCCCAGCCACGCGCCGACACCGATGGTCTGGCTCGCGCCACGCAGCATTGCGGCATCGAGGAAGCTCAAGTTGGGCGCACTGACGAGATATGCCGCTCCGGACAACCACGTCACCACCGCAGCCCAGCGAAACCACAGCAGGGCGCGGGGAGCGACGTACTTGCTGATGGCGGCCGGACCCGGGCCATCTTTGTCGGCCGCCGCCGCCGCCATTGCGGGAACCTGTACGAAATTGAAGTAGTAGAGCAACCCTATCCAGGTAACGCCGGCCAGAAAGTGAATCCACCGCTCGAGCGCGAGTACGAAATCCATGACCTTACCCCTCTCTCCGTCAACTCAAGGACGCTGTCTGCATGCGCTGCGCCATCAACCAATGGGGAAAATGGCGGCCAGGATCAGAGCCAGCACGACTCCGGTGACGATGGTGCCGGTGATGCTGTCCAGTGGATTCATGGCTCCCTACCTCCCGAACTCCAGGTCTGTAGCCCTCTTTACGGGCGATTTCATCTTACCCCCTCACCACGATTCGAGACAACCTGCGCCGGGTCCCGATCAACGTCGCCCTGGCTGCGAGAAACCTGCTTTCCACGGCCTCCGGGGTCCGCTGGATCCGGCGCTCAGGGGACCAGGCGCCTCCAGATGCAGCGGCCTCCACTCGATTCATCGAGAGCATCCAGACGCTGCCGGTGGGCCCCGAGTTCGGCCTCGCTCGCTCGAATTACCCGAAGCGCCGCAGCGCGTCGGATCGGAGAAGGGCCGCGGAGCGCAGGCGCCACGCGCGCGCCCAGGTTCAAAGTGGTCTGACCACCCGTCATTGCGAGATAGACCTCGGCCAGAAGCTCCGCGTCCAGCAACGCGCTGTGAAGATTGCGTCTCGAGTTGTCTATCCGATAGCGTTTGCACAGGGCGTCCAGGCTGTTGCGCTGGCCGGGATGCATCCGCCTCGCCAGCGCGAGCGTATCGACCACGGTGCAGGCGTCGAGCATGCGCCGTTGCCCGAGGGCATCACCCAGCAGGCTGAGCTCGTAGTCGAGAAACCCGAGATCGAACTCGGCATTGTGGATGAGGAGCTCGGCTCCATCCACGAAGCCCAGAAAGTCGCAGGCGATCTCCCCGAAGCGGGGCTGACCCTCGAGCTGCGCTTCCGTGATTCCGTGAACCTCGAGCGCCCCGATGTCCACTGTCCGGTCCGGCTGAAGGTAGCGATGAAAACGCCGGCCGCTGAAGCGACGGTCGACCAACTCGACCGCGCCGATCTCGATCACCCGGTGACCCTGTTCCAGTTCGAGCCCCGTCGACTCGGTATCCAGGGCTATCTGCCGCATCGGCTTCGCCCGTAGCCGAGCATCGTGTCGATTGCACTTCGGGCCAGTGCGTCTGCACGTTCATTGCCCATATCGCCGGAGTGTCCCCTGGTCCACACCCACTCGACCTCGTGACGACGAGCGACCGAGTCCAGGCGCCGCCACAGCTCGGCGTTCTTCACGGGCTGCCGGGCGACCGTCTTCCACCCATTGCGTTTCCAGAGATCGAGCCAGCGCGTAACTCCCTTCCTCAGGTACTGCGAGTCGGTGGTCAAGCGCACCCGGCATGCACGATTGAGGGTTTCCAGTGCACGGATGGCCGCCATGAGTTCCATTCGATTGTTGGTGGTGTCGCGCTCGGCTCCGGAGATCTCCCTCTCCCGGCCACGAAACGAAAGGATGGCCCCCCAGCCTCCGGGTCCGGGGTTTCCGCGGCATGCGCCGTCGGTAAAGATCTCGACCACCTCACCCACGACGCAGAGGGTCCTGGGCGTCCCTGACGCTCGGGCCGGCGAGTCCGACCGCCGCCAGGCGGCGCCTCGGCCTCCAGCGCGGTCGCACCAGAGTCAGAGTAGTGACCCGTTTTCGCGCAAGGGCGACGTACGTGGCGCCCACCGCAAACGACAGCGGTATGGCGCCACGCTCCAGGAATGCGAAGCGGTCCAGCAGGTGCTGGCTGCCAAGGGGTGGACGACGAAAGTGGGAAGCGAACTCCAGCAGGTCGAAACCGAGCAGCGCGAACCAGTCCTTGAGTCGGCTCGGAGAAATGAAGCGTCCGTGCCAGGGCGCCATCGCACGGGAACGCAGCGCAAGACGCCACAGGCCGAGCAGGCTCCACGGATTGAAACCGGTGATGATCAGGTGCCCTTCCGGCACCAGGACGCGGGAAGCCTCGCGAACCGCCTCGTGCGGCTCGGGTTCGAACTCGAGCACGTGGGGCATGACCACCACATCCACCCCGTCGGACTCGATGGGCAATGCCGAAGCGTCACCATGAACGACGGGATACAGGGCCGGGCTCGAATCGCCGTCCACCTCGATCAGGACCCGATCGAGAATGCGGCTCTTGGAGAGCAGGTTGGAGCCTGCCAGGCGCCCGACCTGCACCAGATGGTATCCGAAGAGGTCGGGAAGCACGCGGTCGAGATGGGCACGTTCCGCATCTACCATCAGACTGCCCGGGCAGCGAGTCAGCCAGTCCTGAAAATTGCGCCGCAAGGCTCGCCGTCCCGGACCGGGGTGTCTGTCCTGAGGAGACCCGCTCACGAAACGCCACTGCCTCATCGTCCGATTCGCTCCAGTATTCCCGCCGCCCGGACCCGTGGCAAGCACGAGCGGTAGAATCCATCGCACCGACCACTCCCGACTGCCCGGTGGCAACTGTGAGACAGGCCCGCTCACGCCGTTCCTGGCCGTGGCGGGGGCCGGGAGAAGCACCGGAGCGATCCGGGTTTCTTGACCCTTCTCCCAACCCTACCTAGCATGCGCCGGCGCCGCTGTCCGCGGCCACGGTCCTCGTTGATGAGTTTCGAGAAGCATAATTCGGCGAAGCCTGCTCGCAGTGCTCGCCACGTACGCGGCGCCGTCCGTGGCGCTGCTCGCAGCTTCGTTCGGACGTTGGTCCGGATGACGCGTGCTCCCATGGTGATTGCGGCCGGGGCGCTGCTTAGCGCCTGCATGCAGAGCAGCATGGCCCGGGATCCGGTGGCCGACCCGACACCGGACGAGGTATCCCCCGCACGCGCGGCTGCGGTGGAGACGCCGGCGCTCGAGCCCGGACCACCACCCCAGCCCCTCCCGCCAAGCCCGCTCGCGACCCCAGCCTCGGGAGATGCCGAGACCCGGCACGTTCGGAGCGAGCCCGCGACGGATGAGGTCCAGGGGGAGACGCTGCCCGGCGATCCCGACATCTGGGCTCGGATGCGCCGCCAGTTCACCATCCCCCGGTCCCATTCGAGTCGATTCCAGCGTCAGGCAGACTGGTTCCGGCGCAACCACGACTACTTCGACCGGGTGGCGGAACGCTCGCGTGATTACCTCCCGTACATCGTCCGCGAGGCGGAGCGCCGGGGCCTTCCGCTGGAACTCGCGCTTCTGCCCGTCGTCGAAAGCGCTTTCCAGCCTTTCGCCTACTCCCCCGCACGGGCTTCGGGACTGTGGCAGTTCATCCCTTCCACTGCCCGGCTGTACGGTCTTCGCATCAACTGGTGGTACGACGGCCGGCGGGATCTCGTAGCGGCCACCGAGGCCGCCTTCGACTACCTGGAGAAGCTCCATCGGGATTTCGACGGGGATTGGCTGCTTGCGGTCGCCGCCTACAACTGGGGAGAAGGCAACCTCCGACGGGCGCTCGCGCACAACCGAAAAAACGGAAAGCCCCTCGACTTCTGGTCGCTCAAGGTACCCAGGGAGACACGGACCTACGTGCCGCGCTGGCTCGCGGTATGCGATATCGTCGCGCGCCCCGAACACTACGGCATGACGCTGCGGTACGTGCCGGACGAAGTCGGATTCCGTCTCGTCGAACTGGATCACCAGATCGATCTCACTCTCGCCGCCGAGCTTGCCGATATCAGTCTCGATCGCCTCTATCGGCTCAATGCCGGATACCGCCGGTGGGCAACCGAACCCCAAGGTCCGCATCAGCTCCTGATTCCGGCGTCCAACGCTGATGCCTTCACCCAACGAGTGGCATCGCTTTCCCCCGAGCATCAGGTGATGTGGCAGCACCACGAGGTCGTCGCCGGCGACACTTTGAGCGCGATCGCGGCACGGTACCGCACGAGCGTCGACGCCCTCACCCATCACAATCGCCTGAACGGCACCCTGATCAGAGTGGGGGATCATCTCCTGGTCCCGGAAGGACCCACAGGGCTCGACACCCATGCCCTCAGTTCCGAAGTGCGCAGAGGACTGTCCCTGGCCCAACGCGGTGGAGAACGAATTCGGGCGCGCAGGCACCGGGTGAGGAAGGGAGAAAGCCTGTGGCTGATTGCGCGCCGCTACGGAGTGCCCCTCGCGGATCTCGTCTCGTGGAACCGGCTCGATCCGGAGGCTTGGCTCATGCCCGGGCAGACCCTGGAACTCCGCGAGTCCCCCGGATCTTCCGTTCCGACCACAACGGCATCGGCGACACGAGAGAGCGGACGCTACATCGTGCGCAATGGCGACAGTCTTTGGCTCATCGCGCGTCGGCACGGAGTTGCGGTTGACGACCTCGTCGCGTGGAACCGGCTCGCTCCTGACGACTGGCTCATGCCCGGACAGGTTCTCCGAGTGCACGAATCCCCAAGGCTCGCCCTTTCGACTTCCACTGCCCGCACTGATGGAGAACGCGAGAGCGAACGCCACGTCGTGCGTGATGGCGAAAACTTGTGGCTCATCGCGCGCCGGTACGGGGTCTCGGTCCGCGAGCTCAGAGCATGGAATGGACTCGATCCCGACGACTGGCTCATGCCCGGAGAAGTCCTCGAGGTGCGCAGGAGGTCGGACCATGCCGCCTCCCGCGGGTCCCTGGAAATGGGAGAAGACAGCTACGTGGTGCGCAATGGCGACAGCCTCTGGCTGATCGCTCGGCGACACTCGGTTTCGACCAAGCAGCTCGCCTCCTGGAACCAGCTCTCCGTCGACGGTGTTCTCCGCCCCGGACAGACCCTGAAGATCGCTCCCCCCTCCGGGGCTGCCGGCGAGATGGCCACCAATTCCCTCTAGGACGAATCCAGGACGAGAAGGAGTCGCCGAGTGGGATTCCTCACGAACAAGCGAGCGCTGATCACCGGGGTGGCGAGCAGCCGGTCGATCGCATGGGGCATCGCAAGGGCCATGCATCGCGAAGGGGCGGATCTCGCATTCCTGTACCAGAACCAGCGCCTCGAGGATCGGGTTCGTACGCTCGCGGCCTCGCTCGACTCCTCACTCTGCTACGAGTGCGACGTCGCATCCGACGCGTCCATCGACCTCGCGACGAGGCTGCTGGCGAAGGACTGGGATGCCTTGGACATCTGCGTGCATGCCATCGCGTTCGCCCCCCGCGAGGAGCTGCGAGGCGACTTCCTCGAAGTCAGCACGCGCGATGGTTACCGCCTCGCGCACGACATCAGCGCGTACAGTTTCATTGCGCTGGCGAAACGCGTCTGTCCCATGATGCAGGACAGGGCAGGCGCTCTGCTCACCCTGACCTATCTCGGCGCGGGGCGGGTCGTGCCCAACTACAACGTCATGGGCCCGGCGAAGGCGAGCCTGGAAGCGAGCGTACGCTACATGTCCAACGCGCTGGGACCCAAAGGAATTCGGGTGAACGCGATTTCCGCCGGACCCATCAAGACTCTGGCCGCAGCGGGGATCGCCGACTTTCGCCGATTCCTGGAGCACGCCGAGCGCAATGCGCCGCTGCGCAGGAACGTGGGACTCGACGAGGTGGGCAACGCTGCTGCCTTCCTGTGCTCCGACCTCGCCTCCGGCGTCACCGGAGAGATCCTGTACGTCGACGCGGGATACCATGTGATGGGCATGTCGGACGACACCTCCGGCTGAGCGTCGGATTTCTTGAGTTTCGTCATTGTTCGTGCACAATGGCCGCGCGCCCGGGTCCGCGCCGGTGAGCCGTCAATGCCAACCCTGTCCCCCGACACCCCTTGCCTCCGCCCCTTGATTCTGAGGCTCGACGTCACCGGACAGCCGGTGCGTTGGATTCCCTGGCGCACGGCCGTCGTCCTCGAGTCGCGTGACATGATTGCATGGCATGCGGGCGAGCACTTCTTCACGATTTGCGGCGGAGTGAACCGCGACTCCAGACGCCGCTCCCATATCACCGTCAACTCGATCATTGCGACCAAGGGGCGTCTGCGACAGGGCGGTTCCGAGAACCTCGTGCCGCCACTCTCGAACCGCGAGCTCTTTCTGCGAGATGGTCATCTCTGCCTCTATTGCGGGAAGCAGCTTCCCGAACGGATGCTCACGCGCGATCACATCCTTCCCCTGTCCCGAGGTGGACGGGACTGCTGGAGCAACGTGGTGACGGCGTGCAAGCCCTGCAATCACGCCAAAGGGGCTCGGCGTCCCGAAGAGGCCGGACTCAGCCTGCTCGCGGTACCTTACGTACCGAATCGCGCCGAGTATCTCGTGCTGTCCAATCGACGCATCCTCGCCGATCAGATCGACTTCCTTCGAAAGCGATTCCGCAACGAAGGACGCCTGATGCTCTGAAGACTCCGCGCGTCCGCGCGAGGTCGTCAGCGGAGGTTTTCCTCGTTCACCACGATCTCCGCGTCGGCGCGGAAACTCGACACGGTCGCCTCGAACTCGGCCCGGCCCACCTCGAGAGCAAGGCGTTCCCGCACTCGAGACTCGGCGTCGGGGTCGTCAAACTCACCCGCTTCCACCGCGCGCAATGCGACCACGACGAAGTCGCCGCTATCCTCGACCAGCCCGTCGTAGGTCGAAACGCCAATCCCGACCGGCGCCGGCATTCTGAATACCAGGTTCGTCAACGCCCGTGAGATGGCCGGCGCATCCCTCCGGACATGTTCGTCTTCGGACCACTCGAACCCGACTTCCCCGGCGAGCGCCTCCTCCGATGCTCCGTTTCGAAGCCGGGCAATCACGTCTGCCCCGGCTTCGCGGGCACGCTCCGCACCCTGGATTTCCAGCAGCTCTGCCCTCGCCTTTTCCCTGACCTCCTCGAACTCCTGCGCTCTGGAAGGGCGGTGTTCCTTGATTCGCAGGACCGCGACGCGCGCTCCGTCGAACTCGAGCAGATCCGAGTTGTTCCCTTCTTCCAGCACTTCCGAACTGAATGCCGCATTGATGAAGCCGGCTTCCCCGGTGAGGCCCGGCTGCCCCACCCCGTCGCGCGCGAGGAAACCGGTCTCCTCGAGCGGAACGCCGAGATCCTCCGCCGCCACTTCGAGCGTATCGGGGTACTCGAAGGCAAGGTTGGCGAGTTGCTCCACCTGCTCATAGAAGAGTTGCTCCGCCATCTCGAGCTGATAGTCCGAAAGCAGTTGGGCTTGCACTTCGTCGAAGCTCGCGACTCCGGCATCCCTGCGACCGGTCACTTCGATGAGATGAAGGCCGAAGGACGTGCGTACCACCTCACTCCGTTCACCTTCGCCCAATGCGAATGCCGCCTCCTCGAATGCAGGATCCATCACTCCGGTCGAGAACCAACCGAGTGAACCACCGAGTCGGGCGGAGCCCGGATCCTCCGAGTAGGTCTCGGCGGCTTCCTCGAAGGACATGCCTTCGGCGAGCCGGCGCGAGATCTCCTCCATCTTCTCCCGGGCCGCCGCCTCGCTCGCGTCGTCGGCGTCGGCCGCCAGTTCCACGAGAATGTGCATGGCCTCGCGTTGAGCGGGCCGCGTGTAGTTCGCCTTGCGTTCTTCGTAGAGGCTTTGCAGCTCGGCCTCTTCGACCACTACCTCTCGCGCCATCTCGTCGCGGGACAGTGCGATGTACTCCACGTTGACCTGCTCGGGGCTCGAGAAGCGCGCACGGTTGGCCTGAAAGTGCTCCCTGGTTTCGCTTTCGTCCACCTCGTCGGGCTGGTAGTGACGAGCCGGAATGCGCAGCGACGAATAGGCCCGCTCCTGCGCGCGAAGTCGCAGCGCTTCCCGGTATTCGCGCTCACTGAGATTGACTGCACGCCCGGCCGCGGAGACCACTTGTTCCATGAGAAGATTTCGACGCATCTCGAACTCGAAGCCCAGGGGACCGAGCCCCTGATTGCGAAGATGAACGTCGTACAGATCCTGGGAAAAGCCATTCTCACCCTGAAACTGAGGCAAGGTCGAGATGGTCGCCGCCAGCCGACGATCGCCGATTCGGAGCCGATCTTTCTGGCTCACCTGAACCATCACTTCGTCGTCGATGAGCTGGTCGAGCGCCTGTTCTCGCAATCGTTCGTCATCGATCAGATCGGCCCGCGCGGAGTCGCCGAGAAGAGCCAGCAATTGGTAGCGCTGCTGCTGGTAGAGGCGACTGAACTGGCGTGCGTCCACCTCGACTCCGTTGACCGTTGCAATGGCAACCCCCTGACTGGGCGTCATGTAGTCGTACACGCCCCACAGCGCGAAAGGAATGGCTATCAGCGTGACGATCGTCCACGCGACCCATCCCGTCGCGCGATCACGAATGGACTGGAGCATCGGCTGTTGGGAGTTGGCGGAGCGGACGGGACTCGAACCCGCGACCTCCGGCGTGACAGGCCGGCATTCTAACCAACTGAACTACCGCTCCGAATTCGGGTGGTGGTGGGTGCTGAGGGGTTCGAACCCCCGACCTTCGCCTTGTAAGGGCGACGCTCTCCCCGCTGAGCTAAGCACCCAGGAAGGAGGCGCGCCAGTCTACGATTTCCAACCCTGCGTTGCCAGCTTTGCCGCGCCACCCCTCAGTGAGTGGTGAGCGGCTCTCGCGATTCCCCCCCTTCCGGCGCCTGCTCTGCTTCGACCACGGCGCCTTCTTCCGGAACCCGTTCCGGCATGTGCTGCAAGGCTACTTCCAGTACCTGGTCTATCCACTTGACCGCACGAATGTCCAGGTTCTGCTTGATGTTGGCGGGGATCTCGGTGAGTTCGCGCTGATTCTCCTCCGGGATCATGACGATCTCGATCCCCCCCCGAAGCGCCGCGAGCAGTTTCTCCTTGAGCCCACCGATCGGCAGCACTGCGCCACGCAGGGTGATCTCTCCGGTCATCGCGACACTGGATCGCACGGGCACGCCGGACAGCGCGGAGACCAGCGCGGTGCACATCCCCACTCCGGCGCTCGGACCGTCCTTGGGGGTCGCTCCTTCCGGAACGTGAATGTGGATGTCGTGCTTCTGGTAAAAGTCCGACGAAATCCCGAGTGCCTGAGCCCGAGTCCGGACCACGGTGATGGCAGCCTGAATCGACTCCTGCATCACGTCTCCGAGTTGGCCGGTGTAGGTCGATTTTCCCTTGCCCGACATCACCGCCGCCTCGATGGTCAGGAGATCTCCTCCCACCTCGGTCCAGGCCAGTCCAGTGGCCTGACCCACCCGATCCTTCCTCTCGCTCCGTCCGTGCCGGTAGCGTTTCACCCCGAGGTACTTCTCGAGACTTCGCGGCCCGATGCGCACTCGACCCTTCGAATCGGCGGACACCTGACGCTTGACCACCTTGCGACAGATCTTGGCTACCTCACGTTCCACGTTTCGCACCCCGGCTTCCCGGGTCCAGTAGCGGACGATGTCTCGAATTGCGGAATCGGAGAGGTTGAGCTCCTTGTCGTGCAGACCGTTGTTCTTCATCTGCTTCGGGACCAGGTAGCGATTCGCGATCGCAACCTTTTCGTCCTCGGTGTAGCCCGCCAGGCGAATGACCTCCATGCGATCGAGCAGAGCCGGAGGGATGTTCAGCGTGTTGGCGGTCGCCACGAACATCACATCGGAAAGATCGTAGTCGACCTCCAGGTAGTGGTCGTTGAACGTGTGATTCTGCTCCGGATCGAGCACTTCGAGGAGAGCAGAGGATGGATCGCCCCTGAAGTCCATCGACATCTTGTCGACTTCGTCCAGCAGAAAGAGCGGGTTGCGCACCCCCACCTTGGCAAGGTTCTGAACGATCTTGCCGGGAAGCGCGCCGATGTAGGTCCGCCGGTGTCCTCGGATCTCGGCCTCGTCCCGTACGCCACCCAGGGACATGCGTATGAACTTGCGGTGAGTGGCCCGCGCAATCGACTGTCCCAGGGAGGTCTTGCCCACGCCGGGAGGGCCGACCAGACACAGTATCGGCCCCTTCAGCTTCCTGACCCGGTGTTGAACGGCGAGGTACTCGACGATGCGTTCCTTGACCTTCTCGAGACCGTAGTGGTCGGCCTCGAGCACCGCCTCCGCCTCGGCGAGGTCGTGGCGTATGCGTGTGCGTTTCTTCCAGGGAACTCCGACCAGCCAGTCGATGTAGTTGCGCACGACCGTGGCCTCGGCGGACATCGATGACATCATTCGCAGCTTGTTGAGCTCCGCGAGCGCCTTTCCCTTGGCCTCCTTGGTCATGCCGGCCTTTTCGATTTTGCGCGACAGCTCCTCGATTTCGTTTGGAGCGTCATCCATGTCGCCGAGTTCCTTCTGAATCGCCTTCATCTGCTCATTCAGGTAGTACTCGCGCTGACTCTTCTCCATCTGTCGCTTCACTCGTCCGCGGATGCGCTTCTCGACCTGAAGAAGATCGATTTCCTCTTCCAGCAGGCTGATGATGTGTTCGAGGCGACCTGAAACGTCGGGTATCTCCAGGATCTCCTGCTTCTGTTCAATCTTCACCGAAAGATGCGCCGCAACCGTGTCAGCGAGGCGTCCCGCCTCGTCGATGTTGGAGAGTGAGGCGAGGATTTCGGGAGGAACCTTCTTGTTGAGCTTCACATACTGCTCGAATTGGGTGAGAAGGGAGCGTGACAGCGCCTCCGTCTCGCGCTCGTCGCTCGGATCGCCTTCGAGCGCGGCAGCCTCCGCGGCCAGATACTCCGCTTCATCGGTGAAGCTCTCGATCCGGATGCGCTGCCCTCCCTCGACCAGCACCTTGACCGTACCGTCCGGCAACTTGAGGAGCTGGAGGATGGTCGAAACGGTGCCGACCCGATAGATGTCATCGGGTCCCGGCTCGTCCTGGGCGGCATCCTTCTGGGCCACCAGAAGAATCCGCTTGTCCACCTCCATCGCGCGGTCAAGGGCGCGAATGGACCGGCTGCGGCCAACGAAAAGGGGAATGACCATGTGCGGATACACGACGACGTCGCGTAGCGGCAAAACCGGAAGAACGACCTGCATAGCTGGCACCCCTTTACTTCACTGACTCGAGCCTGTCTCCGAAAGGCTCGCCCTGCTCCGCCCCGCACGGGCCTCGGGAAGCTGATCTAGTGGCGGAGCCAAGGAAACTCAACCCCCACCGGCAACGCCAACCCCGACCACTGCGCACCCCAACCCGAAAGGTCGGCCCGGTCGGCGGGGACACGGAGCGCGCGCGAGACGTCCCCTTCGCACGAATGCGGTCGCGCCGAGCGTCCTGCGGTGCTCCCGTCGCCGATTTCCGCCTCGCTCCGGCTTCAGTCGGAGGCCGCACGTTGTCGGTCACCATCGTAGATGAAGAGCGGTTTCGAATCGCCGCTGATCACGGTGCCGTCAATCACCACCTTCGAGACGCTGTCCATGGACGGAAGGTCGTACATGGTGTCCAGCAGCGTACCCTCCACGATGGAACGCAAGCCCCGCGCGCCGGTCTTTCGCTCCATGGCCTTCTTGGCCACCGCCCGGAGCGCTTCGTCCCGGAACTCCACCTCGCACCCCTCCATCGCGAAGAGGCGCTTGTACTGCTTGACGAGCGCATTCTTCGGCTCGGTCAGGATCTGCATGAGCTGACCCTCTTCGAGCTCATCGAGGGTGGCGAGAATCGGGAGGCGGCCCACGAACTCCGGTATCAGGCCATACTGAATCAGATCTTCGGGCTCCACCTCGCGCAGCACCTCTCCGACCTGCTTGCTGTCGTCCTTGCTCTTGACATCGGCCCCGAACCCGATGCCGCCCTTCTTGGAAGAACGGTTCTCGATGATCTTGGCGAGTCCGTCGAATGCCCCCCCGCAGATGAACAGGATGTTTGCGGTGTTGACCTGAAGGAACTCCTGTTGAGGGTGCTTGCGTCCCCCTTGAGGCGGAACCGACGCCACCGTCCCTTCGATGAGCTTCAGCAATGCCTGCTGCACCCCTTCCCCCGATACGTCGCGCGTTATGGAAGGGTTGTCCGACTTGCGCGAAATCTTGTCTATCTCGTCGATGTACACGATGCCCGTCTGCGCTTTCTCGACATCGTAGTCACACTTCTGCAGCAGCTTCTGGATGATGTTCTCCACATCCTCCCCTACGTAGCCCGCTTCGGTCAGCGTCGTCGCATCCGCAATCGTAAACGGGACGTTCAACAAGCGCGCGAGAGTCTCGGCGAGAAGAGTCTTGCCGCAGCCGGTAGGGCCGATGAGCAACACGTTGCTCTTGGAAAGCTCCACCTCGTCCACCTTCACGCCGGAATCCAGGCGTTTGTAGTGGTTGTACACCGCAACGGAGAGGACTTTCTTCGCATGGGGCTGTCCGACCACGTAGTCGTTGAGGATCTGGTTTATTTCATGCGGCACCGGCAGCTTGCTGCCCGAGGCGCTGTTCGAGTTCTCCTGGATCTCCTCACGGATTATGTCGTTGCACAGTTCGACGCACTCATCGCATATGAACACCGAAGGTCCCGCGATCAGTTTTCGAACTTCGTGCTGACTCTTGCCGCAGAAAGAGCAGTAGAGCAGGCGATCACCGTCGCCGCCTCTGCCGTGGGTATCGCTGGCCATCATTCGACCCCGTCAGGGTTACCCGCCGGTGCCTCGTGCTTCCAGCACTTCGTCCACGAGGCCATATGTAACCGCTTCCTCACCATCCATGAAACGATCCCGGTCGGTGTCGTCCGCGATCCTTGCGATGGGCTGCCCGGTATGCCGGGCCAGAATCTCGTTCAGACGTTCTCGGGTACGCAGGATCTCCTTCGCGTGAATGTCGATGTCGGATGCCTGGCCCTGAAAGCCCCCGAGGGGCTGATGGATCAGGATACGCGAGTGGGGGAGGCAGAATCGTTTCCTTGAAGCTCCGCCGGCCAGCAGTACCGCACCCATGCTCGCCGCCTGTCCCACGCACATCGTGCTGATGGCCGGCTTTATGAACTGCATCGTGTCGTAGATCGCGAGTCCTGCGGTGACCAGGCCACCCGGCGAATTGATGTAGAGATGTACATCCTTGTCCGGATTCTCGGACTCCAGGAACAGAAGCTGCGCCACGACGACGTTGGCCATGATATCGTCGATTGGGCCGCACACGAAAACCACTCGTTCCTTGAGCAGTCGCGAGTAGATGTCGTATGAACGCTCCCCGCGCGCGGACTGCTCCACGACTATCGGCACGAGATTCAAGGCTCGGGTCGACTGCGCGCCTCCGGCACCGTAGGCACTTGGGCTACCCGGTTCGGTCATGGGTCAAGGTTTCCTCGATTGGCAGCTCCATCTTCCCGGAGCACATCGATCCCGCCTCGAAGGGCCTCGAAGCGCCAGGGGACACAGTTCGCCCCGGGTCGCGCGACTTCACGGCGACGGCGCCTCGCTAGTCTGACCCGGACTCAGGACCTGGTCAAACGACATGACGTCCTCCCTGACTTGCGCTCTTTCCAGTATCCAGTCGACGACCTGATCCTCGAGCACGGTGGACTCTACATGGGAGAGACGCTGGGGATCCGAATAGTAGTGATTGACGACTTCGGCCTCGTCTTCGTAGGTGGACGCGATGGTCTCGATGCGCTGGCGTACCCGCTCGGGGTCCACCCGTATGTCGTGGACCTTTACCGTCTCGGCCATCAACAGACCGAGCGACACCCGGCGTCTGGCTGCTTCCTCGAACATGGATGCCTCGAGTTGGAGCCGATCCGGATCCACTCCCGAATGCCTGAACTCGGCCCGCTGCCTCTCCATCGCGCGTGCTATTTCTTCGTCCACGAGCCCCGAGGGCAGCTCGAACTCCTGCCCTTCGAGCAACGCCTCCAGCACGCGCTGCTTCGTCAAATCTCGCAGGCCGTCGTCCAACTCCCGCTCCATGTTGCCCCGAAGCTCGGCGCGAAACGCCTCGACCCCGCCTTCCCGGACTCCGAAACCGACCACGAAATCCTCATCGAGCTCGGGCAGGACGGCTTCTTCGATCCGGTGCACCTTCACCGCGAACTCGACCGCCTTCCCCGCCACCTCGCCGTCCGCGTATTCTTCCGGAAAGGTCAAGGGAAGCGCCTTCTCCTCGCCCGCCCGTACGCCGATCAGGCCATCCTCGAAGCCGGGAATCATGCGTCCCGACCCCAACTCCACCGGCACTTCTTCGCCCTGTCCCCTCTCGAGCTCGTCTCCGTCCACACTGCCCCGGTAGTCGATCACCACCCGGTCTCCGGAACGCGCTTCGCGCTCCACCGCCTCCCAGCGCCGCCGCTGGCGACGGAGCGTCTCCACCATGCGATCGACATCGGATTCCACCACTACCGCGCTCGGCCTTCGAATCTCGATCGAGTCCAGAGGCCGGAGCGCCACGTCGGGGTACACGTCGAAGGTCACCGTGAAGTCGACACCCTCGCCGGGAGAGGCCCGCAGCGGATCGATGGTGGGTCGCGAGGCGGGCTGCAGGTGTTCGCTTGCCAGAGCATCGTCCAGACTGGATCTGATCAGATCTCCCACGACCTCGTCCCTGACTTGGCGACCGAATCGCTGCCGGACCACCTTCACGGGAGCCCTTCCCGGCCTGAATCCCGGCAGCGACGCGGAGCGGGCGAGGTCGCCCAGACGCTTGTTCACTTCGCCCGTGACACGCTCCTCCGGAATCTGCACCCGCATCCGGCGTTCGAGCGTGCTCGTGTTCTCCACCGTTACCTGCATTCCACGTCCCTCGCGCGCGTCCCACCGCCTCGGCCTCCGACGCCGCTCACCCGGCACTCATCCCGGCTCGGGTTGGCAATCGCGCCGCTTCCAGTCGTCGCCAAGGGATGCTAACCGCTATGGCCGCGCCAGTCAGCAGCCGAAATCCCGTTCACCACCAGTCGGATGCGCTCCATTGAACAGTGGAAGAAGCTGGTGCGAAAGGGGGGACTCGAACCCCCACGGGTTGCCCCACTGGCACCTAAAACCAGCGCGTATACCAATTCCGCCACTTTCGCCGGGGCCACATCCTGGGTGGGCGCGAGCATTATACGCCGGGTCGTCGAGCTCGAGACGACGACCCGCCACGCAGCAATTCTCAATTTGGGCTCTGGACGGGCCTCGTGCAGAGGCGGTCGCCGGCAATCGTCCGCGTGCAACGCCCGGAAACCGGTCGCACCGCCCCGTGTCGCAACCCTTGGAAGCCAAAATGAGAGTTGCCGCCCGACATGGAGCCCTGCGACCGCGAGGGCACCGCGCGATCGCCACACCCTTCCGACCCGGTCGCGGAAGCGGCGCAGCACTGTGCTAGCCTTGTCCGTCATCGGCACCATGCTCGAACGAGATGTCTGCAGCAATCAACGTCCATCAAGGCGTACCGCACTTGCCGCCGACCGAGAATGGAATCCCGCACGGCCTTCCACGCGACGCCTACACCCGAGAGGATCGACTCGCACTCGAGAACCAGCGGGTGTTCGCACGCCACTGGACCTTCGTCGGGTTCGCCCACGATGCGGCAGAGCCGGGAGATGCTTACCCGACCCGGGTCGCGGGCCAACCCATTCTGATCGCGCGGGGAGAAGACGGCCGGCTTCGCGCCTTCCACAACGTGTGCCGGCACCGGGGACACGTACTGCTCCGTGAAGCCTGCCGTGGCGCGAAGGCGCTGGTTTGCCCCTACCATGCCTGGACCTATGGGATGGACGGTACGCTTCGCCGCGCCCCGCACTTCGGTGGCTACGCGAAGCTCCCGGAAGGCTTCTCGTCCGAGCGCTACGGTCTGAAGGCCCTGCGCTGCCGAGAGTGGCACGACTGGGTGTTCGTCAATCTGGACGCGAAGGCGCCGGATTTCGACGACTACGTGGCCGCTATGCACCCCCATATCGACGGAGTCGACCTGTCTCGCGCCAGAGTGGTATCAAAGCTGGACTTCGGTGTAGTGCAGGCCAACTGGAAGCTGCTCATCGAGAACTTCGTCGAGCCCTATCACGTACCGGTCGTCCACCGCGACTCGGCAGGCGGCCAGCCGCTGCGCGATCACTACATGATCGTCGACGGGCACTGCTTCGGATGCGCGGTGGACGTCTCGGACGATCGCAGCGGAGAGCCGGGCGAACGTCTGGACATGAGCACCCGCTACCTGACCCTGTTTCCGAACTTCGTGTTCGCCTGGTACCAGCCCGACCAGCTCGGGGTACATCTCAACCTGCCCCTTTCCCCCGAGCGCACGCACCAGTGGCGGGTCATCTACCATCTCGGCGACCGCACGCCCGATCCCGAGTATGCGGAACGCCTGTGCTCGCTCTGGCGACAGGTGCACCACGAAGATCACGCCATCGTCGAGGAGTTGCAGGCGGGGCGACAATCCAGCGTCATGGACGACGGCGGCCTGCTTTCTCCCCACTGGGAAACGAGCGTACGACGATTTCACGAGTTGCTGATCGACACACTCGTTTGAAGCAGGCCGCTTCTGGTAGGGTTCGCCCCGCGCGGCCGGCCGGCCTGCACCACATTCACCTCAAGCGTAGCATTCCAGGAGCTGTCATGAGCGAGATTTATCCCACGAGCATCGAAGAGGCGCTGCCGAACGACGACGCGGTCGCGGAAGCGCGCGAACGACTCGAGGCGGCGGGCGTCAAGTATGTGCTGTCCTGCTGGATAGACCTGCTCGGGGTACCCAAGACGAAGCCGGTGCCGATTTCGCAGTGGGAGACCATCTGTCGGGGAAAGGGGCCCCAGTTTGCGGTGCACTCGATTTCCTACGTCCCGGAACTCGGCCCGGCCGACCCGGACCAGGTTCCGATTCCCGACGTCGATTCGCTCGTGCTGTGCCCCTGGAACCGTGAGATCGCCTTCGTTTTTGCGGATCTCTTCATGCCGGACGGCCCCTATGCAGTCTGCCCGCGCCTCGCGCTGAAGCGTCAGGTCGAAGCGGCAGCCGCCGAAGGCTACCGCTTCTTCGCGGGCGTCGAGCCCGAGTTCATGGTGATGCGCTACGACGAGGACGGAGAACCTCAGAAGGCATTCGACGACGACCCCGCACCGGGCCGCGGGATGCGCCCGCGCCGCCAGGCATTCGGCTACGACGTGGAGTTCTCCCTCGATGCGATGCCCTACGTCGGCGACCTGATCGACCACCTGGAAGAACTCGGATGGGGGCTGAGGGACACCGTCGCAGAGGGCGCATACTCCCAGATCGAGCTCGATTTCGGGTACACGGACATGCTCGGGATGGCGGACCGACTCACCTTTCTCAGGATCATGCTGAAGGAGGTGGCCAAGGAGCACGGCCTCTTCGTCACCTTCATGCCCAAGCCCACCACCGGAGACTGGCGCAGCGGCGCGCACATCAACCACAGCGTTCAGGCGGTCGATCGCCCGGGCGTCAATCTCTTCGAGGGCGAGAACGGCGCCTGGAACGACCTCGCCCTCAACGTGGTGGGCGGCATCCTCCAGCACGGCGCCGCCCTGACCGCGATCGCGGCGCCTACCGTCAATTCCTACAAGGGACTGGTGGAGCGGGTCGGCGCATTCGAGGGCGGCACCGTGACCTGGGCGCCGACCTACATTACCTACGGCTACAACAATCGTTCCGCCATGCTGCGCCTGCCGCAGTCGCGCTTCGCCATCGAGAACCGCGCCACCGACATGACGATGAACCCCTACCTGAGCTTCGCGATGACGGTCGCCGCCTCGCTCGAAGGAATCCAGAACCGGGTCGACCCGGGACCGCCCACCGAGACCTCCCTGTACGACACCCCGGCCGAGGAGTTGCGCAGGGCGGGACGCGCGCGTCTGCCGCGCACCCTCATCGAAGCCACCGAAGCGTTCGATGCCGACCCCCTGGCCCGAGAGGCGCTGGGTCCGGTCATGCACGACAGTTTCAGCCGCTACAAGCATGACGAGTGGAACCGGTACAGCGAACAGATCTCGCGCTGGGAGCAGGAGGAGTACATGCGCCTCTACTGACGCGAGACGGGGCAAGGCCCCTTCACCCACCGCTGTTACGGAGGACCCTAAATGTCGCCACCGTCCGGCTTTCGCCTTGCGCACACCATGATCCGGGTGGTGGACCTGGACCGGACCCTCGACTTCTACACCCGCGTGCTCGGCATGCGGGTGCTGCGCCAGAAAGAGTATCCGGGAGGCAGGTTCACCAACACCTTCATCGGCTACGACGAGGAGGATGCGAGCACCGTCATCGAGCTCACCTGGAACTGGGATCAGACCGAGCCCTACGACCTCGGCAACGGGTGGGGGCACCTCGCCCTCGAAGTGCCCGACGTCTACGCCACCTGCGAGCAGCTCGCGGCGGAAGGCGCCCGCATCACGCGCCCTCCCGGCCCCATGAAGCACGGAACACGCGTGATCGCGTTCGTCGAGGATCCCAACGGCTACAAGATCGAGCTTCTCGAACCGCTTTAGAGCCGACTCGGACCCACGTCCGACCTTGATTCTCGGCAGCGCCGGGATCGGAGACGAAGCGGACGGTATCCGCCGGATTCAAGGTACGCCCGAACGTGTGCTGCACCGCAATGAAGGGGCGGCGAGGACCGGGAAGGAGCCGGGAGTCGTCTCTCGCGGAGCAGGTGGGAACCTGAGGCGGGCCACCCCGGAAGGAGCAATACCTTGGCGAAGACCGACCTCCCAATCATCGAACAACGCCGTATCGAAGCCTCCATCGTCAAGCCCATCTACGAGGAGCTGAAGCGAGAGCTGGGCGAGGAAGGGGCCAAGCGCATCATCGGCGCCGCAATCCGCCAGGACGCAATCGCTCAAGGCAGGGCGTACGCGGGACCCGGAAAAACCTCTCTCGCCGGCTTCCACGCCCTCTTCCCCCAGTGGACCGCCAATGACGCCCTGGAAGTCGAAGTGCACGAGGAGACCGAAACCCTGGTGCGTTATGACGTCGTTCGCTGCCGTTATGCCGAGATGTACCGCGAGATGGGGCTGGCCGAGATCGGCCACCTGCTTTCCTGCGGTCGCGACGGCACCTTCTGTACCGGCTACGACTCGCGAATCCGGCTCACCCGAACCCGCACCATCATGCAAGGCGCGAGCCGGTGCGATTTCAGCTACCGCTGGGTGGAGGACGCGGAAGATGAAGCCGGCCAGCCGACTTGTGCTTCCGCAGGCCCACCCGATACCGAGGAGCCGGCGGACGCCGCCGATCGGTAGTCGAAGCGGCGGCAAAGCTCGCTTCGGTAGCCGCCTCGACCTGGTCCCGGCGCGGTACCTGCTCGCACGCGAGGCGGTACCGACGTTCGAGCCCTGCCGGGGCCTGCAGGGGCTCGCATTCGATCCGCGAGGTGAAACGGCGCTGCGGCGTCGCACCGGCAGGAGTTTCCGACATCCTCAGCCATCGGCCCGCATCGACCCTCGATCAGGGCCTTCTCGCCTTGCCCACGGCTCGCGGCGATGGAGCCCGCCGCAAGTGCGCTACGGGCTGAACGTGCGGATGAGTCCCAGGCGCAAAACTCCGATGCTGTTCTCCACGTGGTACCGGACGGGTCTTCGAGGAGTTCCACTTCCGCAGCAACGGTTGTCGCCCGAACGATTCACGTGGTAGGTGCTTTGTCCGAAGTCGAGGTAGGAGCCCTCGAGGCGAAGGGTCCAGGAATCGGGCAAGGAGGTCTCGACCCCGACTCCGATGGCCCACCCAAAATGCGTGGAGCTGTCCCGAAAGGAATCGTCGGGGTCCATTCGTGGCGGCATGCCGGAAATGAAGTCGATGTCGGTGACGGAGTTGTCGATGCGCGCCGCCGCCAGCCCCCCCGTTGCGAAAAGCGTCACTCCGCCGAGGCGATCTTCGACCCCTGCGCGCGCGGTGGCCAACCACTGGTAATCCGCAATCGCCGTTTCATCCCGCCCCTCGGGATCGAGTCGATCGGTGCTCGCGGACAGCCCCCCGAACGTGGCATCGACTTCAAGGCGCAGGGGGACGCCCGCGAGTTCGAAGCGGCTCCCCGCCAACGCTCCCCACGCGAATCCCTGGTCGTCGTACTCGGAATGCGAACCGGGGGAGCCCCAGTTTGCGAAGCCGTCCACGTCCACGAGCCGGTTTTGCGCCAGACCGGACCCGGCGAAGAGGCCCGCGTACGTCTCCGTCCATATCGAGTCGACGGTCGAGTCACCGGCATGTGCGCTTTCGAACGCCGCCAGAAGGAGCAGAATCGCCGCTGTTGCGAAACCTCGCTGCCATGCGTCGCCGCGCCCGGAGGAGGTCTGAGACTGATCGGTCATCCTGCGAGCCTCTGTTCGACTCCGGGGCGTTTTCCGCGATCCCGCCGCGGCGAATCTGGTGGGCCGTCAGGGATTCGAACCCCGGACCCGCTGATTAAGAGTCAGCTGCTCTGCCAACTGAGCTAACGGCCCTTCACTGGAATCTTCGGCTAGTGCACGGTGTGAGGCAAGTCCTGCAAGAAATGGGGTGAGCGATGGGATTCGAACCCACGACCACCGGAGCCACAATCCGGGGCTCTACCAACTGAGCTACGCCCACCAACGAAGGTTGCGACTGGCACGCCCGGCAGGATTCGAACCTGCGACCCGCGGCTTAGAAGGCCGCTGCTCTATCCGACTGAGCTACGGGCGCTCGATGCGAACCTGGTCGGGGTAGAGGGATTTGAACCCCCGACCCCCTGCTCCCAAAGCAGGTGCGCTACCAAACTGCGCCATACCCCGAAACGTTCGCTCACCTGTTACCGGAACCCACCGGCCGAGCCGCGCGATGGTAAGCGCCCGTCGCGAGAGCGTCAACGAAGAGGTCTGGTGTGCCGGGTCCACCGCTCGCCGGAGTGGCCGGCGAGGCGACGGCGTCTTGCGCACAACGCGCCGCCGCCACGCAACCAGGCTACAACGCCCCGTGCCGATCGGCACGATGACCGGACGGAATGTTCCCGTTTCGGAGTAGGCAGATAGATGAGCGAGCCGCTATCATGCCGGCCGCATTCCTGCCTGAAGCGGAGAAGACAGTGCCGCCTCGCCTCCTCACCGCCCTCCTCGCGCTGCTGCTGGGCGTGGCCGGCGTCCACGCGGCCGACAAACCCATGGTTGTACTCAAAACGACGTACGGCGACATCACCCTCGAGCTCGAGGCGGAGCGGGCTCCCGAAACGAGCGCCAACTTCCTTCGCTACGTCGAGGACGGCTTCTACGACGGCACCGTCTTTCATCGTGTCATCCACGGCTTCATGATCCAGGGAGGCGGCCTCGAACCCGGAATGAGTCGCAAGGCGACCCGCGCACCCATCCGGAACGAAGCCGACAACACCCTGGCCAACCGGACCGGCACCATCGCCATGGCGCGCACTGCGGATCCCCACTCGGCCACCGCACAGTTCTTCATCAACACCCATGACAACCACTTCCTCGACTTCAAGTCGGAAACCCGGGAAGGCTGGGGATATTGCGTGTTCGGCCGGGTAGTCGACGGCATGGATGTCGTGAGACGGATAGAGGAGTCGCCTACCGGCACCCGGGCCGGCCATCGTGACGTGCCGGTAGAGGACATCGTCATCGAGCGCGCCACGGTGGTCGACGGGTAGCCGCTCCGGCGTCTGTTCCGGAATGCGGCCCCGCTCGGGGAACTCGGGCGCCGAGCCTTCGGGTGTCGCGCGGTCCTCTCGATGACCACCCTCTTCGTCTCCGACATCCACTTGAGCCGGGAGCGTCCCGACATCGTCGAGCGCTTCATTGCTTTCCTGGATCAGGAGACACGCGCCGCGGACGCGCTCTACATTCTCGGGGATCTCTTCGACCTGTGGCTCGGAGACGACGACGACCGCGAGCCCCACCCTCGCGTCGTCGGCGCCCTGCGCCGCCGTTGCCATTCGGGCTTGCCGGTCCATGTCATGCACGGCAACCACGACTTCCTGCTCGGCTCCCGCTTCGAAGCCGAGAGCGGCTGCCGCCTGCTGCCCGAGCCCGCCCGGATCGATGTGCCGGGAGCTTCCGTCATCGCGCTGCATGGCGACGTGCTCTGCACCCGGGACGAGGACTACCAGGCATTTCGCCGCCGCGCCCGCGACCCACAGCGGCAGGCGGAGTTCCTCCGCCTCCCGCTGCCGGCGCGCCTCGAGCACGCGGCGCACCTTCGCCATCGCTCGCAGCAGGCCACGCGCCTCAAGACTTCAGACATCATGGACGTGACGCCGGAAGCGGTGGAGCGCATGCTGCGGGACACCGGGGCCCGGTGCATGATCCACGGACACACCCATCGGCCCGCGGTGCACGCGCTCGACTGTGCCGGAGAAAGCGCAACCCGCATCGTCCTCGGGGACTGGTACGAGCAGGGCAGCGTGCTGGTGTGGAACGAGGCGGGGTTTCGAAGCGAAGCACTCGATGATCGCATCGAGGTGCGCCGCTGACCCGGAATTCCCGGAACGCGGAACTGCGTGCAGCCCGGCGACGCGCCGGCCACGATTTCTGAATGCAATACCCGGCCCCCGGGCCTGCGCTATTCTCCGGGAGCCGTTTCGCCGAAGCGTTCTCGCAACTCGCGGCGCACGACCTTGCCGATGTTGCTCTTCGGAAGCTCGTCGGCAAAGACCACGCTCTTCGGCCGCTTGTAGCCGGCGAGCTGCGCCTCGCAGTGGGCCCGCAGCGCCTCTTCACTCAAATCGGGATCCTTCTTCACCACTACCAGGCGTACCGCCTCCCCGGAATGGTCATCGGGTATGCCGATTACCCCCGCTTCGAGTACGCCCGGGTGGGAAACCGCGACCTGCTCCACCTCGTTCGGGTACACGTTGAATCCGGAAACCAGAATCATGTCCTTCTTGCGATCGAGAATGCTCACGAAGCCCCGGTCGTCCATGGCCGCGATGTCGCCGGTGGCGAGCCACCCGTCTGCGTCCAGACACTCATTGGTGGCGTCAGGGCGATTCCAGTAGCCGCGCATCACCTGCGGCCCGCGCACGCAGAGCTCGCCCGCCTCGCCCTGCGCCACGACGTTCCCCTCGGGGTCGCGCATGCACACTTCGGTCGACGCTATGGGCAGGCCGATGGTGCCGGTGTAGCGTCCGGCATCGAGGGGATTGATGCACACCGCGGGGGACGCTTCAGTCAGGCCGTAGGCCTCGAGCAGAGGGCACCCCGTCACCTTCTGCCAGCGTTCCGCCACCGCGCGCTGCACCGACATGCCCCCTCCGAGCGAGAGCTTGAGCCCCGAAAAGTCGATGGCATCGAAACCGGGCGTGTTGAGCAACCCGTTGAAGAGCGTGTTCACCCCGGGCAGCGCACTGAAGCGAAGACGCGAGAGCTCGCGCACGAAGGCGGGCAGATCCCGCGGATTGGTGATGAGGTGGTTTACCCCTCCGATGCACATGAAAGTCAGGCAGTTCGCGGTGAGGGCGAAGATATGGTAGAGCGGCAAGGCGGTGATGATGCCCTCGGAGTCGTCGCCGAAGACGGAGCTGATCCAGGCCTTCGACTGCTCGACGTTCGCCACCATGTTGCCGTGGGTGAGCATCGCGCCCTTGGCAGCGCCGGTGGTGCCGCCGGTGTACTGGAGGAATGCCAGGTCGTCACGCCCCAGCTCCACCGGACGCAGGGGCTTGGACCCGCGCGCCAGCGCCTGCTTGAACGGGACGCTGTGGGTCAGGCGGTAGCGAGGAACCGCCTTCTTGACGTATCGGACCACGAAGTTCACGAGCCACGACTTCGGCGCCGGGAGCATGTCGCCGACCGCGCTCACGACGACCGTCTCCACCGCGCTACCGCCGTCCATGGCCTCCTGGAGCACCTTTGCGAAGTTCTCGAGCACGATGATGACGCGGGCGCCGGAGTCGCGGAGCTGATGAGCCAGCTCGCGGGGCGTGTAGAGCGGATTGGTGTTGACCACCACCGCCCCCGCCCGCAGCGCCCCGAAGAGCGCCACCGGGTACTGCAGAAGATTGGGCAACATGATGGCCACCCGGTCGCCCTTCTCGATGCGCGCCTCGTGCTGAAGCCAGGAGGCGAAGCGCCCGCTCATGACGTCGAGGTCGCGGAAGCTCAGGCTCGCCCCCATGTTCGTGAACGCGGGTCGCTCGCCGTAGCGCTCGATCGCATTCTCGACCATTGCCCAGACCGACGCGAACGCGGCGGGGTCGATGTCGTGCGGGACTCCCTCGGGGTAGCTCTCCAGCCAGACGCGCTCCATGTTCGCAGTCCTCGTGGGGATCTGCGGCGCATTATAGGCGAGCGCGCCCGAGCCTTCGCCCCTCACTTCTCTCGGAGGACATGCAGGGCGAGGAGGAGCGCTCCGACACAGATCGCCGAGTCGGCCACGTTGAAAGCCGGCCAGTGGTAGCGGCCGTAGTAGAGGTCCACGAAATCCACGACTGCCCCGAGATAGAGACGGTCGATCACGTTTCCCAGCGCGCCGCCGAGCACCAGCGCGTATCCCGCCGCGAGCCGCTTCGGGCAGGGCCGGGCGTTGCGCAGGAGGACGACCAGCACTGCGCTCACCCCGAGACCGACCAGGCTGAGAAACCACCGCTGCCAGCCGCTCGCAGCGCCGAGAAAGCTGAACGCCGCGCCAGGGTTGAACACCAGGGTGAGATTGAATCCCGGCAGCACGTTCTCGACCTGCCGCTCCAGGAGGAAGCGCATCGCCGCCTGCTTCGTGACCTGGTCGAGAGCGATGACCACGCCGGAAATCCAGAGCCAGCGAAGATTCCCGGCCGGCGAGGCGGTGCCAAGCGATGGCGCCGCTTCGCTCACGCCACCCTCAATGCCGCACGGGCGGCGTCGGCGTCACGGTCCATCTGTCGACGGAGCGCTTCGAGCCCCTCGTAGCACTCTTCCTCGCGGAGCTTGGCGACGAACTCCACGGTGACCAGGCGCCCGTAGATGTCGCGGCTGAAATCGAACACGTGCACTTCGAGCAGGGTCACCCGCCCCCCCACCGTGGGACGATGGCCGATGCTCGCCATGCCGGGGAGAGGGCGTCCCTCCACCCCGAGGAGGCGCACCGCGAACACCCCGTGCATCGGAGGCGCGACCCTGCGCAGCGGGATGTTGGCGGTCGCGTATCCGATCGTCCGGCCGATCCGATCGCCGTGCGAAACACGGCCGCACATCGTGTAAGGGCGACCGAGCAGCCGCCGAGCGAGCCCGAAATCTCCATGGGCGAGCGCGTCGCGCACCCAGGTGCTGCTCACCCGATGCCCGTCCAACTGGTGGGTGTCGTGGCAGCGCACCTCGAACCCGTGCCCTCTTCCCGCTTCGCGCATCAGATCGATGTTGCCCTCCGCCCGGCGGCCGAACCGGAAGTCTTCGCCCATCACCACCACCTTGCTTCCCAGTCGCTCCACCAGCACCCGATCGATGAACGCGGACGGCGCCATCGAAGAGAGCGCCTCGTCGAATCGCAGAACCACGAGCCGGTCGAGCGGGCTCCTGGCGAGCTCGACCACCTTTTCGCGCAGGCGGGTGAGGCGCGGAGGGGCGTGTTGCGCGGAAAAGAACTCGCGCGGATGCGGCTCAAAGGTGATGAGGGTGGTCGGGAGCCCCTTCTCCGCCCCGATGCGCGCGAGCTGCTCGAGCACCGCCTGGTGGCCGAGGTGAATACCGTCGAAGTTGCCCACGCTCACCACGCTTCCGCGATGCTTCGGAAGCAGGCCATGCATCCCGCGAATGATCTCCACTTCGACCGTTGATCTCGTTTCGGAGCAGTACTCGCGACAGCGACCGCGGCGAAATTATACGGGCGAGCCGATTTCAGCGGCCACCGGACCCGATCAGATCCCGGGGACGGAATCCGAGCGCCCACTGCGCAAGGCCATACAGCAGCGCCCCTCCCAGCACCGCCGCCGCGAGGTGGAGAGCACGTTCCCACACCGCGGCCTCCCGCCAGAATGCGTTCTCGCCCGCGAACCACCAGAGAGCCGCGGCCATCGCGAGACTGGAAGCGAGGGTTCGAAACCAGATCGCTCGCCACCCCGGCATGGGGCGGTAGACCCCGGAGCGCCGCAGCTCACGGAAGAGAAGCGCGGCGTTGAGGTAGGCGGCAAGCGAAGTCGCGAGCGCCAACCCGGCGTGTCGCAAAGGCAGAACGAGAGCGAGATTGAGCACCACGTTGGCGAGCAACGCCACCACCGCGATCCGGACCGGGGTCCTCGTGTCCTGCCGGGCGAAGAAGCCGGGCGCGAGAACTTTGACGAGAATGAACCCGACGAGCCCGGCGGAGTAGGCCACCAGGCTGAGACTCGTCATGCCGACATCGTGGTCGTCGAACACCCCGTAGTGAAAGAGCGTGGTGACGATCGGCACGGAAAGCATCCCCAGACCCACCGCGGCCGGAACTCCGATCGTCACCACCCAGCGAAGCGCCCAGTCCAGGGTCCTCGAGAAGGCTTCCGGTTCCTGCCTGGCGTGCCGCGCCGAGAGGCTCGGCAGCACCGCAGTGGCGAGCGCGATGCCGAACACCCCCAGAGGGAACTCGACGATGCGATCGGAGAAGTAGAGCCAGGAGATGCTGCCGGTAACCAGAAAGGAGGCGATCAGCGTATCGATTTGTATGTTGATCTGCGCAACGGAGGCCCCGAACACCGCGGGCAGGAGCAGGCGGGCGATCCTGCGCACCCCTTCGTGCGCCCACTTCAGTCGGGGTGCGACCAGCAGGCGCAGGGAGGCGAGAAAGGGAAGCAGGAAGGCGAGCTGCACCACCCCCGCGACGAGCACTCCGAGGGCAAGCGCGAAGATGGGTTCTTCCATGCGCGGCGCGAGCACGAGGGCCGCGCCGATGAGAGACAGGTTCAACAGGGCGGGGGTGAACGCAGGCACCCCGAAGCGCCCGTAAGTGTTCAGGATCCCGGCGGCAAGCGCGGTCAGGGAGATGAAGAAGAGATAGGGAAAGGTAATGCGCAGCAACTGCACCGTCAGCTCGTACTTGGCCTCCGTTCCGATGAACCCGGGCGCGAACACGAGAATCAGGATCGGCGCGGCGACGACGCCGAGCGCGCTCACCAGCAGCAGGATTGCCCCGAGCACGCCCGACACGCTGGCGGCGAGCTCGCGCACTTCCTCGTGACCGCGCGTCTCCCGGTACTCCGTCAGCACCGGAACGAAGGCCTGCGAAAACGCTCCCTCCGCGAAGAGCCGGCGCAACAGGTTGGAGAGCCGGAAGGCGACGAAGAAGGCGTCGGTCTCCGCCGACGCGCCGAAGGCGCGCGCGATGACGACGTCGCGGACGAACCCGAGCACGCGCGAAGCCAGAGTGCCGCCCCCGGCCCGCGCCGCCGCTGCGAGCAGCGCCCGCGGGCCTCGGCCCGCTCCATTGATGTTGCTCCGGTCTCGCGGCATACTTTCCCGTTTACGATCTTCCCTCAAGCGAAAGAGACGCCATTGGCCAATTCCGACCAAGCACGAAAGCGCGCCAGGCAGGCGAGCCGGCACCGCGCCCACAACGTACCGCTTCGCTCGAGAGCGCGCACCGCGATCAAGAAGACCCTCAAGGCGATCCACACCGGAGACGCGGAGGCGGCGCGCGCGGCATTCCGCGATGCGGTCCCCGTCATCGATCGGATGGCCGACAAGGGCCTGATGCACAAGAACAAGGCAGCCCGCCACAAGAGCCGCCTGAACGCTCGGCTAAAGGCACTCGGCTGAATCAGTGGCCACCGGCCGGTGCCGGAAACGGGGCTCCGGCGTGGACTGTTCACTCGCCCATCAGCACGAGGTTGTCTCGGTGGATGAGTTCGGGCTCGTCCACGTAGCCGAGCAGTGACGCGATGCGGGTGCTTGCGTGCCCCATGATCTTCTCGGTCTCCGCCGAGCTGTAGTTCACCAGTCCGCGAGCCGTCTCCCGTCCCTGCGGGTCGTAGCAGGCCACGAAGGCGCCGCGCTCGAAGCTTCCCCGAACCCCGCGCACTCCCACCGCGAGCAGGCTGCGTCCCGATTCCCGCAGCACCCGCGCCGCGCCCTCGTCGAGGTCCAGCCGCCCTCCGACCTTGAGCTGACCCGCGAGCCACTGCTTCCGTGCGGCGAGGCGGGCCGCGCCGGGGCGGAGCAGAGTGCCGATTGCCTCGCCGCCCGCGATGCGCGCGAGCACTTCGGGCTCCCGGCCGCTTGCAATCCGGGTTGGCGTGCCGGATCGGGAAGCGAGGCGGGCCGCATTCAGCTTGGTATGCATGCCTCCGCGGCCGAGAGCGCCCCCTTCTCCCGCCATGGCCGCGAGCGCCGCATCGCCCGCGAGCGCATCCTTTACCAACGTTGCTTCGGGGTGACGGCGCGGGTCGGCAGTGTACAACCCTTTCTGATCGGTAAGGATGAGCAGCAGATCGGCTTCGACGAGATTGGTGACCAGACCGGCGAGGGTGTCGTTGTCCCCGAGGCGAATGTCCTCCGTCGACACGGTATCGTTCTCGTTGATGACGGGAACGACCCCGTAGCGGAGCAGGCTGCGCAGGGTGCTGCGCGCGTTCAGGTACCGGGTGCGATCCGAAACGTCCTCCTGGGTCAGCAGGATCTGCGCAGTATGCATCCCGTGGGCCTGGAAGCAGGACTCGAAGATCTGGGTGAGTCCCATCTGTCCCACCGCGGCGAGCGCCTGCAGCTCGAAGAGCGCCTCCGGACGGCGGCGGATCCCGAGCCGACTCATGCCTTCCGCGATGGACCCGGAGGAAACCAGCACGCTGTCGATGCCCTGGCGCCGCAGCGCCGCGATCTGGTCGACCCATACCCGCACTTCGTCCCGGTCGACTCCGCGCCCTTCGTTCGTCACAAGGGCGCTGCCGATCTTGACCACCCAGAGCTTGGCGGCGCCCATGTTCAGCCCTCCAGCGCACCCATGAGGGAACGGCACAGCGACTCGCAGCCTCCGCCGTCGATGGCGGAAATGGCGAAGCTCGGTCCCCGCCAACGCAGACATCGGAGCGACTCGTCGACCAGGGCGCTGCGCCGTTCCTCCGGCACCAGGTCGATCTTGTTGAACACCAGCCAGCGGGGCGTTTCGGCGAGTGTGGCGCTATGGCGTTTCAGTTCATCCGCGATGCCTCTGGCGTCGGCGGCGATGCAAGCGGCGGTCGCCGGGGGCGCGACGTCGACGAGGTGAAGGAGCAGGCGAGTTCGGCTCAGGTGCTTGAGGAATCGCACCCCCAGGCCGACTCCTTCCGCCGCTCCCTCGATGAGGCCGGGGATGTCGGCCACCACGAAGCTCCGGTCCTCTCCGACCCGAACCACGCCGAGGTTAGGATGGCGGGTGGTGAACGGATAGTCGGCCACCTTCGGCCTCGCGGCCGACACCGCGCGGATGAAGGTGGACTTGCCGGCGTTGGGCCGGCCGAGCAGGCCCACGTCGGCGAGCACCCTGAGCTCCAGGCGCAGACGGTGCCGTTCGCCCGTCCCGCCCGGCGTGGTCCTGCGCGGAGCCCGGTTGGTACTGCTCTTGAAGCGCTGGTTCCCGAGGCCGTGGTGCCCGCCGCGCGCGACGAGGAGGCGCTCGCCGGGCTTCATCAGCTCGCCGAGGCATTCCCCGGTCTCCGCCTCGTAGGCTATCGTGCCCACCGGAGCCCGCAGCGCGATGTCCCCGCCCTTGCGCCCGGAACGCGTGCGGCCCATCCCGTCGCCGCCGCGCTCGGCGCGATAGCGGCGGTGGTAGCGAAAGTCGACGAGGGTGTTGAGACTCTCGTCCCCGACGAGGTACACGCTGCCGCCGTCCCCGCCGTCGCCGCCGTCCGGCCCTCCTCTCGGCACGTACTTCTCGCGACGAAAGCTGAGCGCGCCATCGCCGCCCTTCCCGGCTTCCACCAGGATGGTTGCTTCGTCGATGAACTTCATCTGGGGAAGGCCGCAAAAAACCCCGCCGGGAGACGGGGTTCTTCATTCGACTTCACTTCGCTTGGGCCAGCCGGCGCGATTCCCGTCCCATCACGGGTCCGGCGTGTTGCCCCCTCACCGGGCGGCCAACCCGGTCGAGAGACCGGCGTTATCCCGCTTCGATGCTCACCGTGCGCCGGTTCCGCGGGCCCTTGCGCTCGAACTTCACGAAGCCGTCGGCCGTCGCAAACAGCGTGTGATCGCGCCCGCAACCCACATTGCTTCCGGGATGGAAGCGTGTGCCGCGCTGGCGCACGATGATGTTGCCGGCTCTTGCCGCCTGTCCGCCGAAAAGCTTGATCCCGAGCCGTTTCGACTCGGAGTCTCGGCCGTTCTTGCTGCTGCCGCCCGCTTTCTTGTGTGCCATTGCCCGCTCCGTAATGAAGGGTGACTTGAGCCCGCCTTCGTTCAGCTCGCCGCAATACCGGTGATCGTGACCTCGGTATAGCCCTGCCGGTGCCCCATGCGACGCAGATAGTTCTTGCGTCGTTTGAACTTGATCACATCGATCTTGTTTCCGCGGCCATGGGCGTTCACGGTGGCGGAGACGCGGCCGCCGTCCAGGTAGGGCTTTCCGACCTGTACCCCTTTGCCGTCGGAGACCATCAGTACGCGGTCGAACTCCACGGTCTCTCCGGCCGTCGCCGGCAACTTCTCGACGCGGAGCCTTTCGCCTTCACGCACCTTGTACTGCTTGCCACCGGTCACGATGACCGCATACATTCTTCCTGTCCCGTCTGCCTTGCGGACCCCGGGCGACACCCGGGGAGCGCGGATTGTAGGCATTGGGCAGCAGAGCGGCAAGATAGCGCATCCAGCAATGCGGACGACGGGCACGGAGGCGCAGCCCCCGGCAGGGGCGCTTCGGGAACGAATCGAGCGGCTCGCGACGGAGCACCTGGCGTCGGTCGACGAGGTCATCATGGCGCGTCTTCGCTCCGACGTCCCCGCCATCAACCAGGTTTCCCACTACATCGTCAACTCCGGCGGGAAGCGCCTGCGCCCCCTGCTGGTAGTGCTGGCGGCGAGGGCGCTGGGCCGGCCGGTGGAGCAATGCAACGAGATCGCCGCCGTGGTCGAGCTCATTCACACCGCGACGCTGCTCCACGATGACGTGGTGGATGGGTCGGAGCTGCGTCGGGGCAGAGCCACCGCGAACGCCCTGTTCGGAAACGGCACCAGCGTGCTGGTGGGTGATTTCCTCTACTCGCGCGCGATCCAGATCGCGGTTCGGGTGGGTTCGATGCCGATCATGAAGATCATGGCCGACACCACGAATGTCATCACGGAAGGCGAGGTCCTGCAGCTCTTCAACTGCAACGATCCCGACACGACGGAGGAACGCTACCTGCACGTCATCAGGGCCAAGACCGCGAAGCTCTTCGAGGCCGCGGCGCGCGCCGGCGCGGTCATCGCCGAAGCACAACCCGCCGCCGAGGAGGCGATGGCCCGTTTCGGTCACCACCTCGGCACCGCGTATCAGCTCGTGGACGATGTGCTCGACTACCGGGGCACGGCCGACGAGATCGGCAAGAACGTCGGCGACGACCTCGCGGAGGGCAAGCCCACCCTGCCCCTCATTCACGCCATGCGCCACGGCAACCCCGATGAGGTCGCACTGCTGCGCGACGCGATCCTGCACGGTCGGAAGGACGACATCGACGACGTGGTCAACGCCGTTGAATCGACCGGGGGCATCACCTACACTGCGCGCGCCGCCGAGGCGGAGGCGGCGCATGCCCGCCGTGCGTTGTCGAGCATCCCGAACTCGCCCTACCGCGAAGCGCTCGAAACGCTGGTGGAGTTCTCGATCCACCGCAACCATTGAGGGTCGGATTCCAATCCCGGCACGAGGTGGAAGGCTCGGGGGGCTGCGCCGGCACCGAACTCAGGCATCGTCGGGGTGTAGCTCAGCCTGGTAGAGCACTGCCTTCGGGAGGCAGGGGCCGGAGGTTCAAATCCTCTCACCCCGACCAAGTCAATCAACGGCTTGGGGGACACCTCTCACCGGAAGCCCCGGCTGAGACCGTGCACCGGCGCAGACTGGAGTTGTGCCGGTGCGGCATCGCGCTCCGGCCAGACAGGCGGCAAAGAGCCCTACCCGCGGCAATCCCGTGAGGTCCGGCGAAGGACTGCAACGGATGGCGCGCCCATTTCGGATGTACTCCTTCATTCGGCGATTCAAATCAGGGCGGCAGCCCGGCGATGGCTCTCCCCTCAAGATCCTCGCGCACGAGATCGGCGAGGAAATCGCTGAACGGACCGATCTCGTGGCGGACACTCGCTTCTTCGAGCGCCACCATGTAGGCGTCCCGGCGCTCCACCGGAATGACCGTCCACGGGTAGCCGCCTGCTGCCAGCATGACGTTCATCAGGAAGCGTCCCATACGCCCGTTGCCGTCGGAATAGGGATGAACGTATACGAACACGAACGGCAGGATGGTGACCTTGTTGCGCCCCTTGGGAGCGCGGACGAGCAGTTGGCGCGGTACGGACTGGTTGCCCGCGTGGAGAGACAGAGACTGCTCAGGAGAGAGGCACCAGTCCATACCGAGCCGGAAGCAGAGATAGTCGCTGCAAAAGCGCCAGAACGACGTATACCAGGCAGTGCTGTCCCCGATGCCCTGGTCCGGCGAGCCCGCGATGTACCATCCCTTCATGACCGGATGAAGGAAGCCGTTCCTGACGAGCCGCTCTCGATGCGTACGCGCCACGTCCCCGGCGCGTACGGCAACGACTCCGCCCTCCTGGAGTGATCGGAGAGCGGCCAGGGAGCTGGCCAGTTTCTCTGAGGGCGTCGCCATTCCGCAGAGCGCTTGTTAGCTTATTGCGTCGTGCTGATATTAGCTTATTGTGCAGATACTCGGATCAGATGACGACCGTACAAACAAATGGAGCGAAACTCACCGTTCGTCCACGGTTTGGTCTGCCCTCGTTCTCGTTTTGGATATTGGCGAACGCGGTCGCGCTGTTGGCCATGTCGTCAGGCGACCCCCGTCAGCCAGGTTTCCGCCGCCACGGGGGGCCTGCTGGCCGCGCAGTTTCCAGTGCCGATGTTCTCGACACCATTGGCCAAACGCCCTCAGCGCTCGGCTGAATCGGTCCTTGGCCGTCTTGCGCTCGACCACCCTTCGCCCCTTCCTGGAGCTTCCCCAGTAGTGAGTGAACCCCAGCATCGCGAAGCTGCATCTGCGCGCAGGGCGTGGATGGTCGAACCGAGCGGACCGGTGTACATCGTGGCGGGGGGATTCATTGCTCAGATGTTCCTGGTGGAGGTCGCGGGCCACCGCAAAATCGAGTCTGCGCCGAGATCGAATGACATGTCCTGACGACCGGACAACTGCGCGGTTGGACGCGACCGCGAGGGTTGGGGGACGGCTCCGATCCGGTAGACTGCCGCGGAGTTCCGTTCCCGGGCCGGCACCGGTGGATCGAGTGGATCCGGAGCCCACGATCGACGAATGTCGGGAACCGGCCGGAGCGACACGCAAGGAGTAGTCCGTGACCAGGAGCCCCGCCCCCGCGGCCCGCCCGCGGCGCAGCTTCATCTTCTCGCCCGCGTTGCGGCCCGATCGCTTTCCGAAGGCGCTCGCCTCGGGCGCGGACATCGTGTGCGTGGAGCTCGAAGACGGCGTCGCCCCGAAGGACAAGGACGAGGCGCGGCGCAACGCACTCGCGATCTTCGCCGCCCCCCAGGCCGACGACGGTGTCGAGCGGGTGGTGCGCATCAACACCCTCCGGAGCGCGATCGGGCTTTCCGACCTCGAGGGCATTCTCGCCGCCGAGCGGCCTCCCCCCGCGCTGATGCTGCCGAAGGTGATGACGCCCGACGAGGTGGTGTGGCTCGACGAAATCCTGAGTGAGCGCGGGCACGACATTCGGCTGCAGGTCATCATCGAGACCAACGCCGGGCTCGAAGCCGCGTGCGACATAGCCCGTTCGAGCCCCCGCATCGACGCCCTCCTCTTCGGCGGCGTGGACATGGCGGCGGAGCTGCGCTGCAAGGTGGCCTGGGAACCCCTCCTCTACGCCCGATCGCGCGTCGTGCACGCGGCGGCCGGGGCGGGCATCGACGCCATCGACGTGCCCTGGCTCGACCTCGAAGACCCGGAGGGCATGCGCCGCGAGGCCCTCCTCGCTCGCGACCTCGGCTTCAGCGGCAAGGGAGCCATTCACCCCCGGCAGATCCCGATCATCAACGAGGTCTTCACCCCCGATGAGGCCGCCATCGCGCACGCCAGAAGGATCATCGCGGCCTTCGAGGAAGCCGACACCGGGCTCGTGGTGGTAGACGGCAAGCTCATCGAGAAGCCGGTCCTGCGCGAGATGCAGCGTGTTCTCTCGATTGCGGAGCGCGTATCGTCATGAATGCGCGGCAGGGCCCCGCGCTTCGAACCTGAGCCGGTATCGAGGGCGGCGGCGGGCGACCTTCAGAGATCCGCGTCCTCCCGAAGTGCACGCCGAGGCATCGATTCCCGCCTGCTCGGGTTCGCGCCGGGCTCCCGTCCGGGGACGTATCCCGGTCCGCCCGGTCTACGACGACACCGTGTCGTCGAGCTCCGCGGGAGGAAGCGGCGGGTGCCCGAGGATCATGTCCGAGGCCTTCTCCGCGATCATGAGGGTCGGCGCGTTCAGGTTGCCGGAGGGCATGGTGGGCATCACCGAAGCATCGACGACGCGCAGGCCCTCGAGGCCGTGCGCGCGGAGCTCGGCATCCACTACCGCTTTCGGATCGTCGCCCCGGCCCATCCGGCAGGTGCCCATGGGGTGATAGCACGCCGAGCAGCTTTCCCTCCCGTAGGCGAGCAGCTCGTCGTCTCCCCGCACCTCCTCGCCGGGCGTCTTCTCTCCCGCGTAGTAGGGGGCAAGCGGAGCGGAGCGGAGAATCCTGCGGGCAAGGCGCAACGCCGCGAGCGCTCCGCGCCAGTCCAGCTCATCGGCGAGGTAGTTCGGCTGGATGAGCGGTGGCGCGAAGGGGTCCGCGGATCTCGCACGGACATAGCCCCTGCTCTCGGTCCGGTGCAGCCACCCTCCGCAGGTCATGCCCGGCTCCCGGTCGAGACCCGACTCGTAGGTCTCCCCGTAGCTCGCGGGGGTGAATGACACCTGGATGTCGTTGTTCCTGAGCGACTCGTCGGAGTGCCAGGTCACGTACACCAGGGTGGGCTGCAGGGAGAGCAGGCCGCCGCGCTCGATCGCGTAACGCAGGACTTCCCGCGCGAGCCGCAGTCCGCGGGCTCGCTCGTTGATGGTATCCACGCCCTTGACCCGGGCGACCAGCGGGACATAGCAGTGATCCCGGAGGTTCTCGCCGACGCCCGGAAGCGCGTGGACCACGGGCACTCCGATATCCGCCAGCACCTTGGGAGGCCCCACTCCCGAGCGGTGCAGAATCTGCGGCGAGTTGAAGGCACCCGCGCAGAGAATCACCTCGCGTTGCGCACGCAGATCGAGACGTCGACCGCCGCGCCGGCAGCGGACCCCGATGGCCCGGCGCCCCTCGAAGAGGATGCGCTCCACGTGCACCCCGGTTCGCACATCGAGATCGCCCCGCTTCCTAGCCGGGTGCAGGAAGGCCCGGGCCGGGCTCATGCGTCGCCCCCGCCAGATGCTCCGCTGCGTACGGCCCACCCCCTCCTGGCTCTCCGCGTTGTAGTCCGGGTTGTGGGGGATTCCGAGGCTCACCGCCCCCTCGATGAAGGCGTCGATCAGGGGGTGGCTCCAGTCCGGATCCGTCACCGTGAAGGGACCGTCGCGGCCCCGGAAGCGCTCGTCCCCGGCGCCGATCCGCCTTTCGCTTCGCTTGAAGTAGGGGAGTACGTCACGGTACGCCCAGCCGCGATTGCCCAACTGCGCCCAGGTGTCGTAGTCCAGGCGCTGGCCGCGGTTGTAGATGTGTCCGTTGATCGATCCGGAGCCGCCGAGCGTCTTCCCGCGTGGCTGTGCGATGCGCCGGCCGGCCGTCCCCTCGCTCGGCTCGCTCTCGTAGAGCCAGTTGACGGAAGGGTCGACAACCGTCTTCATGAAGCCGGCGGGGATGTGGATGAAGGGATTGGTATCGCGCGGCCCGGCCTCGAGGACGCACACTGTCGCGTCGCCTGCCTGCGTCAGACGGTTGGCGATCACGCAACCCGCACTGCCTGCACCGACGATCAGATAGTCGAAAGTCTCGTTCACTTTGCCAAGGCTCCACGCTCGACGGGCGAACCCCGGTGATTGTCGTTTCGGCCCCCGGGGCCACGCAACGAGGAACGGGCCTGCGTGCCCTCGGTGGTGGCGCCCCTGCGATGCGGATCGCGCAAGGGCGGCACACCCGCGACCGGATCGCTAGCCCGCCTATGTCACCGATTTACGTCGCGAGGGCGCCGAGGCGCCGCGATAGCGGGGTGAACGGACCGAGAGACGCTGAAGGCATAGCCGACACTATGTCGAAGCGGCTCGAGGGAGTACGCCCCGCTAGCGTGAGCGGATCGGCGTCCGCAGCAGGAAATCGGTGACATAGGCGGGCTAG
>CAYQVB010000145.1:0-82859 GCA_964420925.1 uncultured Ectothiorhodospiraceae bacterium | reverse complement strand
CATGCATGACACCGTGACCCGAAATCATCGCTGCCGTTCCATGTACGAACTTTGTCAGTCCGTCGTCCGATTCCTCGACGTGGCCCAGCCATTCCCCGGCAACGGCCACGGTGTAGCACATTTGAGATCAGCTATTTAGCTTGTCAGCATGTGTATTTGCTGCTGTTTGTGTCTGAGTGAATGTGGGCGGCCAAATGTGGGACTCAAGGCTCGCCGACGATGTTCAGGCCGCAGATGTGGCCCCAGGTCAGGCAGGGGCCCAGTGTCGTACCGGCCCCGACCCCCTTGGAGCCGAAGGGGTTCGCCATCACGTTTCCCGCCGCGTAGAGACCGGGAATCACCATGCCCTGGTGGTCGAGCACCTGCCCGCGTTCGTTGGTGCGGGGGCCTCCCTTGGTACCGAGAAAGCTCGGCTTGAAAGGCATGGCGTAGAAGGGCGCTCGCTCGATGGTGCCGAGCGCCGGATTGGGGCCGTGAGCGGGATCGACGAGGTGCTCCCGATCCCAGATTGACGCACCGCGACCGAAGTCCTCGTCGACACCGGCCCGCGCGAATTCGCTGAAGCGCCGGGCGCTTGTGATCAGAGCCGCGGGGTCGAGATCGATCTTGCGGGCAAGACCTTCGAGGGTGCGGTCCTCGTACCGGACGCCTGCGAAGCGCCGGGGCGGCAGGGCGTGGGGATACTTCTTCGCGAACTGCCCGTCGTAGATGCGCCAGGCCGGCAGGTGAACGGGGAGGCCGCTGCCGGCGTCGCGATCCTCGAACGCGAGCCCGATGTTCATGGCCTTCTCGTTGACGAAACGCCGGGCGTGCCGGTTGACGATCATCGCATGGGGCAGCATGAAGTCGGCGGACGGGGTGCCCTGCACGCGGCCCTCGTACAGATAGGGCATGGTGCCGATGACCAGCGCCTGATCCATGTGATCCAGCCTCGCGCCGATCGTCGCCGCCATGCGATGCCCGTCGCCGGTGTTGGTGGCGGGGCTCCCGGTCCACTCCACCGGACCGGGGAAATGCTTGGCCATCAGCTCGGCGTTCCATTCGAAGCCGCCCGAGGCGAGCACCACGCCCTTGCGGGCGAACAGCTTCACGGGCCCGGCGCCGCGCTCGACCTCCACGCCCCCGACCCGGCCGCCCGTCCGGATGAGGGAGTGTGCGGGCGACGCGTTCCACAACGTGCAGCCGGCGTCGAGACAGCCCTTCAGCAGCCCGACCACAAGCGCGCCGCCCATCGTCTGCTGTCCGGTAACGAGGCGCCAGGCGAGCTTCGGGCCGAAGCGGAGCATCCATTTCCTCGGATGGGCGATGAAGCTCGTGTCGACCAGCTCCTCGTAGCGGAGCCGGTAGCGCAGCGTCGGTGCGCACGCACGCAGCCGGCTCGACCACTCGCCGAGTATCCGTAGCGACAGCGGCGCGGCCGAGACGTTGCGGCCGGAGCGCTTGCCGCCGGGAAGCTCGGCGTAGGGGTCCGGCTCACCGTTGGGCACGAAGCGCAAAGGCGAATGCCGCTCCAGGAAGCGGAGCATGAGGGGGGCGTAGTCGACGAAGGCCACCCACAGCGCGTCCTCGGTGTTGTGCCACCCGGGAGGAGACGCGGCGCGAATGTACTCGAGCGCCTCCTCGCGCGAGTCTTTCACCCCGATTCCGGGCTGATGATGGTGGCAGGGCACCCAGACGTTCCCGCCGGACATGGCGGAGGTGCCGCCGAGCTGCTCGGACTTCTCGACCACCATCACGTCGGCGCCGCGGGTCCGTGCGGCGAGAGCTGCGCTCAAGCCTGCCGCACCGGAGCCGATCACTGCGACGTCGCACTCGTGGGTTTCGCTGGACATGAGCGGCGCCGGATACGACGAGACCCCGGGGAACAGGCCACCGGGGTCTCATGCTGACTGAAGTGCCGCGGACGGTCGCGGCAAGAAATTTGGCTCCTCGGGACGGGCTCGAACCGCCGACCTAGTGATTAACAGTCACCCGCTCTACCAACTGAGCTACCGAGGATTGGCAAGCCGCGCATCGTACCGGCAGGGGAAGCTGCCGGTCAACGCCGCGCTCGCAGACGACTCGTGGGCGAGCGTCTTGCGGTACCGGTGCGGGTGGCTGACATTCTGCGCCACGTTCGGTTTCGGTGGGCAGTGGTGCTCGCACTCGATCGTACAGGGAAGGCCCGCGTTCCGAGCTGCGTCGATGCTGCGCCGGAGGCCGTCTCGGCACCGGATCACCAGCTTGCCGCTGTCTTCGATGTTTCACACCAGTCTGAGGCGTTCCGGTGCACTCCTGACTCCGCCATCGTCAAAGGCGATCAACTCGAGGTGGCTGAGAGGTTCGTGGCTTACCCTAGGGCCGGCACGCTCGACAGCGCCTGGTCGAGGCGGTCCATCGCCTGCTCGAGCTCCTCCATGCTGGTGGCGAAGGACAGGCGCAAATACCCGGGGGACCCGAACGCGGCGCCCGGCACCAGCGCCACCCCGCACTCCTCGATGAGATGGGTCGCGAGAGCGATGTCGTTGTCGATGCCGTCCAGGGCTTCGATGGCGCCGCGCACGTCGGGAAAGGCATAGAAGGCGCCCTGGGCCTCGAGGCAGTGCACGCCGTTGCCCCGGTTGAGCCGTTCGACGACGAAGTCGTGGCGCTGCTTGAACACCTTCACCATGTCGTGAACGCAAGTCTGGTCCCCGTCCAGCGCTGCGACGGCGGCGGCCTGGGAGATCGATGATGCGTTGGAGGTCATCTGTCCCTGGATCTTCTTCATCGCCCCCGTGATCTCGGGGTTCGCGGCCGTGTACCCGATCCGCCAGCCGGTCATCGCGTACCCTTTGGACACCCCGTTGACCAGGATGGTGCGCTCGTAGAGGTCGGGGCAGGCCATCACGATGTTGCAGAAGGGTTCGTCGTCCCAGTGGATGAGCTCGTAGATGTCGTCGCTCACAATCGCTATCCGCGGGTGCCGGCGCAGCACCTCTCCGAGTCGCTCCCAGTCCGCACGCGAGTAACACACGCCGGTGGGGTTGGACGGGCTGTTCAACATGAGAAGGCGGGTCTGGGGCGTGATGGCCGCCTCGAGCTGCTCGGGCGTCATCTTGAATCCCGTCTCGATGCCGGCCCTGACGATGACCGGCACGCCCTGGGCGAGCTTGATCATGTCGGGATAGGAGACCCAGTAGGGGGCCGGCACGACGACCTCGTCTCCGGGACCTACGAGCGCCAGGAGCACGTTGACGAGGGAGTGCTTGGCGCCGTTCGACACCATGATCTGGTTCGGCCCATAGTCGAGGTCGTTGTCCCGCGAGAGCTTCCGGCAGATGGCTTCGCGCAGCGCCGGGGTGCCGTCGCCGAGGGTGTACTTGGTGTCGCCGGAATCGATGGCGGTCCGGGCCGCCGCCTTGATGTGCTCCGGGGTGTCGAAGTCGGGCTCACCCGCGCCAAGGGCGATGATGTCGCGACCCTGCGCCTTCAGCTCGGCCGACCGGGCGCTGACGGCGAGGGTGGCCGAGGGTCTGATGCTGCGGACGCGGTCGGCGAGGTCGATGATCATGGAGCTGATCCGACTTCATCGCAGGGGGTCGAGTAATATACGCGAGCGCGGAGCGCTTAGGCGAGCGAGGGAGCCGTGAACGTCTCGACAATGCGGGGACGACCCTTCCGGGTGGCCGCCGACTTCGAGCCGGCGGGGGATCAGCCACAGGCGATTCGGGAGCTCTGCGAGGGCTTGCAGGACGGGCTCGCCCACCAGACCCTGCTGGGGGTTACGGGAAGCGGCAAGACCTACTGCATGGCGCGGGTCGTCGAGGCGGTGCAACGCCCCACTATCGTGCTCGCGCCGAACAAGACCCTCGCCGCGCAGCTCTACGGCGAGATGCGAGAGTTCTTTCCCGACAACGCGGTGGAGTACTTCGTCTCCTACTACGACTACTACCAGCCCGAGGCCTATCTGCCCACCACCGACACCTACATCGAGAAGGACGCGTCGGTCAACGAGCACATCGAGCAAATGCGCCTCTCCGCCACCAAGGCGCTCCTGGAGCGCGACGACTCGCTCATCGTCGCCACCGTCTCCTCGATCTACGGGCTCGGAGAACCCGAGACCTACCATGCGATGGTGCTGCACCTGGTGCGGGGCGACATCGTGGACCAGCGCTTCATTCTGAGGCGCCTCGCGGAGCTGCAATACCATCGCAACGAGGTCGAGCTGCACCGCGGCACCTACCGGGTGCGGGGCGAGATCATCGACATTTACCCCGCGGAGTCGGAACGCGACGCGGTGCGGGTCGAGCTCTTCGACGACGAGATCGAGTCCCTCTCCTTCTTCGACCCGCTCACCGGGGAGACCGTGCGCCGCGTGCCCCGGCTCACCATCTATCCCTCGAGCCACTACGTCACGCCGCGAGAGACCATCCTCTCCGCCATCGACGAGATCAAGCAGGAGCTCGTCGAGCGCCTCGAGACGCTGCGCTCCGAGGGCCGCCTGCTCGAGGCCCAGCGCCTGGAGCAGCGCACTCGCTACGACATCGAAATGATGCAGGAGCTCGGTCACTGCAAGGGCATCGAGAACTACTCCCGCTTTCTCTCCGGACGCCGGCCGGGGGAGCCCCCGCCCTGCCTCTTCGACTACCTTCCGTCTCACGCCCTGCTCATCATCGACGAGAGCCACGTGACCGTCCCCCAGCTCGGCGGCATGTACCGGGGCGACCGATCGCGCAAGGAGACCCTCGTCGAGTACGGCTTCCGCCTGCCGTCGGCGCTCGACAACCGGCCGCTGCGCTTCGACGAGTTCGAGCACATCGCGCCGCAGGCGATATTCGTTTCCGCCACCCCGGGTCCCTACGAGGACGCCCACGCCGGGCAGGTGGTGGAGCAGGTGGTGCGCCCGACCGGGCTGGTGGACCCCGAGGTCGAGGTGCGCCCGGCGTCGACCCAGGTCGACGACCTGCTCTCGGAGATTCACCTGCGCGCGGCCGCGGATGAGCGGGTCCTCGTCACCACCCTGACCAAGCGCATGGCGGAGGATCTGACCGACTACCTCGCCGAGCACGGGGTGCGGGTTCGCTATCTTCATTCCGACATCGACACGGTGGAGCGGGTGGAAATCATTCGCGACCTGCGACTCGGCGAGTTCGACGTGCTCGTCGGCATCAACCTGCTCCGGGAAGGGCTGGACATGCCGGAGGTCTCCCTGGTCTCAATCCTGGATGCGGACAAGGAGGGCTTCCTGCGCTCCGACCGCTCGCTCATTCAGACCATCGGCCGCGCGGCGCGCAACATCAACGGCAAGGCGATCCTCTACGCGGACCACGTCACGGGATCGATGCAGCGTGCGATCGACGAAACGGAGCGGCGCCGGGCCAAGCAGGTCGAGCACAACCGCAGACACGCCATCACCCCGATGGGCATTCGCAAGGCGGTGGCCGACATCATGGAGGGCGCACGCGGCAGCGCCCCGGGTTCGGCCCGACGCTACGCGCGCGAGGCCGACGAGTACCGGAGACTGGCCGAGCTTTCCCCCACCAAGCTCGCGAAGAAGCTCGATGCACTGGAACGGCGCATGTTCAAGCATGCGGAGAACCTCGAGTTCGAGGAGGCGGCACGGCTGCGCGACGAGATCCAGCGCATCCGGGAGGCGAGTTTCGACGTGGCTGCGGGGACGGCGACGGCGGCGATGTAGTTGCCCGAAGTGCGCTTCATGCCCCTCGGCAGTCTGCGGAGCCCGTGTTGCGGCCCGTCCGGCGAATCGTTATCTTTCGCTCGCGAGAGGCGCGTAGCTCAGCGGTAGAGCACTACCTTGACATGGTAGTGGTCGGTGGTTCGACTCCACTCGCGCCTACCACCATCGCGTCTCGCAACGAGAGGCCACCTCCGACCACAGGCTCTCGAAGGCGGTCGCGAGCCGCGACTTGGGGGCGAGGCTGTTGATGGGCGCGCGCTGCGTTGCCATCCACTCCGCCTGTACGAGGTAGGGGACGCGGGTGGTCAATACCTCGGGAAAGCTTCGAGGAAGGGAATCCATGACCTCGCGGTGCAGCTTCTTTCGGGCGTCCACCATGGAGAAGAAGGGCAGCAGGGTTGGTCCCTTGCGATCCTGTCCGAGGAATTCGTGGAGCTGCTCGAGAGTGCGCACGGACAACGGGGTAGGAATCAGGGGAACCAGCAGGGCATCGGCGGCACGAAAGACATTCTCGGCAAGCAGGGTCAGGTTCGGCGGGCAGTCGAGAAACACGAAGTCGTACTGCGTGTCGAGGGGGGAGAGCACTTTGCGCAGACGGCTTCTTCGCTTCTTCATGTCGTCGAAGGCGAGATCCAGGTTCCGATAGGAGAGATCCGCCGGCAGGAGATCGAGATTCTCGAAATCACTGCCCTTGATGCGCTTCTGGAGCCGGTTCTCACCGCCGAGCAGTCCGTTCACTCCGCCCTTGACCTTCGGGCGAATGCGAAAGAAGAAGCTGGCCGCGCCCTGGGGGTCGAGATCGCAAAGGAGAGTGGCCCTTCCCGCGTGAGCCGCGAGATACGCAAGGTTCGCAACTGCGGTGGACTTGCCGACCCCGCCCTTGATGCTGAACGCCGCGATCGTGATCAAGGTCGGCCGACTGCTTCCGCGCCGGAGTCGAGAAGACTGCGGCGCGTGGCTGCCGCTCGCAATTCGTCGAAGTGCCCGACGAAAGCCGACTTGAGGCCCACGCGGCGCTCCTCGGCCGACACCAACAGGGTGTCGATGCAGGACAACGCCTCGTCGGAGTCCCCGACTCCCGCGGCGAGCTCCTTCTTCAGCGCTTCGAGGAGCTCCCCTTGCACGCTGATGTCGTTGAGGTCCCCCAGGATGGCCTGCATGCCCTTCAGTGAGCGGATTCCGCCGTTGCTCCGAGAGCCGCCGTTCGCGGCCGTCCGGGCCTCCAGCAGATAGCGAAGCTTCTTGATGGTCTTGCGCAGGCGGTGGAACTTCTCGTCGGGAGCACGCGGCCCGAGTGCTCGGCCCTGTCTCAGTGCCTTGCGGTAGAGTGCCGCTGCGCCGGTCGGTGTTCGGGGGGTGGCGTCACCGCGGTCTCCGGTGGGCGGGCGGGGAGTTGCATTGCGGGCTTCTCCACGCGCGCGGCGCAGCAGGCGCGCGTAGCGTCTCGATGCCAGAGCGCACCGCAGTTCGCGGTGCGAATCCAGGCGGCGTTGCTCGATCACTTTCTCGATTTGCGGGTGCACGGCGTGGAAGCGGGCGCACTTTTCCTGCAACGTGCGCCGCAGGTCCTGCGCCTGCACGTCGAAATCTCTGGCCTTGCCCGAGGCGGTGCCCAGCCATTTGAGCTCGGCGGCAATCGGCGGCGACGCGTCCGAGGGCTCGACCTGGGCGAGAAGGGTGCGAACACGCCGCAGGCATACCCGGAAGTCGTGCAGCTCCTCCGGGTCGCCGGCCGGGTCGATCGCCTTGCGGTGTCTCTCCATCGAACGAAGGAGCTCGGCGATTCGCGCCCCGATTTCGGTAGGCGCATCTCGGCTCATGCGCCGAATGGCCTCGTCGAAGAGCGTCTCCCGGCTCGCTTGCCAACCCGGTTCCTCCGACAGGTGGGCGGCGATCCGCGTGGCGAGTGCCGCATATCCCTTGACCGGAACCACGCGTACCCGCTCGTCGAGTCGCAGGCGACGTTCTCCCTCGGCATTCACCGAGGCGCCGCGCTCCACGCTCACCACGCACACGGTCTTCTCCTCCCGGTCCACCAGGCGTACGTGCTGGGCGGAGCCCCGTACCCTCGCAATCTCGAGCAGATGCCCGTGCCCTATACCGTCGAGGAGACGGCGCCTGAGGAGACCCGGCGGCACTTCGGTGGCGTGGCGCGGTGCGGGGGCCTCGAGGGGGATGGAAATCGGGTTGCGCGGTCCATCGCGCCACGAGAGTCGATGGCCCTCGCGAGTCGTCTGCCATTCCAGACTCACTCCCTGCTTGCGCAGGGCGCCGTCCGCCCGGTCCAGCAATGTGCGCTGGATGGGATGGGCGGATTGCACCTGCACTTTGCCGAGAGCGCCCAGCCGGTCCGCGATGCGCTCCGCGGTGGTGCCCGGGGGTGGAATGAACTCCAGGGGTTTCAAGAGGTTGACAACGATGCGGCGCTGTCCGATACGGTGGATCGACCTCTCATCTTGGAGCAATAGTATAGGTTTTTCAAGGAGTTGGAGTGCCGGCAATCGCATTCCCGGTGTGCTCGGTACAAGCGTAGCAACAACGCTTTCCGGTACCCGGGCAGGCAGGGAAATGCCTGGAAAATCAAGGGCTCCCGCCAGCCTTGGGGTTGAGTCCCGGATCCTTCGGTCTTATGATGCGCGCTCCCGCCGCCCGGCGGGGCTCGGGGTCGTTCGTCCTGCGAACGGCTTCACCATGTGCAGAGGTTTGGAGGACTTGTTATCGCTTCAGAAAAGAAGAGTCGAGTGAACGACGACATCCTGGCGCCGGAGATGCGCCTCATAACCGACAGCGGGGAGAACCTCGGCGTCTTGAGCAAGGAAGCTGCACTCGACCACGCGCGGGCCGCCGCTTTGGATCTGGTCGAGATCTCACCCATGTCGGACCCGCCCGTGTGCCGATTGATGGACTACGGGAAGTACCTCTTCCAACAGAACAAGAAACGTCAGGCCGCGAAGCGCAAGCAGCAGCAGATCCAGCTCAAGGAAGTCAAGTTTCGACCGGGAACCGAAGAAGGCGACTACCAGACAAAACTGAGAAACTTGAGGCGATTTCTCAAGCACGGCGACAAGACCAAGGTCACCCTGTGGTTCAGGGGGCGCGAGATGCGCCACCAGGATCTCGGTCACCGGCTTCTCGAGCGGGTGGAGGCGGATCTGGATGAGCTGGCGAAGGTCGAGCAGTACCCCAAGCTGGAGGGGCGTCGGCTTTCGATGGTGCTGACCCCGAGAAAGTGAACCTGGATATCCGCTACATCGACATTCCGGAGCATTGGAGATGCCCAAACTCAAGACCAAGCGCGGCGCGGCGAAGCGCTTCAAGCGAACCGGCAGCGGCCGCTTCAAGCGCATCAAGTCGTATCGGCGCCACTACCTGACGCCCAAGCGCACGAAGCGCAAGCGCCACCTTCGCTCTCCGGCGAGCTTCGTGTCCGATGCGGACACGCGCTTGCTGCAGGCCATGTTGCCCTATAGCTGAGGAGATGACCTGATGCCACGGGTAAAACGAGGCGTCACCGCCCACCGGCGCCACCGAAAGATTCTGTCTCAGGCGAAGGGCTACCGCGGACGGCGCAAGAACGTGTTCCGGGTCGCCAAGCAGGCGGTCATCAGGGCCGGCCAGTATGCGTATCGGGATCGCAGGCAGAGAAAGCGACACTTCCGCTCCCTGTGGATCGTGCGCATCAACGCCGCCGCCCGCCTTCACGGCATGTCCTATGCCCGATTCATGAGCGGACTGAAGAAGGCGGGAATCGAGCTGGATCGCAAGGTTCTGGCCGAGATTGCCGTCTTCGACGAAGCCGCCTTCGCCGAGCTCGTCGCCGCCGCCAAGTCGAGCGCCTAGGCGGATTTCCCGGCTCAATCCCTCTCCCGCCCTTGCGCTCCTTCCCGATGGTCCGAAGCGCACGGTAAGCGGGTGTTCGACCCCCTCCTCGGGAAGAGCCTTCCTCTTCTCCCGATGTCGTTCGTGAGGGTGCGATGCATGATGTGAGACAGACCCTCGAAGACGCATTGTCGGAGATCGATGGTGCAAGCACGCTCGAAGGGCTGGACGAAGTTCGGGTGCGCTATCTCGGCCGGAAGGGGCTGATCACCGACGAGCTGAAGCGGGTGGGGCGGCTCTCCCCGGAAGAGCGGCCCGAAGCCGGCCGGCGCGTCAACGCGGCCAGGCGCTCGCTCGGCGACGCGCTCGACCGGCGACGCGAGTCGCTCCGCTCCGGTCTCGTGGGAACCCGGCTCGAGATGGGCCGCATCGACGTGACGCTGCCGGGGCGGGGCCAGCGCCCGGGAGGCCTGCACCCGCTCACGTTGACTCGCGAACGAATCGAGGCGTTCTTCGAGGGCATAGGGTTCGAGGTCGTCGAAGGGCCGGAAATCGAGGACGACTACCACAACTTCGAAGCCCTCAACTTCCCCGCCGACCACCCGGCGCGCGCGATGCAGGACACCTTCTACTTCGAGGACGGCCGCCTCCTTCGCACCCACACCTCGCCGGTCCAGATCCGGGTGATGAAGGAGCGAGCACCGCCGCTTCGCATGATCGCTCCGGGACGCGTGTACCGCTCCGACGCTCTCGACGACACGCACAGCCCGATGTTCCACCAGGTCGAAGGGCTTATGGTCGACGAAGGCGTCAGCATGGCCGACCTGAAGGGGGTGCTGCACGACTTCCTGCGCAACTTCTTCGAACGCGATGATTTGCCCATCCGCTTTCGCCCTTCCTACTTCCCCTTTACCGAGCCCTCCGCCGAAGTCGACATCGGCTCTCCGGAGGGCGGCTGGCTCGAAGTGCTCGGGAGCGGGATGGTGCACCCCCAGGTCCTCGAAAACGTCGGCATCGACAGCGAGCGCTACACCGGGTTCGCGTTCGGCATGGGCATCGAACGGCTCTCCATGCTGCGCTACGGGGTAGACGACCTTCGCCTGTTCTTCAACAACGACCTGCGATTCCTGGAGCAGTTCCGGTGAAGTTCAGCGAGAGGTGGCTGCGCGAGTGGGTCGATCCGCCGCATTCGAGCGCCGAGCTTGCCGACCGCCTCACCGGCGCGGGCCTGGAAGTCGACAGTGTGCAGCCGGTGGCGGAGGATCTTTCGAAGGTCGTGGTGGCCGAGGTGGTCGAAGTGCGGCCGCATCCCGGCGCGGATCGCCTCACCCTGTGCCGGGTCGACGCCGCCACCGGAGAGCAACTCTCCGTGGTTTGCGGAGCGCCCAACGTGCACCGTGGCATGCGAGCGGCGTTGGCTCTGCCCGGCGCCCGCCTGCCGGGGGGCGTCAAGGTGCGCCGCAGCAGGATCCGAGGCGAGGAATCGAAGGGCATGTTGTGCTCGGCCCGGGAGCTGGGGCTCGGCACCGAAGAAGACCGCATCATCGAGCTCTCCGGCGATGCGCGGGTGGGACGGGATCTGCGGGACGAGCTGGCGCTGGACGATGTCTCGATCGACGTCGAACTGACACCGAACCGCGGCGATTGTCTTGGATTGGCAGGGATTGCACGGGAAATCGGGGCGCTCACCGGGTGCGTTGTGAGGCATCCGTGCTGTGATCCGGTGCCGGCGGAGATCGAAGACGCGGTAATCATCCGCCTCGACGCGCCGGCCGATTGCCCCCGTTACGTGGGACGCGTCATCCGCGAAATCGACGCGCGGGCCGAGAGTCCCCTGTGGCTGCGCGAGCGCCTGCGCCGCTCCGGAATCCGCAGTGTTTCGGCGGTGGTGGACGTTACCAACTACGTGATGCTCGAGCTCGGTCAGCCGATGCATGCCTTCGACCTGGACGAGCTCGCACCCCCGGTGCGAGTGCGCCGGGCGCGTGGCGGCGAGTCTCTGACCCTGCTCGATGGGAGTGACCTCGAGCTCGACGATCGCGCACTGGTCATCGCCGACGAGAACGGAGCGATTGCGCTCGCCGGCGTGATGGGAGGATCGCGAAGCGGCGTCACCGGCAAGACCCGCCACATCCTGCTCGAGAGCGCGTGGTTCCACCCCCGGACCATCGCGGTGGAAGCGCGCCGGCGGGGACTGCACAGCGATGCTTCCCACCGCTTCGAGCGCAGCGTGGCGGCCGACCTGCAGCGCCGGGCGGCGGAGCGGGCCACCGCACTGCTCCTGCAAATCGTCGGGGGGAGGGCGGGCCCGGTTGTCGACGAGATCCGGGAAGACCATCTGCCGGTTCCGGCGCGGATCAAGCTTCGCGAGAGCAGAATTCGACGCCTGCTGGGGATGAGCGTCGCGCCCGGTGACGTGGCGGGCATCCTGTCCCGCCTCGGCCTGCACGTTGCGGAATCGTCAACCGGAGAGTGGTGGGTGCAGGTGCCGCCATTCCGGCCCGATCTGGCGATCGAAGCGGATCTTGTCGAAGAGTTGGCGCGAGTGCGGGGCTACGAGCAGATTCCCGATCGCTCCCCGGTTTCCGACCTGCGGATGCGGCCACGGCCGGAGGCGGGGCCTGGCGTGTCGGCGGTGCGCGAGCTGCTCGCCTCGCGCGGATACCAGGAGGCGGTGACCTTCAGCTTCGTCAACGCCGCGCTGCAGCGGGCTTTGGCCCCTGATGCGTCCCCGATTCCACTGGCCAATCCCATCTCCTCCGAGATGGCGGTAATGCGCGCGCAGATCTGGCCGGGACTCACCCGGGCGATGCTCTACAACATCAACCGTCAGCGTACGCGGGTGCGGCTCTTCGAGACCGGGCTGGTGTTTCACCGAACCTCGAGCGGGGTGCGTCAGGAAGCGGTGGTGGCGGGTCTGGCGACGGGGCCGGTGAACCCCGAGCAGTGGGGCGAGAAGACTCGCGATTGCGACTTCTTCGACACGAAAGGAGATGTCGAGGCCCTGCTCGAGCGCTGCCGGGTGGACGGCGCGGTGTCCTTCGAGGCGGTGTCGATGCCTGCTCTCCATCCTGGACGGAGCGCCCGCGTGCTGCTCGACGGCGCTCCGATCGGGAGCCTGGGCGAGATCCATCCCGAACTTTCACGGGAGTGGAAACACACCTCTGCGGTCTACCTCTTCGAGCTCTCGCTCTCCTCCCTCTCGGCGGGGCGTCGCCTTCTCTTCGAGCCGCTGCCCAAGCATCTCCCGGTGCGCCGCGATCTGGCCATGGTGGTCGACGAGTCCGTCAGCTCGAATACGATCCGCGCGTGCGTTGGACAAGCCGGCGTCGATGTGCTAGATAACCTAGAGTTGTTTGACGTGTATCGCGGGGAAGGCATTGATTCGGGGAAGAAAAGCTTGGCCATTGGTCTCAGCTTCCGACATGGCTCGCGGTCTCTCGTCGATGAGGAGGTAGAAGAAGGGTTCCGCGTGATCGTGAGCGCCCTGGAAAAGCACCTCGGCGCCGTGTTGAGAGAATGAAGTGGCACTGACCAAGGCCGACATGGCGGAGCGCCTCTACGAGGAGCTGGGCCTCAACAAGCGCGAGGCAAAGGAACTCGTGGAGCTCTTCTTCGAAGAAGTACGCGGAGCGCTGGAATCGGGGGATCAGGTAAAGCTGTCCGGGTTCGGAAACTTCGACTTGAGGAACAAGAACGAACGCCCGGGACGCAATCCGAAAACGGGCGAGGAAATTCCGATAACGGCGCGACGGGTGGTCACTTTCCGTCCCGGCCAGAAGCTGAAAGCACGGGTAGAAGCCTATGCTGGATCCAACCAGCAACAGTAGCGACCTTCCGGCCATACCGGGCAAGCGCTACTTCACGATCGGCGAGGTCAGCGATCTCTGCGCGGTAAAACCTCACGTGCTGCGCTACTGGGAGCAGGAGTTCCCTCACCTCAAGCCGCTCAAGCGCCGCGGCAACCGGCGCTACTACCAGCGCCAGGACGTCATCCTCATCCGGCAGATCCGAAGCCTGCTCTACGAGCACGGGTTCACCATCGGCGGCGCACGCCAGCGCCTGTCGGGGGAAGAGGCGAGGGAGGATGTGAGCCAGAGTCAGCAAATCATCCGCCAGCTCCGCATCGAGCTCGAGGACGTGCTCAACATCCTGCGGCGCTGACCCCCCCGCTTCGGTCGCGCCAGCGGCCGCGAGGAACAGCGAAGCGCTCGGGACCCTGTCGGCCGAAGTCCAGGGGCGTGATGCGGGCGTCCCCGTAACTCGGGAGCTGTTGCGGGCTGGGGGAGGGCGATATCGTCATGGCGCCTGCCCGCCCGGCGCCTTCGACGGGAACGGGTACGCCGGACGCAAGGGGCTCCTGCTGTCGCGGCTGTGTTACGGCTTCGCCAAGTGCTCGATGGCTACTTCGACGCGCGCGAGCCGTTCGCCCGTGGCGCGCATGTCGGCGTGAAGTTGGGTCCTTAGGGCGCTCACTTCGTCGCGCAGGGGTTTTACCGCGCCCGAAACTGCCCAATGCACGCCGCCGAGCAAAACCCCTGCGGACCCGAGGATGGTTGCCGCCACGCTCGCAAGATTCGCCCAATCCATGGTTCCGTTCCCATATGTCCTTGTTTCGGTTGGTCGGGGCGAGAGGATTTGAACCTCCGACCACCTGAACCCCATTCAGGTGCGCTACCAGACTGCGCTACGCCCCGTGCCGAGGATGATAGCGTATTCTTTCCGGGCCGGGGACTGAAGGTGCCGGCGTCCTTTCGACGGAAGAGGAAAGAACATGAGCGAAGGCCTGCGCTTCGACGTCGAGATCCCCACATGCCGGGAGGGCGTGTTCGTGCCGGCGCCCTTCGGGGGCTCGGAGGACATTGCCCGGACCGTGATCAGCGCGGAGGAGTGGGGCTACCATGCGGTGTGGGCCACCGATTTCCTGAACCCGACCCCAAGCTTCGGGATGCCCGAGGAAGCGCCTCCCCGGTGGTACGAGCCGATCGTCACCCTCGCCGCTCTCGCCGGTCGGACCGAACGCATCAAGCTCGGCACGGGCGTCGTGATGCTGCCCTTTCGCGACCCGGTGATCCTCGCCAAGCAGGCGGCCACTCTCGATCAGTTCAGCGGCGGGCGTCTTCTCCTCGGTCTCGGGTTGGGCGCATTCCGGGACGAGTTCGAAAGCGTGCGCGCGGGCCAGCGGCGGGCGCACCGCGGGAGGATGATGGACGAGCACCTGGAAGTGCTGCATCGCCTGCTCAACGCCTCGGACGAGCCTCTCTGCTTCGCCGGCCGCCATGTCGAGGTGCGGGGGGTGCGGATGCACCCGCGACCGCGCCAGTCTCCGCTGCCCTTCTACATGCCGGGACGCAACGAAGCCGCATGCGCGCGCATCGCCCGCTTCGGGCACGGGCTGATGATTCCGGGAGCGGGCGCCGGCGCCCATCTTCGGGCGATGACCCCTCATCTCGACGCGTGCGGACGATCGATCGATGAGCTGGACGTCATCGCCGAAGGTGACATGCGTCTGGGCGCCACGCGCGCGGAGGCGGTGGAGGGATACTTCTCCAGCCGAATGGGACACCAGCGCACCGAGGTGCGCGGCCTGGCCCCCGACCGGCTGGTGGCGGACCACTGGATCGGTACTCCGGAAGAGGTGTCGGAGAAGCTGAACCTCATCGCCAGGGAGACCGGAATCACCCATTTCAACGTGCTGCACATCGCCGCCGATTCTATGACCGAACGCCTGGAGCAGATGCAGCGCTTCGCCGAAGAGGTGATGCCGCTCGTCACCGGTTGATCTCTAACGACTCAATCGACCACGGAAGCCGGAGGTCGGGTTTCGGCGCTCATCGAGGGCACCAAAGGACAACAGGAAGGCGTGCTCCCTGCCCCGCGACCGCGCAAGCCGTCCGTGCTGACGATGGGACCAATACTGACCCCACGAGTGAGCAGTATGTTTCGTCCGGTAAAAACTCATATTTTTTAGCGAGTTAGTAACGAAATAGAGAGTTCGCTTTAGAATATGAGCATCCACGCGCGGACACACTTCGCATGTGGGCACACCTTGGGGAAGGGCTCGAGTTCGGCTAACATGCGGATTTATGGAGAGTTTTATCCCTCGGTGGCTAAGGCGACTCCGAGACGGGTCTCTGGCGGGGCTGCTGCTGCTCGGCACGGTGCCGGTCCTTGCGGACTTCGACGAGGCGGTGCGTGCCGCCCATCGCGGCGAGTATGGTTGGGCGGAATCCGAGTTTCGTCGGCTGGCCGATGCGGGTGACGCCCGGGGGCAGAACGGGCTCGGCGTCCTCTATCTGCGTGGCACCGGCGTCGAGCAGAACATAGCGGACGCGGTGCGGTGGTTCCGGCTCGCGGCCCGGCAGGGCTACCACGCCGCCCAGACCAATCTGGGGTTGCTCTACGAGAACGGCTGGGGGGTACCACGGGACGACGAGCAGGCCTATCTCTGGTACAGCCGGGCCGCCCGTCAGGGCGACGTGGAAGCCCAGACCAGCGTCGCGCTGATGCTCGCGAAAGGGCTCGGCACCCGGCGGAATCCCGGAGCCGCGCTCCGGTGGTTCCAACGTGCGGCGCGGCAGGGTCATGTCGAGGCCTGGGCGCACATCGGGCACATGTATCGGGCCGGAGAGGGCGCGCCGCGCGACTACGTCTCGTCCTACGCGTGGTATGGCATCGCCGCCGCGGGCGGTCATCCGGGAGGGGTGGAGCTACGCGACAGCGTGGGAAGATTTCTCACCCAGTCCGAGCTCGAGCAGGCGCGAGCCATGGCCCGCTCGCTTTACCAATTGCACGGAGCGCCGATGCGCACGGCCGGAAGTCGAGCTCCTCGCCCTCTGATTCCCTGACAATGTCGGAGTCCCGGCACCGTCCCGCCTCCGCGATCGCCGCAATGACCCATTTGCGACTCTGGTCTGACAAAGGCTCAGAAAACGATATGTCCCAAGGCTCCTGCCTGGAAGCATTGCAGTCATCGTTCTGTCGTCGGGCCGTCGTGCGCGGGGGTGGGCATGAAGCGGTGGTTCGATCGTCCGGCGTCCTGAAGTAATCTCACCGGGAGCTCCGGATGCTGTTTTCGTGACCGAGGTTGTTCAACCAAGTGAAGAGGAGTTGGAAATGAAAATACATGGGCTCTTGTCCCGTCTCTCGAGCCGGTTTCTGGCCGTGGCCTCAGCCACCGTGCTCGCGTTCAACGTGCATGCGGCCACGGAGCTGCTCGTCTACACCGCGATCGAGGCCGACGAGCTGGCGATGTTCAAGTCCGAGTTCGAGAAGGACTACCCGGACATCGATGTAAAGTGGGTGCGCGACTCCACCGGCATCGTCACCGCCAAGCTGCTGGCGGAGAAGGACAATCCGAAAGCCGACATCGTCTGGGGGCTGGCGGCCACCAGCCTCGTCCTCCTTGCCAACGAAGGCTACTTCCAGGGCTATGCGCCCCAGGGTGTCGACGCCCTCGACCCCAAGTACGTGGACCCCCAGAATGATCCGCCGCTGTGGGTGGGGCAGCGCGCCTGGATAGCGTCGCTGTGCTTCAACACCGTGGAGGGCGAGAAGCACGGCCTCCCGGTACCCTCGAGCTGGCAAGAGCTCACCGATCCCGTCTACCAGGGCCACGTGGTGATGCCGAACCCGAACTCGTCCGGTACCGGGTTCCTCGACGTATCGAGCTGGATCCAGCTTTGGGGTGAGGACGAGGCGTGGTCATTCATGGATGGACTGCACGAGAACATCGCCTGGTACACCCACTCGGGCTCGAAGCCGTGCAAACAGGCGGCCAAGGGGGAGATCCCGATTGGGGTGTCGTTCGCCTATCGCGGGGCGAAGTCCAAGAATCAGGGCGCGCCCCTGGAAGTGGTGGCGCCGTCCGAAGGAGTGGGCTGGGATCTCGAAGCCTTCGCCATCGTCGCGAACACGCAGAATCTCGAAGCGGCGAAAGCGCTCGCAGACTGGTCGGTGACCCGCAAGGCGAATGAGATCTACAACCAGGAGTACGCGGTAGTCGCGATGCCGGGAGTGGCCAAGCCGGTAAAGAACTTTCCTCCCGGAATCGTCGACCAGATGATCGACAACGATTTCGGATGGGCCGCCGGCAATCGCATGCGCATCCTGGAAGAGTGGAGCGGCCGATACGACGCAAAGTCGGAGCCCAAGAGCTGACTCCCCGGGAGCGGGGCGGGCCTGCCGGCACGTCGGCGGCCCGCCCTGCCCCTGCCTTCTCCTGAGCCCCCGGATGGCGCCCGCGGTTACGCTCGGTCATGATGCGCAGGTCATGAGCGCACATCGCCGCGCGACATCGGGTGCCCCGTATCTCAAGATCGAGGGCTTGAGCAAGCGCTTCGGCAGCTTCGAGGCGCTACGCGACATCAGTCTCGAGATCGCGGAGCGGGAGTTCGTCTGCTTCCTCGGGCCTTCCGGCTGCGGGAAAACGACCTTGCTGCGCGCGATCGCCGGCCTCGACATCCAGTCGAGCGGGCGAATCGAGCAGGCCGGGGTCGACATTTCCGCCCTGCCGCCCACGGAGCGCGACTTCGGCATCGTGTTTCAGTCCTATGCGCTGTTCCCCAACCTGAGCGTTGCCCGCAACGTGGCCTACGGGCTCGAGAATCGCGGTATCGCGAAAGGGGAGGTGAAGCGGCGAGTCGCAGACCTGCTCGACCTCGTGGGGTTGCCCGAACAGATCGACAAGTATCCTGCCCAGCTCTCCGGTGGGCAGCAGCAGCGAGTCGCGCTCGCGCGCGCGATCGCCACTTCTCCCGGGCTTCTCCTGCTCGACGAGCCGCTCTCCGCCCTGGACGCGAAAGTCCGCGTACACCTTCGCCACGAGGTCAGGGAACTGCAGCGCCGCCTCGGCATCACGACGGTGATGGTGACCCACGACCAGGAAGAGGCGCTCAGCATGGCGGATCGAATCGTGGTCATGAACCACGGAGTCATCGAGCAGGTGGGCACACCGGAGCAGGTGTACCGGGAACCGGCCACGGCATTCGTGGCCGACTTCATCGGATCCATGAACTTTGTGTCCGGCACTCTCCTCGATGCGCAGCGGGTTGGCGTGGGATCATTGCAACTGGCGTGCCGCATGTCGCCCCTGCCGGCGGGTAGCGAGGTGGTGGTGGCGCTTCGTCCCGAGGACGTCATCGTTGCCCCGGACGAGGAAGACCCGAGCGCGGTCAACACCTATGTGGCGCGATTCGACGCCCTGGAGTTTCTCGGCTCATTCGTTCGGGCCGAGATCACGATCGAATCAGCCCAATCTCAACGCCTGAGCACGGAGATTTCCGCCAACGTGGTCAGGCAGCTCGGTCTCGAGCCCGGTGATCGGCACCCGGTGGTCATTCCAGCGGAGAGGATTCGGATTTTCTCCGACCATCCCGTGCGGTACTGAGCGGGGGGCGGGTTGAGCGCATCGAGCGTCAAACCCCGTGCGAGTCGGGACGAGCGCGTCATGCGCTTGTTCATGGTCGTGATCGGCGTGTACCTGGTCACGGCGCTTGGGCTGCCGCTCTACGCGATGCTCGGAAAGAGCTTCCAGGATCCGGACGGGGCCTTCGTCGGCATCGCGAACTACGCGACCTACTTCGGCACGCCGGCGCTCTTTTACTCCATTTCCAACAGTCTCTTCGTCGCGTCCCTGACGACGCTCATCACCGTCGTCATCGCCTTCGTCTTCGCCTACGCCCTGACCTTCAGCCGCATGCGCCTCAAGGGCTGGTTCAAGGCGATCGCGATGTTCCCCATCCTGGTGCCGTCACTCTTGCCCGGCATAGCGCTCGTGTATCTCTTCGGCAACCAGGGGATGCTCAAGGAACTGCTCTTCGGTCACAGCATTTACGGACCGATCGGGATTGTGATCGCGGAAGTGTTCTTCACGCTGCCACACGCCGTCATCATCCTCGTCACCGCACTCTCCATCGCCGACGCCCGCCTCTACGAAGCGGCGACCTCGCTGCGGGCGTCGCGACTTCGCATCTTCTTCACGGTCACCATACCGGGATGCCGCTACGGGCTCGTGAGCGCCGCGTTTGTAGTGTTCACCCTGGCGATAACCGACTTCGGCGCGCCCAAGGTGATCGGCGGCGACTACAACGTGCTCGCCACCGACATCTACAAGCAGGTGATCGGCCAGCAGAACTTCCGGATGGGGGCGGTGGTGAGCGTCATCCTGCTGATTCCGGCTGCGCTCGCCTTCTGCGTGGACCGGATCGTGCAGCGGCGCCAGGTTGCGCTGCTCTCGGCCCGTGCGGTGCCCTTCGTTCCGAGCCTTCGCCCGCGCTTCGACTGGTCGATGTTCGCCTACTGCAGCGTCGTCAGCGTGTTTCTCGTGGGCATGCTCGCGACCTGCCAGTACGCGGCGCTCGTCAAGTTCTACCCCTACGATCTGAGTCTCGGCCTGACGAACTATCAGTTCGATCTCATGGACGGCGGCGGCTGGATCTCCTGGTTCAATTCGATCGAGATGTCCGCCTACACCGCTTTCTTCGGGACGATCGTGGTCTTCGCCGGAGCATACCTGGTGGAAAAAGGGCGAGGCTTCGCGCTCGGACGCTCCCTGTTCCAGTTCCTCGCGATGATGCCGATGGCGGTTCCGGGGCTGGTGCTCGGGCTCGCCTACATCTTCTTCTTCAACCACCCCGACAACCCGCTTACGTTTCTCTATCACACGATGGCGATACTCGTCATCAGCACCATCACCCATTTCTACACCGTCAGCCACATCACCGCCGGGACCGCCCTGAAGCAGATGGACGCCGAGTTCGAAGCGGTGTCCGCCTCCCTCAAGCAGCCTTTCTACGTCACGTTCTGGCGGGTCACGGTGCCGGTGTGTCTGCCGGTCATCCTCGATATCGCGATTTACCTCTTCGTCAACGCGATGACCACGGTGTCGGCGGTGGTGTTCCTGTACGGTCCCGACACCACGCTCGCCTCCGTCGCGGTGTTGAACATGGACGACGCGGGGGACATCGCACCCGCGGCGGCGATGGGTATGATGATCTTCTACACCTGCGCCGTCATGCGAGTCGTGCACTACGGGGCGAGCCGCTTTCTCGAACATCGCACGCAGGCTTGGCGCAACCGTTGAGGCGGAGTCGTCCGCGGCCCGGCCCGCGCACTGCGAATGACGGGCTCAGGCGTCGGCGCGCACCATGATCTCGGGGATCAGGTCTTCCCAGCCGATCGCCATGATGTGCACGCCATTGGCCATCGGGCGCACCTCGCGGATGATACGGGCCGCTATCTCGGCGCTCTTCGCCCGGCGGTCCGGGGCATCGCCGATTTCCGTTATCAGAGCGTCGGGGATGCTGATCCCGGGCACCTTGTCGTTCATGTACTGCGCCATTCTCGGCGACTTGAGCGGGATGATGCCGGTCAGGAGGCTCAAGTTCATGTCCCTCGTCGCTTTGATGAAACGCTCGTAGGCGCCGATGTCGTAGACCGCCTGCGTCTGGAAGAAGCGCGCTCCCGCCTCCACTTTCTCCTCGAGGCGGCGCAGCTCGACCGCGAGATCGGCGGCCCCCGGGTTCACCACCGCGCCGAGCAGAAACTCGGCGGCACCGGCGAGCGCGTTTCCCATCAGGTCCTCGCCCCGACCGAGGGCGGAGGCGGCCGAGAGGAGGGCGGAGGAGGGCAGGTCGAATACCCCCTTGGCTTCCGGATGATCGCCGTTGGCCGGTGGGTCTCCGCCCATGAACACGAGGTTGCGGACCCCCAGGGCGTGGGCGCCGAGCATGTCGGCCTGGAGGGCGAGGCGGTTGCGGTCGCGGCTCGTCATCTGCACGATGGGTTCGGCGCCGCGCTCGAGCAGGCGCCGCGCCGCCGCCATCGGAGCCATCGCCATGCGGGCGGCGTGCGAGTCGGTGAGGTTGAATGCGGTGACGATGTCCCGGAGCGCATCCGCCTTGTCGAGGAGGGGGCCGAGCTCCGTTCCCTTGGGAGGGGTGAGTTCGGAGGTAACGACGAATCGGCCGCTCTCGATCGCAGCTTTGAGCTTGCTCATGGAACTCCCAAGCGGGGCGGGTCGGACGAGGGCGCGCGGAGCTTAAGGTAAGATCGCGCGAGCCCACAAGGCGACGAAGACGAGAGGCAGAAGCGTCCCTCGGCACGGCGGCATGCCGGCGCCTAGGAGGGCTGCGCTGGGAGAAGGAGGGCCGCCGAGCCACGAGGGAGGATGAAGTACTCGATATTCAGCCTGCTGCGCAATGCCTTTTCCTACCACGAGAACTGGCCGGCAGCGTGGCGCAGCCCCGACCCGAGATCCGCCTACGACGTGGTGATCGTGGGCGGCGGCGGGCACGGACTCGCCACCGCCTACTACCTCGCGAAGAACCACCGCATCAGCAACGTGGCGGTGTTGGAGAAAGGCTGGCTGGGGGGCGGAAACACCGGCCGCAACACCACCATCATCCGTTCCAACTACCTGTGGGACGAAAGCGCCCACCTCTACGAGCATGCGCTGCGCCTCTACGAGGGCTTGAGCCACGATCTCAACTACAACGTGATGCTGAGCCAGCGCGGCGTTCTGAACCTCGCACACAACCTGGGAGACCTGCGGGAGCTGTCGCGCCGGGTCAACGCCATCCGGCTGAACGGGATCGACTCCGAGATTCTGAGTCCGGCCGAGATCAAGGCGATGGTGCCGATTCTCAACACGGCGCCGACCTCCCGCTATCCGGTGCTCGGGGCGTCGCTGCAGCGGCGCGGCGGCACCGCGCGCCATGATGCGGTGGCCTGGGGTCTCGCCAGAGGCGCCGACGCGCGCGGCGTGGACATCATCCAGAACTGCGAGGTCACCGGCATCCGTTCGAGTGGCGGCGCGGTGGAGGGAGTGGAGACTTCCCGCGGGTACATCCGGGCGAGGAAGGTGGGCGTAGTGGTCGCGGGCCACGCGAGCGTGCTGGCGGAGATGGCGGGGTTCAGGCTGCCGATCGAGAGTCACCCCCTGCAGGCGCTGGTGTCGGAGCCGGTCAAGCCCATTCATCACTGCGTGGTGATGTCGAACGCGGTGCATGTGTACGTCAGCCAGTCGGACAAGGGGGAGCTGGTGATCGGAGCGGGCATCGACGCCTTCAACTCCTACGCGCAACGCGGGAGCCTGCCGGTAATCGAAGAGCAGATGGGCGCCCTGGTCGAGCTATTCCCCCTCTTTTCGCGACTGCGCATGCTGCGCCAGTGGGCGGGCATCGTGGACGTGTGTCCCGACGCGAGCCCGATCATCGGCAAGACGCCGGTCCGGAACCTCTACTTCAACTGCGGTTGGGGTACCGGGGGCTTCAAGGCCACTCCCGGTTCGGGCTGGGTCTTCGCCCACACCATCGCGCACGACACCCCGCATCCGCTCAACGCCGCCTTCACGCTCGAACGCTTCACGAGCGGGGCGCTCATCGACGAGCACGGCGCGGCGGCGGTCGCGCACTGAGGCCGCGTCCGGGGACGAGACGATGCTTCTGATCGACTGTCCGTGGTGCGGCCCTCGGAACGAGGACGAGTTCAGCTTCGGGGGCGAAGCCCACATCGCACGCCCTGCAGTGCCGGAGGCGGAAAGCGATGTCGAATGGGGCGACTACCTGTTCATGCGCACCAACCGCAAAGGACTGCACTACGAGAGATGGGTGCACGTCCACGGCTGCCGGCGCTGGTTCAACGTCGCCCGCGACACCGTGACCCACGAGATAAAGGCGGTCTATCGCATGGGCGAAGAGCCGCCCGCCCTCTCCGGAGGCGGTGGGTGAACGAGCAGCGATTCCGTCTCTTCGCCGGGGGGCGCATCGAGCGGGAACGCCCCCTGCGATTCCAGTTCGACGGTGAGAGCTATGCCGGCTTCGCGGGAGACACCGTGGCTTCCGCGTTGCTCGCGCACGGCGTGCACCTGGTCGGGCGCAGCTTCAAGTACCACCGGCCACGCGGCATCCTGAGCGCCGGTTCGGAGGAGCCGAACGCGCTGCTTCAGGTGGGTCGGGGGTCCCATACCCTGCCCAACCAACGGGCCACCCAGGTCGAGCTCTACGAGGGATTGAGCGCCGCCAGCCAGAACTGCTGGCCGAACCTGCGTTTCGATGCCGGCGCCGCGAGCAACTTGCTCTCGCCTCTCTTTCCCGCCGGTTTCTACTACAAGACCTTCATGTGGCCGCCTTCGTTCTGGTACCGCCACTACGAACCGCTGATCCGCCGTGCCGCAGGCCTCGGCCGCAGCCCCACCGAACCCGACCCGGACCGCTACGACAAGACCCATGTGCACTGCGATGTTCTCGTGGTGGGGGGGGGTGCCGCCGGAATCGCCGCCGCGCTGGCCGCGGGGCGCACCGGCGCCCGGGTCATCCTCGCGGACGAGCAGTCCGAGCCCGGGGGCTGGCTGCTCGGCTCGAAGACCCGAATCGACAACGCCCCCGCGATCGAGTGGGTGTCCTCGGCGCTCGACGACCTGCGGGCAATGGGCGAGGTGACGGTGCTGCCGAGAACCACGGTTACCGGCTACTACGACCACAACTATCTCGTGGCGCTCGAACGCGTCACCGATCATCTGCCTCCCGGATCGGACGCGGTGCGGCCACGCCAGCGCCTGTGGAAGATCCGGGCGCGGCAGGTGGTGCTCGCGACCGGCGCGCACGAGCGGCCATTGGTGTTTCGCAACAACGATCGACCCGGAATCATGCTCGCGGGCGCCGCCCGGCAGTACCTGAACCGCTACGCGGTCCGCCCCGGCGAATCGGCGGTGGTGGCCACCAACAACGACAGCGCCTACGCGGCGGCGATCGACCTCTCGGACTGCGGCATGCGGGTCCACATCGTCGACGTTCGCGCCCGCCCTCCCGAGTCGATGGCGGCGGCGGCGAGACAGCGCTCGATCGAGGTGTTGGCGGGACATGCGGTCGCCGCCGCGCATGGCCGGGTCCGGGTGCGGGGAGTGACCGTGGCCACCCTCGATACGACCAGGACCGGCTACACGGGAACGCCCCGCCGGCTCGAATGCGACCTCGTGGCAATGTCCGGCGGCCTCAATCCCGCCCTGCACCTCTTTTCCCAGTCCCGGGGCCGCATCGTGTACGCCCCGGAGCGAGGCTGCTTCGTTCCCGGTGAGTCGGTGCAGGCGGAGCGCTCCGCCGGCGCCGCCAACGGCACCTTTCCTCTCTCCTATTGCCTTTCGGAGGGACGCGAGGCCGGCAAGGCGGCCGCGGCCGCGGCCGGCTTCCGCAAGCGCGGAGGCCTGCGTTCCCCCCGGGTGGACGGAGAGCGGGAGCAGCCCGCCGAGGCGTGGTGGGTCAGCCCGCCGCTACGCCCCGGCGGACCCCTCAACAAGCACTTCGTGGATTTCCAGAACGACGTCAGCGCGGCGGACATCGCGCTCGCGGCCCGGGAGGGCTACCGCTCGGTGGAGCACGTCAAGCGCTACACCACCACCGGGATGGGAACCGATCAGGGCAAGACGAGCAACGCGAACGCGATCGCGATCATCGGCCAGACCCTCGGGATGGACGCGTCCCAGGTCGGAGTGACCACCTTTCGGCCTCCCTACACCCCGCTAACCTTCGGGGCGCTCGCGGGGCGGGACATCGGCGACCTCGCCGACCCGGTGCGCACCACGCCGATGCACGACTGGCACGTCGCGCACGGGGCCGAGTTCGAGGATGTGGGACAGTGGAAACGGCCCTGGTACTACCCTGCGGCGGGCGAGTCGATGCATGACGCCGTCAACCGGGAATGCCTTGCGACCCGGAATGCGATCGGTATTCTGGATGCGACGACGCTCGGCAAGATCGACATCCAGGGCCGGGACGCGGCGGAGTTCCTCAACCGGATCTACACCAACGGATTCACGAAGCTCCCGGTGGGCCGCTGCCGCTATGGCCTGATGTGCGGCGAGGACGGGATGGTCTTCGACGACGGAGTGACCGCGCGCCTCGGCGAGAACCACTTCCTCATGTCCACCACCACGGGCGGCGCCGCGCGGGTGCTCGCCTGGCTGGAGGAGTGGGCGCAGACGGAGTGGCCGGAGCTCGAGGTCTGGTTCAACTCGGTCACCGAGCAGTACGCGGTAGCGGGAATCGCGGGTCCGCTCGCCCGCGCCCTGCTCTCGGAGCTCGCCACCGACATCGACCTCGATCCCGGCTCCCTGCCCTTCATGAGCTGGTGTGACGGTCAGGTGGCGGGCATTCCCGCCCGGGTCATGCGGGTGTCCTTCACCGGCGAGAGCTCCTTCGAGATCAGCGTGGCGGCCGATTTCGGCCTCTTCCTGTGGACCACCCTGATGCGACGGGGCGCGCGCTACGGCATCACTCCCTTCGGCACCGAGGCGATGCACGTCCTGCGGGCCGAGAAGGGCTTCATCATCGCCGGGCAGGACACCGACGGCACCGTGACTCCCGATGACCTCGGCCTGGGCAGGATGGTGAGCCGACACAAGGACTTCATCGGCAAACGCTCACTCTCGCGAGCGGACACGTGCCGGGAAGACCGCAAGCAGCTCGTGGGGCTGCTCACCGAAGATCCCGACATGGTGCTTCCCGAGGGGGCGCAAATCGTGGAGCGGGTGCTGCCCCGGCCCCCCATGCGAATGATCGGGCACGTGACCTCGAGCTACTACAGTGTGAACCTGGGACGCTCGATCGCGCTCGCGCTCCTCGGCAACGGCCGCCGGCGCCACGGGGAGCGCGTGATCCTGCCCTTGCCCAAGCGCCGGGTGGCCGCCACCGTCACCGCGCCGGTGTTCATCGACCCCGACGGGGAGCGCATGCGTGCCTGAGGAGACTCCGTCCCGCGGCCGGACTCTGCGCCACCTTCCCGCGGTCGGGGGGCCAGGTCGGGCAATGATCCATGCCGATTGACGAGTACATGCGACAGTCCGCGCTTGCCGCCCTCGGCCTGGCGGCGAAGGCGCGCGCAGGACCTGCGCGAGAAGCCGGCGTGGTCCTGCGCGAGCGCAATCATCGCGCCCAGCTCTGCCTGCGAGGCGGCTCCGGCAGGGACTTCGAGGAAGCCGTCGAGGCGGTGCTGGGAGTCCGGCCGCCGCTCGAGTCGGGTTCTTCCGCGAGACATGGAGACACCCACCTGCTCTGGCTCGGGCCCGACGAGTGGCTCGCGGTGTTCCCGGACGAGCGGCGAGAGGAAACTCTCTCGGTCCTCCGCGACGCGCTCGCGCCCCTGCACACCGCAGTAGTGGATGTGAGCCATGCCCGTGCGATCGTCGAGTTGTCGGGTGCACACGCGCGCAACGTGCTGCAGAAGGGCTGCCACCTCGACTTTCACCCCTCGCGCTTCGGAGAGGGAAACGTGGCCCAGTCGAAGTTCGCTCGGTGTCACGTTCTGTTGCACCAGACCGACGACGCACCCGCCTATGACCTCTACGTCCAGCGCAGCTTCGCCCGCTACCTGTGGTCATGGCTCGAGGACGCGGCGGCGGAGTACGCGGTGAGGATAGAGGGATGATGTTCCCGCAGCTCGCGCGGTGGCTGCCGGAGCACCACTACGGGAAGTGACGACGATGCCGCTGCATGCCCTCCGGCGGCATGAGTCGGCGGCGTGCGCGCTTCAGTAGGTCGCGCGACCCCCGCTCAGGTCGAAGACTCCGCCGGTGGTGAAGGAGTTCTCCTCGGAGACCAGCCACGCGACCATCGCCGCGATCTCTTCCACCTTCACGAAGCGGCCCCGCGGGATCTTGGAGAGCATGTAGTCGATGTGCTCCTGGCTGATCTGGTCGAATATCCGGGTGCGGGCCGCGGCGGGGGTGATGCAGTTGACCGCGATGTCGAGGTCTGCGGTCTCCTTCGCGATGGACTTGGTGAGCGCGATGACCCCGGCCTTGGCGGCGCTGTAGGGGGCGGCGTTGGGGTTGCCTTCCTTGCCGGCGATGGAAGCGACGTTGACGATGCGGCCGTAGTTGCGTTCCCGCATGCGGGGTACCACGCTGCGGCAGCAGAAGAAGACGCCGTTCAGGTCGATGTCCATGACCCGCTGCCACTCGTCGAGCGGGTACTCCCAGGACTTGAGCGAGGGACCGGCAATTCCCGCGTTGTTGACGAGGATGTCGATCTGCCCGAAGGCGTCGAGGGTGCGCCGCGCCGCCGAGTCCACCGCGGCCGCGTCGGTGACGTCCACCTCCACCGCAAGAGTCCGTCCGGCGCTGCGGAGCGCGACTTCGCTCTCTGCGAGCTGCGCGGGGTCCCGGTCCCACAGCGCGACCGCCGCTCCGGAGCCGAGCAGGCGTTCGGTCACCGCGAACCCGATCCCCTGCGCCGCTCCCGTCACCACCGCGAAGCGGCCTTCGAGTTCAATCCGGTTCATGCTGCCGAGCCCTGGATGCCTGCGAAGCGGCGATTGTCGAGGCACCTTCGCCGCTCGTGCAAGGCGCGTGCGCGAGGTCGTCCCGCAGTATCCGCCGCGCCGCGCCCGCAAGGTACATGGAGCCGGTGACGCAGAGCAGGTCGCCCGCCGCGAGCGGACGCAGCGCCTCTCGGAGTGCTTCGGAGGGTTTCGCTACCGCACACACTTCCAGGCGTGGGGCGAGCCGTCGCAGCGCAAGCGCCAGCTCCTCCGCCGCTCGGGAACGGGTTCTCTCGGCGGCGGTGGCGTACACCCGCCTCGCCCGCTCGAGAAGCAGCGGCAGGACTTCCGCCGGGTCCTTGTCCGCACCCAGCGACACCACGAGGTCCATCGCCTCGTGCGCGAGAGAGTCCAGGAAGCTCGCGAGCGCGGCCACCGACTCGCCGGTATGGGCGCCATCCACCACGATCCAGGGCGAGCGCCTCAGTACTTCGCCCCGGCCGGGTATGTGAGCATCCGCGAGCGCACGGGCGACCCGATCCTGGGCACCGGCGTTCGTGAGCAGGCCGAGGCGGTCGAGGCAGGCGAGCGCGAGCGCGGCGTTGTGGGCCATGAAGAGGGCGCGATGGCGGAGCGGGACCTGCATGCGCTCCGCCTCTCCGACCGGCAGGTCGAGCAGGCAGCCGCCGTCGTGTTGCGTGAAGGTTGCGCCGAGCTCGGCGTCGATGCCGAAGACCTCGGCCCGCTTCCGGCGGGCTCGCACGCGGATCACCCCCTCCGCCGCTGCGGGGACCCGCCCCAGCACGAGGGGCACCCCTTCCTTGACGATGCCCGCCTTCTCTCGCGCGATCTGCGGAATCCGCGTACCGAGGCGTGCGGTGTGCTCGCGCTCGATGCTCGTGATGCAGGTGACGTCCGGGAGGGCCACGTTGGTGGAGTCGAGCCGGCCTCCGAGACCCGTTTCCAGGATCGCCCAGTCGACGCCGGCGTCCCGGAAGATCAGGAACGCTGCCGCGCTCAGCACGTCGAAGAAGCTCGGCGCGAGCGCAGGAAGCTCGCGCGTCTGCCCTTCGACGTGGGGACGGATGCGTTCCACGCTGCGATCGAAGAGCGCGTCCGGTATGGAGCGGCCTCCGAGCCGGAAGCGCTCGGTCCAACGCTCGAGGTGCGGCGAGGTGTAGGTTCCGGTGCGCAATCCCAACGCCTGCATTCCCGCTTCGACCAGCAGCGCGGTGGAGCCCTTGCCCTTGGACCCCGCGACATGTACGCAGCGAAGGCCGTGGTGCGGATTGTCCAGGCGCCGGAGCAGTTCCCGCATGGGGGCGAGGCCACGGCGCTCGCGGGCGAGCGGCCCGCTCGGCTCGGACCGGACGAGGCTCTCGATGTATGCTGCGGCGGGGCTGCGCACTTCCCGCATCGGCGCTTCAGTCGGGCGCGAACTCCTCGGCGGACAGGCCCTGCTGCCGGCAGGTCGCGGTCAGGGTGTTGAGGAGCAGGCAGGCGATGGTCATCGGGCCGACTCCGCCCGGCACCGGGGTGATCGCCCCCGCGCGCTTCTTCGCCTCCTCGAAATCGACGTCACCCACGAGGCGGGTCTTCCCGTTGCCGGCGTCGATGCGGTTGACCCCGACATCGATGACCGCCGCTCCCGGCCTTATCCAGTCGCCCTGCACCAGTCCGGGTCGCCCGACTGCCGCAACCAGGATCTCCGCCCGCCGGCACTCTGCGGCGAGGTCGCGGGTTCGGGAGTGCGCGATGGAGACGGTGCAGTGCTCGGCGAGCAGCAGTTGGGCTACCGGCTTGCCGACGATGTTCGAACGTCCGAGCACGAGCGCCCGCGCCCCGGTGAGGTCGCCGAGCCGGTGCTTCAGCAGCATCAGGCAGCCGAGCGGGGTGCAGGGCACCATCGCCGGCCCTCCGTTGGAGAGCAGCCCGACATTGCGGGGGTGCAATCCGTCCACATCCTTGGCCGGATCGATCGCCTCGATCACGGCAGCTTCCCGGATCTGCTCCGGGAGCGGGAGCTGCACCAGGAGGCCGTTGATGCGCGGGTCCTCGTTCAGGCGCCGCACGAGCCCGAGCAGCGCTTCCTCCGAGGTGTCGGCGTCGAGGCGATGCTCGAAGGAAGCCATTCCCGCCTCCCGGGTCTGTCGCACCTTGTGACGCACATAGACCTCGCTCGCCGGGTCTTCGCCGACCAGCACCACCGCGAGTCCGGGGGTGACCGCGTGCACGTCATGCAGGCGGACGACCTGCCGGCGCAGCCTGTCGCGCAGGCCCGCGGCGAAGGCCTTGCCGTCGATGAGGACTTCGGTGTCGCTCGCAGCTTCGGTCATCGGTATCGTGAGGCCGCCCCCGGCGCGGCGGCGCGGACGCCGCGGCAGTGTGAGCGGGGAGCTTCCTTTTCACTTGCTCGCGAGCGACACGGTCTTTTCGCGAGGCGACCCTCCCGCCGCCCGCGGTCCTGGGCGGAACGTTCCCGAGGTTCACGCGCACTGCAACCCGGCGGGTGTCGTTTTTCGATAACACGATGTCGCGGACGCGCCAGCAGCATGCACCGAGCCACTTAATCTTCCGCCGTCACTTCGAGCGTGGGCCGCTCGATATCTCGCCGCGTGCGACGGCCATCAGGAGCCCCGGTGTGAACGATGAAGTCGATTTGGACGAGGGTGAAGATCTCGATCTGAGCACCCTGCCGGACGACGAGCTCGTCAAGCAGATGCACGACGATCTCTACGACGGACTGAAGGAGGAGATCGAGGAAGGTACCCATATCCTGCTCGATCGCGGGTGGGGTCCGAAGCAGTTGCTCGACGAAGCGCTGGTCGAGGGCATGCGCATCGTCGGCATCGACTTCCGCGACGGTATCCTCTTCGTGCCGGAGGTGCTGCTCGCCGCCAATGCGATGAAGGGGGGCATGGAGATCCTGCGCCCGCTGCTCACCGAAACCGGAGCGGAAACCATCGGGAAGGTGGTGATCGGCACCGTGAAGGGCGACATCCACGACATCGGCAAGAACCTGGTCGCCATGATGCTCGAGGGCGCGGGCTTCGAGGTCTTCAACATCGGCATCAACAATCCGGTGGAGAACTACCTCGAGGCGATCGAGGAGCACCAGCCCGAAATTCTCGGGATGTCGGCGCTGCTCACCACCACCATGCCCTACATGAAGGTGGTCATCGACACCATGGTCGAGAAGGGGATCCGCGACGACTACATCGTGCTCGTCGGTGGCGCGCCCCTGAACGAGCAGTTCGCCGAGGCGATCGGGGCGGACGCCTACTGCCGGGATGCCGCGGTCGCGGTGGAGACCGCCAAGGAGCTGGTGGCCCGGCATCGGGCGGCGAAAGCGGCGGCGGTGTAGGCCGGCATCCCGCCGACAGGAGGGCGCAACACCGTGCCGGAAGGCACCCTGGTGATCGCATGCGGGGCGATTTCGCATGAAATCGTGGCGTTGCGTGCCGCGAACGGGTGGGATCACATCACCCTCCAGTGCCTGCCCGCCGATCTTCACAACCGGCCGGAGCGGATCCCGGCGGCGGTGCGGGAGAAGATTCGAGACGCCCGCGGCCGCTTCGCAGACATCTTCGTCGCGTATGCGGACTGCGGGACCGGAGGTCTCCTCGACGCGGTGCTCGAAGAGGAGGGCGTGTCGAGGATCCCCGGCGCGCATTGCTACGGATTCTTTGCCGGCTCGCAACTTTTCGACCGGCTCTCCGAGGCCGAGCCCGGCACCCTCTACCTCACCGATTTCCTCGCCCGTCACTTCGATCGCCTCATCATCCGGGGGCTCGGTATCGACCGCCATCCGCAGCTCGAACGCGAGTACTTCGGGAACTATCGCAAGCTCGTCTATCTCGCTCAGCGCGAAGACGCCGATCTCCTCGCGCGGGCCCGGGCGGCGGCGGAGCGGCTGTCGCTTCGCTTCGAGCATCACGTGACCGGATATGGCGACCTGGAAGGGGCGCTTCGCTCCCTGCCGGCGACGACCCGGGTATCGCCAGGAGACGCGTAGGCGATGGCGGCGAAGCTCATCACGGTGTACTGGCGCGACATTCCCGCTCAGGTCATTGTCCGGCGGGGGCGGACCAACACCAAAACCCCGCTCTCGGAACGCTTTCACACCGCCATCGATCGGGCCGCGATGCGCGCCGGAAAGGGCAGCAGCGACAAGTACCTGGAAGAGTGGCGGCGCGTGTCCCGGCCCTGCGGGGACGACATCGAGGAGGTGATGCGGGCGGAAGCGGCACGGCTCGAGACGGCCTTCAGCGACGAGCGGCTCGAGGCGATGGTGAAGGCCGGCGGCATCGATCCGCGGAGCGAGGACTGACCCGATGTACGCGGTGCGTCGCTGGTCGGTTCGCCACGCACGTCTTCTCGAAGCGCTCTACGCCGTCTTCGAGACCCTGCTCGAAACCATGCACCCGCTCTTCCGGCGTATCGGCTACCGGCGCCTGGAGCGCCCGGTGGCGGCGTTGGAAGCGCTCGTCAAGCGCTTTCTCTTCGATTGCCGGATGTGCGGCGAGTGCCTGCTCGGCTCGACCGGCATGTCCTGCCCGATGAACTGTCCCAAGCAACTGCGCAACGGGCCCTGCGGCGGTGTCCGCGCCGACGGGAACTGCGAAGTGATTCCCACCATGCGCTGCGTCTGGGTCGAGGCATGGGAGGGAAGCCGACGCATGCGAAACGGCGACGCCATTCGCCAGGTGCAGGTGGCCTTCGACCACCGGGTGGCGGGCCGTTCCTTCTGGCTCGAAGCGGCGCGCCGACGCTCGACGCAGGAGACCCGGGAGCCGGTAGAGTGATGGTCGCGGATCCCGCTGCGGAGCTGCCGCTCCCCCCGGGCTCGAGCTCACCCGGACGCTTCGAGCAGGTGCTGCGCAGCCGCCGCTTCGCGGTCACCGCGGAGCTCTCGCCGCCGGACTCTGCGGATCCGGAAGAGGTGTACTCGCGCGCGCGGGTCTTCGAAGGCTACGTGGACGCGATAAACGCCACCGACGGTTCGGGCGCGAACTGTCACATGTCCAGCGTCGGCGTGTGTTCCCTGCTGACCCGACTCGGCTATTCCATGGTGATGCAGATCTCCTGTCGCGACCGCAACCGCATCGCCATCCAGGGAGAGGTGCTCGGGGCCGCGGCAATGGGGGTCTCCAACATCCTCTGCCTCACCGGCGACGGCGTGCAGGCGGGGGATCATCCCGCGGCCAAGCCGGTTTTCGACCTCGACGCGGTGTCGCTCATCTCCCTGGTGCGGAGGATGCGGGACGAGTCGCGCTTCGAGAGCGGCCGGGCCATCAGTCGGCCCCCCCGGGTCCTGGTGGGCGGCGCCGCCAATCCCTTCATGCCGCCCTTCGATTTCCGGGTGGAGCACCTGGAGAAGAAAATCGAGGCCGGCATGCAGTTCGCGCAGACGCAGTACTGCTTCGACGTGCCGCGACTGCGCCGCTTCATGTCCCAGGCGCGCGATCGCGGCCTCCACGAGCGCTGCTTCATTCTCATTGGCGTCGGCCCGCTCGCATCGGCCCGTGCCGCGCGCTGGATCCTTGCGCACGTACCGGGGGTGCACATTCCCGAGTCGACCATCGACCGCCTCGCTCGCGCCCGTTCGCCCCGAATGGAAGGCCGGCGCCTGTGCGTGGAGACGATTCAGGAGATCCGGGAGATCGAAGGGGTGGCGGGTGTGCACGTGATGGCCTATCGCCAGGAGGAGGCGATCGCGGAGATCATCGATGCCTCGGCGGTGCTCGGAGAGCGCCGGCCCTGGCGCCCGGGCGGCGACCAGCCTGCTGCGAAGAGAGCCGTTCTATGACCGATACCGTCGTCAGTTCGCCCCGCCGGGAAGTTGTCATCGGGTTCGAGCGCCCCTTCGTGGTGATCGGGGAGCGCATCAACCCCACCGGGCGCAAGGTGCTCGCGGCCGAGATGGCGGCCGGGGACTTCACCCGGGTCGAGTCCGACGCGCTCGCGCAGGTTGGGGCGGGGGCCCACATGCTGGACGTGAACGCCGGTATCCCGCTCGCCGACGAGCCGGCAATCCTCGCCGAAGCGGTCCGGCTCGTGCAGGACATCACCGACGCGCCCCTGTCCATCGATTCGTCGATCGTGGCCGCGCTGGAACGGGGCCTCGAGGTCTACCAGGGCAAGGCCCTCGTCAACTCGGTCACCGGGGAGGAAGAGCGGCTGGAGTCGGTGCTGCCGCTGGTCAGGAAGTACGGCGCGGCGGTGGTCGCCATCTCGAACGACGAGACCGGCATCTCGGAGGACCCGGATGTGCGTTTCGCGGTGGCGAAGAAGATCGTGGAGCGCGCGGAGGACCACGGCATTCCGCGCGCCGACGTGGTGGTGGACCCGCTCGTCATGCCGATCGGCGCCATCAACCGGGCCGGGCGGCAGGTCATGCACATCCTGCGCCGGTTGCGCGAGGAGCTCGGTGTCAACTCGACCTGCGGCGCCTCCAACGTGAGCTTCGGACTGCCCAACCGGCCGGGCATCAACAACGCCTTCCTCACCATGGCGATCGCGGCCGGACTCACCTCCGCGATCACCAATCCGCTCGAAGAGAGCGTGATCCAGGCCGTGTCCGGGGCCGACGTGATGATGGGACACGACCCCGACTGCCGCCGCTGGATCCGCAAGTACCGGACTCCGCCGAGCGGAATCGAAGCCGGGGGCGGGCGCGGGCGCCGCGAGGGTCGCCGCCGACGCCGTGGTTAGCCCGCATTCGTCACCAAACTCCTGCTGCGGACGCCGATACGCTCGCTGTGAGCGGGCGTACTCCCTCGAGCCACTTCGACATGGTTACTACTACTTGGCTAGCGCTCCACAGTCCGGAGCGTTGCTTGCAGGCCGGGCAAGCCATCCCCGGCTTGCCCGCTCGCCGGGACGAAGCGCCACCGGCGCTTCGTCGGTTTCCGGCTCGCCCGCACACGCCCCTCAGTCCGTGCATCCACGGCCCAAGGCGTCTCGACGCCCTCGCCACGTAGCTTGGTGACGAATGCGGGCTGACGAAGCGCTCGTCGTCTTCACTCCCTCCGGGCGGCGCGGGCGCTTTCCCGCCGGTACCACGATCCTGCAGGCGGCGCGTGCGCTCGGCGTCGACCTCGACTCGGTATGCGGCGGGCGGGGGATCTGCGGCCGCTGCCAGGTCGTGCAGAGCATCGGCACCTTCGCCAAGCACGGCATCGAGTCGGCTCCTGCCCACCTGAGCCAGGTCTCGGAGGTGGAGGATCGCTACGCGAGCGAGAATCCTCTCGCCGACGGTCGCCGCCTCGGTTGCTCGACCGCCATCCTCGGCGATGTCGTCGTGGACGTGCCCCCGGAGAGTCAGGTGCACCGGCAGGTGGTGCGCAAGCGGGTCGAGGTCCACGACATCGAGATGAACCCCATGGTGCACCTGCACTACGTCGAGGTGCAGGAGCCGGACATGCACGATCCCGCCTCGGACCTGCGCCGGCTGAAGGAGGCGCTCGAGTTCGAGTGGCGCCTGGCAAGCCTCGACTGCGACCCGGACATCCTGCACGGGCTCCAGGACACCCTGCGCGAGGGAGACTGGAACGTCACCGTCGCGATCTACGACGAATCCGAGATCATCGGGGTGTGGCCGGGCTACAAGGACCGCGTGTTCGGGCTCGCGGTGGATGTCGGCTCGACCACGGTGGCGGCACACCTGTGCGATCTCTCGTCCGGGGAAGTTGTCGCTTCCTCGGGGGTGATGAACCCCCAGATCCGCTTCGGCGAAGACCTGATGAGCCGCGTCTCCTACGTGATGATGAATCCCGGAGGCGAAAAGGAGATGACGGCGGCGGTCCGGGCCGCGATCAATGCGCTCGCACGGGCGGTGGCGGAGGACGCGGCGGTCGAGGTGACGGACATCCTCGAAGTGACCTTCGTCGGCAACCCCATCATGCACCACCTGCTGCTCGGCATGAACCCGATCGAGCTCGGCGGCGCCCCCTTCGCGCTCGCCACCGACGAAGCGGTGGTCACCGGTGCGCAGGGGCTGGGGCTCGAGCTGAATCCCCATGCCCGCGTGTACGTCCTCCCCTGCATCGCAGGGCACGTGGGGGCGGATGCGGCGGGAGTACTGCTCTCCGAGGCGCCCTATCTCCGCGAGGAGATGAGCCTGGTGGTGGACGTGGGCACCAATGCCGAGATCATGCTCGGCAACCGCCATCGCATGCTCGCCTGCTCGAGTCCGACCGGCCCCGCGTTCGAGGGCGCCCAGATCAGTTGCGGGCAACGCGCGGCGCCGGGCGCGGTGGAGCGGGTGCGCATCGATCCCCGCACCCTCGAGCCGCGCTTCCGGGTCATCGGCGCCGAGCTGTGGTCGGACGAGCCGGGGTTCGCGGAAGCGACGGCGGGAAGCGGCATCACCGGGATCTGCGGCTCCGGCATCATCGAGGCGATCGCGGAGATGTTTCTCGCCGGCATCATCGACGCGGACGGTGTCGTGGACGGAAGCTTCGCGCAGCGAAGTGACCGGATCGTCGCGGAGGGGCGCACCTTCAGCTACCTGCTGCACCGAGGGGAGGTGCCGCTGCGGATCACCCAGAACGACGTGCGCGCCATCCAGCTCGCCAAGGCGGCGCTCTACGCCGGGGTGCGCCTGTTGATGGACCATCTGCGCGTCGACCACGTCGATCGGGTTCGCCTCGCCGGCGCCTTCGGCAGCCACATCGACGTCAAGTACGCGATGGTGCTCGGCATGGTGCCGGACTGCGCACTGGCGCACGTGACCTCCGCCGGCAACGCCGCCGGCACCGGAGCGCGCGTCGCGTTGCTCGACAAGCGTTCGCGCACGGAGATCGAAGACGTGGTGCGTCACATCCAGAAGATCGAGACCGCGGTCGAGCCGCGCTTCCAGGAGCACTTCGTCGACGCGATGGCGATTCCTCATCGCAGCGCCTCCTATCCCCACCTGGAACAGGTGCTCAGCCTGCCGGTGCCGCGACGGAGAGAAGCGCAAGGGCGGCGCCCCCGGCGCCGCGTCCGGCGTCGCGCCTGAGCGAGCGGCCGCCGGGCGGTGCCGGCGCCGGTGCTACAATCCGCCGTGCATCAGCGCAAGGAGGAGGGAAGCGGATGAGCGCGCAGCTTCAGCCGCGGAGCGCCGTCGTCGATGCTCTGCGCCAGCTTCTGGGGGAACGCCTTTCCACTTCCCAGGCAGTGCGCGAGCAGCATGGCCACGACGAGTCCTACCACGCGCCCGCCCTGCCCGATGCGGTGGCCTTCGCCCGGAGCACGGAGGAGGTGGCGGCGATCGTGGAGACCTGCGCGCGCCACGGGACTCCGGTCATCGCCTACGGGACCGGCACCTCGCTGGAAGGCCACGTGCAGGCGCTCGAGGGCGGGGTATGCATCGATCTGTCGGGAATGAGCGAAGTGCTCGAAGTGAACGCCGAGGACCTCGATTGCCGAGTGCAGGCGGGGGTGACCCGCAAGCAGTTGAACAGCTACCTGCGCGATTCCGGTCTCTTCTTCCCCATCGACCCCGGCGCGGACGCCTCCCTCGGCGGCATGACCTCGACCCGCGCTTCGGGCACCAATGCCGTGCGCTACGGCACGATGCGCGAGAACGTGCTGGGCCTCACGGTGGTGCTTGCGGACGGTCGGGTGATCCGCACCGGTGGGAGAGCGCGCAAGTCCGCCGCCGGCTACGACCTGACCCGACTCTTCGTCGGCGCGGAGGGTACGCTCGGCGTCATCACCGAGGTGCAGCTTCGTCTCTACGGCATCCCGGAGGCGATGTCCGCCGCGGTGTGCTCCTTCGAGACCCTGGGTGGGGCGGTGGACACCACCATCCTCACCATCCAGTCCGGGATTCCGGTCGCTCGCATCGAGCTGCTGGACGAAGTGATGATGGGCGCGATCAACCGCCACAGCGGGCTCGACTATCCGGTGCAGCCGACCTTGTTCTTCGAGTTCCACGGCAGCTTGTCGGGCGTCGAGGAGCAGGCGCGAAGCGTCGGCGACATCGCGTCCGAGTTCGGCGGGGGCGATTTCCGGTGGGCGGTACGCCAGGAGGATCGCTCACACCTCTGGCAGGCGCGCCACGACGCCTACTACGCGGCGCTCGCGATGCGCCCCGGAGCGAAGGGCTGGCCGACCGACGTGTGCGTGCCGATCTCCCGGCTCGCGGAGTGCATCCTCGAGACGAAGAGGGATATCGAGGAGTCCGGGTTGCTCGCGCCCATCGTCGGTCACGTGGGCGACGGCAACTTCCATCTCTCGTTCATCGTCGACCCCGACGATGCCGAAGAGATGGGGCGGGCGGAGTCGGTGAACGAACGCATGGTGGCCCGCGCCATCGACATGGGTGGGACCTGCACCGGGGAACACGGCATCGGCTACGGGAAGATCGAGTTCCTGCGCCGGGAGCACGGCGAAGCGGTGTCGGTGATGCGGCAGGTGAAGAAGGCCCTCGATCCCGCCGGCATCATGAATCCGGGGAAGATTCTCTAGCCGCAATGTTTCCCCGATTTTCGTAGCGAGGGCGTCGGGATGCCCGCGCAACGCGAACGGGCCGGCGTTCGCAGCAGGGGAGCGCCGAGATATGCGGACCTGCCCCGGATCGGGCGCAAGCGTGACGGGCGGCGGGCCCGTCGCATGTCGCCTCAGGCCGGGTCGCGCCGGGAAGCGGCTGCCCGGGGCGGGGCCGAAGCGCTAAAGGCGGGTCGCAGGGCGAGCACTTTTCTTCCCGCACCCGAGCCCGGTTCGGCGCCGCCGCGCATGCGCCGTTCGTCGCGTGGAGGAATACCGAAGTAGTCCCGGTAGCACTTGCTGAAGTGCGGGGCGGAGACGAAGCCGCACGCAAAGGCCACGTCCACGATCGTCATCGGAGTCTGCAGCAGCAACTGGCGCGCACGGTTGAGGCGCAGTTCCAGGTAGTAGCGGGTGGGCACGCAGTGCAGGTGCTTCTGGAAGAGCCGCTCGAGCTGCCGACGGCTCAGTCGCACGTGGCGCGCGATCTCGTCGAGGCTCATCGGCTCTTCGAGGTTCGCCTCCATCAGTGACACGGCTTCCACCAGCTTCGGCTGAGAGGTGCCGAGATGCAGGCGGAGCGGCACCCGCTGGCGGTCGTTCCGGCCCCGGATGCGCTCGCAGATGAACTCCTCGGATATCGCGATCGCGAGGTGGCCGCCGTGTTGCCGGTGGATCAGATTCAGCATCATGTCGAGCGGCGCAGTTCCGCCGGAACTGGTGTAGCGGTCGCGATCGATCTCGAAGAGCTCCGGAGACACGATGACCTCGGGAAACTCCTCCCGCAGGCTTGCCATGTTCTCCCAGTGAATGGTGGAACGATATCCGTCGAGGAGCCCCGCCTTGGCGAGCAGGTAGCTGCCGGTGCACAGCGCGCCGAGCGGAATCTTCTCCCGGGCGAGACGGCGCAGACAGAAGAGGAGCAGACGGTCGGCAAAGTCGCCCACCCTTTCTCCCGCGCACGCCAGCACCAGGTCGCAGTTCCGGGCGGCCGGCATCGCGCACTCCGTGGGAAGCTCGATGGCGTTGCTCGCGCTCACCGGGCGGCCATCCACCGAGAAGAGGGTCCAGCGATAGAGCTCGCGTCCGCTCATCCGGTTGGCCATGCGCAGCGGCTCCACCGCGGAGGCGAATGCGATAAAGGAGAAGTCGGGAACCAGCAGGAACCCGACGTGGCGCACCGTGTCGCTGCCGTCACTCTCGACAGGTGGGGTGTTCATCCGCCGGAAACTCGCCGTCGCACCTTGGAGCTCAGGTTCCGATATCGTGAGTGTATGCAGTTGTCGCTCGGGCAGTTGCAGACCCGGATCGAGGCGACTGCATTCCCGGCCACATCCCAGCCGGATGCAGAAGCTTCTTGCAAGGCAATCGTCCCTCCCATGCCGTTGCGCGTCAATGGCTTGGGGTTTCGTCAGGGCCGCCAGGAAAGCGCTCGGTAGGCCTTGAGTCCCAGTTCGCAACCTGCTGCTCGCATGGTACGAAACGGGATCGGGCGAATCGGTCCGATCGGCAACGGGCAGGAATCGTCGCTCATCGAACCCAGAATGCGCTCAGCGACAATCTTGCCACCCAGGGTCGCGGAGGTGATTCCCCGGCCGCTGAAGCCGCAGCAGATGGTCAGACCCGGCTCCGGCTCATGCAGGCGGGGCAGGTGGTTGTCGCTCATGCCGATGGTGCCGCCCCACTTGAACTCGAAGCGGGCGTCGGCAATCTGGGGGAACAGGCGTCGCAGGCGCAGCCGCGGCCAGCGGTCGAACGGTCCGTCCCTGAAGAGCGGGGGATAGCCGAGCGTCGCGATCATGAAGCGCCCCGAGGCGACCATCTGGGAATAGGTCGGCACCGGGGCCGTCTCGAATGTCGAAGTGCGCCGGGGCAGAACCGTCTTTCGCACGTTGTGGCCGAGCGGCTCCGTTGCCGCGGCATACACGCCGATCGGCACCATGGTGCGCTCGAGATCCGGCCACAGGTCGCCGGAGTAGGAGTCGGTCGCAAGCACCGCCCGCTCCGCGATCACCGCACCCCGATCCGTTTCCGCCCGCCAGGCGCCGGCGCTTCGGCCGAGGCGGTGAACGGGCGACACGGTGTGCACCGTGGCGCCGAGGGACATGGCCCCCTCCGCGAGTCCGAGGACGTAGTTGAGCGGATGGAGGTTGCCGGCGCGCTTGTCCAGCATGGCCGCGTGGTATCGCTGGGTGCCGAGCATGGCGCGCGTGCGTTCCCGGTCGAGGAACTCGACATCGAACCCGTACCCGGAAAGCTGGGCGTAGCGTTCCTCCACCGCACGCACTGCCCGGGGCGAATGGGCGACGTAGACGTTGCCGGTTCGGGAGAGGTCGCAATCGATGTCGAATCGGCTCACGAGTCCCTCCACGAGCTCGAAGGTGCGGCCGAAGGCCTCGTTGAAACGGCGTCCCTGCGCCTCGCCCAGGTGCTGTTCCACGACCTCGGGATCGGCCCATACCCCGGGGTTCACCTGTCCCATGTTGCGCCCCGACCCGCCATGGCCGATACCCCTGGCCTCCAGCACGATCACGTCGGTACCGCCCTCGGCGAGGTGGATGGCGCAGGAGAGGCCGGTGTAGCCGGCCCCGACGATCACCACGTCGGCCCTGCTTTCGCCTTCCAGCCGTGTGGTCGCCGGCGGCACATTGGCGGTCGCCGCCCACAGCGAGCGCCCGAGGTGGTCGAGGGGTTTCATCCGCGCCGGAGCTCGATCCAGTCGCGCAGGTTGTAGTAGCGCATCATCGCGGGCAGGAACCACGGCTTGCCGGTATAGAGCGGGCGGGTGGGGAAAGGACGGTCGTCGAACGGGGAACCGGCGTCGGCTTCCCCCAGGATGCGCTGGGCCGTCCTGTGTCCCAGCCAGGTGCTCATCGGCAGTCCGACTCCACAGTAGCCGCCCGCGTAGTGGATTCCATCCCGCACCCCGGCATGGGGAAGCTTGTCGAAGGTGAAGGCCATCGTGCCTTCCCAGCAATGGGTGAGCTTCACGGCCCCCAGATCCGGGAAGATCTTCACCAGCCCGTCCCGTAGCCGGCGGGCCTTCCCGGCGAATCCACCGTCCCGCACGCCGGTACGGCCGAAGCAGAGCAGGCGCGTGCCGTCGGGGCTCAGGCGCACGGCCCAGATGTTGTTGCGTGAGTCCAGACAGGTCCGGCCACCCGGCATCAGGCGCAGTAGCAGTTCGGGAGAGAGTGTTTCGGTGGCGATGAGGTAGCCCTTCACCGGCAGGATTCGCCGTCGCAGCCATCCCATTTCCGTGCCCCGATAGGCGTTGGTGGCCATCAGGACGTTGCGCGCCCGAACCTCTCCGCTGGTCGTGGTCACCGTGAAGACGCCATCCGGGCCTCGGGCGACATCGGTCGCGAGCGTGTTGCCGAAGACTTGCACGCCGGCGTTGTGCACCCGTTCCATCAGGCCGAGCTGGTAGAGGCCGGGGTGCAGGGCGCCGGTTCCATGGAGCAGCAGACCGCCCTGAAAGAAGTCCGTGCACACCTCGCGTCCCTGTTCGGACTTCGGCACGAGCTCCGCTTCGAGCTCGATGCCGTGCTCGCGCGCCATCTCGATATCCCGGGCCAGGAGGTCGAAGTGACGATGGGTGCTGGCACCGATGAAGCGGCCGCAATAGACGAAGCCGCATTCAATCTGTTCCCTGGCGATGAGCTCGACGAGATAGTGGTGGGCGCGTACCGCCTCGTCCTGCATGCGCGCCGCCCTTTCCGGGCCGACCTTGGCGATCAGCGGCCCGAACTTGTGGAAGAGCGTGCGCCCGACGTATCCGGCATTGCGGGTGCTCGCTCCGTAGCCCGGAACTTCGGCCTCGAGGACGATGGTTTCACGGCCGCCGCGGGAGGCGGTCAACGCGGCCGAGAGGCCGGTGAATCCGGATCCCACCACCACCAGGTCGCAGCGCGGAGGGAGAGGCCGGAGATCGAGCTGCGGACGGGGCGCCTCGTCCCACCAGTAGGGATCGGTAGAAAAGCCCTCGGCAAAGATGTCGTCGGGCATCGTGGCGACTCCGTCGCGCGGCGCACGTGCGATTCTACCGATCTGACCATTGCAGTGGTCGAAACCGTCGGGCGGGAGCATGCCCGGGAATCACGTAAGCGACCGTGCTTCTTCCTGTCTCGTCGCTGGGTGCTCGCGGCCTACGAGCGCTTCGAAGTCGACGTTGCACGGCCCATGTCGTCCCAATCCTTCCAGCCCTGAAACGCAAGTGGCGAATCCTGACCCAAGGTTGCCAGCCGCTCCTTCCAGATCTCACGATACGAGTCGAGCCGCCGCCGGTCTTCGTCTTCATGCGTGTAGGAAAAGCCGTGGCCTTGAATGCCGAAGGCAACGAAGGGAGGCAATACCTCGAAGCCCATGTAGTGCAGTGAATAGTGAGTCGACCACAGAATCTGCTCGACTTCTCCACCGCGCGCGCCCGCACCGAAGGCGGCCTCGGGGGCTCCGGTAGTCACGGAACACAGCGCCTTCCTGCCGAGAAAGTAACCGCGGTCGTAGCGCATGGAACTGGTGTAGAGACCTCCATTCACAAAGACCCGATCGAACCATCCCTTCAGCATGGCCGGTTGACCGTGCCACCAGATCGGAAACTGAAATACCACCAGATCGGCACGCTCCAGCCGGGCGATCTCTCTTCGGACGTCGCGAGGCAAGGTGTTGGTTTCAAACGCGTGCCGCTGTTCCCTCAAGGGAGAGAACTCGTGGCCCTTCCTTCGGTTCTCGTAGTGATGGGGACCCTCTCGGGGATCGAAGCCTTCGCGGTACAGATCCGAAACTTCGACGGAAAACCCTTGCTGCCGGAGGGCAAACCGGGCCACCTCGGTCAGTGCCGAGTTGAACGAATGCGGTTCGGGATGGCAATGGACGATCAGGGCCTGCACGCGGAAGCCTCTCCCCATTCGGTCGCACTGCCGCAGCAGTGTATGATGTACAGAATTGCAAGTGAGTCAAGCAATCATGAAAGAAGAACTTGCAAAATCGTACACCAGGCTCACGTGGGACGAACTGTGCCTGGTGCATGCCGTTGCGAACGCCGGAACTCTCTCCGGGGCGGCGCGTGCTCTTGACGTGAGCCACCCGACGGCGTTTCGGAGGCTGAACCGGCTCGAGCGGAAAATGGGCGTGCGTTTCTTCGATCGGGCTCGTGATGGGTACACCGCGACTGCGGCGGCGGAGGAAGTCTCCGCCCTGGTGCGAAGGATGAGCGGCGAAATACTGGCGGTAGAGCGACGCATTGCGGGTCGGGACCTGCGTCCGAAGGGAACGCTCAGGATTACGACTACCGACACGCTGTTGTTCGGTTGGCTCACGTCGAACCTGCGGGACTTCCGCATCGCATACCCCGAGATTCAAATGGAGCTTGTGGTTTCAAACGCCGTCTTCAGTCTCTCCAAACGGGAGGCCGATATCGCGTTGCGGCCGGCTGAAAGACCCGATGAGACTCTCGTCGGTCGGAGAGTCGGTACGATTGCACAAGCGGTGTACATGGCAAGGCAGTTTGGCGGAGCGGCGAAACGGGACGAGGCGCCGGATTCGATGGACTGGATAGGCCCTGACGAAAGCATGGCGTATCGGGCGTTGGATCGTTGGCTCACGAGCGAGGGGCTGGTCGATCGGTGTCGGATCCGCGCGAACACGGTTTACGGAATGCTCTGTGCCGCCAGGGCCGGGCTGGGCCTGGCAGTACTGCCCTGCTACCTCGGGGAGAATGACGAGCAGTTGGTCCGAGTGGGCAGGGACATTCCATCGATGGCCATCGATCTGTGGATACTCACCCATCCGGACCTGCGGAAGACGGAGCGAGTCCGTCTGTTCATGGACTATGTGGCCGAAGTGGCGAGGAGGTCGCACTTTGGCTCGATGAAAGAGAAGGCGTCGTTGCGTGTCTCCTCGGGGGGGCGTGAACGGTCGCTCCGACGCTCACGGGAGTAACGACCGCAGAAACGGGCACGGGACGCCTCTTCGGAAGGGAGTGACCGGTCACCGGGATGAGCGCCGAGGCGCGAGCGCCTCCACTGCGCGGTCCGGGTAGTCGGTGGTGACGCCGTCGACGCCGAGGCGGGCCAGACTCCGCATCTCGTCGATCCCGTTGACGGTCCAGACGACGACTTTCAGGCCGTGCGCGTGCGCTTCCGTCAGGGCCTCTCTCGTCAAGTCCCGATAGTACGGGCCCCAGACGCCGCTTCCCGTCGCCTTTACCATTCGGGGAAGTGATCCCCGGAACGCCTCGATTTCGAGTCCGGCGGTCCAGGGTGAGGGGCGCGGTGCGTGGCGCACGACATTGTCGAGCCAGGGCTGCTCGGCGCTGAGGCAAACGCTGCCGAGTTCGGGGACCAGCTTGCGCGCTTCGAAGAGTATGCGCCAGTCGAAGGACAGGATGTCTGCACGCTCGATCATGCCCTGCTCACGCAGTGCGGCAACCACCGTCCGCGCGGACACTTCAGGTCCTGCCGTGGCGTTAGGGGGCGAGGGCTTGATCTCAATGCTGAAGCGTACCCCACGGGCGTCGGCGCGCCTCCCCAGGGACAGCACTTCCTCAAGGGTCGGGATACGCGCGCCGTCGCACGGCGCCTGCTCGGGAAAGCGCCGAGCGACCTCGCTGCCCGGCGCCGCCCTGCCCACGTCGAATCCGTCCAGGGCTTCGAGGTCCAGGGCGTCGATGCGGGGGCCCGGTGGTATCAGCCACTTGCCACGTGCATCCCGCGTGCGTGCCGGATCGAGGGCGTGATCGTGATGCACGACGGGGACGCCGTCCCGGGTCAGCACCACGTCGAGCTCCAGGGCATCGACGCCGTACGCGATGGCGCATTCGAAGGCCGGCATCGTGTTCTCGGGCCGCAGACCCCGGGCGCCGCGATGTCCGTGAACTTCCGTCGGCCGCGCGGACGGCGGGTGGAGCTTCGCGCCCTTCGGTTCAGACGGCGTCGTGATATCCCGCATTGGAAGGCGGCAGCGGCTCCCGGCCGAGGATCAGGTCGGAAGCCTTCTCGCCGATCATCATGGTGGGCGCGTTGAGATTTCCGCTCACGATGGAGGGGATGATCGAGCTGTCGACGACGCGCAGGTTCTCCACCCCGTGAACCCGACACTGCGGATCCACGACGGACAGCGAGTCCGTACCCATCTTGCAGGTTCCGCAGGGATGGTATGCACTCTCCGCCGTTTCCCGAATCAGGGCATCGATCGCCCCATCGTCGGCGGCGGAAGCCCAGGGCGGCACCGCATCGCCTCGAAAGGGGTCGAAGGCCCGCTGGGACACTACCTCGCGGGCCTGATGCACGCAGGTTCGCAGATCGTCGAGATCGCGAGGATCGTCGAGGAAGTTGAAGTCGATCAGGGGTGCATGCGAAGGATCGGCCGAAGCCAGGCGCACCGTCCCGCGACTGTGCTCTCGCAGGGTGCCGACGCACAGGCAGAACCCGCCGCGAGCGCGGCTCGGCTTCCATCCCTCCAGCAGGAGGGGAAAGAAGTGGTACTGGATGTCGGGATGCGGGATCTGGGGCGAGGTGCGCGTGAAGGCGCCGACCTCGACCTGGGTCGAGGCGCAGACACCGTCGCGGGTCACAAACCACCGTGCGCCGACCGCCATCCTTGCGAGCGGACCGGAGAATCGATTGCGGGTGTGACGTTTCTCCGCCCGCCACTGCATGTGCACTTCGAGGTGGTCCTGGAGGTTGCCGCCGACGCCGGGCAGGTCGTGCGTCACCGGGATCGAGTGGTCGCGCAGGTGGTCCGCGGGACCTATCCCCGAGAGCATGAGCAACTGGGGGGACTGGAAGGCGCCGGCGCTCAGAATGACCTCTCTCTCGGCCCGAAGGGCCTCGTTGCCGCCGCGCGAACAGAGCTCGACGCCGCGTGCCCGGCGGCCGTCCAGAAGGATCCTGGTGACCACGCTGTCGGTACGAATGCCGAGATTCGCTCTTGCCTTCGCCGGACCGAGGTAAGCGTGCGCGGTGCTCGCGCGCTCGCCCCGGTCGATGTTCATGTCGAAGGGACCGAAGCCTTCCTGCTGCCAGCCGTTCACGTCCTGCGTAACGGGGAATCCCGCTTCGGCGCCGGCGTCGACGAATGCCCGGTTGATCGGATCGACGGCTCCGTAGCACACGGTGGCCAGAGGACCCTTGTCGCCGCGCCAGGCGTCTTCGCCCCGGCTGTGGCGCTCACCGCGCTTGAAGTAGGGCAGGACTTCCGCGTAGGACCAGCCGGGGGCGCCGTCCGCGGCCCAGCGCTCGTAATCTCGGGCATGACCTCGAATGTAGGCCATGCCGTTGATGGCGGACGATCCGCCGAGCCCCTTGCCGCGCGGCTGAAAGATGCGGCGCCCGGCCAGGTGCTTCTGCGGTACCGAGTAGAAGCACCAGTTCCACGGACCGCCCTCGAAATGTGCGGCCAGCGCCGCCGGCATGCGGATCGACCAGTGATCCGTCCGTCCTCCGGCCTCGATGAGCAACACCCGCAGCTCCGGGTCTTCGCTCAGGCGCGCGGCCAACACTCCACCGGCGGACCCGGCGCCGACGATGATGTAGTCGAACTCCGTCATGACGATACGCGGCGACCCGGATGCTCGTCGTCCCGCGTCGCATTGTAGATGCCCGGCCGGGGATTCTCGTCGCCGATGCCGGGCGCCCGGCAGCGCGCGCAGCGCAGGGGCGGGTCGGGTTCCGCTCTCTGCCTCCACGGGAGCGAGCTTCGCGGAAAGGAGGGAAGGCCGCCCCGGGGGTCGACCTCACCATTCCCGCGATCGAGGGCGTCTTCCGGCTCGGGCGGTTGCGGATGCCCCCGAGCGGGCGATGGCCCGTGCAGTCGTGCGCGCCAGGGGTTAGTCTCTCGCCCTGCATCCATCGCAGGACGGACTCACTCATGGCGCAAGCGGCATTGAACATCACTCCCGGTGTCGACTTTTCCGATGGCGCGGCCTTCGTGGACGGCGAGTTCGTCCCGGTCTCCGAGGCGCAGGTCTCGGTGCTCGACTGGGGCTTCAGCCGTTCGGACGTGACCTACGACGTGGTGCACGTGTGGAAGGGCAGCTTCTTCCGCCTCGAGGATCACCTGGACCGATTCCGGGCCTCCTGCGCGGCGCTTCGCCTCGATCCGGGGCTCGACCGCGAGCACTTGCGCGAGGCCCTCATCCACGTCGTGCGTCTCAGCGGCCTGCGCGACGCCTATGTCGACATGGTCTGCACCCGTGGCTACCCCGCACCCGGATCGCGCGACCCCCGCACCTGCCGGAATCGCCTCATCCTCTACGCGGTGCCTTTCATCTGGGTCCTGTCCCCCGAGATCCAGGAGCGCGGCGCCCGTCTCATCATCTCGGACGTGCCGCGAATCTCGCCCCATTCGGTCGACCCCACGGTCAAGAACTTCCACTGGGGAGACTTGACGAGAGGGCTCTTCCAGGCGGTGGAGCAGGGCGCCGACACCGCGGTCCTCGTCGATCCCGAGGGCTACGTGTCCGAGGGTCCCGGCTTCAACGTGTTCTGCGTGAGCGACGGGCGCGTGGTCTCACCGGGAGGCACCGTGCTCGAAGGCATCACGCGGCGCTCAGTGCAGGAGCTTTGCGAGGAGCTCGAAATCCCCTACGAGCTCGGGCGGGTCACCCCGGATGAGCTGCGCGAGGCGGACGAAGTGTTCCTCTCCAGCACCGCGGGTGGCATCATGCCCATCGTGCAGGTCGACAACCGGGTGATGGGCAATGGCCGGCCCGGCCTCCTCTCCGAGCGGCTGAAGAGCCTCTACTGGCGCAAGCACGAGGAGGGCTGGCACGCCACCCCGGTGGATTACGACGCGGTCTGAGGGGCTGAGCGAGCGCGTCAGGCCGGCTCTTCGGGCACGTCCAGCGTCTCGAGCAGGCCGGCCAGCAGACGCGCTCTCGGCACCAGTGACGAGTACAGGATGTACTCGTCGTGGGTATGGGCGCCGTCGCCGCAGGGACCCAGGCCATCGAGCGTGGCAAGTCCGAGGGCGCCCGTGAAGTTTCCGTCGCTGCCACCGCCGAAGCTCCCGTGTCCCGGGTTGAAGCCGATGTCCCTTGCGAGCCCCTCGGCCCGGGCGTAGAGATCCATCACCTTGACGTGGGGTGCGAAGATCGGCCGAAGGGATCCGGCTTCGACGACCACGCCGACGTCCGGATTGATGGGTTCGAGCGCCATCATCGCGGCGCTGATGCGCTCGATGTCCTGGGGCGTGGGCAGGACCGCCAGCACCTCGGCCTCGCACTCGATCGGCACGACGTTGACGAAGGTGCCGCCGTGGACGATGCCGACGCTCAAGGTCACTCCCGCCTCGTGGTCGCTCATGCCTTCGATGACGAGGATCTGCTCGGCCATCTCCCGAATGGCGCTCCGGCCCCGGGAAAGCGTCGAGCCGGCGTGGGAGGGACGGCCGCGGACCTTCACCCGGAATCGCGCGATGGCGTGACGTCCCGTGACCAGCTTGCCTCCCTTGGCGGGCTCCGGGACGAGCACGTAGTGGTGGCGCTTCGCCTCCGCCTCGATGCGGCTGCGAGTGGTGGGGCTCCCGACCTCCTCGTTGGGGACGAACATGAAGGTCACCGGCAGCTTCGGCGTGCTTCCGGCGCGCAGCAGTTGCCGGAGCGCGTAGCAGGCGGAGTACATCCCGCCCTTCATGTCGTAGATTCCGGGGCCGTAGACGCGGTCGCCCTCGCGCCGAAAGGGCAGCTCGCGCCCGAGCGTCCCCACCATGTGCACGGTGTCGAGGTGACCCAGCACCAGGACTCCGGGACCCTCGGACTCGCCCGGTATGCGCGCGGTGAGGAGGTCGCCGTAGTCCTCGCCGCCGGACTCGCGTTCGATGGCGGCGCCGAGGGAGAGCATTTCCCGCTCTGCGAGGTCCATGACGCGGTTGACGCCCTCGGGGAAGTGGGTGGGACTCTCGACGAAGACCCAGGTCCGGATGCCTTCCAGGATCTCGTCGGCGTCGTATTCGGGTCGGTTGGGTCGGGGGCTGCTCATGGGTAGGTCGTCAGCACTTCGACGAATCGTTCCCAGAAGCGCTCGGCGTCCACGGCGACCGCGACCTCGGCGTTCGGGCGTCCGAGCGGGTCGCGCTGCCGCGTCATGCCGGCGGACTCCGCAGAAAGGTGGCGATAGTCGCACACCGTCATGCCGCGGGTGTGCTCGCCTGCGAGCTCGATGTCGACCTGCATCGACTCGAATCGCAGCACCTGCGGGTCGGCGAGCGCCGAGACCGCGAGCGGATCGTGCATGGATGCGCCCGGCAGCCCGTAGCGTTGCTCGAGTTGCTCGCTGAAGAAGTCGAGCAGCTCCGCAACCGCGACCGCGGCACGCGTGCCGAGCGCACGGACGCGCTGCCGGTGTCCAGGCGTGGCCGGAACCTGGCGGGTCACGTTCAGGCCCACCATCCTGATGGGAACACCGCTTCGGAACACCACGTCGGCCGCCTCCGGGTCCGCCCAGACGTTGAACTCGGCTGCCGCGCTCGCATTGCCCTGCCCGGTCGAGCCCCCCATCAGGCTGAGCCCGGCGATGCGCGTCGCCAGCTCCTCGCCGCCGGCCTGGAGCGCAGCGGCGATGTTGGTGAGCGGTCCGGTCGCGATGAGGTGCAGACCGTCCACTTCGGCCGCGGTCCGGGCGATGAGCTCGAGCGCGGTCTCCGCGACGGGCTGGATGGAGGGCGGGGGCAGATCGGGGCCGTCCATCCCGGTGACGCCGTGCACTCCGGGAGCGTGGGAGATCCGCCGCTTCAGCGACTGCGCCGCCCCGACCGCAATCGGAACGTCGTCGAGGCCCGCGAGCTCCAGGACCTTGCAGGTGTTGACGGTGGTGAGCTCGACGGTCGCGTTGCCATGCACCGTGGTCACCCCCCGCAAGTCGAGCGTGCGCGCCGCGAGCAGGATCGCCATCGCGTCGTCGTGGCCGGTATCGCAGTCGAGGATCACGGGCAACGCCGCGCTGCGCTCCGATCCGGCTGCGCTACTCTCGGAATTGCGCGCCACGGTGTTTTCGCTCAGCCCGGGATTCGGAATGAGAATCGCAGGGTGGGAGGAGTGCCGGGCGTCAATGCACCAAGCGCGTGTGGGGGAACGCGCCGTACCAGCCGAACCAGAAGGCGCGCTGCGCCGGGATGCGGTGGAGCACGCGGCCGTCCTCGGCGCTGAGGGCGTGCTCGTTCATCGTCCACTTTCCGCCTTCGCCGTCCCGCACGCTGCGGTCGCCGTCGTATCCGATGAATGTCACGTCTTCGCTCGCGTAGGCGCGGTTGGCCCCGGACGGGTCGGTGAGCACCACGAACGCGGTGTCTTCGATCGTCTCGTGATGCACGGGATTCGCGGCGAGGAAGTCGGCCGATATCGCGAGCGGTCGATCGGGATGCGAGGCCAGCAGCACCGTGAACACCTCATCCTTGTTCTTGAGCCGCGAGTCGAAGACGGGGATCGTGAACATCACTTCGTCGGTCGCGAAGTAGTCCCGGTAGGCGGCCCCTTCGGCGTAGTCGCGCTGGTGACCGGTGTCGAGCGAGAGCACCCTCGTGTCGGCATGGCGCCGCCGCCACTCGCCCCAGGTGGTGGTGACTACGCTGCCCCGGTCGAGCACGATGCCCTTGCCCGCGAGTGGCCCGACCACCGGCGTTCCCCGCATCGTGCTCCACAGCGACTGGGTGGCCTGGTCGTACATGAGCTTGTTGGAACGGTAGAGGAAGCCGCTCGTGCCGAGCGCGTGGTTCACTCCCTCGTGCTCGGTACGGTAGAGGATCACGGTGCCGCAGAGCGTGCAGTACACGCCGGCGACCGGCACTCCGCCGACCGTGTCGACGAACATCTCGTGCCAGCCGAGGATCCGTTTCGGATAGGCCCGGGCATCGCCGTTGACCGAGATGCCGAACACGATGTGATCGTCTTCGAGGTAGTCGGCGTCGGCCGCGGCGAGCATTGCCGGGTTTCGCAGCGGCGGAATGCCGTCCTGCCTGACGCCGCCCCAGACGATCTCGTCGAGACGTATCAGAGGTTCGCCCACCTCGTCGAAGTAGGCCGAGAAGCGCGGGTCGATGTAGCTGTAGAGGGCGCCCTTGAATGCCGCGTAGCGCGGATGCCTCTCCTCCGGCGCGCGCCACATCCCTCGCTGCCATGCGCCGAGATCGTAACCGTGCTCGACGCCGACTTCGGTCTGCATGGTGTGCATGAGGGCGACGGAGGCGGCGGGACTGCGGATCAGGCGCAGCACATCGAGCGCCATCGGCAGATATGACGGTTTCCACGTCGACCTGATCAATTCCACTGCGCCAGACATGTCCTGCTCTTCTCCCGCAACGAGGGTGAGGAATGCCCGGGCGACGGCGCGCTCGCCGACTTCGGCCCGAGACGGGAGGGCGGCAGACGCCAGCATGAGAAGGACCCAAAACGCTACAAAGACGTTGCGGCGGGCTGGCATGTGAATCTCCTGATCTCGGGCGGTGAATCTGTCCCCCAATTTAACCCCTGTCTGACCCCCAGGGGTTGAACTCCTCTTGGCTGCCCGGTACACGGAGTGAGCGCGGTGCCGGGCTGGAATCGGTGGACATCGGCTGCCGGTCCCGGCCACCGACGCAGTGCTTGGCCTGGCACCCTACATTGCCACCCCCTTAGACCCCCAGCCAGGTCGCGGTCACGTCGGGGCTCGCGTCGAGCGCGTTGGGACCGCCTTCCCATTGCACCCGGCCCTTGCCGAGCACGTAGATCCGCTCCGAGAGGCCGATCGCGAAGGGACAGTTCTGCTCGACCAGAAGCATCGTCAGGCCCGCCGCCTTCAGGGAGTGGACGATGCGGGCGATGCTCTCGACCACGATGGGCGCGAGCCCCTCGGTGGGCTCGTCGAGGATGAGCAGGCGCGGTGCCTGGGTGAGCGCGCGCGCGATCGCGAGCATCTGCTGCTCGCCTCCGCTCAGCTCGTTGCCGCGGTGGCGGCGCCGGTCCGCGAGGACGGGGAACTGCTCGTAGATGGCTTCATGGGAGGAAGGACCGCTTGCCGCACCTCGCCGCGGACTCAAGGTCAGGTGCTCTTCCACCGTGAGGGAGGGAAAGATGCCGCGGTCCTCGGGCACGTAGGCGATGCCCCGGCGCGCGATCCGGTGGGATGCCAGCTCGTGGATCGCCTCGCCGTCGAAGTGAATGCTGCCCCGCGCCGGGGCCACGATGCCCATGATCGCCTTGAGCGTCGTGGACTTGCCGGCGCCGTTGCGCCCGAGGAGGGCGACCACGCTGGCATTCTCCACCTCGATCGAGAGGCTCTGCAGAACGTGGCTGCGGCCGTAGTAGGCGTCGAGCGCCTCGACCCGGAGCAGTGCCTCGTCCGCCATCAGTGGGCCGTCCCGAGATAGCGCCGGCGCACCTTGTCCGAGTTCCGCACTTCGGCCGGGGTGCCTTCGAGGAGCACCCGCCCGTAGTCGAGCACCGTGATGCGCTCCGCCAGGCCGAAGATGACGTCCATGTCGTGCTCGATGATGAGCAGCGTCAGCGCCTCGGGCAGGGAGGAGAGCAGTTCGAGAATGCCGGCGGTCTCCTCGGGGCTCATCCCCGCGGTCGGTTCGTCGAGGAGCAGCAGGAGGGGTTCCTGCACCAGCGCGAGGCCGATCTCGAGCTGGCGCTGAGTGCCGTAGGCGAGAGTGGCGACCCGCTGGCCGAGATGGTCGGCGAGCCCCAGGCGCTCGGCGTTCGCTTCGGCTTCTTCCCGCAATCCGGGGAAGCTTGCCGAGCGACGCCAGAAGACGTGGCCTATGCGCTGCTTCAGCGCGCAGGCGAGAGTCAGATTCTCGCGGACCGTCAACCCCGGGAAGAGATTGTTGCGCTGGAAGCTCCGTGCCAGCCCCGCTCGCGCCCTGGCGTGCGGTGAGGCGCCATTCAGGCAGCGGCCGCCGAGGAAGACCTCTCCCGCGTCGGCTTCGACCTCGCCCGTGATGAGGTCGAAGAGCGTGGTCTTGCCGGCGCCGTTCGGGCCGATCAGCCCGTGCCGCCGGCCCGCGGGCAGATCGAGCGAGACGTCATCGGTGACGCGCAGCGACCCGAAGGACTTGCGAAGCCCCGTCGCCCGGAACACGGCCTCGCTCACGCCTTGCCGCTCCCGCGGTCGCGCCAGGCCGAGCGCACGCGTTCCACGGCCCAGGACAGGCGCCCGTAGAGCCCGTCCCTCGCAAGCAGCACGACCGCGATGAAGAACAGCCCCATGACGAGCTGCCAGTGGTTCGCGATGTCTTCAGGCAAGTACAGGCCTCGCCAGAAGGAGCCGTCGCTCAGGTGGTCGCGCAGCAGCACGAACACCGCCGCCCCGCCCGCGGCGCCGACGAGGCTGCCGCTGCCGCCGAGAATGACGATGATCAGGGCCTCGCCGGAGAGGGTCCAGAAGGCGAGATCGGGCGACACGAATCCGGTGTGCTGCGCCATCAGGGCGCCGGCGAGGCCGGCTATCGCGCCCGCCACACCGAATGCGGTCAGCTTGTAGCGGAGCACCGGGCAACCGAGGGAGGCGAGGCGGCTCTCGTTCTGGTGGATGGCGGTGAGCATGGTCCCGAAGGGAGAGCGCACCAGGAGCAGCAGGGCGAAGTAGACCGCCACCGCGAGCGCCACCATGAGCACCGAGAACACCGCGGGGTCGCCGGTCTCCAGGCCGAGAGGTGAGAGATCGAATCGCGGGGTTCCCGCCATCCCGTTGTCTCCGCCGAAGGCCCGGGCTTTGAAGAAGTAGGCGTAGAACATCTGCCCGATCGCGAGCGTGATCATGATGAAGAAGACGCCGCCCAGACGGACCGCGAACAGGCCCACACCGAGCGAGCACGTGCCCGCGACCGCCACCGAGAACACTAGCGCGGCCATCGGCGGCCAGCCCCAGAACACAGTGGCGGCGGCGGTCGAGTAGGCGCCGAGCGCCAGGAAGCCGGCGTGACCCAGGGACACCATCCCCGCGACTCCCACCAGGAGGTCGAGGCTCATCGCGAAGATCGCGAGGATCGCGATCTCCGCGAGCAGCTCCTTGCCGAAGTAGCCGGATCCGAACCACGCGGCGACCGCGGCCGCGGCGAGCAGGCCGGCGACCGGGAGCTGGAGTGGGTCGCGCTCGCGCATCAGTGCCCGCTGCGCACCGGTACGAGGCCTGCCGGCTTGAAGATCAGGATGAGCGCCATCAGCGCATAGATGGTGACCCGCGCGAGCTCCGGCACCAGCACCTGTCCGTAGGTGTCCGCGATCCCGATGATGAGCGAGCCGAGCCCCGCCCCCTTGAGGCTGCCGGGGCCGCCGAGCACCACCACGATCAGGGCGAGGATGAGCACCGACATGTCCATTCCGGGAAAGATCGAGAAGACCGGCGCCGCGACCACGCCGGCGAGTCCCGCGAGCCCGCAACCCAGGCAGAACACCAGGAAGAAGACCAGGCCGATGTCGATGCCGAGCGCCGCCACCATGGTGCGGTTGTCCACGCCCGCACGCACGATGGCGCCGAGGCGGGTGCGCTCGAGCCCCAGGTAGAGAAGGAGAAAGACCGCCAGACCGAGTGCGATGATGAAGAGGCGGTAGGTAGGGTACACCTGACCGAGCACGCTGCTGCTTCCGGCGAGCAGGGCAGGTACGTCGATGGTGTGCGGGAGCGGCCCCCACACGATCATCACGGACTCCAACCCGACGAAGATGAGCCCGAAGGTCACCAGCACCTGCTTCATGGGGTCCGCTCGCTGCATGTGGCGCAAGAGCACGAGGTAGAGGAGCCCTCCGATCAGGGAGACGCCGAGAGGGGCTAGAGCCAAGGCGAGCCAGAAGGATTCGAAGGAGCCTGCCGCGCTCAGTCCGAAGTAGGCGCCGAGCATGAACAGGGTGCCGTGGGCGAGGTTGATGAAGTTCATCAGCCCGAACACGACCGAGAGCCCGATTGCGAGCAGGAAGAGCAGGGCGGAAAGCTGCAGCCCGTTCAGGGTCTGCACGATCAGGAATTGGGGATCGAGCAGCACGGCGGTGCCGGATTCTCGGGACTCAGTCGCTTCGTACGTGGCGGAAAGCGTGCCGGATGTTGCTTCCCGGTTGTTGGGATCGGCTCTTCGGGGAAGAGCGCAGGCGGTGCCGGCCGCCCTTCATCCGGGGCTTTGCGCGGCCCGCACGCCCCGGCGCGTGATGGCAGGGACTCATCCGGTACCTGCCATCACGCGAGGTGCGGCGCCCCTACAAGGCGCAGCCGCTGGGAGGATCCTGAACGTCCGGGATGACGTCCTGCACCATTGCCGAGACGCTGTCCCCTTCAGCCTGCACTTCGAAAATGTAGATGTTCTGGATCACGTTGTTGGTCATCGGATCGATGCGGAAGGGACCCCGGGGGCCGTTGAACTGCACTTCGCGCATCGCCGCCACGAGCGCCGCCTTGTCGTCGGTGGCGCCGCCCGTCGCCTTCAGCGCTTCCACGATGAGGCGCGCGCTGTCGTAGGCGGCCACCCCGAACTCCGAGCCGTCACGCCCGTGCGCGGCCCGGAAACTCTCCTGGAAGGCCGCGTTCTCGGGCGTGTCGATCGACGGGACATAGTTCAGGATCCCGAGTGCGCCTTCGGCGTCCATCCCCTGCTTCTTCACGTAGAGCGCGGAGTTCAGCCAGCCTGCCCCGGCGAGTGTCACCTCACCCTTCAACCCGAAGGCCGCCCACTCCTTCACGAACTTGATCGCGGGGCCGCCGGCGAAGAACACGAAGGCCGCGTCGGGCTTGGCCGCCTTCATCTTGGCGAGATAGGGGCCGAAGTCCTTGGTCTCTCCAAGCGGCGGGAACTCCTCGCCCGCGATGTTGCCTCCCGCGGCCACGAATCCCTCCCGGAACGCATCCATCATCTGGTGACCGGCCGCGTAGTCGAAGGCCATGAGAAACACGTTGTTGTAGCCCTTGGCGGCCATCCAGGGCCCCATCTCGCGCACGATCTGGGCATTTGAGAAGGAGCTGCGCAGGATCCAGGGACTGCACTGCTCTCCGGTCAGCGCGTTGTTGCCCGCGTTGGAGATGATGAGCGGCACTTCCGCGTTGTGGGCGACATCGCGGACTGCTCCGGCCACCGCGGAGGAGATGACGCCGACCACGATGTCGACCTCGTCCCTGAAGGCCAGCCTTTTGAACTGGGCGAGACCCGTGGCCGGCTTTCCTTCGGAATCGGCCGGGATCAGCTCGATGGGACGTCCCGCCACCTCGCGACCGAAGTCGTCGAAGCCCATCTCCAGGGCGAGCATCTGGTCATTGCCGAGGCCGGCGAAGACGCCGGAGGAAGGCAGCAGCACGCCGATCTTGATCGGGTCCGCGGCGGAGACCGGGAGACTGAGGGCGAGCACCGCCAGCGTCGCGGCCAGGGTATGTGTTTTCCTCATCATCGGGGTGTTCTCCTCGTTCGGGAAGTGCCTGGAGAGCCCGGGTGGAGCCGGCATCTCCGGGGGCACGCGTCATGCCGCCGGAGCCGCCGGCCTTTCAGGGCAGCGATGAACGGAGTCCGGCGCGCGGGCTCGCGAACAAGACTGCAGTCCGAGCCGGAATCCTCATGTTCGAATCCGGCTAATTGAGCCGCCCGTGCGGTGCAATGTCAAACCGGCATCGGCTCCGCCACGCAACGCCGGCGTCGAGTGGCGAAAGCGTTGGCCGCGCAGCCAGCGGAGCGGCTTCGCCCGGTCGACCCCGAGAGCGCTTCCCGGTGCGTCGGGGCGCCGGCCGCTCGTCCGGTTGCCACTTGGGAGCCCCTTCGGGAGAATGCGGCCCTCACTTGTTCTTCATCGACCTCGAGCGACACCATGAGCGACACGAGAAAGTTCCTTCTGCGCGAAGACCAGATTCCCCGTGCCTGGTACAACATCCAGGCCGACCTGCCGAGCCCGGCCGCTCCGGTGTTGCATCCGGGCACCGGCCAGCCCATCGGTCCCGACGACCTGGCGCCGCTCTTCCCGATGGCCCTGATCGGCCAGGAAGTGAGCCAGGACCGCGAGATCGAGATCCCCCAGCCGGTCCGCGACGCGTACCGGGCGTGGCGGCCCACTCCCCTCTATCGCGCCGCGGGGCTCGAGCGAGACCTCGATACGCCGGCGCGCATCTACTACAAGTACGAGGGCGTGAGCCCGGTCGGCAGCCACAAGCCGAACACCGCGGTGGCCCAGGCCTTCTACAACAAGGAGGCGGGCATCACCCGCATCGCCACCGAGACCGGCGCCGGCCAGTGGGGCTCGGCGCTCGCCTACGCGGGCTCTCTCTTCGGGCTCGAGATCAAGGTCTACATGGTGAGGGTCAGCTTCGACCAGAAGCCCTACCGCAAGGCGATGATGGAGACCTACGGGGCGGAGTGCGTGGCGAGTCCGAGCGATCACACCAACTCGGGGCGCGCGATCCTCGCCGCCAACCCCGACAGCACCGGCAGTCTCGGCATCGCGATCAGCGAGGCGGTGGAAGACGCCGCGCAACGTGGAGACACGAGCTACGCGCTCGGCAGCGTGCTGAACCACGTGCTGATGCACCAGACCGTCATCGGACAGGAAGCGCAGGCTCAGCTCGCGATGGCCGACGACCGGGCGGACATCGTCGTGGGCTGCACCGGCGGCGGCAGCAACTTCGCAGGAATCGCCTTCCCCTTCATCGGGGAGAAGCTGCGCGGGGGCGGGGACCTCGACGTGGTTGCGGTCGAGCCCTCCGCCTGCCCCAGCCTGACCCGCGGGAGGTTCGCCTACGACTTCGGGGACACCGGCAAGCTCACGCCCCTGGTCAAGATGCATACGCTCGGCTCGAGCTTCGTGCCTTCCGGCTTCCACGCGGGAGGCTTGCGCTACCACGGCATGGCGCCGCTCGTGAGCCACGCGCAGGATCTCGGACTCATCCGCTCCGTGGCGCACACCCAGACCGCGTGCTTCGAGGCGGGAGTGCGTTTCGCGCGAGCGGAGGGCATCGTGCCGGCGCCGGAAGCGAGTCACGCGGTCAAGGCGGTGATCGACGAGGCCCTGCGCTGCAAGGAGGAGGGCGTGTCCCGCGCCATCGTCTTCAACCTCTGCGGCCACGGCCACTTCGACATGCAGGCGTACACCGACTACTTCGCGGGCGCGCTTGCGGATCAGCCCTACGACGAGCAGGAGCTCGCAATGGCGCTCGCGGGCCTGCCCTCGGTACCGGCGGCGGCCTGAGGGTTCCCGGTGCGGGATATCATCGACAAGCGCCAGCTCTTCCGGATAGTCGTAGCGGGCATTGCGCTTTGCTTGTGGTCCGCGCATGCCCGGGCCCAGAGCGCGGACGGCGGTGCTTCATTTGCGGGGTCGGTGGTTTCGGTATCCGACGTCGAGGCGAAGCTGCGGAATGCCTCGCTCACGCGGGAGTTCTACGGCGAGGAGGCCAGGGACTGGAACGTAGTAGCGACCATCGACTTTCGCGCCGGCAAGCTGCACGCCCCCACTCCCGCGTACCACCCGAGGGCGATCACCATCACGACTCGGGAGCTGGTCCGGCTCATGCTCGGTCCCGAGCCGCCTATGCTCATCGACGTGCTTTCCCAGGCGAGCCATCAGACGGTGGCGGGCGCGTGGTGGCTCCGGGGAGCGGGCTTCTCCACCACGAGCAATGATCGGCTGGCGACGAAGCTCGAGGAGCTGACGCTGGGCAACCGAGCGCGTGCAATGGTGTTCTTCTGCTCGGGGGCGCAGTGCTGGGCTTCCTACAACGCGTCGCTTCGGGCGAGCATGATCGGATACCGGAACGTCTACTGGTATCGCGGCGGTCTCAGGGCGTGGAAGGACGCCGGGCTTCCCACGCAGTGGTCGATCGAGAGCGGATGGTAAGCCCTTCCCCCATGCTCTGATCGCTCGCAGAAAGTCTCTCTCCGAGGCGCCGGGGCCGGGAGCCAGGCGTGGGGGGCCCTCGTCCGCGAGGCGTTTTGCATGGGGCGTCTCGCGCGCCGCCAGCCCAGGGCGGTCCTTCAAGAGGAGTCGGGACGAGCAGGGGAGCGTTTGCGTTTCGCCCCGGCTCCTGGGACTCTCTTCCGGGGAGCAGCGCCGGTCTTGCGGCGCTTTGGACGCGCCCCTCCCCGATTGGATGGGGTTGACGGAACGGGCGGTGGCGCTCCCGGCGCCGCAATCTCGGGGATCTGCATCGTCACCCCGTCGAGCGACACCGGCCGGTAGGCGGCCCGGTCGTACTCCGAGGTGAGAGGGAAGGGCCGGCAGCAGTCGAATCCGACCTTGGTGCCGAGATAATCGGGGAAGCTCGGGTTGAGGCCGTGCCCGAACACGTTCTCGATGGTGACGATCCCCTGCTTCGGGTCGAGCCGGGTGGTCATCGCCCACTCGATGTCGCTCGGATTGCGGATGTCGACGTCGCTGTCGACCACCGTGACCATCTTAAGCGGAGGGAAGGCCGCGAATGCGGCCATGATCGCCTGCTTGGACCAGCCCGCGCGCTTTTGGGCGATCTGCACGATCGCGTGGTAGAAGCCGCAGCCGCCGTGGCTGAAGTACACGTCCTCGACCCCCGGCACCTGCCGCTGGAGCAGGGCGAGCACGTTGGCCTCGCCGAGCAGGCCGACGGAGTTCCATACCTCGACGCCGGAGAGGATGGTCTGGAACACCGCGTTCGGGCGGCGGTGGATTTCGCGCACGTGCACCACGGGACGCGGAGCAACCTTGGCGTAGTAGCCGGTCACCTCGGCGAAGGGGCCTTCGTCGGCGACCTCGCCGGGAACGATCTCGCATTCGAGCGCGTACATCGCGTTGGCGACGATGTGCACGGGGAGGGTGCGTCCTTCGACAAGCTCGAGGGGAGCCTCGTGGAAGACGCTGGCGATGCCGAGCTCGTCGGTCTCGGCCGGAGCCGCCTCGGCGGGAGTCGCCGCCGCGAAGTGCAGGCCCGGCCCCACGCCGCAGTTGATGGAGAAGTGCAAACTCTCGCCCCGCGCCCTGGCCTTGTCGAGGTAGAGCTCGAGGTGCCGGCCGGCGTCGATGTTGATGTGCATCCGGTCCTTGCCGGTCACCATGAAGCGCTGGATGGACGCGTTGCGCACCCCGGTCTCGGGGTCGCGGGCGATCACCACCCCGGCGTCGAAGTAGGGTCCTCCGTCCTTCTCCGCGTGCACCGGGACGGGCAGCCGGTGGAGGTCCACCTCGTCGCGGTTGCCATCGAAGATGGGCCCGTGATCGACCATCACCGGATCCACCGGCGTCTGCTGCCAGGATCGGATCGCGCCCGAGACGAACCCGGGCAGGTCACGCACGTCCCGGCGCATCAGGCTCCCGAGCAGCTCCCGGGACCAGTAGAGCCCGGTGAGCACCGGCGCGTCGTGGCCTTTCACGTTCTCGAAGAGCACTGCCCGGGGCCCGCCTTCCAGGCGGGCCGCGATGCCCGCCAGCTCGAACTCCGGGTCCACTTCGGAGGTGACGCGCACGAGGCGGCCCATCGCATCGAGGTCTTCGATGATCGCCTGGAGATCGCTCAGGTGGTTGGGTCCCGCCATGTTGTCCCCCCTTCCTTCAGCCCCGGAGCTTGAAGCGCTGGATTTTCCCGGTGGCGGTCTTCGGCAGACTCTTGGCGAACTCGATCCAGCGCGGGTACTTGAAGGGCGCGAGACGGCCCTTCACGAACTCCTTGAGCTCGTCCGCGAGGGCGTCGCCGGCCTCGCTTCCTTCCGCCACCACGACGAAGGCCTTGGGCTTGACCAGGCCCTGCTCGTCATCCTGCCCCACCACCGCGGCCTCGAGCACCCCGGAGTGCGCGAGCAGTGCGGACTCCACCTCGAAAGGCGACACCCACTGCCCCCCGACCTTGAGCATGTCGTCGGTGCGCCCGCAGTAGTGGTAGTAGCCTTCCGCGTCCACCCGGTACTTGTCTCCGGTGCGGGTCCAGGTCCCCTGGAAGGTGGCTCGCGACTTGTCGCGCTGGTTCCAGTACCCGATCGCGGAGGAGTCGCCGCTCACCCACAGCTCTCCCAGCTCGTCCGCCGCCGCCGGCTCGCCACTCTCGTCGACGACCCTGAGCGCGTAGCCCGGCACTGCCTTCCCCGAGGTGCCGTAGCGTACGTCGTCCTCCCGGTTGGAGAGGAAGATGTGGAGCATCTCGGTCGAGCCGAGCCCGTCGAGGACGGGCGCGCCGAAGCGCTCCTCGAAGGCGCGGCCGATCTCCGCCGGCAGCGCCTCGCCGGCGGAGACCGCGAGGCGCAGCGCGGGAGAGGCGTTCTCGCGACCGTTGACGGGATCCGCGAGCAGCGCGCCGTAGAGGGTGGGCACGCCGTAGAAGATGGTCGGCCGGTGGGTGCGCAGCAGCCGCATAACGGCATCCGGGGTGGGACGCTCCGCGAGGACCACGGTGGTCGCCCCGACGTGGAAGGGAAAGGTCATTGCGTTGCCGAGCCCGTAGGCGAAGAAGAGCTTGGCGGCGGAGTACACGACGTCGTCCTCGCGGATTCCGAGGGTCGCTACCCCGTAGTGCTCCGCGGTCGCGATCAGGTGGCGGTGCAGGTGCATCGAGCCCTTCGGGGTGCCGGTGGAGCCCGAGGTGTAGAGCCAGAACGCGATGTCGTCGCAGGTGGTGGGCGCGGGGTCGAGCGAATCGGACGCTGCCGCGAGCAGATCTTCCAGGCGCGGGTGGCTGGGGGCAGTTCCGCCGGCCACCACCACCCCTTCGAGGTGGGGTTGCCCAGCGAGGGCGGGCTCGAATCGATCGAGCAGGGTTTCGCTCACCACCGCGAAGCGCGCCCGCGAGTCCTGGAGGAGATACGCGTAGTCGCTCGGGGTGAGCAGGGTGTTCACCGGGATGGGGACGCATCCGGCCTTGATCGCCCCGAAGAACACCGCCGGGAAGTCGATGCCGTCGGCCATGCACATGAGCACGCGGGTCTCCATCCCCGCACCGAGCGCGCGCAGCGCGTTGCCCGCCCGGTTCACCCGCTCCGCCAGCTCCCGATAGGTGTATCGCCCGGAATCGTCGATGAAGGCGACTTTCTCTCCCCGGCCCCGGTCGACGTTGGCGTCGACGAACTCGAGCGCGGCGTTGTACTCCCGCGGAACTTCGATGGCGGTCGGAGTCACCGAACGGTCCACGCGGGCGAGCTGCATCATGGCCTTTCCTCCGACCAACCAATGGGCTGCGGGCAGCACTTGTCCCCTGCCGGAAAGCACTTCATGATGAAGGGTGATTAACCACGATTACGGGAGAGATCTCGATGGCCAGCAGCACCGGGCGCATGAGCATATCCGTTTCACCGGACAAACAGGCGAAGCTGGACGCCATTGCTGCCACTGCGGATCGATCTCGGAGCTACGTCGTCAACGAAGCAATCGATCACTACCTCGAGCTCTACGACTGGCAGACCCGAAGAATCGAGGGGAGGCTCGAGAGAGCAGGGGGCGATGATGCCGGATGGATCGCTCATGACGAGGTGTTCAGCAAGCTGAGAGCAATGCTCGCGAGCCGGTTCGACCAGACGAGGTCATGAGAGTCGTCTGGCTGGACCGAGCTGAGACCGACCTGGTCAGTATTGCCGAGTACCTCGCGGAAAACGACCCCGGGGCGGCCTGGGGCGTGGTTTCGGCCATCCAGGATGCCACCCGGATGCTTGCCGAACATCCTCGAATCGGGCGCCCGGGACGGGTGCGGGGGACGCGAGAGCTCGTGATCGGGGGAATTCCCTACGTCCTTCCCTATCAGATTGCCGGCATCGAGATCAGAATTCTGGCCGTTCTCCACGCTTCCAGGAAGTGGCCGGAGACCTTCTGACGCTTAAGGCTCACGGAACGAACGTTCTCGTTCCGATGCTCCGCCGAGCGGTCGAGAAGGTGCATCGCCTCCAGTCGATACGCTCTGACTGCGCTCGTGCTCGACTGTCGCTCGGCGCCGGCGAAGGGACTCAGTCCAGGCGCACGTACTCGAAGTCGACGGGACGCCCGTCGATGCCCCGCGAGGGCGGGGCAATCCAGCTCGCGAAGTGTCCCGGCTCGGTGAGTGCGCGGGGCATGAGGGAGCCGACGTAGGCCCGGTCGGAGTCGCTCGGCAGCCACCCGTTCTGCCGGCGCTGCCAGGTATCGGAATCGATCACCTCACCCCGCGGCGTCACGTCGAGGTCGGCAAAGAGCCCCACCCGCCGGTTGAACGCGACGTGGGGTAGCGCGATCTCGAAGTCGACGTCCAGGTTGCGGAGCACCCGGTTGAGACGTCCGATCCCGATTTCTACATCAGCGATGAACGCGTCGCGCAGGCGTTCGTTGATCGCGTTGAGGGCCGGCACCGAGACCCGCCGGAACGCGCCCTCCTCGAAGCGCAGGGCCGGCCAGGAGTCCTGCTGGAGACGATGATCGTCGTCGATGTCGGTCTCCCGGAACCGGCCCTTGAGACCGCTCGTGTAGCCCGTCGCGGCGTTGGTGGAAAGCTCGGCCCCAAAGAGATCCAGGGTCACGCTGTAGTGGAAGTTCAGGTACCTCTGGAAGGTCGGCAGATCGATGACCCCGAACCTGCGCACGTCGTCGGTGTCGTGCTCGCGCATGATCTCGCCGGTGCGCTGCACCACGCGGGCGAGCCCGGTGATGCCGACGAACATGTGGTGCGCCTCCTCGGTGAGCATGAAGCGGCAGGTGCGCGCGAGCGGATCGAAGGCCGACTCGGCGAGCGAGTGGAGCTGGAACTTGCCGTCCCGATCCGTGAGGAAGGTGAACATGAAGAGCGCCAGCCAGTCCGGGGTGCGCTCGTTGAAGGCGCCGAGGATGCGGGGGCGGTCCTCGTCGCCGGAACGCCGTTCGAGCAACGCCTGCGCCTCCTCGCGCCCGTCGCGGCCGAAATGGGCGTGCAGCAGGTACACCATCGCCCACAGGTGCCGGCCCTCTTCGACGTTGATCTGGAAGAGGTTGCGCAGGTCGTAGTTCGAGGGGCAGGTGCGCCCGAGATGGCGCTGCTGCTCGACCGAGGCGGGTTCGGTGTCGCCCTGGATCACGATGAGGCGGCGCAGCGCGGCGCGGTAGTCGCCGGGCACGCGTTGCCAGACCGGCTCCCCGCGATGATCCCCGAACGCGATCCTCCGTTCCGGATCCGGGTCCGCGAGGAAGATCCCCCAGCGGTAGTCCGGCATTCGGGTGTAGGCGAAGTTCGCCCAGCCCTCGCGATCCACCGAGGTCGCGGTGCGCAGGTACACTTCGGACGCGGTGCGGTCCACCGGACCCATCTCCCGCCACCAGTCGAGGAAGGCGGGCTGCCACTGTTCGAGCGCGCGGCGCAGGCGGCGGTCGGAGGCGAGGTCGACGTTGTTGGGGATGTGCTCGTTGAGGTCGACGGTGGACATGCCCGTTCCCTTGCGCGCAGCCCCGGTGCCGCGGACGGAGCGATCATGCAACAAGCGCGCCTCTGCCGACAGCGGGAACGGCAGCGCGCGAGGTGTTGCGTGGCGCTGCACCTGGTTCCCGGGGCAGCCCGGGCGCCGAGGAGCCGACGCCAGCGCTTCAGAGGGCTCTGTTGAAAACTTGGCCCACTCCGGGTTTTGCTCCGCCCGCTGGTCCGGATTCTCTCCGCCGTTGACACTATCCCCGGAATCCGTCAATGATTGCCGGCACGGCTCGAGTCGCACGGCAAATGGAACCTCCTACCAGATTTCGCACCGCGCTTCCGGCAGGATGTTCCCACCACGAGTTTCGAGCTTCGTCCTTGCCCTGCCCGCGGACAGGACGGCGCAGCGTCGAGCCACCATTGGCTCTGTCTCGGACAACGGACGATCAACCCGGTACGGCGATTGGATCTCCGTCCGGATGAGTCGTCCGGTCCGACTCCGTGAAGGTTCTCACCGAGAATTCTTCCGATCGCGGCCCTCCACCGAGAGGAAGCCGAATGCAACCGCAACGTGACCACGTTCTGCCGGTCACCATCATGGGAGGTTTGAACACATGACCCTGAAGCGAAGGGACTTTCTCAAGAAGACGGGAAGCGCCGGACTGGCGGTCGGCGCAGGATCGATCGGGTTCCCGTACATTGCTTCGGCCCAGACGAAGATGACGATATCCACCGCCTATTTTCCGACCTATCCGGGCCATTTGCTGGAACACATCAATCTGCAGAACGGCTTGTTCGTCAAGCGCGCTGCGGAGTTCGGGTACGAAATCACCCTCAACCACGTCGAGGCTCAGACCGGGGTCGCCGCGCTGGAAGGGGTCCTTGCGGGCGAGCTCGCCTGGACCCACCACGGCGAGTCACCTGCCGCCACCATCATTTCCAACCAGTTGCCCGTGTACCTGGGTTCTCCCGGAGACGGCGGCTACGGCAACACCCTGATGGTTCGCCCCGACAGCACCATCGGCACCCTGGAGGAGCTGGTCGACAAGAAGGCAAGGATTGCGCTGCGCATGGCTTCCGGGCAGCACGGCTTCTGCGACGCGCTGTTTCGCGCGAACTTCGGAAAGGGTCCGGAGGAGCTCGGGATCGAGATGGTGGACATGAGCCCCAGCGAGGCAATGCTGTTTCCCAAGGGCTTGGACGCCGTCGTGTCCCACGCCGTCATTCCGTTCATGATGAGGCACAAGGGCGTGGCCAAGTTCCTCGTCAACAACGAGGGCGTGCCCGGCTCGGCCTGGAAAGGTGGTGTCGGCGCGGACGGGAAGGTCGACTTCTTCGAGAATGCAGGCGCGTATCCGGAGGGCTTCATCCTCTATCGAGGATACAACAGCTATCGCCGGGACCTGATCGACGAGCACCCGAACCTGTATGTGGCGTTCATGCTGGCCACGCACGACGCGGCAAAGATAGCCGACCAGAGCAGGCCGGAAGGACAGAACCTGGCCTACGAATGGGGGAAAGGCTTCTGGGGCATTTCGAAAGAGGAGGTAATGCAGCAGTTCGCGGCCTCCATCACCATGAGCCGCCGGATCTGGCCCTGGATCACCGAAGGGGACCTGAAGGCGGTCGTCAACGGTGCTCCGATGCTGTACGCCGCCGGGCGCATCCGCCGGCCCGTCACGTGGGACATGGTCAAGGAGTACGTCGCGGTGACGGGGCCACTCGACAAGAAGGCATGGGAAATGACCGGCATGGATCCTTCCATCGAGGAAATGACGAGGACCGATGTGGCCGACGTGCGTGGCTATCCCCTGTGGATGACGGACGAGTGGGAGGCGAAGGACGTTGCCTGACGTGCCCGTGCCATCGGCGCGTGTACATCACACACCATTCTGACGCCTGAATGGCCGGGGCATGGCCGAACTCGCGTTCGGCCATGCCCTTTTGATTGCATCAATAGAACCCGCCGGTTGCGGCCGGTCGCGCATTGCGTCGAACCGATCTGAGGCATCCCCTCTTGCAGAAAGTGCATCCAGTTCTGTTCCGGTCGATTCTGCCGGCGCTGATCGTGGTCATCTGGTACTCGCTCAACCGCGCCGAGGTGTACCCGGAGATCATGCTTCCCGCGCCGCAGGACGTGGCGATCGCACTGTGGGAGCTGAGCGCGAGCGGCGAAATCTTCTATCACATCCTGAACAGCTTTCAGCGATTCACCGTCGGATACGTCATCGGCGTCGGCATCGCCGTCCCGCTGGGCCTCGCCATCGGATGGTACCGGGCCCTCGACCGGTACACCGAGGCCACGATCACCTTTTTTCGTCAGCTTCCGGGTCTCGCATGGATTCCGCTGGCGCTGCTGTGGTTCGGGATCGGAAATGCCGCGAGCTACTTCATCGTCGCGTTGAACGCGTTCTTCTCGCCCCTCATCAACTCGATTGCCGGAGTGAAGGACGTCGACCGGAATCTCGTCGACGCCGCTCTGAATCTCGGCGTCAAGCGCAACAGTTGGTTTCTGTTCAAGGAGGTGGTGTTCCCCAGCGCCGTTCCCCACATCCTGACCGGCATGAGAATCGCCCTCACCTATGCATGGGGCGGTATCGTGGCCGCGGAGATGCTGGCCGCGTCGAACGGCCTCGGCTGGATGATCGAGGCCAACCGGCGCTTCCATTTTCCCGAACGGGTCGTGCTCGCCATGTTGCTCATCGGGCTCTGCGGCTTCCTCATCGACTACCTGCTCCAGTTGCTGGAGAAGTACCTGACCCGATGGCGGGCCGGGATGGACCAGCGATGACCACCACCGCTGCCAAGCCCGGCGTGATGGAGCGATTCCTGTGGAGATGGCTGCGCCCCATGGTATTGCCTGCCGCGCTGGTCCTCATCTGGCAGATGGTGCATGTCAGCGAGGTCTTCCTGGAGACGCTGTTTCCGGGTCCGGCGGCGGTGTGGCTCAAGTTCTGGGAAATGACCCTGGATGGTGAGTTGTTCCTCCATGTCGGCGTCAGCATGCGACGCGTGCTGCTCGGCTTTCTCCTCGCCATGGCCCTTGCGATACCGCTCGGACTGTTTCTGGGCTGGTACAGGAAGGCCGAGCACTTCTGTGAAGTCGTCATTCACGTCGGGCGAACGATACCCATCATGGCCTGGATCCCCCTTACGATCATGTGGTTCGGAATGGGGGAGGTGTCCTCGGTGTTCATCATCACCCTCGGCGCGTTCTTCCCCACCTTCTTCAACACGATAGCGGGGGTGCGGGAAGTCAACCGGAACCTGATCGATGCCGCGCTGAACTTGGGCGTGAAGCGCGATAGCTGGATGCTGTTCAGGGAGGTCGTGCTGCCGAGCGCCGTCCCGCTGATCGTCACCGGTCAGAACATTTCACTGGGATACGCATGGTCCGCCATCGTCGCGGCCGAGCTGATATTCAAGAACGAGGGCATCGGCTACCTGTTGATGCACGGCAGGCTTCAATACAGCTTCGAGACCGTGATTCTCATGATGGTGATCCTGTGTTTCTGCGGACTGTTGTTCAACGCGGGGATCAAGTTCCTGGAAAACAGCCTGTCGCCGTGGCGATATGGACTGAAGATTCATTGATTTCTCGGTCGACAATGGAAACTGCCGCGGGAGGATGAACGCACGTTCCGGCGAGATGACGATGCAATACATACAGATAGAAGGCGTAAAGAAGACCTTCACCAAGCCGAAGAGCGACGAGGTGGTCATGGCGCTCGATGGCGTCGATGCCGAGATTCACGCCGGAGAGTTCGTTTCGATCGTGGGGCCCAGCGGATGCGGCAAGTCGACCCTGCTCAGGGTCATCGCGGGGCTCGACTCGATCGATGAGGGCGTGGTGTCGGTCGAGGGGCGGAACGTCGACGGGCCGGACCCGGATCGCGGCCTGCTCTTTCAGGACTACGCCCTGTTCCCCTGGAAGACGGTAGTGGAGAACGTGGAGTTCGGTCTGAAGGTGCGGGGCGTCGACAAGGACGAGCGGGCCAGCATATCGAGGGAGTTCATCGAGCTGGTGCATCTCATGGGATTCGAGACGAAGTATCCGCACGAGCTGTCCGGCGGCATGAAGCAGAGATGCGCGCTCGCGCGGCTGTTGGCCAACAATCCGAAGATATTGCTGATGGACGAGCCCCTGGCGGCCATCGATGCCCAGACGAGGAAGATCCTGCAGGAGGAAGTCCTGGACATCTGGGACAAGGAGAAGCAGGCGGGAAGGGAAAAGACGATCATCTGGGTGACGCACAGCATCGACGAAGCGGTGTTCCTGTCCGACCGCGTCCTGGTCATGAGCCGGCGGCCGGCCCGGATCAAGGAGAGCGTTCCGGTTTCTCTGGCGCGGCCCCGCACGGACAGCACGGAAGCCGATCCGGTGTTCGTCGACCTGTGTGCGCGCTTGTGGGCGTCCATGAAGGAGGAAGCGGCCATCGCCATCATGGAATCGGGCGAGTAAGGCGCCGATTCCTGAGGCGCGCCCGACCGCCTCGCAACGATGCAAACCCGGAACTCCACCGATTCCCCCCAGCCGAGAATCGGCGAACTGGTCGGGTCAGCCGAGCGGGTCCGCGTCGGGACCGAAGGAGTGCAAAGAGTGGCAAAGAGAGAGTTCCCGTCCTCGCGGGTTCCCAGGTACACGTTCGCCGAAACGCGGGAGGAGCAGGACAAGCAGCTCGAGGCGAATCCTCTCGTGCTGCGGATGCAGGCGGCGCGACGGGAGAAGGCGGCGGACCCCCATCGCCCGCTCTATCACTACGTCAATCCCGAGAATACGCTCAACGACCCGAACGGACTTTGCCACTGGCAGGGGCTCTGGCATCTCTTCTACCAGGCGCAGCCGCCCGACGATGACCGGCAGCACTGGGGCCACGCGGTCAGCGACGACCTGATCCACTGGCGGGACCTTCCCTATGCGCTCCATCCGGGGCCGGAGGACCGGTGCTACTCCGGCACCACGCTCGTCGAGAGGGACCGGGTCATCGCCATCTACCACGGCGTCGGAGTCGGCAACATGGTGGCCGTATCGCGCGATCCTCTGCTGCTGAACTGGGAGAAGCTCACGGGCCGCCCGGTGATCCCGTTCGGGACCGAGGGTGAAGCGCCCTTGCCCCACGCGGTCTTCGATCCCTGCATCTGGTCCGCGGATGGCGTGTACTACGCGCTGTCCGCAGGGATCATTCCCCACCGACCTGACGGCAAGCACCTCGCCACCGAGTACCTCTTCCGCTCGCGGGACCTGGAAGCCTGGGAGTACCTCCACCCCTTCATCGAGGGTGACCGGTTCACCGTGCTGGGGGATGACGGTGCGTGTCCGTATTTCTGGCCGATCGGCGATCGGCACATCCTGGTGTTCTTCAGCCACATGAGCGGCGGCCAGTACTGGCTCGGCGACTACGACCGCAAACGCGACAAGTTCGTGGTCGATGCGCACGGTCTGTTCAACTTCGGCGCCGCATTCCCGGGCGGCGTCCACGCGCCGACCGCGGCGCCCGACGGGGAGGGCGGCGTCATCGTTCTGTTCAACATGAACGCGGGCAAGCCCACCAGTTCGATGAGCAACTACTTGAGCGGCTTCTTCGGAGCGGAGGTCGGGAGCGCCGGGAGCGATGACGAATCTTCCCGGTTGACCCGCGCCTGGGACCAGATCCTGACCCTGCCGAGGCGCCTGACGCTCCACGACAAGTACGACCTGAACATCGAGCCCGCCGGAGACATCGAATCCCTCAGGTACGAGCACCGGCACGTCGGCCGGACGGTCCTGCCCGCGAACCGGGAGATCGTGCTCGACGACATCAAGGGCAACGCGATCGAGTTGCAGGTGGAAGTCGACCCGAAGCTCGCGTCGATGTTCGAGGTCGATGTCCTGCGCTCCGCGAACGCGGAGGAACGCACGCGCATCTGTTTCTTCAACAAGAGAGGGTACAAGTACCGGGAACCCTTCCCCGACGACGTACGTTCCAACCTGGCCATGTCGACCATTCTGTCGAACCCGGTGCGCTACGAGAGCGTCGTGACGATCGACACCTCCTTCGCATCGACGCTGCCCGATGCGCTGTCGCGGCCACCGGAGTCCGCACCGGTGTTCGTCGAGCCCGACGAGCCGGTCCGCCTGCGCATATTCGTCGACCGGAGCGTCGTCGAAGTCTTCGTGAACGAGAGGCAGTGCGTCGCGACGCGGGTCTATCCCGGACGCGAGGGCAGCACCGGAGTCTCGCTGCGGTCTCAGGGCCAGGAATCGGAGCTGCTCTCGCTCGATTGCTGGCAGATGAGAAACATCTACGAGTAGAAGCAGCGTCCACGGGCTGCGCTCGTGTTCTTCCTCGCATCAATCGGCGCTTCCCCTCCGTCGCGTTTGTCAGCACCATCGTCTGTGCGCGGGGCGAAGAAGCGGACCGGCCGCGAAGGTTGAGCAAGGATGTTTCTCGGTATCGATCTGGGGACCTCCGGCGTCAAGGTGGTTCTAGCCGACGAGCGGCAGGAAATCGTAGCCGCCGGAAATGCGCCTCTGGAGGCAAGCCGCCCACGGCCCCTGTGGTCCGAGCAGAATCCCGAGGACTGGTGGCGCGCGACGTCTCGCGCGGTGGCCGCGATTCGCCGCGCGAACCCGGCGGCATTGGCGGCCGTGAAGGGCATCGGTCTCTCCGGGCAGATGCATGGCGCCACGCTGCTGGATGCGCACGAGCACGTGCTCCGCCCGGCCATCCTGTGGAACGACGGGCGCTCGCTTGCAGAATGCGGCGAGCTGGAGGCACGCGAACCCGACTCGCGACGCATCACCGGGAACCTCGCCATGCCCGGCTTCACGGCGCCCAAGCTTAGCTGGGTGGCCGGAAACGAACCCGAGATCTTCGCGAAGACGACCCGGGTGCTGCTGCCCAAGGACTACCTGCGCCTTCGCATGACCGGCGAGCACGTCTCCGAGATGTCCGACGCCTCCGGGACATTGTGGCTCGATGTCGCGGCCCGCGACTGGTCCGAGGCCATGCTCGCGGCCACCGGGCTTTCACGTGACCACATGCCACGCCTCGTCGAGGGAAGCGAGCCGGGCGGGGCGCTTCGGGCCGCCGTCGCGGCCGAGTGGGGCGTGCCCGCCGGGGTGCCGGTTGCCGGCGGCGCCGGGGACAACGCCGCGGCGGCGGCCGGGATCGGCGCGGTCGTGCCGGGTTCGGGCTTCCTGTCGCTCGGTACCTCCGGCGTCCTGTTCGTATCGAACGCCGCGTTTTCGCCGAATCCCGAGCAGGCGGTGCACGCGTTCTGTCATTGCCTCCCCGGCACCTGGCACCAGATGAGCGTCATTCTGAGCGCCGCCTCCTGCCTGCGGTGGGTGACGGCGCTCACCGGCGCCGCCGACGAGGCGTCCCTCCTGGAAGAGGTCGAAGCGGCCGGGGACCTTCCCGGCGACCTCGTGTTCCTCCCCTACCTCTCGGGCGAGCGGACGCCGCACAACGATCCGAGGGCAACGGGGGTGTTCTTCGGCCTCACCCACGATGTCGATCGCAGCGCACTGGCGCGGGCCGTGCTGGAGGGTGTCGCCTTCGCGTTCGCCGACGGGCAGGACGCCCTGCTGGAGGCCGGAGCCCGAATCGATACGATCTCGATGGTCGGAGGCGGTGCACGGAGCCGCTACTGGGGCCGCATCCTGGCATCGGTGCTGGGGCGATCGCTTTCCTACCCCGCCGGTGCCGAGATGGGACCCGCATTCGGTGCGGCGCGGCTGGCACGCCTCGCCGTGACCGGAGAGGACCCGTCCCTCGTCTGCGCCCCCCCGCCGATCTCGCACATCGTCGATCCCGAGCCGGGCCTCGTGGACGCCTGCGGCCGCCGGCGGCTCGTCTTCCGCCGCCTCTACGCGACGCTGAAAGCGGAGTTCGCACGCCGACTTGTGCTTTGACGGCGATCGGGTGCGACATGGATTGATCGGGAGGAAAACGGACCTCGCCGGCGACACATTCCGGGCGCGAGCCTTGCCCCGAAACCAGTCGCCCGGCAGAATCTTCGAGGTTTCCGGCACTCGGGAGAGGGGATGAACGCCAGCGCCCAGAGCATCGCGCGCGGCGATCTGCCGGCGCTGGCCGAGGTCCGCAAGCATGGGCGGATCGCTTGGTACCGGTGCCCCATCGATCGGAAAACGCTCCGCAAGCTCGCCGAGCCCAGCGATGTGCGGGGCATGCTCCAGGCGTCGGGACACCTCGTGATCTGGACCACCACGGGCGGCCTCGCCTGGTATTTCTTCTCCCTCGAGATCTGGTGGGCCTTCTGCCTGTTCCTGTTCCTGCACGGCACCGTCGCGGCGTTCTTCACCGCCCCCCATCACGAGCTCTGCCACACCACCGTGTTCAGGACGAAGTGGCTCAACGAGCCCTTCCTGCGGGTCTTCTCCTTCCTCGGCTGGCTGAACTTCGAGATCTACCGGTTCAGCCACACCCATCACCACCGCTTTACGCTCTTCGAGGAAGGGGACCGGGAGAAGGTGATGCCGGAGCATCCGTCGCTGCGGCCGCTTTACCTGCTGCAGCTCTTCACGGTGAACGTCACCGGCGGATACCACTCGCGGGGACTGATTCCCGTGCTGAGGAACTTCGTCCGGATCGCGCTCGACCGCTTCGACGCGCCGTTCAACCACTGGGGGCCGGAGCTCTACGAGGGGTACCCCGACGAGCGCATGAAGGCAGTACGCTGGGCGCGGCTCGTGCTGCTCGGGCACGCCGTCTCGATCCTCTTCTTCGTCGGCATCGGGGAAGCGATTCTGGCCCTTCTCGTGTCGGGCTCGATATTCTTCGCGGGCTGGCTCCGCTATTTCGTCGGCGTGACGCAGCACTGCGGCCTGCGAAGCAACGTCGCGGACTTTCGGAAGTGCGCCCGGACCATTACTCTTGATCCGGTGACGCAGTTCCTGTTCTGGCACATGAACTGGCACGTGGAGCACCACATGTACGGCGCGGTACCGTGCTACAACCTCGAGAAGCTGCATCGGGCCGTCGCCCATGACATGCCGGCACCGCGCACGCTGATTGGCGCCTGGAGGGAGATGCGCGAGACGTGGAAACGCCAGCAGAAGGAGCCCGACTACGCGCACGACACGCCGGTCCCGGCGCCCCGGGACGGTGAGCGCGGGGACGATGAGTCGCTTGCCGCGTCCATGGGTGGGCTGGTGCCGCGCGCCCTCGCCTGAGCGGTACCGCACCAGGAGAGATGTCAATGACCTTCGCGGTAACTTCAGCGCAGCGAGAGCAGTTCCGGTCCGAAGGCTACTTCGTGATCGAAGGTGCGCTGGACGACGAATTGCTCGACATCGCGCGATCGGCCTGCGACCGGGCGCGATCGGCGCTCGAGCGAGACCTGCGCAAGCGGGGTGAGAAGCGCCACGACAATATCTCCATCCTCGACAGCCGCTACTTCCTGAGGAGTTCGCGCACGCGGTATCCGGAGCTTCGTCGCGTTCTGTTCAACGATACGACGGCGGCGCTTTGCAGAGCCACGATAGGCGATACCGCGTGGCTGCAAACCGAGCAGTTCGTCGTGAAGCTCCGTGAGCCCAGCAGCACCTTCCCCTGGCATCAGGACAGCGGCTACAACGTCTACCGCGGAGGCGCCGAGCGGCACCCCCCGTATGTCTCGCTGTGGCTGGCGCTGGATGACGTGACCCATGCCAACGGAGCACTTTCGCTGCTTCCCTGGTCGGTCGTCGGGGGCGGCGCGCTGCTCGCGCATCGCTGGGACGAGGCGACGGAGTCCTGGGTCGGCTACGACGGCGACGAGCAGGGCGTCGAGATGGAGGTGCCGGCGGGCAGCATCGTGTGCTTCTCCAGCCTGAGCCTGCACCGAAGCGCGCCGAATACCACGGAGCGGCCGAGACGGAGCTACGTGATGCAATACACGCCGGCGCTCTACAGACGGTCCAACGACTTCTCCGCCCTTCGCGGCGGCACGCAAACCGGCCTGCGAAGCGCAGGAGACATCTTCCCCGAAGGGGACCCGTTCCTGCTGGAGGGGAGACGCGTCGACGGTGCCGAGCGGGCGGTAGCCTGAACCTCACCCTCCCACGCTCACCAGTGAATGCTTGCGAAATGTCCGACGCGGTCTCCGACATGCGTGACGAGCGCGGGGCCTGGCGGCCGCCCTACGTGATCGAGGTGGAGGCGCCATACCGGTGGCCGCCGCAGCCGCTGGCGGTGCTCAAGTGGCTGTTCGGCTTCCCCGGCTACCTGTGGCCGTGGAACTGCCTCTACCTGGCCACGGCGCTGGCGACGTGGTTCTTCCTGATGCCGGACCTGGCCAGCATGGAGCGCTTCGACCTCTGGTGGATTGCGCTCATTCTCGGCCGCAACCTGGCGATGATGTTCCTGTATGTCGGCGCCTGGCACTTCTACCTGTACACCATCAAGGGTCAGGGCACGGATTTCAGGTACTCCGACCGGCCCTTCGAGACCAGCGGCAGCCGCTTCCTGTTCGGAAACCAGGTCCACGAGAACATGTTCTGGACGCTGGCCGGCGCCGTTCCGATCTGGACGGCCTACGAAGTGGTGATGCTGTGGGCCTATGCCAACGGCCTGCTTCCCTTCATCGACTGGGAGACGAACCCGGTGTGGTTCGTGGCGCTGCTGCTGATCATTCCCACGTTTCAGGGCGTCCACTTCTACCTGACGCACCGCCTGCTCCACTGGCGACCCCTCTACGAGTCCGTCCACTACCGGCATCATCGCAACGTCGATGTCGGGCCGTGGTCGGGTTTGTCGATGCATCCCGTCGAGCACTTGATCTTCTTCTCCGGGGTGCTCCTGTTCTGCGTGGTCGCTTCGCACCCGATTCACGCCCTGTTCTACCTGCAGCACCTGGCCCTCGCACCGGCGAAGGGGCATGCCGGCTTTGACCGGATCGTCGTCAAGGGCGACAAGGCGGTGCGCCTCGGCAACTACCACCACTACCTCCACCACAAGTACTTCGAGTGCAACTACAGTGGCGACGGAATGGTCGTCTTCGACAAGATGTTCGGGACCCTTCACGACGGCTCCGACGCGGCGCAGGTCCGGTTGAAACAGGCGCGGCTGAAACGGGCCCGATCGAAAAAGGACCGGGCTGAACAAGCGGTTGTCTGACTGACCCGCAAGTTTCACCAAAGGGAATCTCCTCTGGCCATCATCTGCCGTCATTCCCGTGACGGCGGGCATCCACGAGGAGCCGGGACATCGGCCATCCGCACCGGCCGTCTATCCTTCGGATCGAAACACCGGATCATCCCCACCCATGCGCGCGTTGCACGGCCTGCTGCGGATCCGCCGCCTGCTGCGGACCCGGGGGATTCCCAATCTCTGGGGCGCCGCCCTGCTCATCGGCATCGTGCGCTGGACCGAGATCCTCGCGCTCGGAATCTACACCTGGGCGGAGACCGCTTCGGCCTTGCTCGTAGCGGTCGTCGCGGCCTGCAACTGGGTGCCCAGCGCTCTGTTCGGAGCGCTCGTCGGCGGCCTCGCGGAGCGCATCGACCGGCGCCGCCTGCTGCTGGTCGGGATCGGGATCTACTGCGCACTCCTGGGCGTGCTCGCCTTTCTCGCCCTGAGCGGCCGGCTCGAGCTGTGGCACGTCGCGGCCGGCACCCTTGCGAGCGGTCTGCTGTGGACCACCGAGTACCCGGTGAGAAAGACGCTTCTCGGGGAGATGGCCGGTGCGCGGCGCGCAGCTACCGCGCTCAGCTTCGACATCGCCATCGGGACCGCCACCCTGTCGCTGGGTCCCTTGACGAGCGGGTTCCTGATGCGCGACTTCGGGCTCCACGCCTTCTACCTGCTCGCGATCGTGTTCATGTCGGCCGCGTTTGCCCTCGTCGCCGGGGTGCGGTCGCCTGAATCGCGAGCGATGCCGGCGTCGCCCGAGCGGCCCGGCTTCCTGGCCTCGTTGATCGAAGGATTTCGGCACGCCCGAGCCATCGAGCCGGTGGCGGGCGTCCTGCTCGTCACCATCACCATCAACTTCTTCGGATTCTCCTACTTGTCCATGCTGCCGGTGATCGGAGCGTCCAAGCTCATGGTCGGACCGGAACTGGTCGGTATCCTGAGCTCGATGCAGGGAGCGGGCTCGTTCCTCGGCCTCCTGCTGCTGACGGTGTTCGCGCGCCCCGCCTGGTACATGCGCTTCTTCGTCGCCGGCACCATCAGCCTGCTGTGTGCAATCCTCGTCTTCTCCACCCTGCCGTGGTACACCGCGTGCCTCGTGGTGCTCTTCCTGGGCGGGATCGGCGAGGCCGGATTCGCCGCCATGCAGGCCACGATCACCTTTCTCGCGACCCCCGCTCACCTGCGCGGCCGTATCATGGGCCTGCTGGTGGTGTGCATCGGCGTCGGACCGCTCGGCATCCTGCACACTGGAGCGCTGGCGGAGTGGCTTGGCGCCGATGTCGCCATCCGGGTGATAGCCATCGAAGGGCTGGCGTGCTGCGCGCTCTGCCTGTGGCGCCTGCCGGCCCTGCGCCGCGGCGCCATGTCGCCCGCTCAGACGCGACCCCGATCGAAATCGGCGCGCGTGCCGCTGCCGTAGAGGGTGAGGGCGCCGCGCTCGCCCACCGCGTTGGGGCGCTGGAAGATCCAGTTCTGCCACGCGCTGAGCCGCCCGAAGATGCGCGACTCCATCGTCTCCGGCCCGGGACAGCGAAGGCTCGCCTCCATGCCGGTGAGCGCGTCGGGGGAGAAGCTCGCGCGCTCCTCGAGCGCGATGCGCACTTCGTCCTCCCAGTCGATCTCATCCGGAATGAAGGTGACGAGGCGCTGCGCTTCCGCCTCCGCCGCTTCGAGATCGACGCCGATCCGACGGTGCGCATCGCGAAGCGCCGCCTCGTCGTCGAGACAGCGCGAAGCGAGGCGGGAGAGCCCGTTGAGGCCGCGGAAGCATTCGAAGTTGGATTCGCCCACGCGCAGCCGCGCCGGCTCGGTGTCGTCTTCCCGGGCGCCGTCCAGCATGTAGCTGCGGTCGGCGGCGAGCACGGTTTCGAGCAGGAAGCCGGCAAAGCAGCTCTCAGGCTCCACGAGCGCGATGAAGCTGCGGGACGTGAGCTCCATGCGCTTCAGCAGGCGTCGCCAGTAGAGCAGGATCTCGCGGGCGAGCCAGTGGCTTCGGTGCTCGAAGAGGAAGGCGTCGTGCGCGGCGGCGGCATCGAGCCCGCCGTGGCTCGAGAGCACCAGGGTGCCGATCTCGGCCTCGTTGTGGCGCAGGTGCAGGACGAGGTCCTCGAGCTCGCGGGCGAGCGCGAGCGGCCAGAGGGCGTCGCCCGCCTCGACGAGCGCCTCGATGCCGTCGGGCGGCGGCCGGTCCGGGCCGCGAATCAGGATCCGGCAGGCGCGCTTCTCCCGTTCCAGGTCCGCTTCGAGGTGCGCGTACGCGATGCGCCCGCCTTCGATGCGGCGCTCGATCGGCCCGAGGCGGATCCCGCGCGCCTCCGCTGGACGGTCGCTCGCCGCCACGAGGGCCCGGGCGCGATGTTCCACCGCCGCGTCGAAGCGCGACGCGGGTGCGATCTCGTCCACCAGTCCCCATTCGAGCGCCCGTGCGCCCCGCACCCCTTCCTCGGTGGTCGAGAAGAAGTCGGCACGGTCCCGGCGCACCTTGCGCTTGTCGACCACGCGCACCAGGCCCCCGGTTCCCGGCAGCACCCCGAGGGCGGGCACCTCGGGGAGCGACACCGTGCTCGCCCCGTCGTCGGCGAGCAGGATCCAGTCCGTGGCGAGCGCGAGCTCGTAGCCGCCACCCGCCGCGCTCCCGCGGATCGCGCACAGGTAGCGCTGCCCCGAGTGCGCGCTCGCGTCCTCGATCGCGCAGCGGGTCTCGTTGGTGAACCTGCAGAAGGCGACCTTGTCGGCGTGGGTGGCCGCGCCCAGCATGCGGATGTTCGCGCCCGCGCAGAATACCCGCTCCTTCGCGGAGCGGATGACCACCGCCGCCACCTCGGGGTGCTCGAAGCGCAGCCGCTGCACCGCATCGGCGAGCTCGATGTCGACTCCGAGGTCGTAGGAGTTGAGCTTGAGGGCGTATCCCGGGTCGAGGCCGCCCGACTCGTCGACATCGAGAAGCAGGGTGGCAATGCGGCCCTCGATGCGCAGGCGCCAGTGGCGGTAGCGATCGGGATGGGTGCGGACGTCGATCACCGGCCGGAATATAGCGCGCCTCCCGCAGCCGGTGTTCGCACTTCATGGATTCGTTTCGACTTCGCCTGCCCGCGCCGAAAATCTTCGTACCCGGTGCATGGAAGAGCCACGGCGAAACCGTCACCTCTTGCGCCGTGCCGGGACCGGGACACGTCATCTGCTCGTCGCTTCGGACGCAATCAGGCGGCCTGCATCAGACCCTTCCATCTGCGCACGAAGTACATGCGAATGCACTGGCGTCGAGACGGCGGACGGTCCATCCTGATCCTGCACGCTCCGGGACGCCTGCCATCGAGGCACCTCGGCCTCCGATCCCTCGCCAGCCCGCATTCGTTGCCGGTAGCGTCGGAGCAGGGAGAGAGCGGCGCGTTGACCCCTGCTTTTTTTCCCGACGGGGAGGTTCCGCGAACGTGGACCACAGGATACCGGGGATAGCCTGCATCGTCGGGGCGGTCACCCTGTTCGTCCTGCAGGACGCGCTCATCAAGTGGCTGAGCGGCGACTATCCCCTGCACGAAATCGTCCTGGTGCGCGCTGCCAGCGCGATCGTGATCATACTCTTCGTGATGCGCTTCGAAGGCGGGATCCACCTGTTGCGCACGCGCCGTCTCGGTCTGCAACTGGTACGCTGCGCGCTCCTGGTCTTCGCCAACAGCTCGTTCTACCTGGCTCTCGCGGCGATGACCATCGCCGAGGCCACCTCGCTCTTCTTCGTTGCCCCCCTGCTGATCACCGCGCTCTCCGCGCTCGTGTTGCGCGAGACCGTCGGCCCACGCCGCTGGGCGGCCATGTGCATCGGGCTCGCGGGAATGATCGTGATGCTGCGTCCCGGCGAGGGCGTCCTGCGGCTGATCGCCCTGCTCCCGATCTTCTCGGCCGCGGCGTATGCGCTCATGCAGATCATCACCCGCCGGCTCGGCACGACCGAACGGGCCTCCACCATCGCCTTCTACGCGCAGGCGGGCTTCATCGCCACCAGCGTGGCCATCGGCCTCGTGGCGGGGGACGGGCGCTTTGCTCCGGAGGACGATGCGAGCCTCGCCTTCCTGCTGCGTGCCTGGACGCTTCCTTCGCTCGGCGACGCCGCGTTGTTCCTCGCCATCGGGGTGTTCAACGGGTTCGCGGGCTACCTGATGTCGCAGGCATACAGAATCTCGCAACCCGCGGTGCTCGCCCCCTTCGAGTACGTGGCGTTGCCGATGGCGGTCCTGTGGGGGGTGGTGTTCTTCGGCAACTGGCCGGATGCGATCACCTACGCCGGGATGGCGTTGATCTGTGGCAGCGGTCTCTACGTGGTGCACCGCGAGACGGTCCTCGCGCGTGCACGGCGCGCGACGGAAAGCGTCCGCGGGGCCACGGACCCCGAAGCTCGTCGGTAGGGTGGGTGCGCTCAGGCGGGGACGAAGCCCGCGAAGCTCCGGGCCGAGGGTTACGCCGGTCGGGATTCGGCGAGACTGCGGCAGCCCGGGCGCGCCGGGCAGCCGGCCTTGTTTTTCCGCCTTTCACCCTTCAAGCTAGCGCGCCGCCCGAGGAGGGCGGCGACGCAACAGATAGGTATGCGCGGAGAGATTCCGGGTTGCCGGGGGCGGGCCTTGCTGGTCAAGCACTCGAGCTCCCGAGAAGACAGGATCAAGCGCCAGCTCGTCGAGCGCGGAGTGCACGTCACGTGGGCGTGTCCCACGGACGGAGACCGCCTACCGGCCGATGACGGCGGCTACGACCTCGTGGTGGTCTACGGTGGACCCCAGAGCGCGAACGACGACACGCCCTGGCTGCGCACGGAGCGGGCGTGGATCCGCTCGTGGGTGGAAGGCGGCGGCCTCTTCCTCGGGCTCTGCCTCGGCGCGCAATTGCTCGCCCGTGCCCTCGGGGGCCGGGTCCAGCCGCATCCGGAAAGCAGGCACGAGGTGGGGTACCGGTGCATCTGTCCGACTCCGGCCGGCGCCGGCATGTTCCCCTCGAAGCTCTTCGTCTACCAGTGGCACACGGAAGGCTTCGAGATCCCGCCGGGCGGGGAGCTTCTCGCCCGCGGTGAGACATTCCCGAACCAGGCCTTCCGCTACGGGGAGCACGCCTACGGGCTGCAGTTCCATCCCGAGGTGGACAGCCGAGCGGTCCGCTCCTGGTCGGAGCCGGGCGAGCACCTGCGCACCGACCTCGGCGCACACTCCCACGAACGCCAGCTCGCCGACGCGGAGTGCTACGACGCCGCGGTCGCGGCGTGGTCGGCCCGCTTCCTGGACCGTTACATCCTGTCGCAGCTCGGGAGGCCGGCGGTGTCCAGCGCTCCGGCGGTGACCGCCACGGCGGCGTGAGCCGGTCCTTCAGCCCGGCGCGGCCGGGACCCTCATCCAAGGAGACAGCCATGCCATTGGATCCCACCTTGCACGCCGACTGGGAGATCGCGCAGGCGGCCGAAGCCGGCATGAAGCCGGCCGAGCAGCTCGCGGAGGAGCTGGGCATCGAGGGCGACGAGCTGATCCCGTACGGACGGCACATCGCCAAGGTCGACTACGCGCGCGTGCTGCGGCGCCTCGAGGGGCGGCCGGACGGCAAGTTCATCGAGGTCACCGCGATCAACCCCACGCCGCTGGGCGAAGGCAAATCGACCACCACCATGGGGCTGCTGCAGGGGATCGGAAAGCGTGGCCGCAATGTCTCCGCCTGCATCCGACAACCCTCCGGCGGACCCACCTTCAACATCAAGGGCTCGGCGGCGGGTGGTGGCCTCTCGCAGTGCATTCCGCTCACCGAGTTCTCCCTCGGGCTCACCGGCGACATCAACGCCCTCATCAATGCCCACAACCTCGGCATGGTGGCACTCACCGCGCGCATGCAGCACGAGTTCAACTACAGCGACGCAGGGCTCGCGAAACGAAACCTGCGGCGCCTCGACATCGACCCGAACCGGGTGGAGATGGGCTGGGTGATCGACTTCTGCGCTCAGGCCCTGCGCAACATCATCATCGGCATCGGGGGCAAGCAGGACGGGTTCATGATGCCGTCGCGCTTCAACATCGCGGTGTCCTCGGAGGTGATGGCGATCCTCTCGATCTTCAGCGACCTCGCGGACTTCCGCCGGCGCATGGGGGAAATCGTGGTCGCCTACGACAAGCAGGGCAACCCGGTCACCACCGAGGACCTCGAAGTGGCGGGCGCGATGACCGCGTGGATGCGCGACGCCGTCAACCCGAACCTGCTCCAGTCCATCGAAGGCCAGCCCTGCTTCGTGCATGCCGGACCCTTCGCCAACATCGCGGTCGGACAGTCCTCCATCGTCGCCGACAAGGTCGCGCTCAAGCTCGCCGACTACCACATCACCGAGTCCGGCTTCGGGGCCGACATCGGCTTCGAGAAGTTCTGGAACGTCAAGTGCCGCTACTCGGGCAACGTCCCCAACGTCTCCGTGATCACCGCGACGATCCGGGCGCTCAAGCACCACGGCGTCAACGCCGGGGCGCCGCCGGTGGTGCCCGGGCGCCCCATCCCGGCGGAGTACTCCGAGGAGAACCTCGCCTGGCTCGAGGACGGCGCCGCCAACCTCCTGCACCACATCGACACCGTCAAGAAGGCGGGCATCAACCCGGTGGTGTGCATCAACGCCTTCCACAGCGACACGCCGGCCGAGACCGCTCTGGTGGTGCGCCTGTGCGAGGAGGCGGGCGCCCGGGTCGCGGTGTCCGAGCACTGGCGGCACGGCGGCGAGGGTGCGCTCGACCTCGCCGATGCGGTGCTCGATGCCTGCGAGGAGGAGGCGGACTTCCGGTATCTCTACGAGATGGACCTGCCGCTCCGCCATCGGGTGGAGCGCATCGCGAAGGAGGTCTACGGCGCGAGCGGCGTGAGCTACTCGGCCGAGGCCACCGCGAAGGCGGAACGCTTCGAGAGCGACCCCAAGTTCAACGACTACGCCACCATGATGGTGAAGACCCATCTCTCGCTCTCTCACGACCCGGCCCGAAAGGGCGTGCCGAAGGACTGGGTGCTCCCGATCCGGGATTTCCTGATCTACGGCGGCGCGCGCTTCATCTGCCCGGTCGCGGGCGGCATCTCCCTCATGCCCGGCACCGGCTCGGATCCTGCCTACCGGCGCATCGACGTCGATACCGAGACCGGACGGGTCACGGGGCTTTTCTAGCCCGCATCTGTCACCGATTTCCTGCTGCGGACGCCGAACCGCTCACGCTAGCGGGGCGTACTCCCTCGAGCCGCTTCGACATAGTGTCGGCTATGCCTTCAGCGTCTCTCGGTCCGTTCACCCCGCTATCGCGGCGCCTCGGC
>CAYQVB010000144.1:0-14617 GCA_964420925.1 uncultured Ectothiorhodospiraceae bacterium | reverse complement strand
CCGGCGCGCCTGCGCAAGCTCGTAGCTCGCCTGCAACCGCATCCAGAAGCCCGCGTTGCTCCAGCCAATCCCCTCCAGCGCCAGTGCCATCACCGGCGAGATCCCGGCCTTCCCGTTCAACAGCCGGGACAGCGCCTGCCGGGTGCAGCCCAGCCGCGATGCCGCCTCTGTCACCGACAGCTCGGCGGCCTCCAGATTGTCGCGCAGTATCTCCCCCGGATGGCATGGATTCAGCATCGCCGTGATCGCCGTTCCTCTTCGTTCAATGGTATGTCCACAAGGTCCACGTCTACGGCCTCGTTGTCCTCAAGCCGGAAGACGACGCGCCAGTTCCTCGACACGCGGATGCTCCACAAGCCCGCCATGTCGCCCTTCAACAGATGCAGACGGTAACCGGGTTGGGTAGCAAGATCGCCCAGATTGCGCGCCTCGTCCAACAACGTCAGGACGCGCCTCAGCTTCGGCATCAAGTCGCCCGGCAGTTGCCGCCGACGATCCTGCTCGGCCAGGGCGCGGAGTCCCTTGTGCCTGATCCGCATGATGCGATCGTCGCCTGTAACGTCCCGCGTTGCACTCGCTAATCCTCACCCGGCCCCGTATGGGTCCGCTCGGCCGCATAGTCTCGGACGCTCGACCGGAACCGACCCGTGCGCGACCGCAAGGAAAGTCGATAGGAAATCCAGCATCCGCGCTGGACAAGCGGACCCAAACGTAGTCAAATCAATGGGCTGGATGCAGTTTGTCGCGGACGCGGGGTCCGCGATCTGCGCTCGGGTCATCGCCACCATGTCGAGCAACCCCTCGCGAATCGCGTGCCGCGCGGTTGCGAGCTCGGTGATTCGCGTGGCGTGGAACACGGGCAGGCGTACCGCCTGCTTGAAGGCGCCGGCTAGAGCGAGAAAGGGCGCCATCGGCGACGCCATGCCCGGCATGCAGTCCACTGCCAGCTTCAATTGCGTGTCCATGCGGCCATAGATTGCGTTGAAGAAGTCGATGGTTCCCGCGGCCTCGAAAATCCTCGCGATCTCCAGGCACTCGTCGAAGTCGAGGCGACCCTCTCCTGCCTCGTCCACGACGAAACGAATGCCGACGACGAAGTCGTCGCCGACACGCTTGCGGATCGCGTCGTGCACCATGAGTCCGAAGCGGCAGCGATTCTCGACCGAACCGCCGAAGCGGTCGCGGCGCCGGTTCGTTGCGGGCGAGAGGAACTGCCCGATGAGATGGGCGCCGGTCAGGGTTTCCATACCGTCGAGACCGCCCTCCTTGCATCGTGCCGCCGCCTCCGCGTAATCGGCCACGACCCGGGCGATGTCGTGCTCGTCCATTTCCCTCGCGAAGGCGCGGTGCAGGGTCTCGCGCACCGCGGAGGGTCCGATTGGCGCAAGCCGAGCCCCGGCATAGGGCTCGCCGCGTCCGCCCACGTGGCTCACCTGGCATATGAGGAGTGCGCCGTGGGCATGAATGCGCTCCGCGAAGCGTCGAAAGTGCAAAACGACGCGTTCGTCGTGCAGATTGATCTGCGGGAAGTTCCACTGGGAGTCCGGCGAGACGTTGGACGACCCTCCGAACATCGTGAGCGCGATGCCACCTCTCGCCTTCGCCTCATGGTAGCTCTGGTAGCGATCCGCCGGCATGCCGTCCTCCGCGAGACCGCATGCATGACTCGTGCTCATGATGCGGTTTCGGAAAGTGAGGTGTTTCAACCGGAAGGGAGTGAGGAGCGGATCGGACGCGCCGAATTGTGGCGCCGATGTGGTCGCGGACATGCAATGGGCCTCGGGGGCTGGGCTGGCGATGGGACTCATTCCCCTCCAAGGATAGGGCCTGCGCTCGGCTGCGGCGACGGGCTGCGCGATTTCCTGGTTCGGTCGGCGAGACCGCGATTCGCGGGAGCGCCTGCGCATCATGGCGTTTCGTTTTCGCAGTCGGAGTTCCATGGGCGAGTTGCTATAGTCGCCGCCCCGAAGCACCGGAAGGGGAATGTCCACGTCAGCCCGCAAAGTCGCCATCGTCACCAGCGCCGCTCGGGGCATCGGTTCAGACACTGCTCGCGGCGTCTGATTCAATCTCATCCGGTGTCGCCTCCTCCTGCATTCGACTGGGCATCCGACCGCTTCGAGGCCACCCGAACAGCTTGGGAATGACCGTCCGATGAACAAGGCGGAGCGATCTCTGCGCGAGGAGATCATCGACCGCGGCCGGGAAATGAATGCGGCCGGCATCAACCAGGGTACTTCGGGGAACATCTCTGCGCGCTTCGGGAGCCGGATGCTGATCACTCCATCGGCAGTACCTTACGAGCAACTCGAACCGGAGATGATTGCCTCGGTAGGGCTCGACGAATCAGGCGGCGGGTGGGAGGGGCCGCTAGCGCCTTCGACGGAGTGGCGCTTCCACCACGCGATTCTTCTCGATCGTCACGACGCGGAAGCGGTCGTCCATGCCCACCCGACCTGGTGCACGGCACTCGCGATGGCCCGCAAGGAGATACCGGCCTGCCACTACATGATCGCGGCCTTCGGCGGGAACAACGTCCGCTGCTCCGGCTACGCGACTTTCGGTACGGAAGAGCTCGCCCGCCTCGCCATGGACGCGATGACGGACCGTACGGCCTGCCTGCTCGCGAACCACGGCATGATCGCGATTGGAGAATCGCTCGCCCGGGCAATGTGGCGGGCGATCGAGCTGGAGACCATCGCCCGGCAGTACTGCTCGAGTCTGCTCATCGGCGGACCCATCCTGCTCGACGACGCCGCGGTCGACGACGCGCTCAAGGGCTTTTCCCACTACGGCGTGCCGGCCGCGCACGATGCTAAGCTTCGCGCCCGAAAAGTCCGAAAGGAGGCGGAGCAATGGCGGGACCGCTCGCCGGATACCGGATAGTCGATCTCACCACGATGCTGACCGGTCCCTGGGCCACCTGCATGCTCGGCGACCAGGGCGCGGACGTCATCAAGGTGGAGGCGCCCGGAGCCGGAGACCACACCCGGGCCCTCGGCAATCGGCGAGGCGGGCTGTCGGCCGGCTTCCTCAACCTCAACCGCAGCAAGCGTTCCTTGAGCCTGAATCTCAAGCACCCCGACGGCCGCGCGGCTCTCCTGAAGCTGGCGGCGAGCACGGACGTGTTCATTCAGAACTTCCGCCCCGGCGTGGTGGAACGGCTCGGCGTATCCGAGCCCGACGTCCGCAAGGTAGCGCCTGAGGTCGTCTACGTCTCCATCTCCGGCTTCGGGGAGCGCGGTCCCCTGGCGGACAGGCCCACCTACGACCCCATCGTCCAGGCCCTGTCGGGACTAACCACGATCCAGGCCGGCTCAGACCACGCGAGGCCGCGGCTGATCCGAACCATCCTTCCCGACAAGCTGACCGCACTGGCGGCTTCCCAGGCGGTGTGCGCTGCCCTCCTCGCCCGCGAAAAGACCGGCGAGGGACAGCACGTACGGCTCTCCATGCTCGACACGGTGCTCTCCTTCATGTGGGCTTCCGACATGGGCGGCCTGACCTTCGTGGACCAGCCGCTCACCCATCAGGAGGCGGCGAGCTTCATCGATCTCATCTACGAGACCCGGGACGGCTACATCACGGTCTCCACGATGACCGACAAGCAGTGGGCCGGGTTCTGCCGCGCCTTCAGCCGGCCGGATCTGCTCGAGGATCCGCGCTTCGCAGCGCCCGAGCTCCGGGATCGCAACGTCAACGAACGCCTCGCCCTGATCCAGGAGGAACTCGAGACGCGGACCACGCAAGAGTCGCTGGAACTCCTCGAGAGGGAGGACGTCCCCTGCGCCCCCGCCCTCACGCGCCACGAGGTCATCCAGCATCCCCAGGTCCTTGCGAGCGAAATCCTGGTCGAGCACGAACACCCCGTGGCAGGGCGCGTGCGCCAGACGCGGACCCCGGCGCGCTTCGAGGGCACCCCTCCCGGCACACCCCGGGGAGCCCCGAGGCTGGGAGAACACAACGCCGAGATAATGGCCGAGCTCGGCTACACGGAATCCGAAGTTGCGCGTTTGCGCGAGAACGGAGCCCTCGGCCGGGAGAACGCGGCCTGAGGCCAGCGATGCTCGTCGGTCTCTGGACCGACCGTGCGGAAGTAGACCCGGCGCCTCCGTGACCGGAGGCGCCGGGCCGTCGACTCACTCAGACCTGGGAGTCCGAGAGCGCTACTCGCAGTGCAGCCCCTCGAAGCTCAGGTTCACGTTCTGGGCGTGGGGCTTGTAGCCGGAGCAGTTGGCGCGCATCGCCGCCACCTGGTGCATGAAGGCGGGAGTGATCACCCCGCCCTCCATCGAGAGCAGCTCCTGCGCCTGCTTGTACAGGTCCACACGCTTTTCGGCGTCGAGCTCCCGAGATGCGGCGTCCAACAGGCCCTGGAAGTCGTCGCGGTGCCAGTTGGTCTCGTTCCACTCCGCCCCCTTGGCGTAGGCGATGGAAAGCCCCACCGCGGGCGCGCGCTGAGACCATCCGGAGGAGAAGAAGGAACGCTTCAGCCAGATGTCGGACCAGTAGCTGTCGACCGGCGAGTTGATGATGTTGATGGTGACTCCGGCCGCAGCCGCCTGCTGCTGAAAGACCTGGGCGGCGAGCTTCATTCCCGGCAGGGCGTCGGAGGTGTAGAGCTCCACCGTGAGCCCGTCGCCGTGGCCCGCCTCGGCGAGCAGCGCCTTGGCGCGTTCGATGTCCTGTCCCTTGATCTCCGCCGTGTAGGCAGCCGGCCATGACGGGGGCACCGGGTTGTCGTTGCCCGGCTGGCCGAGCCCGAGCAGCGCGGTGTCCACGATCTCCTGGCGGTTGACGATCGCTTTCAACGCTTCGCGCACGCGGTTGTCGGTGAAGGGCTCCTTGTCGGTCTGCATGGAGAAGGTGAGCGAAGTGGCGGCGCCGGTCTCGAGCAGGGTGACGTTCTCGTCCTCCCTGAGCGCGGACAGGATCTCGGGGGCGGCGCTCATCAGCAGGTCCGCCTCGCCGGACTTGAGCGCCGCGAGCTGAGAGACCGCCTCCGTGATTACCGTGACCCGCAGGCACTCGGCCTTGGGCAGTCCTTCGCGCCAGTAGTTCGGATTGCGCCGCAGCACCCGCACCGCGCCGCCGGGGGTGAACTCTTCCTGCATGAAGGGCCCGGTGCCCATTCCGTTCAGCTTGAGGTCCGCGGTCTCCGCGCCCTCCGAGACGATGAGGTTGAACTTGAGCGAAAGCAGCGTCGGCATGTCCGCGATCGGGTCATCGGTCACGAACTGCACGGTGTGCGAATCCACCGCCTGAATCCCCTCCGGCTTCAGGAAGGACAGGATGGGGGCGGCGCCCGAGCCCACCTTCGGGTCGAGCAGGCGGCGGAATGTGTAGACGACGTCACCCGAGTCGAAATCGCTGCCGTCGTGGAACTTGACCCCCTGCTCGAGCTCGAAGGTCCAGGTCCGGCCGTCCTCGGAGACGGACCAGGACTTGGCGAGCTCGGGCACCGGCTGGAAGCTGTCGTCGATGTCCACCAGACGGTTGTACACCGCGTACACGTGCACCGAATCGTCCGAGGACAGGAGATCGGCAGGATCCATCGAACCCTTCTCGCCGCTCGATTCGTAGTGGACGACGTTCACGCACTCTTCGGCGATGACGGACATCGGGTGCACGGCACCCAGCGCCAAGGCCCCCACAACACTCGCTCGCAACAATGTTTCCGACTTCATGGCCACCTCCCGGGGCAATCGTGGATCGGCGCGGCGTATGATATAGAGCGCCGGAAAAACAACGCAACGACGGCGCAGGCGGCCCGCCGGCGCCCGCCGCCCCTTCCCCACTTCGAGGAACCCGCGCCCGTGGTACGTCTGATCTGCGCCCGGATCCTGCTCTCGATCGTGACGCTGCTGCTCGTGTCCGCGGTGATCTTTGCGATCGTCGAGATCCTTCCCGGAGATGTCGCCACCCGCATCCTCGGGCGCGCCGCCACCGAGGAATCGCTGGCCGCCCTGCGCGAGCGCCTCAATCTCAACCTTCCGCCCGCCGAGCGCTACCTGATCTGGCTCGGGAACGCGATCCGCGGCGACTTCGGCATCGCGCTCACCAGCACCCGCCCGGTGAGCGAGATCCTGGCCCCCCGGATCGTCAACACCCTCATCCTCTCCGGGGTCGCGTTCCTGCTCTACATCCCGCTCGCCCTGATACCGGCCGCGATCCAGGCCCTCAACCGCGACCGCACCGTGGACCACGTGCTGTCGGTGCTGACGCTCGTGTTCGTGTCCATGCCGGAGTTTCTCCTCGGCACCCTGATGCTGATTGTGTTCGTGATCGCGATACCCGTGCTTCCCGCGACCTCCGTGGTGGTGGAGTCCTCCACCTTCGCGGACTGGGTCGAAGCCCTGGTGCTGCCTTCGGTGACGCTCGCCATCGTGATGGCGGTGTACGCGGTGCGCATGCTGCGCGACAACCTCATCGAAGTGCTCGAGTCGCAGTACATCCGCATGGCGGAGCTCAAGGGACTGCCGCGGCACCTCGTGCTGCTGCGCCACGGGGTGATGAACGCGCTCGGCCCGACGCTCAACATTACCGCGCTCAACATCTCCTATCTCATCGGGGGGGTGGTGGTACTGGAAAAGGTGTTCGGATTCCCCGGCTTCGGCAGCCTGCTCATCGACGCCCTGCTGCTGCGCGACGTTCCGCTCATCGAAGCGACGGTGCTGATCGCGGCGCTCGTCTACATCGTCGCGAACCTTTTCGCGGACATCGCAGCCATCGTGCTCAATCCGCGGCTGCGCACGGAGGGCGCCGCGTGAGCACCGAGGCCGCCATCCTGCCGGGGACCGCGGGCGAGGGCTGGTGGTCGCGCTGGAAGCGCACCCCGAGGAGCTTTCGGATCGGCTCCGTCATCCTGCTCGCGCACCTCGCGGTAGCGGCGACCGGTCCCTGGTGGGCTCCCTTCGGCCAGGCGCAGATGGGGGCGGGACCGCCTCTCTCGGGCATGAGCTGGACCAACCTCTTCGGCACCGATCAGCTCGGCCGCGACGTGTTCAGCCGGGTGGTGCACGGGAGCCACATCGTCATTCTGCTCGCGGTATCCGGGACGGCGCTCGGCGTGGTGATTGGGTCGATCCTGGGCCTGCTGAGCGGGTACATCCGGGGTTGGTTCGACGAGATCCTCATGCGCGTGCTCGAGGCCATGATCAGCATCCCCTTCCTGGTGCTGGCGCTGCTCGCGGTCGCGTCCGCCGGACCGGGCCTCTCGGGCGAACCGGCGCTGGTGGTCCTGGTGGTGGCTCTCGTCTACGCACCGCGAATCGCCCGCATGGCGCGCGCCGCCGCCCTGGAGATCGTGACGCAGGACTTCGTGACCGTCGCCCGCCTGCGCGGCGAGAATGCGTGGTCGGTCATGTGGCGCGAGCTGCTGCCCAACACCACCGGCACCCTGCTGGTGGAGTTCGCGATCCGGGCGGGATACGCCCCGGTGCTGGTGGGCTCGCTCGGATTTCTCGGCTTCGGACTGCGCCCGCCCACTCCGGAGTGGGGACTCATGATCAGCGAGAACCGCGCCCTCATCGTCGTCACCCCGATCACGGTCATCGGCCCCGGACTGGCGCTCGCCTCCCTGGTGGTCGGGCTGAACCTGTGGACGGAGGGACTCGCGCGCATCCTGGGGCGCAGCGTCTCCCACATGGACCGATGACCCCTCCTCCCCTTCTCGAAGTGGATGGACTCCACCTCGCCTACCGGCAGGGCAGTGGCTGGCTCGAGGTCCTTCACGACGTTTCGGTGCAGATCCAGCCCGGAGAGATGTTGGGGCTGGTGGGCGAATCGGGGTGCGGCAAGTCGACGCTCGCGTACCAACTGCTCGGCTATCGGCATCCGATGGCGCGGGTGATCGAAGGGGCAGTGCGCTTCAAGGGAGAGTCGCTGCTTTCCCTGCCCCGGCCCGCGCTGGACGCGCTGCGCGGCAACCGGATTGCCCTGGTGCCCCAGGACCCGACCACCGCGCTGAGCCCCGGGATGCGGGTGGGGCGGCAGATTGCGGAGGTCCTGGCGATTCATGGGCTCTCCGCTTCCCGAGACGAAGCCGAGCGACGCGTGGCGGAGCTCTTCGCGAGCGTCCGACTGCCCGATCCCGAAGAGGCGCTGCACCGTTATCCCCACCAGTTGTCGGGCGGCCAGCAGCAGCGGGTGCTCATCGCGATGGCGCTCGCCTGCAACCCCGACCTCGTGGTGCTGGACGAGCCCACGACCGGGCTGGACGTCACCACCCAGGAGCAGATCCTCGGCCTGCTCCTCGACCTCCGCGCGCGCTTCTCGACCGCGATGCTCTACGTCACCCATGACCTCGGCGTCATCAGCGAGATCGCAGACCGCGTGGGGGTGATGTACGCGGGACACATGGTCGAGGTCGGTCCGACTGCGAGGCTGTTCGCGGAGCCTTTGCACCCGTACACCCGCGGCCTCATCGACTCCATCCCCACGATTTCCGCGAACGGCCACGGCGCAGGCGCGCTCCGGGGACTGCTGCGCCGAGAGGAGCTTCCCCCCGGCTGCCCCTTCTACCCCCGCTGCGACTTCGCCGCGCCCCAGTGCGCCGCCAACCGGCAGCATCTCGAGGCGGCGGATGCCGTGCGCAGCGTGGCCTGCGAACGCTGGAAAGAGATACCGAAGGCAATCGGGATCGCGCCGCCCGCCGCAGGAATCCGAAGCCTCGAGTCGGATGGGAAAGTGCTCGCGGTCGAGGGCGTGTCCCTCGCTTACGGGAGCCGCCGGAGCGGCTTCCGGCGTAGCGCGCCCAACGCCAATGTCGTGCACGACTGCTCCTTCTCCATCGCCCACGGCGAGACCTTCGCACTCGTGGGAGAGTCCGGAAGCGGAAAGTCGACGATCGCCCGCGCCATTGCGGGGCTGCTGCCGCCGAAGGAAGGAAGCATTCTCTTCCGGGGCGAGCCGGTGCCTGCTCTGGTCGAAGAACGAAGCCCGTCCACACGCCGGGACATCCAGTACGTGTTCCAGAACCCGGACGCTTCGCTGAATCCGCGCAAGCGGGTCGGCGCCATCCTCTCCCGGCCGCTGGAGATGTTCTTCGACCTGGACCGAGCGAGCATCCGGCGCCGGGTGGCGGAAGCGCTCCACGACGTGCGGCTCGAAGGGGGCTACGCGAACCGCTGGCCGGACGAGCTCTGCGGAGGGGAGCGCCAGAGCATCGCGATCGCCGGCGCGCTCGTGGCCGAACCGAGCCTGATGCTCTGCGACGAGGTGCTCTCGGCTCTCGATGTCTCCGTCCAGGCCAGCATGCTCGATCTGCTGCGCCGGCTGCGTCGGGAACGCGACATCGCGATGCTCTTCATCTCCCACGACCTGGCGGTGGTGAGATCCCTGGCGGACCGGGCCGCGGTGCTGTTCCACGGCCATCTCTTCGAGGTAGGCGCCATAGAGCAGATCTTCACTCCGCCCTTCCACCCCTACACCCACAGCCTGCTCATGGCGGTGCCGGGAGCGGGTCGCGTACACCAGGACCGGGGCGCGCGCGCCGACCCGGGGGGCACGAGCGCCTCCAGCAAGCCGGGCTGCCCTTTCGTCGAGCGCTGTCCCTGGAAACTGGGACCGGCCTGCGACGAGGAACCCCCGCCGTGGCGCGAGACAGAGAGAGGACTGCGTATCCGTTGCCACCATCCCCTCGAGGAGTTGTCGGTTCGGGCCGAATGGAGGCCGGAAGGGCACCCGGCAGCCGAAGGGGAACATGCTTCCCCGTAGCGCCACGCGAAGTTCAAAGCGCGAGTTCCGAGACGGGCGGGAAGTGGAGAAAGAGAAGGCACCATGAGGGGCTCGGCCCTGCCTGCACCGGAACACCCTGATGAGTGAGCGAAGCCGCTGAATTGCATCGAAACTCTGCGGCTCGAGAGGCATTCAGACTACGAATCTGGATTCCTCGACTTCCGTTGAACTATACATCGCCTTCCGCACTTCACAATTCAGTTCGCCGTATGGGATGGCCTTGGTCAGGCAGGTCAGTGAATTGAGTCCGATTTTCTTGTTCTTCTTCCACCGGCTACAGTCTAGCTGCGTCCTGCGGACGACATAGAACTTCCACTGCTCTACGTTGAGCGGGTCGATGGTCTTCTGACACTTGTGGCTCAGGAGACAGAAGACGTACACGTCGGCCACGCGTCGCGGTGAGTCCAGTGCTTCGTACTCTCCCGTCTTGGGGTTCCAAGATGACGTTCTGTTGGCGATGTCGAAGCTGATCCTTGAGAAGTCCCTCTGTTTCCAGGACTGGATGTAGGCAGCACTTTTGACTTCGACCGTCCCGCACCCGGGGACTTCCACATCAAACGCACCCCACTCTTCGCGCGGTTCGTCGGTCACCCCCAGTGCGCTCGCTACCAGGAACTCCGCCAGAACTCCGCGCTGGACGTTGCCCAAGAGATCAGATCCGGACCATTGCCAGTAGTCCCGTAGCGTGGGGCCTAGCGATTCACCTCCCGCATTGAACGGCTCACAGCCTGACTGAGTCTTGGGTTCGATGCGTGGAAGTAGCCGATTCATCTGCCTCTACCTGTTCGAATGGTTGCACTGAACTGAACCGTCAGAGTAACATACTCCGTATTATATCGGACATTATATATCGGGCTTTCTATAGACTCCGTTATCATTCGGATACGAACAGCAAGACCGTACAGATTTTGTTTACCCTCACGCGTGCGAAGAAGGCTCGAGAGAATGCGTGCGCTTACCCATCGGCAATCTCAGGTGATTGAATTTATTAGAGAATTCAACCAGGAGAATGGTTGCGCACCCTCGCGAGTGGAAATCGCACGGGCGCTAGGGGTGACGCACCCCAGTACTGTCGACTCTCACCTCCAGGCACTTGAACGGAAGGGGTACCTGGAACTCCGGCACGGATGCGCAAGATACGCCCGCCTGCTCAAGGACGACGTTCCCCTAGTGGTCGCAGGCACAATCGCCGCCGGCAAGCCCATCCTCGCTGAAGAGCACGTGAGCACCTACGTCCCGAGAAGCGTCGCAGAGTGCTTTCGCATGAAACCAGATTTCTTCCTCCGCGTCCGGGGAGATTCGATGGACCGGATGGGTTATCCGAATGACTCGCTCGTCGCCGTCAAGTCCCGGCCGGATGCGGAGAGCGGCCAAGTCGTCGTCGCCCGAATTGAAGACGAAGTGACCCTGAAACGCTTCATCCGGAAGGACCGACGCTACGTAGAGCTTCGACCGGAGAGCACGAACACCTGTCACCGGTCGACTCGCATCGACCTCAGCTACCAGGAGTTCGAGATCGCAGGAATAGCGGTGGGGGCGCTTATCGGAGACCGGTTCAGCCGAATCGGTCATTACGAGTTGGGTGCGAGTCAAGTACCACGCGAATAGGCGTAAACACGCCGTATTCCCCCAAAGCGCCTTCGGTAGGTAGGACAATGGGCCAAGCATCCGAAATCGAATGGACGGACGCGACTTGGAACCCGGTGACGGGCTGCACCAAAGTGGGACCGGGGTGCGACAACTGCTACGCGGAACGATTCGCGGAGCGGTGGCGCGGGATCGAAGGGCACCCGTACGAACAAGGCTTTGATCTTCGCTTGTGGCCGTCGCGCCTCGATCAGCCATCACAATGGAAGAAGCCACGGATGATATTCGTGAATTCGATGAGCGATCTGTTCCACAAACAAGTAGACCGCAAGTTCGTCGACAAAGTATTCGATGTAATGGAGTTGGCAGATCGGCACGTCTACCAAGTGCTGACGAAACGAAGCTCACTCATGCGTCGATACATCCAAAGTCGCTATAGCGGAAAAGCGGTACCAAACCATGTATGGCTCGGTGTATCAGTCGAAGATGCAAAGCACAAGGGGCGCATTGAACACCTGCAGCAAATCGACTCCCGAGCACGGTTCATATCTTTCGAGCCGCTTCTGGGTCCAATCGGATCAGTTGATTTGACCGGAGTCGCTTGGGCAATCGTAGGTGGAGAGAGCGGCCCCAAGGCACGCCCCATGGCAGAGACCTGGGCAACTGAGCTAAGGGACAAGTGCAATGCCAGCGACGTGGCGTTTTTCTTCAAGCAGTGGGGAGGACCTCGACCAAAGTCCGGAGGTCGATTGCTCGAAGGGCGGGAGTGGAATGGATTTCCGTGGAACATAGTTCCGAGAGAAATACTGGAATCTCTGAGGCGATGAAGAAAGAGATGGAAGAAAACTTGAACCGATATCAAGGACGTGAACACTCGTATATTAAGCACTTTTTCTTGACGCGATATCTCGAAACCGCCGGCTTCAAGACACTGCAAGGCAGATCTCGAATATTCAACTTTGTCGATGCCTTTGCTGGTCCATGGCAAGTTAAGGACACCGACGAGCTTTCTGATGCATCGTTCGATCAAGCACTACGCCGATTAGAGTCCGTACGAGTATATCTTGGTAGACGAGGCATGTGCGGACTTAAGATCCGTTTGTTTCTATGCGAGAAACGAACCGAAGCTGTCTTGGAACTAAATCGATACGCTAAGAGAAACTCTCAGGTTGAGATCCGAATTTTCCCAGGAAGATTCGAAAACAATCTACGATCAATATCGGCAGAATGCGGAGATGCATTCACGTTTACATTCATTGATCCAACCGGTTGGAACATCCGTTCGGAACCTATTTTGGAGTTCCTTAGAATACTAAGAGGTGAATTTCTTCTGAACTTCATGTCAGATCATGTCAATAGACACGCGGAGTATCCCAAGATAGCGAGATCTATTGGGCGCTTTCTTGCTGAACCTGAATGGGAAAACGATTTCCACAATCTATCCAGTAACTGGAGCAATGAGCGACGCATTCTTGAACTGCTCAAGAGAAGAATAAAGGAGACAGGAGCCGCAACGTATGTACCGGATTTTCCGATCCTGAAACCGCAAGAAGAACGCACAAAAATGCGACTTGTTCTCGGAACACACTCCCTTAAAGGATTGGAAGTTTTTCGAGATGTTCAGGAAAAGGTGGAACAAGAACAGATCAAGACTCGAAGAAAAATTCAAGAAGAGAAAGAGAAACAAATTAGATTGTTTCCAGGAACAATGGACGTGGAAATTCAGCAAGATCTAGCGGGAGTTGGGTCGTCGAGGTTCAGACAGGAAGCCGAAGATGCTGTCACATGTCTCTTGTCGAGAGAGGAAAGTCTACGTTATGGTGACATCTGGCCGCACGTAATCGAGCGGATTTCAATGCGCCAAATTCATGTCAAGGGGCTCATTCGGGATATGCGGGATCGAGGAATCGTAGAATACGAACTTCCTCAAAGAAAGCGGACTCTCCAACCGGAAACACGTGTCTCACTGGTGAGGGACATGGCAGGTGACGAATGACGTCTGAGAGATAGTTAATTTGGAAGCGCGACGTCAGGAGGTATCTGCAAACATGGAAAGCATGCCGAAGACAAGTCCCAGACGAAGACGAACACCGGAACCTTCGTCGAGACGACACGCTACACTGACATCATCCGAAGTGTCTAAATAGCTGATCTCAAATGTGCTACACCGTGGCCGTTGCCGGGGAATGGCTGGGCCACGTCGAGGAATCGGACGACGGACTGACAAAGTTCGTACATGGAACGGCAGCGATGATTTCGGGTCACGGTGTCATGCATGGCCTTCCAGAGCCTCTCGATGACATTGACCCAGGGGCAATAGGTAGGCTGGAACAGAAGCTGGAACTTCGGGTTTTGCTCCAACCAGCGCCGCGTCACTCGACTCTTGTGTATCACGTAGTTATCGAGGATGAGCACGATGGTCCGAGCCCGGCGATACGTTCGACGAAGGTGCTCGAGCAGCTTCAAGAACAGCGTCGAGGTCTTTCGGTGATGTTCGACCCAGACCACCCGGCCGGTGTGAGCATGTAGGGCGCCGGCGATGTAGTGCTTTTGATTCTGCCCCGGAGTCGGGACCGTGGTTTGTTCGCCGCAGCGCATCCACGCTGACCCGATGCGAGGATTGAGGTCCACATCGGCCTCATCGACGTAGAACACTTCCGTGTGCGGGTCATTGTCCGATAACGCTGCCTCGATCGCGGCCAGGCGTTCGGCTTTCCTCGGGTCCCGTCGCAGGGTGGTGGGACGAGCCCGGCGGTACCCAAAGCGCAGCTTTGCCAGCCACCGTCGCACCGTCGTCGCATGGACCTGCACACCACTTCTGTTCGCCAGCTCGATGGCCAGCAACTGCGAACTCCACCGCGAGCGCAAGTATCCCAGCTCTCGCGGGTCCTGCCTCACCATCGCTTCGAGCACCGAGAGCACTTCCTGGGTGGCCTTCCAATCCCTGCGGCCCCGGGCTTGGGAACAAAGCCCCTCTTCGCCGTAGCGCTCATACAGTGACCGCCATCGATGCACCGATGAGCGCGCCGCACGCAGTCGCTGGGCCACTTCGCTCACATTGCCCCCCGTCTCCCACAGCTGCAGCAGCGCCAACGCGCGTCGCGCGTAGTCCTTCTCCGGACTCTTGCGCACCACGCCCTCCAATCTCCGCCTTACCCCTCGACTCATCTCCAGTACACTGTGATTCATTCGGGCGGCCTCCTCGACGTTCATCGTTCAGTCTGGTAACTGCAATGATCGTCGAATGCCGCCCGAATCTCCTACTGATCTACATTTCCGCTCAGCTATTTAG
>CAYQVB010000143.1:0-30012 GCA_964420925.1 uncultured Ectothiorhodospiraceae bacterium | reverse complement strand
TTCTCCACTGTCCTTTGCTCTTGCTTCGACAACACGATTCTTGGCGCCACGCGCATCGGTTCTCCTCCCTCATCCCGACGCCGGGCAGTGTAACTCCATTGAATAGAATATACACTATTTAATTCGCGACACTACACTAGCATCCGAGAGGCGTTCATCATCGCCTCATCCACGGTGGAGCGAGAATGGGTGCAGCGTCGGGGGCGCGTTCTCCGTGTCCACCCAGAAAAACCCTGGGCAATCGTACACGACTTCCTCGCCCTGCCTCCGGCGCGTCTCGTCAGACGCGACGGCACTAGGGCGCTGAAAAGGATCATCAGGACCGAACTCGACCGCACCCACGCCTTCGGGATACACGCACAGAACGTCGCCGGCAAAGACGGTGTACACGCCGATCTTGAACGACTCACTGCAGCCTACTGGCCGCACGCACGTGCCACAACGGGAATCCTCAACAACGCACACGAGCACGTAGTCGCCAGCGCCACCCCAAGGGGAAAACCATGGTAAGCAATTTCGAGCGGATTCTCATCGAGATTAGAAAAGAAGCGAATCGTGTCGCCCCCACCTACGGGCTGCAACCAGAGTCAGTCGTGGACCTCATCATGAGCATCGTCGATCTGGAGGACCAACATCGCGTAAGGGCGCAGCACGGAATCAATCGAAGAGTTAAGGGAATGATTGAAGACGCCGCGCGGTCCACCAGTACAGAGGAGGGTGCATAGATGTTGCTGATCCGACGAATTGAAATCACCAACTTCGTGTGCTTCGACCACATTGAGATCCTCCCGTCGACGAGCCCTGAGAAGCCCCTGACGGTGATCAGGGCGGAGAACGGCTCCGGCAAAACTACGCTCCTGCGCGCAATCCGCTGGGGAATGTACGGCGAGAAAGGGCTCCCGGGCAATCCCAGTCACTTCTCCCTACATCCAGCCGAGTGGCGGCCCGACGCAAGAGGCATCGAAACGAAGGTCTCGATCCTCTTCGAGACTGACGGATCCAGCCGTAACCATATGGAAAGCGCATCAGGCAACACTCAGTACGAGCTGCGCCGGTCCGTAACCACACTGGAGAAAAAGCCAATCCATCGAGAGGACCCGGACTTTCGCCGCGCCCACGAAGAAGCACAGCTACTTATCAAGCAGCGCGACGGATCATGGATTCCGCACGAGCATGGCGTCGAGCGCGTAATCGAAGAGCTGTTACCCTTGAAGCTCCAGGACTTCTTCGTCATGGACACAGACGAGGCAGCCGACTTTGTTGGGGGAAGCGAGAACGTAGCCATTCAACGCCGGGAGGTTATCGCCAAGACATCGTTCGCTGTACGCGCACTGCTTGGCCTGGAGATTTTCGAGAACGCGACCGAGAGAGTGAGAACGCTCTCAAGGGAGTTTGGACGGGCGGCGACAAGGGCGGCTCGAAACAGAGAGTTGAGCGAGAAACAGGCCGAACTCGACCAGCTTCGCGCGAAAATCTCGGATCTCAACAAGAAACTCGAGGGAAACCGCCATGAGAAAGCCGACATAGATGACCGCCTAGTGCGCGAGCGAGGACGACTCGAGGCGCTCATCGGCAGCCTCGGCGCCCATGACGAACTCAAGGAACGCCTAAAGGAGAACGAGGAGCGAACCAAGAGAGCTAACCATGAACGCCGAAAGGCGGCTTCCGTGCTCTCCGGCGAACTCTCAGCGATCGAGTTGCTTGCATCGCTTGCTGCACACGAGGTCGCCCACGTCCGCAACATGCTACAACCGCTGTATGATGATGGGTCGATTCCTATACGTCATCTGGCGTTCGTTCAGAGCCTGCTAGAAAATGGCACTTGTGTCTGTGGTCAAGACCTTACTCCGCAGAGCGAGTACAGGTACCACATCCAGCACATGATTGACCAGTCCAGCGGCAAGGAGGAGAGAGCCAACCATCTCGCCCAGGTTCTTCATTCCGCAAATGCGCTGCACCGGCACGAGGGTGGCGAGGTGTGGGAGTTGCGATGCGATGAGCGTGAGAAAGTTGTCGCAAACCTCGATGACGAAATCAACGATCTGGCGCAGGCGAAACGCGGTATAGACGCGAAGCTCGATGACATCGACAACGAGGAGGTGGAGAACGCTCGCGGGCAGATTGTCATGCTTGAATCGAAGTCAGGTCAGATCGAGCGCGAGCTCGTGAGCGACCAGCGTGCCCTTGAGCAACTGCGCAAGAGCGCTAACCAGTTGGAAGGGGTCATCCGCGCTGACCAGAGACGCCAAGCAGAAGCGCGAGACCTCGAAGCATACGAAGAGACCGCTTCTGCTCTGGTCCAGATACTCGAGCAGGCGTACGCGCGCATTCGAGACGACCAAGTGCACGAACTCAGCGCTGAGATGAATTCCCTGTTCTCGAAGATGGCCGCGAACGTGGTCGACGACGAAGAGGTGGAAGACGACCGACACAAAGCGACGCTCAGGATGATCGCAAAGGTTGGACTGCGACCGCTTGAGGATGCACCGGGAGAGTACGAAATCTTCGCGCTCAACAACCGCAACCGATCCATGCCCCCGACAGAGATTAATGGCGCGTCGCGCAGAATCCTTGCCCTATCGTTCGTGCTGGGACTCTGCCGGGTGAGCCGCACGTTGGCGCCGCTCGTTGCAGACTCGTTGTTGAACTTCATGTCAGGCTCGGTTCGCACCAACACACTGCGGATCACCGCACAGACTACAAGCCAACCCATTCTGCTCCTTACGGGCTCCGATCTGGAGTCGCAGAATGAGGTCGATCTAGTGACGCGCTACGCAGGCTCGACCTATACGCTTACCGGGCAGTGGCAGCACACCGGTCACGGAGGGGACGTCGTGAACCAGACCGACGAGCGTCAGGTGTCTCTGCTTTGCGGGTGTGGACCACGGGAATTCTGCTACGTGTGCGAACGCCAGGGGCAAGCCGAGAACCCTCGCTGGACGCTACGTGAACATGGAGCAACAGGGTAGTGAGTGACTTTGCAGACCTTTTCAGAGCCAGAGGCCATGGCCTGATGCTGCCTCGAGATGATGAGGACACAATCAGCCGCTATATCGCAATGCACTCAGGTGAACCCGAAAGCGTCGAACGTCGACCCTTTCGCAGACAGGTCGACTTCTGGGCGTTCTGTATCGCCACCGCACTAGCGCTGAGACTCCAACCTCGAGAGGGCCCCACCGCACGATGGGGGAAGAATTTCATCTACACGTCGCAAGGGATCATGGACAACGACCTCTGCTCCCTGCTCGCCGTCATCGCGGTCGCAAAACTCGGTCATGATGACCCGGAAGTGACCGAGACTAGGCGAATAGTCGACCTAGCCAACCGCTTGGCCGCTGCAGGATGCCCAGTGGTTCTCAAGAAACTCTCAGAAAGTCCCCTGAGGACCACTCCGCTTGATCAAGCACTGCAGCTCGCCCGATCGCTTCAAGAGCAACTGCACTCTGAAAACTGAGCGCATAAGTTGGTGCGCTACCTTGCATCCACGTCGAAGGGCTTTGATACGGGCGCCTCACGCGCCAGGGGTTACGAGGATTTTGCGCGACCGAACGTGCCCCCTAACCAGCCTCCCTCTCGGGAGATCGATCGCTCACTGACCTCGCTCCTCTCGAGCGGGCCGACCACCCACTCGTGTGACGAGGGAAACGCTACCTCAAGGCGGCTGACGCTTGGTATGCCGGCGATTACGTACCGCTCAGTCCGACCCCCGAGGACTTGCTCGTGAAGCACCGCGTGAGCAAGCGGGTGGACAGTCCGCGCCACGACGACGTCGATTGCGTCGCTCTGCTCAAGCCCGAGTAGACCCTCGGCACCGACAGCGGCAAAGATCTTCGAGACCTATGTGCTGTGGGCTGGGCAAATGAATACAACAGAGGAGAAGGACATGGGCGAGAGAGGTGCAGACGACCCCTATTCGGTACGCCAAGAGTATCGGGGATGGGAAACGTTCAGCGATGAAGGCCAGCCACTGCTGCGACCCACCAACGTCGAGGAGTACTGGGCCTGGGCTCACGGCAATCTCGCCACGAACATCGAACGTGGTCTCGTCGCAGAGTACCTCGTACGCCATGCGCTGGAGCTTCGAGATGGTCCACGAGCCCACTGGACGGAGGGGACCGATCTCAATTGGAAAGGGAACACGATTCAGATCAAGTCCGGCGCATTCATGCAGGCCTGGGAGCAGAAAAAGGACTCCAAGCTCCAATTCACATTGAAGCGAACCAAACTAAGCTGCGACCTGTTCATCTTCGCCGTGTGGTGGCCTCAAGGGTACGTACGTCCAGAAGCCCCAATCAGCATCATAGATGTTAGTCAGTGGCAGTTCTACCTGATAAAGCGAGGCGATTTGAGAGCGGCTCTCGAAGAGAGGAGAACTCGCGGAGTCAAAACAACTTCAGTGAGCCTCAAATGGCTCATGGAGTGGACGGAGGCAGGTGAGAGCAGGTGCGTCACATTCCGTGAGCTCAGCCGAGAGATTCACGATGTGCTCAAGGCATAAGGCGAGCACACGCACTGCGAGCTGGGCGAGTAGAGGGCCCTTGCGAGCGGATTGGTATCAATGACGTCCAGGCGGACACTGGTCTCGCCCAAGTCTCGTGCGTGGTCGCAGCTCGCGTCGAGCAGACGCGTGCCGATACCCCGACTCCGCGCCGCAGCGTCGACTGCCATACCGTCCTGGGCAGCGTGTCACTCGCGACGCTCCAGCGCGACCAGATGTGCTCGGGCGCGATGCAGATCGCACCGTCGAGACGGTTCTCGGCCGGGATCTGGCGTGCCTGCTCGATGCGGTCGCGCGCGGGGTGGCGGCACGGCCCAACGGCCTGCCCCCGACCGTGAAGTCGATGATGCTGATAAGCGAGTACATGAAGCGCTACTACCATGGCCGCTACTACGCCAAGGCGCAGAACCTAAGGCCCGCGCTGGTCCGGGCCTACGACGCCGTGCTCGCCCACTACGATGTCCTGCTCATGCCCACGGTGCCGTTCCGTGCCACACCGATCCCGCCGCCGAACTACTCGCTCGAGGAGACCATCCAGTCCACCAACAACATGACGGTCAACACGGCGCAGTTCGATGCCACCGGCCATCCCTTGATCAGCGTACCGTGCGGCATGGAGGAAGACCTGCCGATCGGCATGATGATCACCGGCCAGCACTTCGACGACCTCAGCTTGCTGCAGGTCGCCGACGCGGTGGAGAAGTCGGGCAACTGGAGGAGTTTTTAGAGACCTCCGTCGACGGTGACGCCGGCCTCCACGAGCGCGTCCACTTCCGCGCGTTCGTAGCCGATCTCGGTGAGCACCTCGATGCTGTGCTCCCCGAGCGCAGGCGCGGCGCGGCGGATCGCGCCGGGGGTCTTCGAGAAGTGCGCCGGAATACCCGGGAAGCGCAGCGTCCCCAGGTCCGGGTGCTCCATCGTCTGCCAGAAGCCGGTGGCGGCGAGGTGGGGATCGTCGACGAGATCGTCGGGGTGGTTGACCGGCATCGACGGAATGTTCGCGGCGTCGAACGCCTCGAGCCATTCCGCGGTGGTGCGCTCGGCCAACAGCTCGCCCAGCATCGCGTAGACCTCGTCGATGTGGGCGAGGCGGCTCGGCAGGGTTGCGAAGCGCGGGTCTTCGGCCAGGTCCGGCCGCTTCGCGATCTCGAACAGTGCCGCCCAATGCGCGTCGGTGTAGGGCAGGGCGCCCACCCAGCCGTCGCGGGTACGGTAGGGGCGCCGGTCGGGGGACAGCGCGCGCGGATAGCCCGTCGGTCCCCTCGGGGGCTCGTAGGTCTTCCCGTAGAGGTGTTCCAGCATGTTGAAGGCGACGAGGGTCTCGAACATCGGCACCTCGATGTACTGGCCTTCACCGGTGCGCGCGCGGTGCACGAGCGCCGCGAGCACCGCGACCGCGACGTGCAGGCCGGTCACCTTGTCCGCGATCACGGACTTGACATAGCGGGGCTCGCCATCCACCGCCTGGAGCGCCGCGAGCCCGGAGGCGGCCTGAATCATGTCGTCGTAGGCGGGCTTGTGCCCGTAGGGCCCGGAACGGCGGAATCCGAAGGACCCGCAGTAGACGATGGGCGGGTTGCGGGCGCTCACCGCGGCGTAGTCGAGCCCCAGCCTGTCGATCGCCTGCGGGCGCATGTTGTGCACGAAGGCGTCCGCGCTCGCAAGGAGACGCATCATCGCCTCCAGGCCGCGGGGATCCTTGAGATCGAGGACGATGCCGCGCTTGTTGCGGTTATTGGTGAGGAAGAGCGCGCCCATCCCGTCTTCGACCGGCGGCGGTCCGGCGCCGCGAAGCACGTCGCCGCCGGGCGACTCGACCCGGATCACGTCGGCGCCGAGATCGCCGAGCATCTGGGTGGCGACGGGACCGAGGAGGATCGTCGTGAGGTCGACGACCCGCATCCCCGTCAGGGGACCGGTCGATTCGTTGTTCGGGTTCGTCATCGATACCGCTCAGTGCGCCGTCACGTGCGGTCCGAAGCGTCGTCGACGCTCATGCGCGGGTGCAAGTGGCGTGCCGAATCTGACTGAGTCAGTCAACTTTCGCCAGAAGCGCCGCCAACGCTCATTTCCGGGGGCAAGGGAATGGTCTCCTCGTCGCGGACCAGGGGCATTTCGCGCTTCCACGGCACTCGCCCGGACTCGTCGTTTTGCGTGGATTCCCGCCTGCGCGGGAATGACGGAAACCAGACCGGGCACCACACATCGTCATTCCCGCGCAGGCGGAAATCCACCCGAGCCGTGCAGGTCGCATTGCAAGCACAGGTGCCGCCAGCGTGACATGCCCCTGCGTCGCGGACCCGCGGGACATCAGTACGACCTCGGGAGCCCGAGCACGCGTTCGGCGATGTAGTTGAGGACCATCTCGGGGCTCACCGGCGCGATCCTCGGGATGAAGACCTCGCGCATGAGGCGTTCGACGTGGAACTCCTTCGCGTAGCCCATGCCGCCGTGGGCCATCACCGCGCGCTCGCAGGCACGGAACGCCGCTTCCCCGGCGAAGTACTTCGCCGCGTTCGCATTCGCGCCGGCCGGCTGGCCGCTGTCGACGGCCCATGCGCCGCGCATCGCGAGGAGCCACGCCGCCTCGAGCTCGATCCAGCTCTGCGCAAGCGGGTGTGCGACACCCTGGTTCTGCCCGATGGGGCGATCGAACACCACCCGCTCCTTCGCATAGCGCACCGCCCGAGCCACCGCCTGGCGGCCGATGCCGACCGCCTCCACCGCGACCAGCACCCGCTCCGGGTTCAGGCCGTGCAGGAGGAGCCGGAACCCCTCGCCTTCCTCGCCGATGCGGTCCTCCTCCGGGACCTGCAGCGCGTCGATGAACAGCGCGTTCGAGTCCACGCTGCCGCGGCCCATCTTCGGGATCTCGCGCACCTCGATGCGGTCGCGGTCGAGGTCGGTGTAGAACAGGGTGAGGCCGTCGGTCGAGCGCCGGCACTCCTCGCGGGACGTGGTCCGGGCAAGCAGCAGGATCCGGTCCGCGACCTGCGCGGTCGAGGTCCACATCTTGCGCCCGTCGACGACGTAGCCGCGCTCGTCGCGGCGGGCGAAGGTGGCGATGCGGCCGGTGTCGAGCCCGGCGTCGGGCTCGGTCACCCCGAAGCAGCAGATCTCCTCTCCGGCGATGAGCGGTGGAAGGAAGCGCGCCTTCTGCTCCTCGCTTCCGGCGACGACGATCGGCATCGGCCCGAAGATGTTGATATGAATGGCGGAAGCGGCGCTCATGGCGCCGGCGGAGTCGGTGATCGCGTGCATCATCACCGCCGCCTCGGTCACCCCGAGCCCGCTGCCGCCGTGCTCGACGGGCATCGCGATGCCGAGCCAGCCGCCCTCGGCCACGGCCCGGCGGTACTCGTGCGGAAACGCGCCGTCGCGGTCGCGGGCGAGCCAGTAGTCGTCGCCGAAGCGCGCGGTGATGCGGCGGATGCCCTCGTCGATCGCGCGCTGATCGTCGCTCAGCGCGAAGTCCATGACGGTGCTCGAGGTGGTGTGAGGGCCGGAGCCGACAGCGACGGCGCCATTCTCATGACCAGCTCTTTTTCGTGGATGCAGATCATCACCTCATCGTCGTGCTGCCACCGAGGGTATTGAAGGTGGTTGCCCGGCGCCTCGAATCGATGTTGTTGCACGAGGCACCAAACCCGAATCGGTCGCGGCAACTGCTCATCGAACACGTCGAATGTGGCGCCGCATGGGCATGAGTCCATGCAATTCAACCTGTTCGCCGATCAAGGATGCGCGCTCAGGTCCAAGGAGCCCGGGACGCCCTACACCCGGAGCCGCACGTCAAGCCACTGACCCGTTGCTTCCAACGTGCACATTGGTATCACCGACGATGACCTCGAGGTCGGTGATCCGGTAGCCGTTGGCGGGATACAGATCCTGGGGGCAGGCGGAGATCGCGCCAATGAGGTCCATATCGGCCCGCATGACAATACGGTCTCCGGCTCTGGAGACCGCCGCCTCGGTGAAGTAACGCCCGTCGGCCAGAAAAATCGTGTTCATGAAGACGTTGAAGGGATCCGGCAGCCACCAGTCTTCGAGCCCGATCTCCGCGAGCGCGCCGACCAGGTTCTCGGTGCAGCTCGGGTGGCCGACCACGTGGAAATCGAGCTCGTAGCGAGCCTTGTCGCAGGGATGCGAGACGATGTCGTGGGCCCCGACCTCGTCCTCGACGATGGTGGCCATCGGCCGTCCTCGTGTACTGAAGAGCTGGTCGCCTTCGCGCACCCGGAGACGGCCGCATCGGGCCCGGGTGCAACTCGTTGACAGCCGTTCGTGGGGATCCGTGGCGGAGAAGAAGACGAGATCGCCGATCTGACGGCCCTCGACGTCACGGATGGTCAATATCTCCCCGGCCCGAAGACGGAAGGATCGGCCCTCGTTGGCGGGAACCCGGATTCTCGTCTGCTCAAGCATCGCGATCGGCTCCGTAGGGCACCATGCGAGTGCGGACCGTGAGGGTGAGCGCCCCGCCGCGGACCACCATGACGCACAACACGTCCTCGGCCATGAGCAAGGCCAGCCGGTCGCCCGCCCGCGCCGGCGAGGCGCCGGCGACGATCGAGCCGTCGGGTTGGACCTCGACCGGCGAGAAGAAGTCCACGCCGTCCGGCAGCGACCACTCCGGGATTCCGTTCCTCTCGAGCGTATCGACGAGACCGGAGGGCAGGCTCACCGCGGCAGAGGAACTCGAGAGGATGTCGTGGGTCCTCACGTCGTCCTCGCAGATCCGGGCGAGAACCCGCCGGCGATTGCTGACGAGATTCGACATCGGTCCGAGGAACAGGTGGCCCTGGGCGATTCGGGTATGGGCCAGCGAGAGCCGCTCGGCAGGATTCCGGCGCAGCAACAATACGAGATACAGCCTGGTGGCCGGACGTTTGATGTCCGCGATCAGGTAGCTGCCTCGCGCGACCGCTGCGACCAGACCATCGCCCGATCCGAGCGGATGCCGATCGAGGGTCATGAGGATTCCGTTGTCGGTGCTCGCCCGGTCACCCACTACAGGTTCTCCGTACACCCAGCCGGCAGCCTGGTCAGCATGTGGTCCAGTATAGCCACGTCTCCCCTCCAGATTCCGTCCGCTTCCTGAAGACGCACTCCCATCCGGAGGTCAATACTCCGCACGTGGTCACGCTTTGGACCGTGAACGCACACCGGCGCGATACAATCGCCGGAAATCCATCTCCGATGAGGAGACGACATGACAAACTCGAGCGCGAGCGATGCGCAGTGGTCCGCCTTCTCGAAAGCTGACATCGAGAAACGATGGGCGAGGGCGAGAGCGGCGATGGCCGAAGAGGAGCTCGACGCCCTGCTCATCACCGGGGAGGAGAACTTCCAGTACTTCACCGGCAGCACCGGCACCCTGGGGTACCACTACTCCTGCACCCGGCCCGCGGTGCTCGTCTTTCCCCGAGAAGGCGAGCCGGCCGCGGTGGCGGGGGAGATGCTCACTCACTCCCTCGGAATGACGACTCCCCTGCGGGATCTGCGGGGTTACGTCGCCATCGAGCGTTTTCCTTACGCAATGGTGATCGAGGCGATCGGTGACCTGGTCGGGAACTCGGCCCGAATCGGCGCCGAACTCGGACACGAGCAGCGCATGGGGATGCCGGTGGGGGACTATCTCGCCGTCGTGCAGGCGCTACCGCAGGCGCGCTTTGTGGATGCCGGCGACCTGATCGTGCGCCTGCGCATGGTCAAGACGCCGGAAGAAGTCGCCTGCATGCGCGAGGCGGCCGCGATCACCGGCCGGGCACGGCAGCGTCTCTTTCGCGAGATCGTCCCCGGCATGACCGAGCGCGACGCGGTGCGCCGGATGCGCCAGCTCATCCTGGAAGAAGGCGGCGATCGCACTTCCTTCGTGCACCTCATCGCGGGCTCCCCCGGCTCTCACAGCCAGCACCACCTGGACCGGCCTCTCGAAAAGGGCAATGTCTTCTACCTCGACGCGGGCGCCTACGTGCGCTTCCACACCATTGACTACGCGCGCATCGCAACGCTGGGGCCGGCAAGCAACCGGTCCCGGCACGGCCACGAAGTGCTGCTCGAAGCCAACGCCCGCATGATCGAGGCGCTGCGCCCCGGAATCAGATGCTCAGAGCTTCACGAGATCGCGACGCGGGTCATCACCTCCGCGGGCTACGAGCTCGTACCCACCGGACGCATGGGACACGGGCAGGGGATCTGCTTCACCGAACCGCCGAGCATCAGCCCCGACGACCACACCGTGCTCGAGGAGGGCATGGTGATCAGCACCGAGCCCGAGGTGGCGGTGGACATGCTGTGGGAAGACGTGCACGTCATCACCGCGAACGGCTCGGATCAGCTCACCGGCGAGGCGGTCGACCTCTACGAGATCCCCTTCGACTGAAGGGAGGCGCCGCCGCCGCCGACTCAGCGCTCCTTGGGGGTCCACGCCCCGAGGAGCCGGGGGAGGTCTCCGAACCTCGCGACGAGGCTGAACACCACCACCGCGAGGAGGATGAAGAGCACGGATACCGAAGCGATGGTCGGCGTGTAGCCGGAGCGGAGCTGGGAAAAGATCTTCACGGGCAGGGTGGCGAGCGAGAACTGCCCGATGAAGAAGGAGATGATGAACTCGTTCATGCTAATCACGAACACGAAGGCGTAGCCCGCGAACATGTAGGGCACGACCATCGGCAGGATCACGGTGCTGAAGGTGCGCGAGGGGCTCGCCCCCATCGTCTCCGCCGCTTCGACGATCTCGCGGTCGATGGACTCGAGACCGAGCGAGATCATCACCAGCGGGAGCGTCACCAGGAAGACGCCGTGCGCGAGGGCGAGGCCGTGGATGCTGGCGGCGAGCCCGAGCGGCACCCACAGCATGAGCATTCCGAGCGCGGTGATCACCGGCGGCAGCGCGAAGGGCATCAGGCCGATGCTGAAGAGCAGCTTCGCGTAGAAGACCCGGTGGCGCCACAGGAAGTACGCCGCGGGCAGCGCTATCGAGAGCGCGAGCACGCCCGCGAGCGCCGCGATGCCGAGGCTTGCCAGCAACGAGTCGAGCCACGCGCTCTTGGTGAAGATCTCTTCGTACCAGCGCATGGAAAGCCCGCGCGGGGGGAAGAACATGAGCTTCTTCTGGTTCAGCGATACCCCCGCCACGATGAAGAGCGGCAGGCTCAGGCTGAGAACCACCAGCCAGCAGAACACGTTGCGGGCGAATCGAGGGATCACCGCTCGATCTTCCGGCGGCCGAGGCGCACCGTGAGCGCAACCAGCGCCAGGGTGATGGCCATGAAGAACATGGACAACGCCGCTGCGAAGGGCAGATTGCCGCGGCTCAGCGCCTGGTCGCTGATCAGGATTGCGAACATCCAGTGCTGCGGGCGCCCCAGCCACTGCGGGGTGACGAAGGCGCCCATGGTGAACACGAAGAGCACGATCGCCGCGGTCAGGATGGTGGGCCAGAGCATCGGCACCACCACCGTGAAGAAGGTGCGAAGCGGCGAGGCGCCGAGAGTGCGCGCCGCCTCCGTGATCTCGGTGTCGAGGCGTGTGCACTGCGGGTACATGATCAGCACCGCGAAGGGGAGGTTGAAGTAGGTGAGCCCGAAGAGCACCGCCCCGTAGCCGGGCGTCCACGATGCCGGCTTGGCGAGCAGGCCGAGCCACACGAAAAAGTTCGAGATCCCGGCGCTGCGCGAGAGCAGCACCGACCACGAGTAGGCGACGATCACCTCCGACAGCGACAGCACGCAGAGAATGAAGACCAAGGCCAGCACCTGCGGCCGGCGTCGAAAGCGGCTCAGGAAGTAGGTGAAGGGAAAGGCGACGAGCACGCTCAGCAGGGCCGCGATTGCTGCGAACTCGATGGTGATCAGAATGTGGCGGGCGAAGAGCGGCGAGAAGAAACGCAGATAGTGGGTGAACTCGAAGCCCACCTCGTAGGTTCCGACCCCGCTCTCCGGGCGGTGGAAGAAGCTCACCACCACCATGATCACGAAGGGGACGAGGAAGAAGCATCCCAGCATCAGCGCCGGGTAGGCGAAAGGCAGATGAGCGACGATCCCTCGCGGCCTGGTCGACAGGCTCATCGGCGCACCACGACGCAGGACTCCGCGGGAAGCTCCACCACGACCTCGTCGCCGGGCCGGGCCTCCGGCCGGTCCTTGGGTGCGGAGATGCTCACCAGCTCGAGCTCGTCGCAGCGCAGGAAGAACTCCACACTCACCCCGACGTCGCGAACGAAGGAGACCCGCCCCGGCAGCCGGTTCGGCGCTGCATCGCCGGCGGGGAGCACATGCACGTCCTCGGGGCGGATGGTCAGCGTCAGCGCGTCGCCGCTGCGGACACCCTCCGGCACCGAGGGCACCGTGAACTCGGACTCGCCGATCCGAACCGTCGTCGCGTCCACGCATGCCGCATCGATGAGATTGCTGCTGCCGATGAAGTCGGCCACGAAGGCGGTGGCGGGGCTGCGATAGATCTCGAGCGGCGGCCCTACCTGCTGCACCCGGGCGGTGCTCATCACCACCACCAGATCCGACATCGTCATCGCCTCGCGCTGATCGTGGGTGACGATGATGGTGGTGATCCCCAGGCGCTCCTGGAGCATGCGAAGCTCCACCTGCATTTCCTCGCGGAGCTTCGCGTCGAGGGCGGAGAGGGGCTCGTCGAGGAGGAAGAGCGTCGGCTCGAGCGCGAGCGCGCGGGCGATCGCGACGCGTTGCCGCTGCCCGCCCGAAAGCTGCTTGATGTCGCGCTCCTCCACCCCGGGCAGGCGCACCATCTCCAGCAGCTCACCCGCCCGCCGGCGGCGTTCGGGCTTGGAAGCGCCACGTATCCGCAGCCCGTAGGTGATGTTGTTCCAGACGTTGAGGTGCGGAAAGAGCGCGAGGGACTGGAACACCATGCCGATGTTGCGCTGGTGGGTCGGCAGTGCGGTGATGTCCCGATCGTCCAGGACCACCTGCCCGGCACTCGGCGTCTCCAGCCCCGCGATCAGGCGAAGCAGGGTGGTCTTCCCGCACCCCGACGGCCCGAGGAAGGAGATGAACTTGCCCGCGGGGAGGTCGAGAGCGACGTCTTCGACCGCGGTGAGCGGCCCGAAGCGCTTCGAGACGGATCTCAGTTCGAGGCCGGGCATCGGGATGCGGCTCCCCCGGCCGAGACCGGGGGGAAGCCCTCCGAAGGCAGGCGGCTCAGCTACTCAGCATGTTCTTCCAGGTCTCGCTGATCCAGTCCCCGTTCTTCACGTAGGTCTCGTAGAAGGGGACGATGGGCGGGATGTCGCTCGAGACCATGGCGAACTCTTCGTCCGTCAGATCCATGTGCGAACGGTCCACCACCGGCGCCACCCCCATCGCCCGGGAGATCTCGGCCTGCACCTGGCCCTGGCAGCAGTAGTCGATGAACACGTGCGCGGCATCGCCCCGGGTCGAGCCGGCCGCCAGTCCCCAGGAGCCGAAGTCGATGACCCCGCCCTCCTTGGGAAAGGTCGAGCGCAGCGGAAAGCCGTCCGCGATCGCGAGGAGCGTCACGTCGTGGTAGTACATCCCGGCGGGGGTCTCGCCCTGCTGCAACTGCGACTGGAACTGCCCCTCGTCCCGGTACCAGAGCTTCACGTTGGGCTTCAGCTCCGCGAGCTTTTCCATGGCGGTCATCAATCCGTCACGCTCCGCGAGCATTTCCTGGCCGTCGAACCAGGAGTTGGCGATGAGATCGAGCGCGAAGCTCGACTCCGGTTCCGCCGGGATGCCGAGAGAGTCCTCGAACTTCGGCAGCCACAGGTCCCGCCAGGACTCCGGCGCCTCCGGGAACACCTCGGTATTGGTGACCAGAATCAGGTACCAGGCGAGCGCGGGGACGGCGATGGGCACGGCACCGTCGCCGCGGGTCACCAGGCTTTCGGGCACGTTCGAGAGGTGCCGCAGGCGCGATTCGTCGAGGGGCTGGAAGACATGGGGGAGCTTGCGCGGCCCCTGTCCTCCGGTCATGGTGACGTCGGTCGGGGGGGCGCCGCCCGCCTTGACCGCAGTGTCGATATTGATGAGCCATCCGAGGCCTCCCGACTGGCTCACCGAATCGATCTCGATGCCGCTCGCCTTGGTGAACTCGGGGTAGACGTATTCGACGAGCGAGTCCTCGAAGTAGCCGCCGTAGGCCGAAACCCTGAGCGGCTCCGCCGCCCATGCGCGAGGCAGGTAGGTCCCCACCGCGAGAGTGCCGGCGGCCGCCGCACCCGTCTTGAGGAAATCGCGCCGCTTGACGCCGTGTCCGGTGTTACTCATTTCTGCTTCTCCTCCCCTTGGACTTCAGGTTTCGGGGCGGATTACATTCGCGCCCCGCTGGGCGTCTGTAGTATGCACTCTGACGCCGGGAAGTGCAGGTAGGATGAACGCTTGCGCGTCCGGCAGCGCTCACGCAACATGCGCGCCCTTCACCCCCGCGAGGACCGTCACGTGAGTGAATACGCTGCTTTGGCAAAGCGCATCGAGGACCGCGAGATCATCCTGCTCGACGGTGCGGTCGGCACCCAGCTCCAGAAGATGGGCGTGCCGTTGAGCGACCGGGCCTGGGCCGGCATCGCGCTCAAGGACTACACCTACACGGTGCGGCGCATGCACGAGGACTACATCAAGGCGGGGGTGGACATCATCACCACCAACACCTACCCGAGCGCCCGGCACAACCTGGATCCGATAGGGCTGGCCGACATGACGGCCGAGCTGAACCTGCGCGGGGTGATGCTCGCCCAGGATGCCCGGGATCGCTGCGCCAGGGACCGGCCGGTGTACATCGCGGGATCGGTCTCCAACTTCGGGTTGCTCGCGGGGGCCGAGGAAGGCTGGCAGGACCTCTACTACTTCAAGAACCATGCTGAGCTCACCGATCGCCAGGCGATCGACAATCTGCGGGAACAGGCGGAGATCCTCGCCGAGGGGGGCGTCGACTTCCTGCTCGCCGAGGCGACCGGAAGCTCCGAACAGCGCCGCTGGGTCATCGAAGCATGCATCTCGACGGGCCTGCCGGTGTGGATGGGCTTCAAGACCCGGTTGGAAGAAGGACAAGACGCGGTCAAGGTGGGATACACCTCGAGCGAAACCTTCGATACCCACTTCGAGGAGCTTGCGGGTCTCGGTGGAACGGTAGTCAACGTCTTCCACTCCACCATGGATGCCACCAACGCCACCCTGCCCCTGGTCCGATCCAAGTGGTCGGGCCCGATCGGCATCTACCCGGAAGCGGACCGCCACGACTACGTCGACACTTACCGCAACCCCAGCGAAGAGACGCAGGTCACGCCGGAAGAGTTCGTGATCCAGGCCCGGGAATGGGTATCGGAGGGAGTACAGATCATCGGCGGCTGCTGCGGCATCGAGCTCGAGTTCATCGAGCCGTTGCGCGACGCCCTGCCCACCCACTTGCCCGCGGCCTGAGGAGGGCCACGGACCGTACTGCGAGCTCTGAACGACGCGGGAGCACGCCGCATCCCGCGTCCTCCGTGGAGGCCAGTCGGCAGGCGCCCGCCCCGGTCAAAGATAGCCGGAGATGATCTCCCGGATCTTGTCGCTCACCGTCCCGGGTCGGTGTCCGAGAAGCGACACGTGGCCGAGCCCTTCGAGGAGGTGAAAGTGCCCGTCGCCGGCCGCTTCCGCCACCGTGCGCGCGTGCCGCGGCGGAGTCTGGCAGTCCTGGCCGAACGCGATGACGTGCATGGGGACCCGGCACTCGTGAAGGCGGGGGAAGTCCCGGTAGGTCAGGCAGGCTTCCCACTGGGCGATCAGCATGTCGCTGTCCCGATACTCGTACGCGCTCGCCACGTACTTCCGGCAGCGCTGCCACAGCGCTTCGTCTCCCAACACCTCCGACGGGTACATGAACACCGCGTAGTGATGCAGCGCCATCGGGCCCTCCAGGGTGCTGCCGGCACGCCGGAACTCGATCTCGGCGCGCATCCAGTCCGAAGGAAAGCCGCCCAGCCCTCCGCCCGTGCCCATCGGGATCGCCACCCGAACCAGCTCGGGGTAGTCGATCGCCACCTGCTGGACGATGAGTGAACCCATCGACAGGCCGGTGAGGAACACCGGCGGGTCGCAGACCGCCCGGATTAGCTCCGCGCAGTCGCGCGCGAGCTGCTTCATGGTCCAGGGTGGCGGTACGCGGCTCCGGGTCTCCCCGACGCCGCGCGGATCGAACGCGGTGTTGCGGAAATCGGGAAAGGCATCGTACTGCTCGGCAAAATCGATGCCGCGTTGATCGCCCCCCGGAATCCACACGATGTCCGGCCCTTCGCCCTGCTGCACGTAGCAGAGATCGACCTCGTTCAGCGTCACCACTGGCATGGAGCACCCTCCGGTTCCGAGCCGTTTCGAGTCTACCAGTCGTCCCTCCCCGAGCCAGCAGGGGAACGAACCCCGCCCTGCTGCAACGCCGGCGAACGGAGCGATGTGCCATGTGCGGGTCGCGAACCCCGGAATCGCAGCGGCGCCATTGCACGCGCCGCAGGTCACGGAATCAGATGCAGGTCTTTTCAGTCGGAAGGCACCGGGACTCCCAGATCGGCGGCGATCTCCGAGATGATGTCCCAGGTCGCACGCAGCACCGGGATACCGTCGCGAAGCCGCCGCTCGCGCTCGGCGAAGGCCCGATCTCCGGGCATTCGAATGGGAACGTGCCCCGAGGCGAGCCTCGACGAGGTGATCTCGTCCACGTAGGCATTCACCGCCGCGCGGAACGCCGCTTCGTCTCCGAAGGCCGCGGGAGACACGGCCATCATGAAATGCCCCTGGGCGCCGGCGCGCTCCCCGACGATCGCCCCCGCGAGCGCGGCCCCGAAATCGCTGCCGGTGAGGGGACCCGAAAGCATCGCGATGCCGAGCGAGAGCCCGAAGCCCTTGTAGCCCGCGAGCGGGCCGATCGCGCCCTTGCGGATGGTCGCCGCATCGGTGGTGGGCAATCCGTCCGGCCCCACCCCGCTTCCCGGCGGGACCTGCTCCCCGTGGTACGCGGCCTGGCGAATGCGGGCGTTCGACAGCGCGCTCGTCGCCATGTCGAAGACGATGGGGTCGCGGCGGTCACCGGGGATTCCGAATGCGATGGGGTTCGTGCTGAGCACCCGGTCCACGCCGCCGTGCGCGTGGACGAGGGGCCCGCCCGAGGTGCAGACGATGCCCGCGCAACCCTGGCGCGCGATGCGCTCGGCGTAGTAGCCGATCATGAAGATATCCTGGCTGCGGGTGATCCCGACTGCGGCGGCGCCCGCTTCACGGGCCTTGCGGGCCGCGATGTCGGCGGCGAGCAGCGCCGCCGGCTGTCCGAGCCCGTTGCCGCCGTCGACGAGCGCGGTTCCGGCGTTCTCCTTCACGACGTGCGGCCGGCCGGCGGGGTCGATGTTGCCGGCGCGCAGGTTCGCGATGAGGTAGGGCATGTAGTCGATGCCCTGCACCCCGATCCCGCGCAGCTCCGCCTCCAGGAACACCTCGGCCGCGGCGGCGGCCAGGTCGTCGGGACAGCCGCAGCCGCCGAGCAATCGCTCCATCAGTTCACGCAGGGGGACCGCCCCGATCGTCAGGGTGGGCCGTGCAGCGTCGGCGGCTCCGGGAACGCTCATCGATACGTGACTCGAACCGGCAATCCTCGATTCATCCCACGGCCGCGCCGTTGCTCCACCTCACGTTTGTCGAAACAAGGGATCACTTCACCCCTTCGGCCTGGGCCACACCGCATCCACGAAGGGGAAGCGGCTGCAGTCCATCCTCTTAATGGGCGCGACAGTACATCGGGCCGCCGGGGTTGCCAACCGCGCGCAGGCGTATCCTTGCTCCGCTAAACTCCGAGCGCCGATGACTCGGGGAGACGCCCTGCAACGACGGAGTCCATGCCGATGCTGATCGGGGTTCCCAAGGAGATAAAGGACCACGAGTACCGCGTGGGCCTCACGCCGGACAGCGTGAACGAGGCGGTCCTGCACGGCCATGAGGTGCTCGTGGAGAGCGGTGCCGGCGCCGGCATCGGCGCCGACGATTCCGAGTACGCCGCGGCGGGGGCGACGATCGCCGAAGCAGCGGAGACGCTTTTTGAGCGGGCGGAGATGATCGTCAAGGTCAAGGAGCCGCAAGCGAACGAGCGCGCGATGCTGCGCGAGGGCCAAGTGCTGTTCACCTACCTCCACCTTGCCCCCGATCCCGAGCAGACCGCAGATCTGGTCGAGAGCAAGGCGGTGTGCATCGCGTACGAAACGGTCACCTCTCCTTCCGGGGGCCTGCCTCTGCTCGCTCCAATGTCCGAAGTGGCGGGCCGACTCTCCATCCAGGCGGCGGCCCACGCGCTGGAAAAGGTGCACGGCGGAAAGGGGATGCTGCTCGGCGGCGTGCCGGGCGTGCTGCCAGCAAAGGTGGTCATCATTGGAGGCGGGGTGGTCGGTACCCACGCCGCGCACATCTCCATGGGGATGGGTGCCGATACCTGGGCCATCGACCGGTCGTCCGAAGCCCTCAAGGCGCTGTGGCGCCAGTTCGGAAGACCGCTCGACACCGTGTACTCCACCCGCACCGCGATCGACCGCCACGTCACCGATGCCGACGTGGTGATCGGCAGCGTGCTCATCCCGGGGGCGGCGGCCCCGAAGCTCGTGAGCGCCGACATGATCCGCAGGATGAAAGCGGGTTCGGTGGTCGTCGACGTCGCCATCGATCAAGGGGGATGCTTCGAGACCTCGCATCCCACGACCCACAGCGACCCGACCTACATCGTGGAAGAAGTCGTCCACTACTGCGTCGCCAACATGCCGGGGGCGGTGCCGCATACCTCGACCTTCGCGCTCAACAACGCGACCCTGCCCCACGTTCTGAAGATAGCGGACAAGGGATACCGAGCGGCGCTCATCGAAGACCCCCACCTGCGCAACGGCCTCAACGTGCACGCCGGCGACGTCACCTGCCGGGAGGTCGCCGAGGCGCTCAGGCTTCCTCATCGGGAGGCCATGGACGCCCTCGGCGGATGACCCGACGCACTGCCCCGGGAGATCGACGAGCACCTCGACACCCGGGTCAAGAAGGAAGCGCCCAGCCGCGGTGCTCAGGATTCTCCACGAGGGCGCAGACACGAGTGCGCCACGACAACGGGCCGGCGCGCCCTCCTGTGCCGGTGGGCGCAAGGAATGGCGGGAAGGATCGACATGACTGAAGCACGCCGATGCGCCTGGGTCGGAGACGACCCTTTGTACATCGCCTACCACGACGAGGAGTGGGGCGTCGCATCGCGCGACGACCGTCACCTCTTCGAGATGCTGCTGCTCGAGGGGGCGCAGGCGGGCCTGAGCTGGCGCCTCATCCTCGGCAAGCGACAAACCTACCGCCGCGCCTACGATGGTTTCGATCCGGCCCGGATCGCGGCCTGGGACGAGGCAAAGCTGGAACAGCTCGCCCAGGACCCCGGCATCGTCCGCAACCGCCTCAAGATCCGGGCGGCGCGCACCAACGCCGCCGCCGCGCTCGCCCTCTCGGAGCGCGAAGGCGGACTCGCACCCTTCTTCTGGCGCTTCGTGGATGGGGTCCCCATCGTCAACCGCTGGAAGAGCATCGATGACGTGCCGGCATCGACCCCCCTCTCCGACCGGCTGAGCAAGGAGCTCAAGAGGCTGGGCTTCAAGTTCGTCGGCTCGACCATCTGCTACTCGTTCATGCAGGCGGTCGGGATCGTGGACGATCACACCCGAGACTGCTTTCGTTGCCGGCCCGCCTCGGGCGCCCGCTGATCGAAGTACGCTCTGCGTCTGACGAAAACAACTTCGGGTGGACGACCAGCCACTTGGTACCCGCCGGTCATCAAGCCGAACTCCCCCGCCTTGACGGGTCGGACACACCCCAAGATACTCGCCACAACATCGCCCCTGGGAACGGCCAGAGGCACACTTCCGAGGTAACTCATCGTGCTCAGGAGATTCTATGCGGACAACTTTCGCTGCCTGGTGAACTTCGAACTCGAGCTGGATGAAACGAACATTCTTCTCGGCGCAAACGGTACGGGAAAAAGCTCCGTCTTGACGGTGCTGCGCAAGCTTCAAAACTTGGTGGTTCGCGGACGCAAGGTCGAAGAGCTTTTCCCCACCCGGGATCTCACGATGCACGGGGACAGAAAGGAGCAAAAATTCGAAATCGACACTTGCGTAGGCGACCAGACCTATAACTATGCATTGACCATTGAACATGATCCCGATCGCAGCAGGATGCGAATCGCCAGGGAGACGCTGAGGCACAAGGGCAGGCCAATCTTCGAATTCACCAGGGGTGAAGCGCAGCTCTTTCATGATGACTATACTCATGGACCGTCCTACCCTTTCGATTGGAGTCTGTCCGGCATTGGTGTCTTGAATGAGCGACCGGACAACCGAAAGCTATCCCAATTCAAAAAGATTCTGGCCAGTTACGTAATCGTCAATCCCTGTCCGCCCATTTTCCAATCCGAGACTCGAAGCGAGGATTACTTCCTCGACCCGCATATGACGAATTTTGTCGGCTGGTATCGCCACCTCTCCCAGGAAAACATGGGCGTAATTGCGAAACTCTTCCATACCCTCGGAGAATCCCTACCGAACTTCCACTCAATCAAACTCAAGGAGTCAGGCGAAAACTCACGTACCCTAAAGGCTGTGTTTCGTACCGAATCCGGAAAGAGCATCGACTATGGATTTGATCAACTCTCCGACGGTCAGCGAGCTCTGATCGCACTCTACAGCCTGACAATTCTCACCGATGAGCGACGCACATCCCTGTTCGTTGACGAACCAGACAATTATCTCTCCCTTAGAGAGATTCAACCCTGGCTCGCCAGTGCTGTCGAAGGATGCGGAGAATTGCTCGATCAGATCACTGTCGTCTCTCATCACCCGGTAATCATAGACTACATGGCAGGCGCCAGCGGAAAGTGGTTCTTCCGTGACGGAGATGGTCCCGCACGAGTGAGTAGCGAACCAGGGATTGCCTCGGAAGGACTATCCTTTTCCGAAGCCATCGCCAGAGGATGGGAGGAGTGAGTGTAAGGCTGGTTCTGCTTTGCGAGGATTCGCAGACCAACAGCTTCGTCCGCCGCTTCCTTTCACACCGCAACTTCCGAACACGTGACATCCTAACACTTCCTCTTCCCCGCGGCGGAGGGAGCGGCGAACAGTGGGTACGCAGTCGATATCCTCAGGAGTTAAGTACGATTCGTGGCAGACTAGATGCCTACCTCATAGTGGTCATAGATGCAGACGTCCATGAGGTCGATTTCAGGAAAAGGCAGTTGGATCAGGAGTGCGACCAGCGGAGCATTCCGAGACGTACGCAGGACGACCGGGTGATTGTTGTCGTACCGAAAAGAAACATCGAAACATGGTTTGCGTACCTTCAAGGGGACGAGGAGGTAGACGAAGGTAAGAGCTATCCACGCCTTGGCCGCCCGAGGGATTGTCATCCTATGGCCGACAGGCTGTTCAGGATCTGTCACGAGCAACAGAGGCTCCCGGAATCCGCACCTCCGTCGTTGGCGGAAGCCTGTGAAGAGTATCGCAAGCTCAGACGCTGAGGCGAAGTCCAGTAGAGACCACTCGTCATGGGTTACGTTCCGCTACGGCCACCGCCTCGCGCAGGTGCGGGAGTTCCGGCGCACGGCGCGCCGCCGCCCGTCCTCCACCACCCGGTGCCGATTGGATCAGCACGCGCATGGAGGAGACATCCTTGGAGTACTCGTCCAGCCGCCGTTTGTGGCTTGCGCGGTTCTTGGTGCAGACGAGGGTATAGGGCCGACCCCGACGTTCCGTCACGTGATCGATGTCGAGTCGGTTGTAGTCGATGACCCTGTGAAGATGGGCGCGGAGGTCCTTACGTAACGGAAAGCGCGCCTCTTTTGCGACGGGGTCCTTGCAGAACGCGCGCAGCTTCCTGCACAACTCGCATTTGCAGTCGATATCGCAGGCGATGGTCCAATCGCGTGGCTCTCCGGGAGGTGTTGCGCTGCGCGCCAGCAGGAAGTTCGCGGCGTGGCGCCAGAGCACCGCAAAGGCCGCACTGCGAGCGAGACCCTCCGTTTCGTGGAGCTCGTGCAGCGCCGCCGGCATCCCGCGGTCCAGGGAAACAATCCCCGGATGCTCGACGATGGCCCGAGCTGCCGCTGCGGCTTGCCTCGGCAGACCGAAGCGCCAGGCCAGGGCGAAGAGATCGTGAATGGCCTGGTTGCCGAGCCGCTTCAACCGCTGAGTGTCTCCTGCCGCTGCGTCACCCTTGGCTCGGGGGCCCAACGCGGCTGATATGGCGAGAAGGACCGCCCGGGTGCTTTCACGGAGGATGCCTTCCCAGTCGGACGCCGGGGATTCTCCGTGCGTCTCGTCCAGGCGCCGCAGGAGTGCGAGGGTCTCCTTGGGTCGTCGGATGAACTGCGCGTCGGCGAGATCACGCAAGAAGCGCTTCGCTGCGTCCGCTCCAATCGTGTTCATCACGGCCACCAACTCTTCATTCTCATGGCCGCGGTAACGGTGCAGGATGACTTCCTGCAGGAAGCGCACGGTGTGACGCTCGTCGCTGACCGCACGCAATAGAGCGAGCATCCGGGCACGGCCCGGACCATCGTCGTCGTTCCGCTCGCTCGGCCACCGTCCAATCAGCTCCGAGACGAGATCCAGAGTTCTTTCGCCAGCCGTCCCTGCGTTGCGATCGAGCTGTTCCGCCACCCACGCGACGGCCCCGTCGATTCCCGCACTCGCGACGATGGGCAACGTTCTCGACCTGGGCCAGATCGCGAGAGCCGCGCGGCGATAGGCACGTTCCAGCGTGACGCCCTCGTTGCCGGTCGCTTCGTGCAGCCACTGGTTGTCCGGTCGTGCCTCGTCCAGCGCACCGCGGGGCAGCAACTCTGCGGGCTGCAGCTCGATCTCGCCGAGGGGCGGCCGGCCGCCGTCCCGACTCAGCCAACCATCGAGCCAGTAGCGGCCTTCGTATACCTCGCCCATTTCCATGTCGCCGGCACTGCCCTCGTTCCAACCCCAGCCGTCGACATAGCTGCCCTCGTACATCGCATCGCCGTGCTCCTCGATGTGAACGATGGCCGCGTATAGCTCGCAATCGGCGCGCTCGGCTGCCAGCGCGAGGTTCCGCGCCCGGGCCGCGTCCGCGTTCTTGAGGGCATCGAATGACAGCCCCGCCTCGCTGTACTGATGATCGAGCAGCCAGACCAGCTTCTCGGTCGCATCTTCGCTGTGCTGCCACGCGACGAGGCGCCTCGCGATCTCGCTGACCTGTGCGGCGTAGTCCGGGGCTTCCTGGGGCGCGTCCTCATCGCCGGCGCGCAAGCACAGGTTGAAGACGAGGGACAGACGATGACCTTCCAACACGGGACGGGTTTCGTGCACGCAGTCGGCATAGAACGCGACGAAGGCCAGCTCGGACGGCTCTTCGACGTGCATGTCGATCGTGAACTCCCGGTCCTGGTGGCCCACGATCAACTCTCCGCCTTCGCCTGTGATCGGCAACGCGATCGACAGGGTCGCAATCATTCCGCCCGCCTTCTCGGTGTCGCGGTGCGCGGAGAAAAACCCGCCCTTTTCGTAGATGAGCAGCTTGTAGAAGTGCGCATCGAGCCGATCGCGGGGACAACCGAGACCCGACGCCGCAGCATCGAGAATCCTCGAAAAGGTATCCGGCCACGCCGCACCCGCCAGCCGGATCCTCTCGGCACCGATCTGCCAACAATCGCGGATCGACCTGTCAACCACGGTATTGGACCCTTTGCCATAGGGCGTGCGCTCCGCCACCTCGATCAGGGCACAAATCTGCGAATCGGGGACGGGAAAGGACAACATCCCGACACCATCGACCTCCAGGCGCGGCATGGGCGCGAACAGCTTGCCATGCGCGCAGAAGTCGCCCGGGCGCTCGATGGACCGCAGCAAGTGCTCAAGCACACGATCAGTGCTGTACTCGATGTCTACGACTCCCACCTTGAAATCTGCTCCTTGTCCGTCATGTGGCGCTTCCCACGGGCCTTGGACCCGAGTGGACTCCCGCTTCCCGCCATCGAAGTAATGACGGAGAAGTGCCCGGGCTCCACTTCTGCACAACCGGCGGAAAATTGCCTGGTGTCACTTTCAGTGATTCTTCTCGTGGGGGGGAATCCATGGCTCGAGTACCCCTCCGACAACGGGCCAAATTCTCGGATCATGGCCCGCTAATCGGGGAAACAATGGAATTGGCATCCGACGATACACGTGCGCCCACAAGGCATCGGGGAGAAGTTGCCTTTCAGGCCATGGCCACGACCTCAAAGGATTCGCAGACCGTAGGGAAGTCCTCACGCCACTCAACCTTCCACTCGGTGCACTGGAGCTGGAAGTACTCCCGGTGCACGGTGCGCCAGTACTCGAGGCTCGAGTCGCCCTCTCCTTCGCGGGCCGCGATACGCTCCGGCACCTGGTCGAAGGGCATGACTTCGACTTCGGTGATGCGCAGCAGGAAGCGCGGGGCATTCTCCGAATCCAGGATCAACCAGTAATCGCCCGGCTCGCGCCGGCGAACCCGGTTGCGCTCGAAGTCCATCGCCAAGTGGGCGGTTGCGCGCTTCCTGCCTTCGCCGACCAGATCCAGCAACTCATCGTGATAGGTCGCAAGACGCGGGTCCGCGAAGGTGGAGGCGAACCAGTCCTCCTCCCCTATCCCGTGCTCACGCCGGCAGCGCTCCCAGAACTGCACTACGGCTTCGCTCTCCTCTCCCAGCATCTCGATGACCTCCCTCGTTCCTTTCGTTTCGTCGTCCAGCCGTCTGCAGATTGTCCGCCTGCGCTGCGTGCCCTCACTCCCAATCGTGGCCGCCGTCCCGGAGGAAAGCGCGCCAGTCGTATCGAGGGACGAATCCGAGCATCCGCTCCGCCTTGGAGATGTCCCAGATTGCAGCATGAGGATTTGCCGCGAACACCTCGGGCCGGCGGATGTCCTCGATTGTTCCGAGTTTCCTCCGCATGAATTCCAGGGTGGGCTCCCGCGAGAAGGTGTCCACAGCGCTGATGTAGAAGGCCTCGCAGGGTCCGGTCTCGCGCTCCAATGCGAGGCGCACCGCGACGGCAACGTCCCGGACCAGGACGTAGGACCAGAGATTGGGCTCGTCCTTCCCTCGTGCTTCGACCACGTACTCCTCCCAGCCCGGCATGAGGATCAAGGTTGGACGCAGGATGACGATCTCGATGCCTCCTCGCCGGGCAAAGCTCTCGGCCATGACCTCGGCCAGTTGCTTGCTCGTGCCGTAGGTCTCCCGCGGGCGCAGCGGATGCCTCTCGTCGATGGGGAGATAGTCCGGCTTCGACCGCGGGACTCCCGTAATGTTGATCACGCCCGATACCGTTTCACTGGAAACCATCACCACCCGCCGAATCCCGAGTTCCCTCGCCGCGCGCAGCACATTCCAGGTGCCGAGCACATTCACCCGGAACATCTCTTCTTCCGGATCTTCCGGCTGAATCAGGGCCGCGAGGTGTACGACGGCGTCGTGTCCCTCGAGCGCGGAGCGCACGGCGGCCGCGTGCGTGACGTCCGCCTTAGTCCACCGCAGGCCCTTCGGGGCGGGAACCACATCGACTGAAGTGACGTCGACCGAATCGGCGAGCTCCTCTGCGATTACCCGGCCCACCGCGCCGCTGCCCCCGGTCATCGCCACGGAGGCGAAGGGCATCGAAGATCGGGTGGCGTGGCTCATGGCGGTCACCTCATCCCCGATATCGGGTCACCCGCAATGCGATCACGCTGATGCCGATGGTCAACCCCATGAGCAGGGAGCTGACGATGTTGAGTTGAGGCGACACCCCCTTGCGCAGCATGCCCCACAGGAAGGTGGGCAGCGTGTTGCCGCCACCGATGGTGAAGAAGGTGACGATGAAATCGTCGAGCGAGATCGCCATCGCCACCAGGGCCGCCCCGATAATCGAAGGACGGAGCACCGGCAGGGTGACGGTGCGAAACGCGCGTGCCGGCGTCGCTCCGAGATCGCGTGCGGCGCTCACCATGTCGTGATCGAACCCGATCAGGCTGGCGTAGACGATCAGGATCACGAGGGGTTGGGTGAACACGAGATGCGCGAGAATTACCGTGTTCAAGCCGAGCGGCATCCCGCTCTGGGTGAAGAAGGAGAGGAGCATGATGCCAAGCACGAGCGGCGGCACCATCAGCGGCAGGGTCAGGGTGGCGATGCACTTGCCCGCGAAGCCCGGCGGCAGGCGCGCGAGCGCGAACGCGGCGAGGGTCCCGATCACGGTGCTCACCGCGCCGACGACCGAAACCACTACCAGGCTGTGTCGCACCGAGGGCCAGAACGCGTTGTTGTCGAAGAGCTCCCTCCACCATCGGAAGCCGAAGTCGGTGATGGGAAAGGCGATGGCCCGGTCCTCGCTGAAGCTGAAGAGCACGAGAATTACGAGCGGCGTCAGCATGAACAACAGGCATCCGACGCCAAAGACTCTCCACACGAGCTTCGACATGGTCACCACCGCGCCGTCAGCAGGCGCTTGAGCACGACGTTGGCGATGCCGACGATGGCGATGCACAGCATGACGGCGGTGAAGGCCATCGCCGCTCCGAGGGGGGCGTTGAATCGCATGCCGAACTGGAGTTGGACGAGCACTCCCAGCATGGAGGTGTAGGGTCCGCCGACGAGCAGGGGGGTGACGTAGTCGCCCACCGAGAACAGGAACGAGAGGGTGAACGCGAAAAGGATGCCCACCCGGCACTGCGGCAGCACGATGTCGCAGAACACCCGCCAGGGACTCGCCCCGAGGTCACGGGCCCCAAGCAGCGGGGTGTCGGCAACGTTCCGAAGCGACCCGTATATGGGCAGCACCCCCAGAGGCAGGAGGTAGTGTCCGAGGGTGATGACGACGGCGAGGGGGTTGTAGAGAAACACGCCGATCGCCTCGTCGATGGCCCCGAGCCACAGCAAGACCGAGTTGACCACTCCGCTCGCGCCGAGGATTGTTTTCCAGACGTAGATCTTCGTCAGGTAGCCGCCGAACAAGGTGATCAGGGTGCAGAAGACGAGCAGCACGCCGAAGCGTCCCGCCTTGAAGCGGATGAAATAGGCGAACGCGAACGCGACGGTGGTGACGATGACGGCGACTGCGAACGCGATGGTGAAGGTGAAGAGAATCGAATCCAGGTAGTCGCGCCACACCACGATGTAGTTCATCGCGGTGAGCTCGGTGCTCAATTGGTAAGACTTGATCTGGAAGAAGCTGAGAACGAGAAACCAGGCCACCGGAACCGCGAAGCAACCCGCAAACACTACGCTCGAGGGCACAATCAGCCACTCGCGCTTCGTCCGCGGGATCATCGTCGGCGAGCCGGGGTCGACATGGAGCGGCACGGGCACCGAGCAGCCGTGACGTTGCGCTCCGGCACTCGGCGGCCCGAGCCGCCACAAGCTCTCAGGCGCTCAGGAAACGCTCCCAGGCGCGGGTCACGTCGTCGAAAGTGACCTGGTCGCCCTCCGCTTCCAGCGGCCACAGGCGGGTAATCCCGCCCGCCGCGTCAAACCAGCCCTGAATGTCGTCATAGGGGTAGAGCGACTTCGGCACCTCGTCGAGCATCGGCAGGGCGCCCGCCACGACGGCGCCGGTGGAGTTGATGTTCGCAGTCTCCGCCTGTGCCTCCGGGGAGAGGGAGTGATTCAGGATCTCGTAGCAGAGGTCCGGATTCGGAGCCTGCTTGACGATCGAGAGATTGTCGACGAAGACGAGCGTGCCCTCCTTCGGAATGACCCACTCGAGGTTCACGGCGTCGGCTCCCCCCCAGACGCTCGTGGGCTCCCATGCCGGCGCCATGACGACCTCGCCGTTGGCAAACAGCGTGCCGAGCTCGCCGTACCCCGGCGCCACCGTCAGAGCATGCTCCTTCTTGATCCGGGTAATCAGCTCGATGGTGTCCTCGAGCTGCTCCCTGGTGATGTTCCACGGCTCCCGGGTTCCGGTGGCGACCGAGACGAAGGGGATCATGACCGCGATGAGGTCGTGCACGAGCGCCACCTTCCCCTTCCACTCCGGCTTCATCATGTCTCGCCAGGACGTGGGCGCTTCCGGAACGATGTCAGCGTTGTACATCAGAGGCACCGAGCCCCACACGAAGGGGGTGCCCCAGACCTCGCCGTCGCTTTCCAGCATCGGCATGTGCTGGAACTCGGGGAAGAGGTTCGAGTAGTTGGGAAGCCGTGACATGTCGAGGGCTTCGACCAGGCCGACCCTGGCATAGAAGGGCATGTACAGAGCCGCCGGAGAGACCACGTCCATGTTGCCTTTGCCGCCGGCCTGAATCGCCGCGATGATCTCCTCGTTGCCGGCGGTCACGTAGGTGGGCTGCAGGTTGATGTCGTTCTCGGCGAACCATCCGCCGACATCGAGCCCTTCGTCGTAACCCTGCCAGCCGGTGTACTTGACGTCGGTTGCGGCGACCGCGGAGCGCGGCAGCAGGCCAGTTGTGGCGAGGGCGGCTCCCGCGCCCGCGAGTCCCATCGAGAACTTGCGGCGAGATAGCAGCCCGAAGCGGCGCGTGCGCAGCAACCCTGTCTTGTCGTCGTAAGAGATGATCTTCTTCATGACCGTGCCTCCTCAGTTCCTCTTCACAACCACCATTCGGGCTTCCAATCACCACCGGAAGCCGGGAGAAGGAATGATCGTCTCGATTCGGTCGATCGAGACTGCCAGCGCGCTCTTCCGGAATGAACGCGGCTCGTCACCGCCAGAGCCGCGGAGCCGGGTCCGGAATCGACCACTCATGCCCGTATTATGGCGGAACGATGGGCTGGCCGGTGCGGGCGGTGAGGCCGCCGTCCACCACCAGGTGCGCGCCGGTCACGAAGGAGGCGTCGTCGGAGGCGAGGAAGGCGATCGCCGCCGCGACCTCGTCGGGGCCCCCCATGCGTCCGAGCGCGACCGCTTCGTTGTAGGCGGACACGAAGTCCGACTCCGCGGGCAGCGAATCGATCATGCGCGGCGACGCGATGGGTCCGGGGCACACCGCGTTGACCCGGATTCCGTCACCGCCCACCTCCCAGGCCAGGCATTCCGTCAGATTGATGATCGCGGCCTTGACGGTGTTGTAGGCCGCCCAGCCCGGATCGCCGCGCAGCCCCGAAATGGACGACATGTTGACGATGCTGCCGCCGCCCCCGGCCCGCATGCGCGCGACCGCGAGGCGGCAACTGCACACGGTCGATTCGATGTTCCACGCGAAGAGACGTTCCCACTCCGACCACGGCAGATCGGATACGTAGCCGGCGACACTGCCTCCGGCGACGTTCACCGCCACCTGCAAGGTTCCCGCTTCTCTGTCCACCCGCTCGTAGGCGCCCGCGAGCTCCGCTTCGTCGGTCGCATCGCCCGGGATCGCGTGCACCTCGAGCCCTCTCGCCCGCGCGCACGCCACCGTCTCATCTAGCCCTTCACGGCTTCGGTCGAAGGCGAACACCGTGGCGCCCTCCTCCGCGAGCCGAATCACCGTCGCCGCCCCCATGCCACCGCCCCCGCCGGA
>CAYQVB010000142.1:0-10464 GCA_964420925.1 uncultured Ectothiorhodospiraceae bacterium | reverse complement strand
GAGGCGGCGCTGGACTCGGCGGAGGACCGGGCGCTCATCGGCGCGCTCCCGTCAGAGGCCCTGATGGCGGCAGCGCTCGCATGCACCGGCGAGGCCGACTTCCGGCGACGAGCCCGAGAGCAGCTCGACCCGCCCCCCGAGCTCGCGCCCTGAGGCGCCGCGCCCCGGGCGCCCGAACGAATCGAGTGTCGGTTTGATTCGTGCCGGCTACACGGAGCACGGTTGGAGGACGGGAACGCTGCGATGCGCATGTGCCTGTGGCCCAAGCGCCCCACGCACCATCGCTTCCGCCGGCGGTTCGTTCATCGTCGCTCAACTGCTTCCGCGGGAGTCAGGATGTCCGGCGTATCGTTGCGGACGCTGTTGACGAGCGCACTGATCTTCCGCACCTCAAACGGTCCTTCGCACGCAGTGCGCACGATCTCGAAGAGTCGCTCGGCCGGCGACGCGGGATCGAGCCACGCCTCGAGTTGGTCGGGACCCACGATGGCGGGCTGTCGGTGGTGCACGGCGGCAAGCGCTGCCGATGCGCCGGTGGTGATAATGGTCAGCGACTCAATCGACTCGTCGGCGCGCGTCCACCGCTCCCACAGCCCCGCGAACGAGAGTGGCTGGGCGTTCAGCGCGGCCAGGAAGTACGGCTGCTTGCCGTGCGGTTCCTGCCGCCATTCGAACCAGCCGTCCACCGGAACGGTGCAGCGCCGCCGCAGAAATGCGCTCCGGAAGGAGGGCTTCGTATGCACCGTCTCGGCCCGTGCATTAATCAGGCGTGCACCCATCTTCATGTCTTTTGCCCAAGACGGAATCAATCCCCAGCGCATCGTCACCACCTCGCGCTCGCCCGCGAGGTCGAGTCTGCAGGCCGCGAGATCCTGCGTCGGAGCGGCGTTGTAGCGGGCCTGCAGATTCAGTGGACGTGCATCGTGCGGCAGGTTGTAGAGTCTATGAATCTGGGCCCAAGTCATGGACTGCGTCAGGCGTCCGCACATGGCTCAGGACCTCCGCCACCTTAGTTATGTTGAGCGTCTCGGCCCCCGGAGCCAGTGTCCGCGGGGCCGGGACACCCTAACTCAACATAACCGGGGGCTCTGCATAACTCACTATGTTGAGCGCAACATAGCGCGCGGTGCTCGCGGGCCGGGGCATCGAGGCGGCGCTGGACGCATCGGAGGACCGGGCGCTCATCGGTGCGCTCCCGTCCGAGGCCCTGATGGCGGCGGCGCTCGCGTGCACCGGCGAGGCCGACTTCCGGCGACGGATACGAGAGCGACTCGACCTACACCGCGATCTCGCGCCCTGAGGCGCTGCGTCCCGGGGCTCGACTACCCGCTCTCCCGCGCGCGCACTAGAATCCCGAGTATGGACGGGAATGTGTCGGTCTCGTGGCTCCTGGGTAACGCTCGGTGCGCGTGTAGTAACGCGCTGTGTACGGGCGGTGTCGCTGCCGTGTACGCCGCGCCCCGCGTCGAGCGGGTCGGGGAGTGGGTGCTGCCATGAAGCCCTTCCCCCTCCGGCTCGGTGCCGCGCTCCTCCTCGCGTCGCTCGCGAGCGGGTGCGCGACCTTGCGCATCGACCCGCTGCCCGATCCCATCCGCGCGCCCAAGCCGGCGCCCGCGGCGGAAGCGGAAGGCGAGGCGGCCCTCCCGGCCCCGGACGAGCCCCGCGCCGAGACCCGCACCACCCGCGCGCCGGGCGTCGTCATCCAGCGCACGGTGGCCGAGGGCATTGCCGACCGTCTGGGCCAGGACCTCCGCGGTGACCCGATCCGGGTCAGCTTCCACGACGTGCCGCTCGTGCCCTTCATCAACGAGGTCTTCGGCGAGGAGCTCGGCATGTCCTTCGTGATCTCGCCGGGCCTGCGCGAGAAGGGCGACCTCGTCACTCTCAAGCTCACCGAGCCGCTCCCCCCGAGCCAGCTCTTCGCCACCGCCCGCCGGGTGCTCGCGGAGTACGGGGTGGAGCTCCGCGAGGTGGAGCAGGGCGTGCTCTCCTTCGCTCCGAGCCAGGAGGTCGCCACCCGCGACGTGCCCCTGCTCGTGAGCGGGCGCGCCCTGCCCGAGGTCCCCGCCAGCCATCGCGTCATATTCCAGCTCGTGCCGCTCCACGTGGTGCGCGGCCCCCAGGTGCGGGGCTGGCTCCTCGATGCCTTCGACTCGAAGGAGCTCCAGGTCCAGGAAGACCCCGAGCGCAACGCCCTCCTCCTCAAAGGCGATGCCGACACCCTCGCCCGCGCACTCGCGATGATCGAGGTGCTGGACCAGCCCCTGCTGCGCGGGCGTCACGGCCTCATCGTCGAGCCGGTCTTCATGTCGGCGAGCGAGCTCGCTCAGGCGCTCGAATCGGTGCTGCGCGCCGAGGGCTACCAGGCGAGTGTCGGCGCCGGGGGGGTCGGCGTCGCGGTGATCCTCCTCCCGCTGGAGGGAGTGAACAAGGTGATCGCTTTCGCCGCGAGCCCGGGCACCATCGCGCACGTCGAGCAGTGGGCGCGCACCCTCGACACCCGGCAGAAGGAGGCGATCGAGGAGGCGGTGTTCACCTACGAGGTGCGCAACACCCAGGCCGAGGAGCTGATGGAGACCCTCAACCAGATGCTCGGCGCAGGTGCCGCCGCCGCTCCGTCTCCCGAGCCGGAGCCGGGCGAAGAGGACGAAGGCGCCGTTCAGGGGATTGTCGCGCTCGGGGAAGCGCAGCCCGCCGCCGGTCGCATCGTCGTCGACAAGAACCGCAACCTGCTCCTCTTCCGTGGCTCCGGCAAGCAGTGGGCGGAGATCCGGGAGGTCGTCGAGAAGCTCGACCAGTCCGTCCCCTCGGTGCTGATCGAGGTGCTGGTGGCCGAGGTCACTCTGAGCGACGAGGAGAAGACCGGCTTCGAGTTCCTGGTCAACGGCGCGCTCGGTAGCCGCGGCCTCACGGTGGGGACGCTCGACACCCTCGGCGTCGGCGCCGGGGGCCTATCCTTCACCCTCGACAGCGCCGGCCAGACCCGGGCGATGCTCAATTTCTTCCGCAAGGACGACCGGGTGGTGATCCGTTCCCGGCCCCGGCTGCTGGTCAAGAGCGGCGAGACCGCGAGCATCGACGTCGGCAACGAGATCCCGGTGATCACCCAGCGCTCGGATTCCAATACCTCGGACGACGGCTCCACCAACGTGCTCCAGGAGGTCACCTACCGCAAGACCGGGGTGCAGCTCGAGATCAAGCCCCTGGTGCAGGCGAACGGGCTGGTGGACCTCCAGATCTCCCAGCAGTTGAGCGAGGCGCTGCCCGGCGCCGCGACGAGCATCACAGGCTCCCCCACCATCCTCAACCGCCAGATCAGCACCAGCCTCACGCTGAAGGACGGTGGCTCCCTGCTCATGGGCGGGCTCATCTCCGGCAACCAGAGCGCGGGCCTGACCGGGGTGCCGCTGCTTTCCGACTTGCCGGTGCTCGGCCGCCTCTTTCGCGCCGACTCCCTGCAGAAGGACCGCACCGAGCTGATGGTGATGGTCACCCCCTACGTGGTCGCGGACCACGAGGAAGGCTGGGAGCTCACCCGTCAGGTTCAGGAGCAGCTCGGGCTGCACCGCGACCGCGAGCCCTGATCGTGGCTGCGTCGGCTCGGGTGCGTCTCGATGCGGAGCGCCGGCTTGGACGGAGCGCCTTTGTCCGACGGACGCGGCGGGCGAAACTACTCGATGCGGGGGTTGCCATTTGCGTTGAGTCATGGATAATCTGCCATCGTGTGGGCGGCGTGGATTGCTCTGCCCGTGCGTAGAAAGACCCGGTCGCGACAAATTTGGCAAGAAAATCAACAAGTTGGACTGACGCCCCGGGGCGAGTTCAATCGACCGGAAATAAAGCTTGCCATTAAGGTCGTATCGTGGATAATCCGTCCGGAGCCGCATGACATGGGGCTGAAGAACCTGGGTCAAATGGCTGATTCGGCAGCAATTTTTTTACTCAAAGCTCTGAACTGAGAAAGGAGGAGCAATCATGCTCAGCAGAAAAACTCTCGGGGTTGCTGGGGCGGCCATACTGGGTTCCATGGCCTTGCTGGTGACCAATCCGGCCAACGCGACAATCAACCTCGAAGACGGTATGGGCAAGGTGAAGTACGCCCAGGAGACCTTGACGACAGCCGGCGAGATAATGAGGGATGGCGTCAAGTACTACACCGTCACCAACGGTGCGAATGCGCAGAACATGTCCGGCAAGTTGGGATTCGACTCAGGCACTACTCCGCTGTTCGTCAGATTCGACCTGACGAATATGGTATTCGCGACCACTCCCTTGAGCGATGACAGCCTCGTGGGTGCCACCACCAGCCGCGTTGCCGGAGGTACGGTCACCGCCACCAAGAACGATAGTTGGGCCGTATTCAGGGTTACTGAACCCACGGTAGCCGACGAAGTTGTGACGCTCGCACCCACTGCCTTGGGAGTGATGGTGGATCAGCCCGGCTCGGCAAAAATCAGTGTGTACCTCTCCATCACGGATGCGCTGGCTGGTAACGACGACTACTTCAGGATGAAGGAAGTCCCGGGTGCGGTAAGCGTCACCAGCGGAGCAAACGTAACGGTTACGAAGGGGATGGATGTCGCGGATGTTGCCACAGGCTTCGAGGAGTTTGTGAACAGAACCGGTACCGGTATCCCTCCCGACGGCGTGGGAGAGGTAGGCACCATCATGATCGCGCCTGCTACCGCTACACTAGGTGCGTTAAACAGTGCGCAAGTTACCGCTGCCGATGTATACACGGCTGCCGACACGACGATTACTGTCGCGGGCGATTTTTCGGACGCAGTCGGCCAGCACTACACATCAGGAGACTCGTGCGTAACTGCCAGGACAGGTGACACCAATGATTTGAGCTCCACCACCGGGATGGGCACGCTCACAGTGAGCGAAGCAGAAGCTGCGGGTGGTGCATCCGTATGCCTCCTGGAGGAGGCGGACATGGAGATTCCTTCCGCTCCTTACATGGTGACCGTGAAGTTTGCCAAAGCTGCGGCTGCCAACGCGTTCGCTGCGCCGGAGTTCATGGGCGAGCTCGGCAGATTCCCGCGTAACGGCACGACCGTACACATCCCCTACATGACCACCTACGAGGGCTACAATCAGCGACTCGTGCTCTCGAATCGCGGAACCACGGACGCCGCGTATGAAATCGAGTTCAGACCGGAAGAGGGCGTGATGGCAACCGGCACGGACATGGCCATGGGTACACTGATGGCCGGTGCCACCGTGACCATGAAGGCTGCGGATCTGGTGATGCTCACCGGAGGCTCTCGCACCGCAGCGACGATCAATCTGGTAGCAGAGCCGATGAACATCGACGTGACGAGCGTCACCGTCAACATGGAGACCCGAGGCACCGACACGGTGGTCCATCACTCGGGTATGTGAGGACAACTCTCACAGCCGTACCACTACGGCAACCGCACGAAAGGGGAGGGCTTCGGCCCTCCCTTTTCATTTCCGGAGACAGGCAACGCGGGATCTCAACCGGGTGCCGCGCCATGGCCCTGCCGGCCCGCCGTGACAACGATCCGGTCGCCACACTTCTCGCCAGCAGCTCTGCTTCACCCGTGCGCGATGGGAAGGATCCCGCAGAGTGGTGACGCCCTCGTCGGCCGGTTGACCAGTGCCGCCAAGCACAGACCCGAGAACCCCCACGACCGCTTCCGCGATCGGTCCGGCATAGTGGATTTCCGCCCATTGCCGGAGTGACGAGGCCGGCGCCACTCGTCCCATGCCGTCACTCCCTTGATCGGCCCGCCAAGGCCGGGGAACCTGTCCCCGCTGTCGCGCAAGGAACTCCGGGAGCATTCTCAGGGCCGGGTCGTCGATTCTCGTCATCCCCTGCAGGCAGACACCCCCTCCCCGCTCCGCTCCGAACTCCGGGCCTGTGCGGAAGTCTCGATTTGATCTACATTTGAGTTCCGTTACTCGGGTGCCGGCCGGAGTTCTCGCAGCGGAGGAGCACCTATCGCGAGGCCTCGGCGGCACCAATAAGATGCCCCATGTACGGCGATGCTCCGGTTCAGTCCACCCCGAGTGGACGTGTACTCCCGATTCCCGGGCCCGGCCCCGGATTGCGCGTTGGGGTCCACGACACCGCTCCCGCCTTCCCGAGGCGCTTCGCTGACCCGCACTCACGGACGAGGCGCTCCGGCAGCCCGAGCGCGGAGAGATGCACCGGCCTGCGGTCCCCTTGGCTCGGCGTCCGGCGTCCCCTGGCGGTGCTCAAGTGTTCCCGGGCCGTCTCCCTGACTGAACGCCCACGATGAGCACCGGACCCACAGGTTGCGCTCGAGTCCTCGGACGGCTGAGGGAGCTTTATCGCTGGAAGCGATGGGGCCTGCTCGGTCCGCTCCCGCTCCTCGGTGAGAACGAGGTGGTACGGATCAAGAGCGCCATCCGGGCGCAGCGTTCGCGGTCGGGCGTCTCAACCACCCGCAACCGGCACATCGACCTTCCCGTGCTGGACAGGCTCTGCACGGATGAAGGGTTCTGGCGGCCAATTCACGACGTGCTGGGCAGAGAGCTCCTGCTCTGGCGCACGAACATGTTCCTCGCGGACCCACGCCTGCCCTGGCACGAGGATCGGCACTCCGAAGCCTTCGAGGGCGATGCCCTGAGCTTCTCCACGCTGCTCGCCATGGACGACTTGCCGGAGCAAAGCTGCACCATGTTCGTGCCGGGGTCCCACCGGCTCACCGTGCCGGAGAAGGAGCGCAGATACGGGATTACCGCCACGTACCGGGAGTCCGGGAACATCCGCTATGCAGGTCAGGTCGCGGAGAGGCTCTGTGCGCCCCTGCCGCTCAAGGCGGGCGAGGCGGTGCTCTTTCACCCGCACCTGCTGCATGCTTCCGGCAGCTACGCGAGGGATCGGCGCAGCACATCCCGCGAACGCATGATCCTGACATTCCGGATCACCACGCCCGCGGCGGAGCTGCGGGACGGCGCGTTTCCGGAGGCGAGCGAGGGCGGAGACAAGGGGCTGCGCTTCCTCCGTCATTCTTCCGGGGCGGCGTCATGGAGCAACGTACTGACCCCGAGCAGCCGCTATTCCTGATGCCGGCGACGCGCGGGGGAGCTTTCCTCGCGCGCGCAGCTTCTGGGAAGCGGAGGGGGCTGTGGTAGCGTCGCTCGGAGGCCCGGTGAGGATCGTCCGGGCGAACGATGTCGAGAGGTTTGCCGATGAGCCGAGTCATCCTCCCTCCGCGCGGCGGAGGCGCGGATCGCAGAGCTGGAGGCACGTCTCGCCAAGACGCGTTCGTTAAGAAGGCTGAGCCCAAGTCCGGCCGGTGAGTGGATGGCTGAGCCCCGGCACGTGCCCACGCTCCGGCGACCGGCCCTGCGTGGAAAAGCTGCCGAAGGAGCATTTGCCCTCGCAAAGCTGCGAACAATCTCTTCGCGATGGGAAGATGGGAAAGGGAATCGCGATGTCCGGTCTTCGTAGAGTCTTTCGATGGTTTGCCACGCCCTCGCGCTCGATGGCGCCCGAGAATCGCCTTGGGCGATCTCACGGAACGCCGCGCGAATCAGAACAAGCCAGAACCATCTGGTTTTACCGGGATTTCAAGCGCCTGAATGGCGGATTTCTCAAGCATTCACACTACTTTGACCACGTGCGGCGCATGCCGGGCTTCGTGCCCAGAATCACGTTCAGCCGGGAACCGGCGAACGAGCGGCAAGCCCGGGAACGCCAGCGACTCTGGCCCGCCGGAGACGCCGGCATGGCGGGTCGTTGGGAGCCCAAGCCCCGCGATGTGCTTTTCCTTGCTGGAATAGACTGGAGCTACGTGGACCAAATGGGGTTGAACTCCTTGGACATCCCCAGGATCAACCTCATTCAGCATGTTCGCCACGCCGATGGGTTCCGGAAGGCGTATCGGGATCTCGCCAGAAGAGCCATTCGGATCTGCGTGAGTGAGGAGGTTGCCGATGCAATCTGCGCTACCGGCCAGCCATATGGTCCGGTTCTGACGATCCCGAATGGAATCGACACAAGGCCGTTCGAATCGACGGGGGACGGCATTCCGGTAGGGTACGAGGCACGCCGAGAGCCGATCACGGTCATCGGCTACAAGAGCCCCGAGCTTGCTGGTGCTTTGTCCAGGCGCCTGGATGGAGCCGGAATCGAGCATCTCCTGGTTTCCCGATTCATTGACCGGGACGCCTTTCTGGATTTGCTTGGCGAGAGCCGAATAGTCGTGTGCCTGCCTCGCGAACGGGAGGGGTTTTATCTACCTGCACTCGAATCCATGGCTTCGGGCTGTCTCGTAGTGACCCTGGACTGCATCGGCAACCGGGGCTTCTGCCTCGACAAGAAAAACTGTCTGCTCGCCGAGCACAACCCCGAATCTCTTTTCCAACTTACAGAAAGAGCGCTGACGATGTCTGTTCGGGAGCGTGCGCGCTTGCACCAAGGGGCGAAGGCCACCGCCACCCGACACTCCCTCGAAAGCGAAAGGCGGAGCTTCCACGCGATCCTGGCCGCCGTCGACCGCCTTTGGACCACGGACGAAGCTGAACTACCCTCGTTGCGATCGGTGGCGCCATCGCTGCGCATGCCGGATTGACACGCCGCTCTTCACTGATTCCAAGGGTAGCCGCGCAGCAACGTGGAGGTAAGCTCGCGGCCTCCTCCGTTCATGGGATAGCGGACGACATCGAATGACCGGAGTCGGATCCGTTTGCATATCGTATGCGGCGATGGCGATGGAAAGCCGGGCCATGAGCGGCAGAGGGAGGATCGGTGCACCGGGCGAGTGTGCGAAACACGCGCTTCGGCATTGCTCCGGATGTCGTCATTGGCTCTGCCTGCAGGGGATAGATACTGTTCTCGGGATGGGTGGTCCTGACGCGATCGGCTCGCCTCACCGCTCCCGCACCCGGCGCCGGGCCGCCCTGCTGCCGGGCACGGAACATCGGGGGAGTACGCCCGCGGGGCGACGTGGTCTCGGGACGAAGGACTACTGCGAATCGGGCCCGGGGCTGACAGCGATTCCCGCCGCTTCGGTGCATCGTGTGCTCCGCTGTCGTGGGTTGGGAAGCGGAGAGGGCTGTGGTAGCGTCGCTCGGAGGCCCGGTGAGGATCGTCCGGGCGAACGGTGTCGAGAGGTTTGTCGATGAGCCGAGTCATCCCCCCACCGGCGGCGATTGAGTACCCGAGCGGGGACGGCAAGCCGATGGCGGAGAACGACGTCCAGCTCCTGGCGATGCTCTACGCCATTGGCGCGCTGCGGGTGTACTTCGAGGCGCGGGAGGACGTCTACGTCTCCGGCGACCTGCTGATGTACTACGAGGAGGGCAACCCGAAGGCTTCGGTGGCGCCCGACGTGTTCGTGGTCTTCGGGGTCGAGGACCGGGTGCGGGAGCGCTACCTGGTGTGGAAGGAGGGCAAGGGGCCGGACTTCGTGCTGGAGGTGGCCTCGAAGAGCACGTGGCGCGGGGACCTGGGTCCGAAGCGGGAGGTCTACGCGCGCCTGGGGGTGAAGGAGTACTGGCAGTATGACCCGACGGGGAAGTACTTCAGGCCGGTGCTTCAGGGGCTGCGTCTCGCCGGGGGCGCCTACGTGCGTCAGTTGGCGGTCACGTCGCCGGACGGCGCGCTGACTCTGACGAGCGAGACGCTGGGGCTCGAGCTGCGCGCACAGAACGGAGAGATGCGCTTCCGGGACCCGGCAACGGGGCAGGTCCTGCTCAGTCAGTACGAGGAGCACGCCGCCCGCCGGGAGGCGGAAGCAGCCCGCCGGGAGGAAGCTGTCGCGCGTCGGACCGCGGAGTTCCGAGCCGAGTCGGCGGAAGCGCGGGTCGCGGAGCTGGAGGCGCTTCTCGCCAAGACGCATACATGAAGGAGCCGCCCCTCGGGACGATGACCGGAGGCTTCGAGGTCGATCTGACTGCCCGCCGCCCTCACTGAGTCTTCTCGGGTTCCCTCCTGTCCGGTGCAGTGGACAGATTGGTCAGGTGCCCGGTCGGGCTCGCGAGCAGGCTCATCACCTGGATGGGCCGATCCGACTTCACCACCAGGCGCCACTTGCCGGTGCCGATACCGAGCGCGCCCGCGAGATCCCGGAGGTCTCCCCCCCTCCCGTCTTCCGACTCCAGCTCGCGTGCGCTGACCATGCGGGCCCCGCGCGCCGGGACCGGGAAGCGTACCGTTGTCCCTGGTGACTCGCCGCTGCCGTCAATGCCCTCGATGCTGACCTCGGCCGCCTCCGGGCCACGATTGATGACGCGCAGGCGGCTTACCTGGTTGACGTTGCGGCCGGGGTTGAAGATGGCGACGTGGTGCCCGTTCCCGGTGTGGGGGACGACGTCGTGCATGCTGGTCACGAAGCCGTCGTCCGTGCGCAGGTAGCCCAGCACCTCGATGTCGAGCGTGCTGACGAGCTCCAGGCGCCAGTGGTCCTGACCCGGGCCCGTGGCGCCGTCCAGCCCTTTCTCGGCGTTGCCGTTCTCCAGGTC
>CAYQVB010000141.1:0-10608 GCA_964420925.1 uncultured Ectothiorhodospiraceae bacterium | reverse complement strand
GGTCCTGCGCGCCGAGGTCGCTGCCTGGCAGGCCCAACGCGACCGCCTCAAGGCCAAGGTGAACTGGCAGTTCACCACCGACGACGCCCGCGTCAGACTGAAGCGTCTCTATCCGACATTTGACGAGTGACAGGACACTAGCGTGGCATGACCTTGACCGGCACTTTCGAACCTCCACTCGACCGCGTGGAGCGACTCCAGTTTCGAATCCGGCGCCTACTCGCTCGTGAAGGTGATGTCACCGTAGTAGGCGAGCGCAGCGCCACCGGTGTTGTCGGTATCGCTCATGATCGCGACCGCGTCGACGTAGCGCACATCCTTTCCGAAGAGCGCTCGGAAGTCGGCGCGCACGTTGCGGCGCTCGTCCACCCACTGTCCGGCGAGCGCGTCGCCGGACTGCACCGCGATGTGCCGCGCGCCATCGGTGTAGGCGTTCGGCCAACTCTCGCCTACCTTCCGTGTGCTCGCCCACACGTAGTTCACGGCGCGGGTACGCCAGAAGAACACCGGATCCGATCGGATGACGTAGACCCGGGCGCTGTAGTCGTCGCCTTCACGGGTGCGCTCGTCGATGTCTCCAAGCGTCCCTTCGACCCGCCACGTCCACTCGAGGATCGGGGTCTTTTCGAGGTCAATGCGCTGCTTGCGGAAAAGACCGGAGGCGGCCCCGCGGCTGTTCGCGCGAACCACGGCCCGCCCGTCGACGGTGACCTGCGCATACGCGGTCTTCCCGCTGAAGACCTTCTCCTCCCAGGCGCTGGTGTCGCCGTTGCGCAGCACCGGCACGCTCTCGGCCTTCGCGCCCGCGGAAACGAACAGGAGCAGGAACAGGGCAGAGACGAGAGGCCGACCGGCCTTCGCGACCGGCCCTCGCTCCCTCGCGTACTTCACTGTCGACATGGATGCCCCGCACCTCCCGCGACCGCGGCATTCCGGATCGTATCCTTGCTGCGCACTCCCCGAGCAAGAGGAAAGACGAGGCCACGCTCCCACCCATATCCGGGTAAAGTGCGCGCTTCGCCGGCACCGCGGCGCTCGAAGGAACGAAGGCATGCGAATCGGAGTGGTCTTTCCCCAGGCCGAAATCGGCCCGGACCCCGGGGCGGTCAAGGCATTCGCGCAGGCGGCGGAGGATCTCGGCTACGCACACCTCCTCGCCTACGACCACGTGCTCGGGGCCAGCGTGCGGAATCGCCCGGATTTTCGCGGCCCCTACACTTCCGAGTCGCTCTTCCACGAACTCTTCGTGCTCTTCGGCTACCTTGCCGGAATCACCGCGCGCCTCGAGCTCGTCAGCGGAGTCATCATCCTGCCCCAGCGCCAAACGGTGCTGGTCGCCAAGCAGGCGGCGGAAGTCGACGTCCTGAGCGGCGGGAGGCTTCGCCTCGGGGTCGGGGTGGGCTGGAACGATGTCGAGTACACCGGCCTCAACGAGAACTTCCGCAACCGCGGCCGGCGCTGCGAGGAGCAGATCGCGCTCATGCGGGCGCTCTGGACGGAGGAGGTCGTCGACTTCGAGGGCCGATGGCACCGGGTTCCCGAAGCGGGGATCAACCCGCTTCCGGTGCAACGCCCGATTCCGGTGTGGATCGGCGGCTACGTCGCCGCGACCATGGAGCGCATCGGGCGCATGGGCGACGGCTGGTTCCCGGAATCGCAGGACGGCGAGGCCCCCGGCGACAAGGTGAAGGCAGACCTGGAGCAGATCGCACGCGCGGCACGGGCCGCGGGTCGGGACCCGGCCGATATCGGCATGGAGGCGCGCCTCCGCCTCGATCGGATTCCTCGCGACGACTGGGGCGCGCTCGCCGAAGAATGGCGTGCGCTCGGCGCCACCCACCTCTCGGTCATCACCGCGGACGAAGGCCACGACGCATCGGGCCACATTCGCCACCTTCGCGAGTTCGCGGAGACGGTGGACCCGGGAACGACCCCATGAGCGTGCTCGACTACCACACCACCCCGCTCGACCCCTCGCGCACCGACCTGGCGCGGGAGTTCCGCGCCCGGCCTTTCGGCGTGCACTCGCCGGAGCTTCAGGTGCTGCTCAACCGCATGCGCAGCATGCCGGTGGACGGCAAGCACGTGCTCATCACCGTGCGCCCGGGCGAGGAGTGGATGCTGGGTCGGATGTATCGCGATCCCCCGCGCGTGGAGAGGCTTCCCGAACACCGCTTCCACAGCATGGCGGAGGCGGAGTGGTTCGTGTTCCAGTTGCGCTGGCGGGCGCTGTGCGGCGAAGAGCTCCACCTCGACGAGGACGGATCGGAACCCGACATGGGATGATGCGATTCCTCGGATATCCCGACCGGTGGAGCGCCGCGCCCGGGGAGCGGGTGCGCTTCATGGTGAGCTGCGAAGGCCCCGCCGAGTATCGGGCCGACCTCGTGCGCCTGCACTCCTCGCGCCTCGGACCCGACGCACCGCCTTACCGCGAAGAGGAGATCGAATCCTCGGTCAACGGGCGCTATCCGGCGAGGACGCAGGGCATTCACGCCGGCTCCTGCGCCATCGTGGATCCCGCGCCCGCACTCCCCGCGCCGGGGAGCTTCACCCTGCAAGCCTACGTGTGGCCGACGATGCCCGGCGACCGACCGCAGGCCCTGCTCGGGACCTGGTCGGAGGCGACGGGCAAGGGCTTCGGTCTCTTCCTGGACGCGGACGGCGCCCTCGGCCTGCGCCTCGACGAGCAGACGCTCGGCACCGGCGTGCCGCTCGCCGAGAGACACTGGTACCTGGTGGCCGGGAGCTTCGACGCTGCGCGCGGCCTCGCCCGCGTGGTGCAGATTCCCTGCTCCGGGCACCGCTTCCATCCCTTCGCTCCCGCCGCGCGCGAGGCGCCGATGCCCGCCTCGGAACCCGGGCCGGGGCCCTTCCTGATCGCAGCGTGGCACGCCGGCGACGCAGCCGGCAGCGGCGCCCACCCTTGTCGCTGCCGCGGGCACTTCGACGGCAAGCTCGAGCGCCCGCGCCTCTCGAGCGCAGCGCTCGACGACGAGGGCATAGCATCGCTCGGCGCCCATGAGCCGGCGGGGAAGGGCCTCGCGTCGCTCGTCTCGGCCTGGGACTTCTCCCGCGACACTTCCGGCACCCGCATCGTCGACATCGGTCCCGCATGCCGGGGCGGGCACTGCGTCAACCTCCCGGCGCGCGCGATGACCGGTCACGCGTGGTCGGGAGAGAGCCCGGACTGGCGGCAGGCCCCGGCCGACTACGGCGCCATCCACTTCCACCACGACGACATCCACGATTGCGGTTGGGAGAGCGACTTCGAGCTCGAGGTGCCGGACGGCCTCCCGAGCGGGGTGTATGCGGCGCGCCTGCGCGCGGGCGAGGCACAGTGCCACCTCCCCTTCTACGTGCGCGCCCCCCAGGGCGGCCCTGCCGCCGACGTCGCCTTCCTCGCCCCCACCGCCACCTACATGGCGTACGCGAACATCATCACGCTCAACTTCGACCCCTTGAGCGAGGCGGTCAACGGCGGGCTGGCGGTCCTCAACGAGAGCGATCTCCTGCACCTCGAGAGACCCGAGCTCGGCCTCTCGACATACGACCATCACCGCGACGGCAGTGGCGTGTGCTACTCCTCGCGCCTGCGCCCGGTGCTCGCGATGCAACCTCTCTCGCGGATGTGGGGCTTCACCGTCGACATGCTGATCGTCGACTGGCTGGAGCACGCGGGCTCGGGCTTCGACATCATCACCGACGAAGACCTCCACCGCGAGGGTGAGGAGCTGCTCTCGCGCTACCGCGTCGTCGTGACCGGCAGCCACCCCGAGTACTACTCGCTGCGCATGCTCGACGCGCTGGAAGGGTGGCTCAACGCGGGCGGCCGCCTCATGTACATGGGCGGCAACGGCTTCTACTGGCGCATCGCCTTCCACCCGGAATTGCCCGGCGTCATCGAAGTGCGCCGCGCGGAAGGCGGCATCCGGACCTGGGCCGCGCAGGCGGGCGAGTACCACATGAGCTTCACCGGCGAGCTGGGCGGCATGTGGCGCCGGCAGCGCCGCCCTCCCAACCTGATCGCGGGAGTCGGCTTCATCAGCCAGGGCTTCGACTCGGGGGCGCCTTTCCGGCGCCGGCCCGCCGCCGAAGACCCGCGCGCCGCGTTCATCTTCGAGGGCATCGACGAGGAGGTGGTCGGCGATTACGGCGTCTGCCTCGGGGGGGCCGCAAGCTGGGAGCTCGACTGCGTGAACCCGCGGCTCGGCACCCCCGCCCATGCCCTCGTGGTGGCGAGCTCGGAAGGCCACTCCAACATCTACGAGCTCGTGCCCGAAGAGATGCTGCAGAGCCATCCGATGACCGACGCCACCCAGAACCCCGACATCCGCGCCGACATGGTCTTCTTCGAGACCCCGAAGGGCGGCGCGGTGTTCTCCACCGGGTCCATCGGCTACGCGGGCGCGCTCGGCATCAACGGCTACGACAACGGCATCGCGCGACTCACCACCAACGTGCTGCGGCGCTTCGCGGAAGCGACACCCTTCGAGATGCCCGGCCCGGCGTAGGCTGAACCGGATGTGTGGATGCCCGCTCCCGCGGGAATCCACGAGTTGCGAGTGGCCGGCCAGCACACCGCATGCGCCCAAACGGCCAAGAGACTCCAGGAGAACCTCATGATCAGTGCAGACCTGAAGGGCCGCAAAGCCCTCGTCACCGGCGGCGCGTCCGGCATCGGACTCGGCACCGTGGAGCTCTTCGCGCGCAGCGGCGCGACGGTGGCCGTCAACGACCTCGCCGGCAACCCGCGCCTCGAGGAGACGGTGGATCGACTGCGCGCCGAGGGGCTCTCGGTCCTCGCCGCGCCCGGCGACGTCGGGGATCCGCAAGGCGCACGCACCATGGTGGAGAAGGCGGCGCAGGCGATGGGCGGGCTCGACTACCTCATCAACAACGCGGGCACTCCCGGCACTTCGCGCACCATCCCTCAGAGTGACCTCGATCGCTTCACCGAGGACTTCTGGCAGCGGCTGCTCTCCGTCAACCTGCTCGGACCCTTCCGCTGCACGCACGCCGCGGCTCCGTTCCTCAAGGCGGCGCACGGCGCCGTCGTCAACACTTCGTCCGCGGCGGGCTTCACCGGTGGCGGCAGCAGCCTGCCCTACAGCGCGACCAAGGCGGCGCTCATCAACATGACCAAGGAGCTCGCCCGCGCGCTGGGCCCCGAGGTACGGGTCAACGCGATCGCGCCCGGCCTGGTCGAATCGAACTGGGCGTGCCAGTTCACCGACGAGCAAGTGGCGACGGAGATCGAGAATTCCGCCCTCCGCCGCCGCGGCACCCCGGCCGACTACGCCGAGGTGATGCTCTTCCTGTGCGCGGGCGCCGCCTACGTGACCGGACACACCATTGTCGTCACCGGGGGCGGCCTGATGTAGGCGCGTGCGGTGGTGTGATCGACGGCCCCGGGAGTAGACTGCGGCGCGCGGCCGCCTCCGCGGCCGGCTCATGGTCTTCTGTCACCCACTTCGGAGGAGAAGAAATGCCCATCAACAAAGATTTCCGCCGGCGCTTCACCCTGAGCGCCCTCTGCGCGACGATCCTGGTCATGGCCGCCACCGCGGTCTCCGCCGAGACCACCCTGGAACGCCTGCGCAACGAAGGCACGGTCACCATCGGGTACACGAGCGAAGTTCCGTGGATGTACCTCGACGAGAGCGGGAGGCTCACCGGCATCGCGATCGAGGAAGCGCGCTACCTGTTCAACCAGATCGGCGTACCGAATCTCGAGGGCATCGACACCGAGTGGGCGTCGCTGATCCCGAGCCTGCAGACCGGGCGCATCGACGGCATCACCGCCGGCATGGCGATCCTTTCCAAGCGCTGCAAGGCCATCAACTTCGCCAACCCGACCCTTTCGATGGGGTCCCAGATCGCGGTCAAGGCCGGCAATCCCTTCAACATCCACAGCTACCAGGATGCGGCCGACAACGCCGACATCCGCGTCGGCGTCATTCCCGGGGGGCAGGAGACCACCTTCTTCCGGATCCACGGCGTTCCGGAAGAACGGATGACCAAGTTCACTCTCCCTAACGACCTGTTCCAGGCCCTCATCGCCGGGCGCATCGACACTTTCGCCCTCACCGCGATCACGGTGCAGGAGAAGCTGAAGCAGCTCGGTCCCGACGCGGGCATCGAGCGTGCCGATCCGATGGAAGACGTCTACATCGACGGCAGGCTGCAGAAGTTCTACACCGGTGCCGGCTTCCGCAAGGAAGACACGGATCTGCTCGAAGCCTACAACGCGGCGCTGGCGGACTTCGTGGGCAGCCCCGAGCACTTGGCGCTGGTCGAGCCCTTCGGCATCACCTCCACCGAGGTGCCGCCCAACCCGCCGAAGACTGCAGACGAGCTCTGCGCCGAGGAAGCGCCCTGACGCTGACTCGCCACCCGGAATCCATCTGATTCCGAGACCCGCGGGCGGGATCCGGTAGTCCGGATCCCGCCCGCACCTTTTCCGCGGGGAAAACCACCATGCCGGCGCCCTTCGACCTCCTGCCCTGGTTCTACGATCCCCTCGTCATCACGGTGAAGATCGCGATCTTCTCGATCCTGTTCAGCCTGCTGATGGCCTTCGCGGCGGGGCTGCTGCGCCTCGCGCCTTCCCGGACGGTGCGTTGGGGCACCCGCGTCTACGTCGAGATCTTCCGGGGCAGCTCGCTCCTGGTGCAGCTCTTCTGGCTCTACTTCGTGCTCCCCTACGCGGGGGTGCGCCTGGATCCCCTCTCCACCGCGGTGCTTGCGCTGGCGCTCAACGGCGGCGCCTACGGCTCGGAGATCGTGCGCGGCGCGGTGCTCGCGGTGCCGAAAGGGCAGCGTGAGGCGGCGACCGCGCTGAACCTGCCGCCGCTGTGGACCTACGTGAGCGTGATCATCCCGCAGGCGGTGCGGATCATGATTCCGCCCTTCGGCAACCTCGCGGTGGAGGTGCTCAAGGGCACCGCGCTCGTCTCGCTGATCACGATCACGGATCTCGTCAAGAAGGCGCTCCAGCTCGACACCACGACGTTCCGCACCTTCGAGATCTTCGCCCTGCTGCTCCTCATCTATTTCGTCCTCGGGCAGGTCATCGTCGCGGTCACCCATGGCGTCGAGAAAGTCGCCAACCGCGGCGTCGACCGGGGGAGCGTCGCCTGATGAGCCCGCTCACCATCGACTGGCACTACGTCTGGTTCGACCTGATCCCGGCGCTCTCCGGAGTGCTGCACCGCACCATCCTCGCGACGTTGATCGGGTTCGCGGGCGCCATCGTCATCGGGCTCGTCCTCGCCATCGCCCGGCGCTCGAAGAGCCGCTGGGTGAGCATCCCCGCGATGTGCTACATCGAGTTCATCCGGACCACGCCGATCCTCGTCCAGATCTACTTCCTGTTCTTCGTCCTGCCGCGCTGGGGAGTGCTGCTCGACCCGTGGACCACCGGCCTCCTCGCCTTCGCGTTCCACTACGCCACCTACACCTCCGAGGTGTTCCGAGCGGGGCTCGACTCGATCGACAAGGGCCAGTTCGAGGCCGCCACCTCGCTCAACATGAAGCCCTGGCACGTGTACCGCGACATCGTGGTGCCGCAGGCGATTCCCCCGGTGATGCCGGCGCTCGGGAACTACTTGATCGGGATGTTCAAGGAGACCCCCCTGCTCTCCACCATCACCATCATGGAGCTGATGGCGACCGCCAAGGACTTCGGGCAACAGACATTCCGCTACTTCGAGCCGATCACCCTGGTCGGATTGTTCTTCATCGTGTTGAGTCTCATTGCGGCCGCGCTCATCCAGATCGTGGAAGGGCGCCTCGGACGCTGGGGTAGATAGGAATGACGGAAGAAACGCCCATCGTGCGCTTCGAGAAAGTGCGCAAGACCTTCGGCGAGCTGGTGGTGCTAGACGAATTCGACTTCGAGGCGGAGAAGGCGGAGCGGGTCGCGATCATCGGCCCGAGCGGATCGGGCAAGTCCACCCTGCTGAGGGTGCTGATGACGCTCGAGCCCATCGACACCGGCTACGTCGAGGTGGAGGGCGAGCCGCTGTGGCACATGCGGCGCAACGGAAACCTCGTGCCCGCCGACGCCCGCCACCTGCGCTCGGTACGCGGCAAGGTAGGCATGGTGTTCCAGCTCTTCAACCTCTTTCCCAACATGACCGCGCTCGGCAACGTCTCGATCGCGCCGCGCCGGGTGCTCGGCATGTCGAAGGCCGAGGCCGAGGAACGGGCGCGCGAGATGCTCGACATGGTGGGACTGAGCGACAAGGTGGACTCCTACCCCGCCAAGCTCTCCGGGGGGCAGATGCAGCGCGTGGCGATCGCCCGCGCGCTCGCGATGCGCCCGAAGATCATGCTCTTCGACGAGGTGACCTCCGCCCTGGACCCGGAGCTGGTCGGCGAAGTGCTGAACGTCATGCGCCAGCTCGCGCACGAGCACGAGCTCACCATGCTCATCGTCACCCACGAGATGCGCTTCGCGCGCGAGATCGCCGACCGGGTGTGCTTTTTCGACGGCGGGCGCATCGTCGAGCAGGGCCCTCCCGACAAGATCCTCAGCAACCCCGACAACCCGCGCACCCGCGCCTTCCTCAAGGCGGTCCTGGAAGCCTGAGGGGCGGGGGCGGCCCAACCGACAAACGCGCACCATGGAAATCGGCGCCCTGCTGATCGAAGCGCTCGGCGTCGTCGCGATCACCATCATGGTGGGCAGCTACGCGCTGGAAGAGCGCCACTCCTGCTGGGTGCTGGTCTTCTCCTTCGGCTGCGCGCTCGCGGCCCTCTACGCGCTCCTGATAGGCTCCCTCCCTTTCCTCATTGCGGAGGGGATCTGGGCCGGGATCGCGTTCAAGCGCTGGCGGCGCGCCTATGCCCGGCGGGTCGGCAAGCAGCGCTGAGCGCACGGCACCGCCGGGAGGAGGCGCTTTCCCATGTTAGGAGCGCTGGGCTTCGAGGAAGTGACGCCACTTGGCGCTTCCGTCGTGCTGGGACTGGTGCTCGGCCTTGCCTATGGGGTGCTGGCGCAGCGCAGCGCCTTCTGCCTGCGCCGCAGCCTGGTCGGGCCGTGGCGCGACTGTCTACCGGCGCTGGGCGCTTACGCGATGGCGCTGGCATTGGCGATTGCCGGAACCCGGTTGGCGGTCGCCACCGGCCTCGTCTCCTTCGAGGCGCATCGCTTTCTCGCATCCGAGATACCGGTCGCCTCCGCGTTGCTGGGCGGCGCCCTGTTCGGAGCCGGCATGGTGCTGACGGGGGGCTGCGCCTCGCGCCTAACGGTGCTGGCCGGCGCCGGCAACCTGCGCGCCCTGCTCATGCTGGTCGTGTTCGCGGTCACCGCGCTCGCGACGATGAGGGGTGTGCTCGCGCCGATGCGCGAGATGCTCGGCGCGGCCAGCGTGCACGGCGGAGCGGCGGCGGCGCTCACGGCGCTGCCCGGCGGCGAGCTCTGGCCGCTCGGGCTCGCGCTCGCCGCGGCGCTCTTTGCGCTGCGCTCCGGTGCGCCGCGCTCCCACCTGGCGATGGGGGGCGCGATCGGGCTGCTGGTGTCCCTCGGCTGGGTCGGTACGGGGTTCCTGCTCCTGGACGACTTCGATCCTATTCCCCTGCAGTCCCTGAGCTTCACGGGGCCGAGCGCCGACACCCTGTTCTGGACGGTGGCGGCCACCGCGATTCCCGCCGGCTTCGGCACCGGCCTCGTGGCGGGGGTCATCGCCGGCAGCGTGATCGCGGCCCGCCTCGCCGGCGAGTTCCGCTGGGTGAGTCTGGAGAGTCCCCGGCAGACCGGGCGCTATCTCGCCGGCGCCGTCATGATGGGCGTGGGCGGCGTGCTGGCGGGCGGCTGCACGGTCGGCGCCGGCCTTTCCGGCGTCTCGACCGCGGGCGTGGCCGCTTTGCTCGCGCTCACCGCCATGGCGACCGCAGCGAGGACCGTCGGAAAACTCCTCGCCGCCCGATAGCGCCGGTTCTTGACCGCCCTTCGAAGCGAGGGCGTGGAGCCGCCGGGGTCAACGGGGCGCGCCAAGGCACCGACCGGGGACGCCGAGCCCGGAGCCGAAGCCCCGTCCGACAGAGCAAGGGAGCGCGCAGACCCGACGCCGGACACCGGGTGTCCGCCGCAAGTCCGGGCCGGCGCCGGGCAAGCGCGGCGGCGTATCCGCACCGGAGCGGAGACACCGCCGGCAGGGTCGCTCAGCCGAAAATGTCTCCGGAAATCGCGGCGTACCAGCCGAGCGACTCCTCGTAGGTTGCCTTGCGCACCTCCGCGCTTTCCCCGACCTTGGAGATGAAGCCGTCGGTCTTGGCGATCTTCTCGTCGGTGGGCTCGTAGGAGGCGCCGACCTTGACGCCGTCATCGGTGCCGATGAGCGACCAGCAGGTGTTGGAGAAGCGCGCCGGAAACACCTTGGAGTCGGTGAGCGCCCCGCGCACCGCCATCGCGCAGACCTTCGCCTGGCTGTTGGCCGAGAAACCCGACTTCGGCATGTCGCCCTGCTGCGAGGCGTCGCCCAGCACGTGGATGTTCTCGTCCGCCCGGCTCTGCATGGTGTGCGGCACCACCGGCGCCCAGCCGGCCTCGTTGGTGATCCCGGCGGCCGCGGCGATACGACCCGCCTGCTGGGCCGGAAT
>CAYQVB010000140.1:0-33686 GCA_964420925.1 uncultured Ectothiorhodospiraceae bacterium | reverse complement strand
CCGACGGGTCCTCGCCCGCCAGCAACTCATCCAGCAACGCGTCGCTGATCCGTCGTCCTTCCCGTGTCTGTCTTGCCATGCTCTGTCCTCCTTCCGGAACATCATGCTATGGCCTCAAACACGTAATTCCTGACAGGCTCGCCGTCGGAACCAATTTCCATCTCCTTCTATAAAGAGTGGCGACACCGCAGGCATCCAATGTCCGCGCGTGGTCTGCGCATATGTTCGCAGGTCTTGTAAAACGATGAAATGCCACGCGTCTCCTCCCTGCAACCAATGTCCCGGGACCGGCCGAGTACGGAGCCAGGTTGACACCGCTTCGCTTCGCGGATGCATTGCTCGACCAGCCAGGTGTTGAGCTCTCGGTACGAGCGCCCCCGAGGCCGCGGCACGAACAACCGCCCACGGGCCGTCCCCACCTGATTCTCGACTTGACCCTTCTCCCACCCCGCGCCCGGCGTGCACGCCACCGGCTCGACCAGGTGATGCGAGCACATCTGCAGGAATCGCTCGTTGTACGCGCGCCCCTTGCCCACGAACACCGTGTTCACCGCCGTCTTCATGTTGTCGTAGATGCCGCGTTGGCAAACCCACCGAAGAAGCGAAACGCGCGCTCGTGCGCGTCGAACACCATCTCCTGGCTCTCGCGCGGGTAGAGCTGCACCAGAAACATCCGGCTGTGGCACAGGCGCATGTGCGCGGCCTTCACCCGCGCCGTCTTGCCCGACAGCACCACCTGCTCGTGGCTCCAGTCGAACTGATAGGCCTCGCCCGGCGCAAACACCAGCGGCACATACACTTGCGAGGCCGACACCGCCCGGCGCCGGCGCCTCCACCCCATCGCGTAGCGGCGAACCGCGTCATAGCCCCCGCGATATCCCCGCTCGGCCAGCGCTTCGAATATCCGCAGCAACGAGAGTCGGTCGCGCTTCTTCTCCCCCTCACGGGCCTCCAGGCGCCGCTCCAGCTCCTCCACCCACGGACCCAGCTTCGGCAACGGCTGAACCTTGCGCTCGTAGCGAAATGACGTCTCGCCGCTGCGCACCACCTTCCGCACCGTGTTCCGCGACAACCTCAGCTCCCGCGCAATCTGCTTGATCGGGACCCCCCGGCCCAGGTGCTCGCGTCGGATCCGCGCGATTGTCTCCACAACCAGCATCTCCCCTCACCTCGCTCGTCCAATCAGCGAGGCCGGCGGGATCAGCCAGCGTCGGTTGCGGATTCCGCCGAAGGTTGCGCGAGGTGGGCGACTTCGTCGGAACACGGATTCCGGTCTGAAAATCCGTTCCGGCTTCGGAGATGCGCGGTTGCAGGGGAAGCGACGACGGCCTCGCTGGGCGCCAGTTTGCTCTGTAGCACGGTGTCGAGGAATCGGACCGGCTCGGGGTGGAATCGTCAGAGAGACGCAGAAGGGACCCGGAGCGGGGCCTCGCGTTGCAATTCAATCGCTTTCGAAATTCTTACGGCGAGGAGAGGATGGGGGAGAAAAGAGACGTTAATACAATGAGTTGAAAATCTTCGACATCTTTGTGTCGAAAACGACCTTCACACCTGCAAATACCGCTGCAGGTCTTCCTCGCTGAGGATCCCCCGCTCCTTCGCCCGCCGGCTCCAGTAGCCCTGCAAGGCTCCCAGCTCTTCGTGCAGACGGGCCGCCCGTGCTTCCCGGAGCGCGTCCTGGACGACCGCGCTCAGGGACTTCCCCTCGTCCCGTGCCATTTGTTCGACGGCGCGAGCGAGGTCAACGGGCAGGGAAATGGTCTTCTTTACGGTGTTCGCCACGTCGACAATGCCTCCCGGAAGCGATGGGAACCAATCATACCGAATGGCTTGGCTGGTGCTTTGAGGATACGTACGCTATCACGTACTCTACATGGGGCAGGAGGTGAACCCATGACCACCGTCAACGCCACGGAAGCTCGTTCCAAGCTGTACCGCCTCATCGACGAGGCAGCGCAATCCCACGAGCCGATCACGATTACGGGGAGACGCGGCAACGCCGTGCTCATCGCGGAACAGGATTGGAACGCAATCAACGAGACCCTCTTCCTCCTTTCCATTCCCGGCATGCGCGAGTCGATACGCGAAGGCATGGAGTCGCGCCTCGAGGATTGCGGGAGCGATCTCGACTGGTGACGTGGGAGCTGTACTTCACCCGACAGGCAAGGAGGGACGCGAAAAAGCTGGCGGCAGCCGGACTGAAGGCAAGAGCCCAGGATCTGCTTGCCATCCTGGAAGCCGATCCGTACCGGAATCCGCCGCCCTTCGAAAAGCTGGTGGGTGACTTGTCCGGGGCGTACTCTCGGAGGATCAGCATTCAGCACCGGCTGGTCTACCAGGTGCTGGAGGAGGAGAGAGCCGTGAAGGTTCTCAGGCTCTGGACGCACTACGAGTGAGGTCGGAGCCCGGATGAGCGCCATGGGACCGTCGCGACCTGCGCAGCGCCCGTCGAAGCGCTCATACGGCAGCTCACGGTGTCCTTCGAATCACCAGCGCGTTCTCACGCTGCCGAAAAGGGGGCGTGAGTGACCGGGTTGCCGGGTCGTACTTCTGGAGAGATTGAGAAAAACCTCGTGGATACAGCGTATTACGATGTGATTGTGGATTTCGATCGGCGTTTGTGTCGAAGGGGCCCCGAGTGACCGGGAAGACCATTCGGGTCGCGACGGATGTCGGGGGGACCTTCACCGATCTCGTGGCCTTCGAAACGGACCCCCGCGGCGGTGGACCGATCGTCCGGACCGCGAAGACGGACACGACCCCTCCGCACTACGAGGAGGGAGTGCTCCGGGTGATGGAAAAGGCCGGGGTCGATGCCGCTTCGGTCTCTTTCCTCGCGCACGGCACCACGTTGGTCATCAACGCGCTGACCGAGCGCAGCGGAGTCCGGGTCGGGCTCATCACCACCGAGGGTTTTCGCGACACCTTGGAGATCGCGCGCGGCAACCGTCCCGACTTCTTCAATCTCCACTACCCGAAGCCCGCGCCCTTCGTGCCGCGGCGCCGGCGTCGCGAGGTGGGCGGGCGCGTGAGCTACCGCGGCGAGGAGCTGTATCCGCTAGACCTGTCTCCCTTGCCCGGAATCCTCGCCGACTTTGCGGCCGAGGGGGTGGAGGCGGTCGCAATCTGCTTTCTTCACGCCTACGCCAACCCGGCCCACGAGCAGGCCGCGCAGAGCGAGGTCGGCCGGCTCTGGCCCGAGGTGCCGGTGATCGCCTCCCACCAGATCACGCGCGAGTGGCGCGAGTACGAACGCACGAGCACCACGGTGCTGTCCGCCTACGTGCAGCCGGTCGCACAAGCCTACCTCGAACGCCTCGATTCCGGACTGGCGGAGCGGGGCTTCACCGGCGGCCTCTACGTCATGCAGTCCAACTGCGGCGTCGATTCCGTCGCCTCGGTATCGCGGGTACCGATCACGATGGTGGAGTCCGGACCCGCCTCGGGAGTGTGGGGCGCGGCGGAGCTGGGCCGTCTGATCGGCGAGCCCGACGTGATCGCACTGGACATCGGCGGCACCACCGCCAAGTGCTCGCTGGTCGAGAACTCCCACGTGAGGATCATGACCGACTACTGGATCGAGCGCAGCCGTGCCTCGGCCGGCTACCCGATCATGGTACCGGTTGTCGACCTGGTGGAGATCGGAAACGGCGGCGGCTCGATCGCGTGGGTCGACGACTACGGAAAGCTCCACGTCGGGCCGCGCTCCGCGGGTGCGGCGCCGGGACCCGCCGCCTACGGGCGCGGGGGAAGCGAGGCCACCACCACCGACGCCAACCTCTGGCTGGGCCGCATCAACCCCGACTACTTCTGTGGCGGCGAACGGCGCGCCGACATGGACGCAGCGAAACGGGCCATCGAAAGGGTGGCGGCGAGACTCGGCGTCGACGCGGACGAAGCGGCTCGCGGCATCGTGCGGATCGCCAACAACAACATGGTCAATGCGCTCAAGCTGGTATCGATCAACCGCGGTTTCGACCCGCGCGACTTCACCCTGGTCGCCTTCGGCGGCGGAGGGGCGATGCACGCCGTCGCGCTCGCGCAGGAGCTCGGAGTGCGCAAAGTGGTGGTGCCGGCCGGCGCTTCGGTGTTCTCGGCCTGGGGCATGATGATGTCGGATCTGCGGCGCGACTACGTCGTCACCCGGCTCGCCGATCTCGCCCCCGAGAACGCCGCCGCGATCGAGAGCGCCTTCGCGGATGCGGAAGAGCGGGCGCGCAGGCAGTTCGCGGCCGAGGGATTCGACGCCTCGCGGGTGCGCTTCGCACGCTTCGGCCGATTCCGTTACCGGAACCAGGAGCACAGCACCGAAGTGCAACTGGGGAAGAGCCCGGTGAGCGCGCAGCGCATCGCCGACATCGAAGCCGCATTCCACGACGCCTACGAGCGCGAGTACACCTACCGGCTCGATGCGCCGGTCGAAATGGTCGGCTTCCATCTCGTCGCCTCGGTGGAGGTCGGCAAGCTCACCCTGGCGAAATGCGAGGCGACGAAGACCGACGTGCGGGTCGCATGCAAAGGACAGCGCATGGTGGACTATGCCCTCGAGGGGCGCCATCGCGCCGAGGTCTTCGACGGAGCGAGACTCAAGCCCGGCATGCGATTCGAAGGGCCGGCAATCGTCGAGGATCCGGGAACTACGATGGTGCTCCACCCCGGGAACCGCGTCGAGGTGGACGGCTTCGGCAACATCCGAATTCGCATCGGCGATTGAGGACCACCCCCATGGGTGCCACGAACGATCCGATAACCCTGGAAATCATCCAGAACTCTCTTCAGAGCACAGCGGACGAGATGTTCGCGGTGATGAAGAAGACCGCGATGAGCTCGATCATCTACGAGGTGCTCGACATGGGCACCGGAATCACGGACGCCCAGGGTGAGATCGCCTGCTCGGGCGCCGGAATTCCGGGATTCGTCGGCGTGCTCGACAAGGCGGTCAAGGTCATCGCGGCGAAACACGACGATCCCGGCGCCATCGAGCCCCGCGACGTGTTCGCCACCAACGACCCCTACCACGGCGGGGTCACCCATCTGAACGACATCGTGGTCGCGATGCCGGTGTTCTGTCACGGACGGATCATCGCGTGGACCGCGAACATCGCGCACAACTCGGATGTGGGCGGCATGGCGCCCGGCTCGCTCAGCGGCGAAGCGACGGAGATATTCCAGGAAGGGCTTCGGCTCCCCGCCGTCAAGATCATCTCCCGGGGCGAGCCTATCCGTCCGGTGATGGAGATCATGAAGGTGAACTCACGCATGCCCGATGTGCTCGAGGGCGACGTGTGGGCGGCAATCGCCTCGGTGCGAATCGGCACGGCACGCCTGCAGGAGATCGCCGAGAAGTACGGCGCCGAGATCTTCGAGCGGGCGATGCGAGCGTTCATGGACTACGGAGAGCGGACGTCGCGGGCGGAACTCCGCAAGCTTCCGAAGGGTTCGTTCGAGCTCTCCGAGGAACAGGACGACGGACAGGTCCTCAACGTCAGGATCACGATCGCGGACGACGAGTTCGTCGTCGACCTGCGGGACAACCCGGACCAGGCGGCGAGCCCCATCAACACGAGCCGGGACGGCGTAATGGTGTCGGCTCAGATGATCTTCAAGTCGCTCACCGATCCTCATGCGCCATGCAATGCCGGTTCCTTCCGCCCTCTCCGCTTGCTCACCCGCGAGGGTTCGGTGTTTCACGCCCGGGCTCCCGCTCCGCTCGGCTTCTACTACGAGCTGGAGCTCAGGGCCTACGACCTCCTGTGGCGCTGCCTCGCGCAACACGTGCCGGAACGCCTCGGGGCGGGGCACTTCGCCTCGGTGTGCGGCACGTTCATCGGCGGAGCCCACCCCGACACCGGCCGCCCGTACACGATCGTCGAGCCTCAGCTCGGGGGCTGGGGCGCCCGCCGTGGGCACGACGGAAATCACGCGATGTTCAGCGCGGTCCACGGCGAGACCTTCAACTGTCCGGCCGAGATCAACGAAGCGCGCAACGGACTCGTCGTGGAGCGCATGGGGCTCAACCTCGAACCCGGTGGCGAGGGCCGGTACACGGGAGGGCGGGGCATCGTCATCGACTACCGAATACGCGCCGACGATGGCTTCCTCACTGCGGGATACACGCGTTCCCGCTTTCCGGCCTGGGCACTCCAGGGCGGTCGTGAAGGTTCGCCCAACTACATCGAGTTCATTCCCCGGCAAGGGGAGCGGAAACGTTACGCGTTCGTCTCCGGCCTCGCGCTGCGAAAGGACGACGTGGTGCGCATCGTCACCGGCAACGGCGGCGGCTTCGGCACTCCGAAGCGCCGTGACCCGGATCTGGTGCGTCGCGATGTCGCAAACGGCCTGCTCACATCGGAACGGGCCAGGGAGGTCTACGGCGTCGAAGTCTGAAGAAGGACCCCCGACCCTCGAGAATCTCCAGGGTATCCCTGCCTCGACGCCCTGGCGTTTGCAGTAGCCGCCGTCCGGACTGGCCACCCTTCCTTCGGGAAATGGCCTGGCCGCAGGTTACCGGACCAATGCCGGCGGAGCAGTCATGTCGGCAAGGCACAAACAGCAGGAGCGCCGATCGCTGGGATTGGCAAGGATCACGACTTTTTCCGATCGATGGCGATGAGCAGGGGCGGAAGAAGCAGGAAGTCGGCAAGGAGAGCGAAGAGGATGGTAATGGTGACCATCAAGCCGAGCGCCCAACTGACCTCGAATCCCGACGAGGCGAATACCAGGAAGCCCAGCGCCAGGACCGCGGTCGTGGTCCACAACGCTTTCCCCACGCGTCGAAAGGCGGAACGCACGGCCTCGGACGCCGGAAGGCCCTCGCGACGAGCCTTCAGGTATCTGCTCATGAAATGGATGGTATCGTCTACGACGATGCCGAAAGCGACGGCGGTCATCACGGACCCGGCGAGACCGACCCGACCGACCAGGTAGCCCCACAGGCCGAAGCTCATGGCCGCGGGGATGAAGTTGGGCACGAGACTGAGCAAGCCGAGACGCACGCTCCTGAAGACCCCGACGAGAATCAGGGAAATGAGGGCCATGGCGATGATCGTGCCGCGCAACATGCTCTCGATGTTTCGCTGGGAGAGGTGGGCGAACACGATGCTCACTCCCGAAGCCTCGGTGGCGAGCTCGGGCGCATTGTCGCGGAGCCAGGCCTGAGCGCGCGCATCCAGCTCGCGCTGTTGCCGAGCGGTCAGACTGCGGGCCACGACGCTCATGCGCGTGGCCGACTTGGCGATGTCGATGCGGTTGTTGAGGTCGCTGCCGAAAGGAAGCGAAAGCTCGTAGAGCAGGAGGTACTGCGCCGCGAGCTCCGGATCCTCGGGGAGACGATGGAAGTCCGGATCGTCGCCATGCATGTTCCGGTTCAGGCGTTTCATGATGTCCGGAAACGCCTGGACATGGCTGACCTCGGGCTGCTCTCGGTACCACCGCGCGAAGGCATCGACCGCACGCAGATACTCGGGATCGGTGATGCCTCCTTCGTGCCCGGCACGCAGCGAGTACTCCAGCGACTCCATGCCGGTCAGGTTTGCGATGATGAAGTCCGTGTCGCGCCGGAACTCGTAGCGCTCGTCGAAGTACCGCGTCCAGTTGTCGGTCAGCTCGATTCGGGATATGCCCAGTACCATGACGGCTGCGAGAACGGCGACGGACCAGAGCAGGACCCGGTGACGCTCCACCACGAAGGCGCCGAAGCGGTCGAAGAACCCCGCATCTCCTGCGCGGCGGGAAGGCGCGCGCATCGGCAGAATCGAGAGCAGCGCAGGGAGGAGGGTCATGGAGTAGAGGAAGGCGCACAGCACGCCGAACGCCACGAGGTTGCCGAGCACCTGAAAAGGAGGCGAATCCGAGGCGTTCAGGCTCAGGAAACCGATCGCGGTGGTGAGCGTGGTGAGAAACACCGGCCACGCGTTGCTGCGAAGCGATCGGGCCACCGCCTCGTTCCTCTCCAGCCCTTCGCTCATGCCGGCCAGCGCGCCCGCGACGATGTGGACCGAATGCGCTACCGCGACCGTCATCACGATGATCGGCACGCCGGAGTTGGCGGGATTGAACACCGTGCCGGTCCAGCCCGCGAATCCCATGGTGGTGTTGATGACGAATACCAGCACTACGACGAGGGCCAGAGTACCGAGCACCGAACGCAGGAGGAGAGCGCTGACGACCACGATGATCAGGAACACGAGCGGCACGAGAGTCTCCATCTCGTCCTTCGTGGTGTCGGCGAAGACGCGGTTCATGACGACATCGCCGGTCAGGTAGTAAGCGAGATCCGAATGCTTCGCGCGGGCCTCGTCCAGGAGGCCGTCCAGATAGTCCGTAATCTCGACCACCGCGGCGTCCGGGTCTTCGGGCAGGACGAAGTTGATGGCCAGCCCCCCCACGCGCCCATCGTGGGAGACCAGGCGTCCGGCGAGCTCGGCCGCGTTGAGCGCAATGTTCTCGATTCGCCCGAGCTCCGCATCGTCGAGAGAGTGCGCGTCTTCGACCAGCGGCTCGACGATCAGATCATCCTCCAACCCCTCGCTATGGGTGTAGTTGGTGAGAGAGTCGACTCGAGTGGACCAGGGCGCGCTCCACGCGGCCTCGGTCAGCTCCTCGATTGCACCGAGCGTTTCACGGGTGAACACCGAGCCTTCCCGGGGCGCGATGGCGATCAGCGCCGTACTGGACGTGGCGTAGGTCGCCTCCAGCGCGTCGAGTGCGAGGAGCTGCGGGTTGTCCTCGTCGAACAGGCTGCGGTAGTCGTTCGTAACCCCGATGAGCGGGACACCCGCCGTCACCACCAGCATGACCAGCGTCGCGAGCCCGGCGACCAGCCATCGGCGGTGCACGACGGCGGCGACATAGCGGTCCAGCCGGGTGGAAGACATCGCCTCGACCTTCAGCGGCGGGCGGCGGTGCACGGCGCCATCGACAAGGCCGCCCGGGGACAGCTTCCTTCCGCTCGACCCACTCCCGGTATCCGCTTGCCGAATGGAGGCAGCCGCACCGCCGCACGGGCACCGCTCACCATTTCGACGCCTCCTCCGAGTGCACGTGGTCCGGCAAGTGGTACGGAATCCCTGCGTCGTCGTAGAACGAGACGCCGAGAACCGTATCAATGGTGCTGTCGCTTCTTCTGAGCATCCTCGACAGGAAGCGTTTGTACCGCTGGTCCAGCCGGTACTGGAGCAGTATGCCCATCGTCCTGAGCTTCCTGCTGTGCGGATAGTTCAGGCGATTGGCAATCTCGTCGCCGACGAGGGCTCGCGAGATCGGGTAAATGCGATCCTGCACCAGGAATCTCCGTTGCTTCTCGTCCTTGATTCCCGCCACCAAGGGAGCAGAGTTGATCAAGGCGTTCGCCATGATCACCGAATCGTCGGTGGGAGGCGGCTCCAACGTGGAGCCGATCTCATGGAGGTACAGCGCGTCCTTTTCGTCAGTGTAGAGAATGCTTTCCGGTATCCCCATGAGATAGCCGGAGTAGCGCCAGACCGCGCAGAAACTCTCGCGCTCCTCCGGGGTGTAGGAACCACCCAGGGACATGGAGTGCTTCAGGGTCCGGGCAGAGAAACAGGCGACGGCGTAACCCAGGTGCGCTGCGCTCACCGGCATGCCCCAGGCGTCCCAATCCCATTCGTCGGAATGGCGCAGCAATCGCCTCACCTGGGCGTGAATGAATCGGATCCGGACCGACAGCTTCCAGCCATCGCCTTCCCGTAGCAGTCCGCCCGGGAAGAACAGCTCCACCATGTGGCGATTGTTCTGCCGGAGACGCCTGACGCCTCTATCGAGGACACGGCCGGTTCGAACGAAGGACTTGCTGATGAGCGTGCAGAAGCCGTCGATCAGCACGCCGGTGACGAACGCGGCGAGTATCGCCACCGCGTTCGCGTGGAAAGCGCGAATGCCCGGGCCGAAGGCATCGCGATCGAGCCAGGGTGGATCGGGAGGCGGGGAGTCCAAAAAGAACGCGCGCAGCGCCTGCGGCGCGGCGCGCAGGATCTCTTCCTCCTGATCCATGCCGGCCCGGATGAGGCGGGCTGCCTCCTCCGGGTCCAATGAGGCGAGCTCCTCGACCACCGCGTCCACGACGGGGTCGCCGATCAAGGTGTGCCGGAGGTAGTTGTCCGCTGCTTCCCGATCAATGCGGCAGGCCTTTGCGTAGCCTTCGGTGTACGCTGACGGGAGCTTCATCATTCTTCAAACACCTGACTGCTCGCCCGTGGAGCGAATCCGGGGTGTTCCCGGGGCGCACCCGGCATGAGGCGGAGCCCGTGTGCCGCATTCGGCATCCGGGATCGGTGGTGCTTCGCCCAACCTGACCTCGAGATTATCGAGTTCCGGACGGTCCAGGCGCCCCGACAGCACAACCACTCATTTCGCGCGCCCTCCGCCGGCGAGTCGGCGTCCACCAAATCTCTTCCCTTGGCAGTCCTTGGAATCTACCTACTTCCAATATCCAATAGGTTAAACGAAATTCCTAAGGCTAAGTCTCGATAGTGGAGGGCGACCATTATCAGGAGACCCGGAGATCGGCGCAAGGGACGGCGAGGACCAGGAGGCACGCGTGCGAGCCGCGAGCGCGAGGTACCCCGCGCAGGCCACCCCCCGCCGGCGGCATGGCCCTCGTGATCCGGACCGGCAAGTACTGCATAGTAGGAGACTGCGAAACCACCGAGTCGCGGCGACGGCCGGAGGACTCAGATGGAGAAACGAGACTTGCAGGTCATCCTGGCACAACCGAGAGGGTTCTGCGCTGGCGTGGTCCGAGCCGTCGACATCGTCGAGCGCGCTCTCGAGATCTACGGCGCGCCCGTGTATGTCCGGCACGAGATCGTCCACAACAAGCACGTCGTGGACGGCCTTCGGGCCAAGGGCGCCCGCTTCGTCGAGGATGTCGCAGATATTCCTGAAGGCGCAGTTACCGTGTTCAGTGCTCACGGCGTCTCCCGAAAGGTGGAGGATGATGCCGGCGGACGAGGCCTCGAGGTGATCGATGCAACCTGCCCTCTGGTGAGCAAGGTGCACAACGAGGCCAAGCGCTACGCACGCCGGGATTACGAAGTCGTGCTCATCGGACATGCCGGGCACCCCGAGGTGGAGGGGACGATGGGGCAGGTGCCGGGAAGAGTCCACCTCGTGGAGAACCTGGCCGACGTGTCGGCGCTATGCCCCGTCGATCCGGCGAAGCTTTCCTACGTGACGCAGACCACGCTCAGCGTCGACGACACACGGGAGATCATCTCCGCCCTGAAGGAGCGTTTCCCTGGTATCCGAGGCCCGGACGTAAAGGACATCTGCTACGCGACGCAGAACCGGCAGAGCGCGGTGCGACACCTGGCGTCCCGATGCGACCTGATCCTCGTCATCGGCGCCCACTACAGCTCGAACTCGATGCGGCTTCGGGAAATCGCCGAAGAAGCCGGATCGGAGGCCCACCTGATTCCCGATGCCGACGGCCTGCAACCCGAATGGCTGGAGAGGGTGCAAAGGGTCGGCATCACCGCGGGAGCGTCCGCGCCGGAACGGCTCGTCCAGGATTTGGTCGATCGACTCGCCGGGATGTACGAAGTGAGCGTTTCGGACCTCGAAGGCATCGAAGAGAACGTCACCTTCAGGTTGCCGCGGGGATTGCAGCGCGCCGAGCGGCCGGCGCTGTAATCACCGATTGCGGAGCCCTTGCTGGAGATTCTTCGCCAGGTTGCCTGAGCGGCCCGCCGAGCACCCATGCGAGCAGCGAGGATGCGCCGTCACTCTCGCCATTCGAGCGCCCCTGGGCAACTCGCCAACGAAGTGACGCTATCCGGCGGCGCCGTTCGAGAACCGAGGCACGACGCGCTCTCCAAACAAGGTCATGCTCTTCAGGATCTTCTCGTAGGGCAGGCCGGGAAAGGGTTCGAGCAGCATGATGTGCGAAAGCCCCACCTCCTCCCGAAAGCGTTCAATCTTCTCCGCCACGCAGTCCGCAGATCCGATCCAGATGACGTCGTGCGCCAGCAGGAAGTCGTACCAGTCGGCATCGATATCCTCGGCGCGGAGCTCCTCTCCCGCTTCCAGGAAATTGCGCTTGGCAACGGCATCGCTCTCCCACAAGCGCCCGTTCGAGACTTCGTAGAAGGTGTTTGCCGCCTGCCGCACATCCCGGGCCGCTTCCTCCACGGTCTCCGCCACGTAGATCATCACGCAAATCGCCACTCCTTCCCCAAGCTCCATGGCGCATCCCCGGGTAAGGGAAGCCGCGTCCCGGTAGGCGCTCCAGCAGGTGTGAAGCCTTCCCGGCGCACTCGCCATGCCGATGACCTGCATCCCTTCCGCCCCCGCCGATGCGTAGGCGCGTGGAGTGTTCGACATGATCCACACCGGAGGATGAGGCTTCTGGTAGGGCCGAGGATGAACGTACATGCCGACGTACTCCCCGTCCGGTGCGTGGTACCGGGAATCGAGAGGGAGAAAGGCCCGGTTGGTTTCCTGCCATCCGGGTACCGGAAACTGGTAGAACTCGCCCTGGTAGCTGAAGGGATCCTCCGTCCAGGCCTTGATGACGATGTCGAGGCATTCGCGAAAGAGAGCCTCGCACTTCGCGTGGTCACGCCGATCCGCGTCGACGTTGAACTGAATCGTGGTACGTTCGTTGAGACCTCGCCCCGCACCGAAATCGACCCGACCCTCGGTCATGTTGTCGAGCAGGGCAACGTCCTCGGCCACCCGCAGCGGATGCCAGTCGGGCAGCACCACCGGGGCCTGTCCCACTCGGATCTTCTTGCAATGCGCGGCCACGTCGGCCCCCATCAGAATCGGGTTCGGCGGAGCGTTCATGAAGCCGTTGTGCGCAAAGTGGTGTTCCGTGAACCATACCGTCGTGAACCCGGCCTGCTCGGCGAGCTGCGACTGCTCGCGCAACATCCGAACCACCCGATCCCAGGGGATGTTCTCTCCGGGATTGAAGAAGGGCGTGAAGTCGAAGCGCACCTGCGGTCTCCTCGGCTGAGAACCAGACCCTCGGCTCAACGAGCCGTTCAACGCGCTCCGCGCGTACTCACCACTCGCCGACGTTGGGCATCGATGCCCACGGTTCCCGGACCGGCAGCGCCTCTCCTTCCTGCAGAAGCTCGATCGAGATGTTGTCGGGGGAGCGCACGAAGGCCATGCGCCCATCGCGGGGCGGGCGGTTGATGGTCACTCCGGCGTCCGTGAGCTTCTGGCAAACCTCATAGATATCGGAGACCGAGTAGGCGAGGTGGCCGAAGTTTCGCCCGCCGCCCATTTCCTCGGGGTCGTAGTTGTAGGTGAGCTCGACCTGGGCGGACTCGTCTCCCGGCGCCGCCAGCATCACCAGGGTGAACCTGCCCTCGGGATAGTCGTAGCGCTCGATCTCCCGAAGGCCCAGCTTGTTGCAGTAGAAATCCATGGACTCGTCCAGGTCCCTGACCCGTACCATCGTGTGCAGATACTTGAGACTCATGGCGCTTACTGCCCCCGCTTTCACCGGCAAGGGAGGCGAATGTACCGGTATTTCGGCATGACGCAAGCCGGAGCGGAAACTGCATCCTTCGACATGGCCTGACGCCGGCCCGAAACCCTATTCGAACCAGTCCGTGGTCGAAACCCGAGCGCAATCGGCTGAAAGCGATCGATAATCCGCACACGGAGCCGTGCCCACGGCGTCGAACCAACTTGCAGAAGAGACCGAAAACAGGCCCCGTGACCCATTCTTCCAGGCGCAAAGTCCGCGGACCGGCTCATTTTCACGGCATGGTCGGGCCTGCCGTCCGAGTGCCGATCATCAATTCCCAGCCACAAAGTTTCACCGATTTTCGGTAGCTTCCGGCGTCAAGATGCCGGAAATCCATCCAATCCGGATGCGGCAGGCGAGGCTCCGAGTCGAAGCGGAATCCGGAGTCCGGAGCTCGACACCGGCGGGGAGAAAACGTTTTGGCGAAGCATGAAGAGCCCGGACTCGGCCCGAAGTTCGAGAGCTTCTGGCTCGAGGACGCGCGCAAGCGAGACGATGCGCTCTCCCCCGCGCTCGACGGTGACCGCCGCTGCGACGTATGTATCGTAGGCGGCGGCTATACAGGGCTGTGGACCGCCATTCACCTCAAGCGGGCGGCGCCGGCCACGGACGTCGTGCTCATCGAGGCGCAGCGCTGCGGGAGCGGCGGGAGCGGCGCCAACGCCGGATTCGCGGTGCCGCTCTGGGCTCACTTTCCCTTGCTCAGGCACATGTGCGGGGCTGAAGAAGCGCTCCGCCTGGGGCGGTCCTCCCTCGCCGCGATCGACGACATCGAGACGCTGTGCCGCCGCCATGGACTCGACCCGGGCCTGCGCCGCAACGGCGTCATCTGGGGCGCTACGTGCTCCGCTCACGCCGGGGTCTGGAACGATCTCGTCGACGCGCTGGAGCCCTACCAGATCCACCCCTACCGGCAGGTGAGCGGAGAGGAAATCGCCGCCCTGACCGGGGCGCGCACATTCGTCGCCGGGGTGCTCGAGTCGGCCGGCGCCACTGTGCACCCCGGGCGCCTCGTGCGGGCGCTGCGGCGAATCGCTCTCGAGCTCGGGGTCGAAATCCACGAAGGCACGCCGATGCGCCGCCTGCACCGCGAGCGCCCGCCCCGAGTCGAGACGCCGAGCGGCACCATCACCGCGGAGCGGGTGGTGCTCGCCCTCTACGCCTGGTCCGCCGCCCTCCCCGAACTGCGGCCGAGCGTCGCCGTCATCTGCACCGACATCACGATGAGCGAGCCGCAGCCGGAGCGCATCGCCGCGGCGGGCTGGACCGACGGGCCGGCGCTGATGAGTGCCCACACCTTCACCGAAGCGCTGCGCACGAGCACCGACGGCCGGGTGCTCTACAACAAGTCGGGCGGAGCGCTCGCCTTCGGCCGGCGCATCGACGCTGCGCTCGAGCGCCCCGGACACTCCCGGAAACAGATGCGCGCGCTCCTTTCGCGGCGCCACCCGCAGCTCGCGGAGGCGCCCACCGCGCGGCAGTGGAACGGCCCCATCGACCGTTCCCGTCTGGGCGTGCCCCTCTTCGGTCCCCTCCCGACCTGCCCGGACGTGTTCTACGGCTTCGGTTACTCGGGCCGCGGCGTGCTCACCACGGTGCTCGGGGGACGGATTCTGGCCTCGCTCGTGCGCGACGCCGACGATGAATGGGCCAACACCGGGCTCGTGCGGCCGCCGCAGTACGATTTTCCGCCGGAGCCCTTCCGCTACACGGGTGCGCTGCTGGTGCGCGGCGCCATCCGCCGCAAGGACCGCCGCGACGACGAGGGACGGGGGATCGGTCCCCTGACCCGTACCTTCTACCATCTCAAGCCGGGCGGATGGACGGGCACCGATCCGAACCGGCCCGAAGCGCCCTGACCCGGATGGGGTGAGGAGGAGATCATGACCGCCATCGCCGACTTCGTCGCCGGCCTGCCCAAGGCCGAGCTGCACCTGCACATCGAGGGGACTCTGGAGCCCGAGCTGATGTTCGCGCTGGCCGAGCGCAACCGCGTGAGACTCCCCTACGAATCGGTCGAAGAGGTCCGAAACGCCTACGCCTTCTCCAACCTCCAGGACTTCCTCGACATCTACTACGCGGGGGCCAGCGTGCTGACGGAAGCGCGCGATTTCCACGAACTGACGGCGGCGTACCTCGCCCGCGCCCACGCCGACAACGTGCGACACGCGGAGATCTTCTTCGACCCCCAGACCCACACCCAGCGCGGCATCGCCTTCGATACCGTGGTCGAGGGCATCTGCGGAGCGCTCGACGACGCCCGGGACCGACTCGGGATCACATCGAGGCTGATCATGTGCTTCCTGCGCCACCTCGACGAGGCGGCGGCGTTTCGGACCCTGGAGGCGGCGATGCCTCACCGTAGCCGCATCTCCGCGGTGGGCCTCGACTCATCGGAACGCGGTAATCCACCGAGCAGGTTCCGCGAGGTTTTCGCCGCGGCGCGCGCCGCCGGCTTCGAGGCAGTCGCCCATGCGGGAGAGGAGGGTCCTCCCGAGTACATCCGGGAGGCGCTGGACGTGCTCGAGGTGATCCGCATCGACCATGGCAACGCTGCGCTCGAGGACGATCGGCTGGTGGCGGAGCTGGTCCGACGGCGGGTGCCCCTTACCGTCTGTCCCCTGAGCAACCTCGCGCTTCGCGTGGTCGAGGACATGAAGGCCCACCCTCTGAAGCGGATGCTCGAGCTCGGCCTCATGGCGACCGTGAACTCCGACGATCCCGCCTACTTCGGCGGATACGTCAACGACAACTACGTCGCGGCGGCCGAAGCGCTCGACCTTTCGCGCGAGGACCTGGTGCTGCTCGCCCGGAACTCGTTCGAAGCCTCGCTGCTCGAGCCGCCGGCCAAGGCCGCGCTGGCGGCGGAGCTGGACGCCTGATGCCCACCCCGCGCGGTGTGGTCGGGACCGCAATCGGGTGCGCTCAGGGTTTTCGCACCTTCAGCGCCATCGCCTCGATGTCGTTCTCCCGCAGACGCACCTTCGCGTCGTTCAACGCGCCGAGCTGATCGTAGGGTCCCACCTGCACCCGATGCCAGGTCGCCTCCCCGTCTATGGTGACGGTCTGCACACGCGCTTCGAGACCGAGAAGGGCCAGCGTGGCCCGCCGGCGCTCGGCGTCGCCTGCGCTTCGGAACGAGCCGACCTGCAGGACATAGGTCCCTCCCGTGCTCACCGCGCTGACGACCGGCTTGGGCGGCTCCGGAGCCTCCACAGCGGCGACTTCAACGACCGGAGCAGCGGGCACGTCGGAAGGCTCCTCCCTGTCCTCGCCGCTCTCGAGCACGGCCACGGAGTGCGTCTCGGACGCGACTTCCCCGGGCTCGGGCGGCGAGACGCTCTCGGGCACGGCCGCCGCCGTGTCGACCTCCGCTTCCTGGGGCAGGGCGACCTCCATTTCCGGCAGAATGGTGTAGAAATCGTAGCGCAGCTTCGCCGAGGGCGTCGGCTCCGCACCTTCCTCGACCCGTGACGTGACATCCGGCGCACTGCCGCCCAGCGGCAGGCGCGGCAAGTCGTTGGAAACGATGAAGACCGCCGCCGCGCCAGTCGCACAGCCGGCGAGAAAGACGGGCCAGCGGGACGGGCCCCGGCGTTGCGGCGCCCTCTTCGCCTTGTTGCGCCGTCTAGCCGCCATGTTTCACTGACTCGCGATAGCTACGGGCGTGCAAATGCCGGCAGATCCGCAGCCGCAGCCGCGAATCAGCGAAATGTGACAGCTAACCATCGTGGCCGGCGCCTACATCGATTCCGGCGCGCTGACGCCGAGGAGGGAGAGCCCGTTGGCGATCACCTGCCGCACCGCGCCGGCGAGGGCGAGGCGTGCGCCGCGCAGGTTCGGATCGTCGACGAGCAGAGTGTGGGCGTTGTAGAAGGAGTGGAACTCGGTGGCGAGCTCGCGGAGAAAGAAGGCCACGCGATGGGGCTCGCGGGCGAAGGCTGCGCCCTCCACCACTTCCGGGTAGCGCGACAGGGCACGCATCAGCGCGAGCTCCTCCGCCTCGCCCAACACTTCGAGGTGCTGTGGCGCCTCGCCGGCGTCGCCGAATCCCCGCGCCGGCGCCCGGCGCATGACGCTGCATATCCGCGCGTGGGCGTACTGGATGTAGTAGACCGGATTCTCGTTCGTGCGCGATTTCGCGAGATCGAGATCGAAATCGAGATGCTGGTCACCCTTGCGCATGACGTAGAAGAAGCGCGCGGCGTCGCGGCCGGTTTCCTCGCGCAGCTCGCGAAGCGTGATGAACTCCCCCGAGCGGGTGGACATCTGCACCCGCTTGCCTCCGCGATAGAGGTTCACGAATTGCAGCACCGTGACCTCGAAGCGCTCGGGGTCCCGTCCCAGCGCGGCGAGCGCCCCCTTCAGGCGAGGCATGTAGCCATGATGGTCCGCGCCCCAGACATCGATGACGTGCTCGAAGCCGCGCTCGAACTTCTCCCGATGGTAGGCGATATCGGAGGCGAAGTAGGTCGAATCCCCGTTCTCACGCACCACGACGCGATCCTTCTCGTCGCCGAAGTCGGTGGCGCGAAACCACTTCGCTCCCTCCGCCTCGTAGACGTGGCCTGCGCGGGCGAGCTCTGCGACGGCCCGCTCGACCGCGCCTCCCGCCTTCATCTCCCCCTCGGAGTACCAGCGGTCGAAGACCACCCCGAACTCCTCGAGATCCTGCTTCATCTCTTCGACCATCGCGTCGCGCACGTACCCGAAGAGCCTGCGATAGCGCTCCTCGCCCAGCACCTCTCTGGCGCGATCGATCAACGCGCCAAGATGGCGCTCCTCTCCTGCCGCATCAACCCCCGGCGGCGGCACGCCCTCCTGCTGCGCCGATGCAGGGGCCGCAAAAGCATCGCCGTGCTCCGCTTCCAGGGCGGCCGCAATGTCGCGCAGGTAGTCACCCTGGTAGCCCCGGGCGGGAAAGTCGAGCACCTCACCCCTGCGCTCCAGGTAGCGCAACCACACGCTGAGCGCCAGGGTATCCATCTGGCGCCCGATATCGTTCACGTAGTACTCGCGCTGCACGTCGAAGCCGGCGGCATCGAGAAGGTTCGCGAGCACCGCGCCGTAAGCGGCGTTGCGCCCGTGACCCACGTGCAGCGGCCCGGTCGGGTTGGATGAGACGAACTCCACCTGGATGCGCCGGCCCGCGCCCCGCTGCGAACGTCCGTACGCCTCGCCCGCCGCCGTGACCTCGCGTACCACGCCCTGCAGGGCGGCGGCAGAAAGGTGAAAGTTGACGAAGCCGGGTCCCGCGACCTCGACCCGGCCGATTCGCGACATCTCGGACAGGCGCTCCGCCAGGCGCTCCGCGACGTCGCGCGGCTTCCGGCGCAGCACCCGGGCGAGGCCGAGCGCGACCGGAGTCGCGAAGTCGCCGTGACGCGGATCGCGCGCTCGCTCCACCACGACCTTGGGCAGGGATTCCAGGGCGAGCTCGCCTTCATCACACAGGGCGCGCAGCGCGCCCTCGACCAGCTCTTGCACTTGGTGTTTCAAGACTCTCCGGCCACGGCGGCGGGGCTGCGTATTGTAGAGAGTTCGGTGCCCGAGTCAGTGTCCGGGCGCAATACGTGTCAGCGCGGCAGCCGCTCGTGAAAACTCACGATCCATCGGCGGACGTGCCCGACGCCGATCAACAATCAGGACCGCCAGAGAATCATGGGAGTGTCCCCACGAGCCCGGGCCGGGCGCACCCGAGACATCACAGGATTTCGACAGGGTCGACGTCGAGGGACCAGCGCACCCGTCGCGCTTCCGGCAGGCCGCCGATCTCGTCCAGCCATTCCCCAAGAAAGCGATGCAGGGGCCGGCGCCTCGAGGATTCCACCAGCAACTGGGCACGGTGGCGGCCGGCCCTTCGCTCCATCAGCGCGGGGACCGGACCCAGCAGCGCGACGTCCGCCGGGCGTACTCGCTGGCCCACGCGTCGCGCGTCGGCGAGGAAAGCCTTCGGCAGATCCGCGTCGGCGGCCTCCGCACGCAGCAGCGCCATGCAGGTATGGGGCGGCAAACGCGCGGCGCGACGCTCCAGGAGCGCATCTTCGGCAAAGGAGCGATATCCCGCCCGGATCAGTTGGCCGAGCAGAGGGTTGCGGGGATGGTGGGTCTGCACCAACACCCTTCCAAAGCGCTCGCCTCGCCCGCAGCGCCCTGCGACCTGCACCAGGAGCTGTGCCATGCGCTCGGTGGACCGGAAGTCGGCTCCGAAGAGCCCACGGTCCGCGTCCAGGATTCCGACCAGCGTCACGTTGGGAAAGTGGTGTCCCTTGGCAAGCATCTGGGTGCCGACGAGTATGTCGACCGCGCCGGAATGCACACGCTCGAGAATGGCTTCCAGCGCGCCCCGCCGGCGGGTGCTGTCGCGGTCCATGCGGACCACCCGGGCGCCGGGATGGACCGTGCGCAGGTGATCCGCCACGCGCTGGGTGCCGAGCCCGATGGGCCGCAGATCCGCTCCGCCGCAACTCGGACAATGCGTCGGCGGCCGACTCTGCGCGCCGCAGTAGTGGCAACGCATGAGCGCCACTTCCCGGTGATAGACGAGATGAGCGTCGCAGTGCCGGCAGTCCGCGATCCAGGCGCACTGACGGCATAGCAGCACCGGCGCGAAGCCCCGGCGGTTGACGAACATCAGAGACTGCTCTCCCCGCTCGAGGCGGACTCGGATTGCGGCGTGCATCGCTTCACTCACGCCTTCCTCGAATCGCTGGCCTCGAAGGTCGAGCACGTCCACGCCGGGCATCTGCGCGCCTCCCGCCCGGCGAGGCAGGCGCAGGTCGGCGTAGCGGCCGATTGCGACATTGTGCACGCTCTCCAGGGACGGGGTGGCGGTCCCGAGCACCGCGGGCACCCCCCAACCGCGCGCGAGCACTACCGCGAGATCGCGGGCCGAGTAGCGAAAGCCTTCCGTTTGCTTGAAGGAAGGATCGTGCTCCTCGTCGACGATCACCAGACCGGGATGGCGCAGAGGCGCGAACACCGCGGAACGCGTGCCGATCAGTACCGCGGCGTCCCCGCTGCGCGCCGCCATCCAGCTTCGCAAGCGCTCGCGGTCGCCGAGACCCGAGTGGAGCACCGCAAGCGAGCTGCCGAGGCGGCGGCGAAAGCGTGCGACCAATTGGGGACTCAGCCCGATCTCCGGAATCAGGACCAGTGTCTGGCGACCCGACCGGGTCACCTCCTCGATGAGCGAGAGATACACCTCGGTCTTGCCGCTGCCGGTAACGCCATCGAGGAGGAACACCCCGAAGCGGTCGAGCCGGCCCTTGATGCGGTCGAAGGCCGAACGCTGGGCGGAGTTGAGCGAAGGCGGAGAAGAGAGGGGGAGGGCTGGCGCCGCCAACTCCTCCTCGGGCGCCGGGACGGACTCCACCACCCCCTTGGCGGTGAGTGCCCGCAGGCTCTGCCGCCAGGAGGCCCCGACTGCGGAGAGGGCATCGGCACCGAGGCCCTCCGAGGTTTCGTGGAGCAGCTCGAGAAGACGCGCCTGCACCGGGGCATTTCTCGGAGAATCGAGCCGATTGCCGCGTCCTGCTCCGGTGAGCCGCCATCGAGCAGGCCGAACGGGGCCGGGTACCCGGCCGCGTCGAAGCGACGGGGGCAACGTGCCGAGCAGCACCTCGCCCGGAGGATGGTGAAAGTAGTCTGCGGCCCAGCGAAGGAACTCGATAGTAGAGGGGGGGAGCAAGGGCTCTCGATCGATCACCCCGAGCACCGCCCGCAGACGCTCGGCCGGTACCCTCGCCTCATTGCTCCACTCGACCACGAGCCCGACGCGCACGCTGCCTCCGAAGGGCACGCGCACCCGCATCCCGGGCTCGAGAGGAGGCTGCCCGGCGCCGGCGGGAGGCAGGTAGTCGAACAGGCGACGCAGCCTGGACGCCACCGCCACCCGGACTATCGGCGCGTCCGGTTCTTCCACGTCGTGCCGAACACGGATGCGCTAAGCGCTTGTCCGGGATGCGAGGGGGCCAGCGCGTCGCGGCCACCGCAGGGGCCGGCCCTGGCAAGCAGCGAGACTCTGGAAGGAATCTTGCCGGCGGAGGCGAAGAGACGAACGCGGATCGCTCATCCTCGCGTCTCGAGGGGTTCCGTGTCGCCATCGAGTCGCGCAAGCTCCGCCGCCCCGGCCCGCGCCATGGGCCGACCATCGACGGGACACAACGGCACGCGCCGTCGCAGGCGGCCCGCGAAGACGATCAGCACGACGCGCACTTCGTCGACTTCCAGTTCATAGGCACCGACGCGCGCCCTCTCATCCGGCGAGAAGCGCAGGCGCCGTTCGCTCGGCCGGTACGGCACCCCGCGCTCGATGAGATACATGCCCACCTCTTCCACGCTGTCGGCGAAGAGGTGCAGAGTCAGCTCACTGTGCTCGTCCGCGCTGCCCGCGAGCACCGGTCCGGCCAGCTTCGGCGCGAAATCGTCGAGTTCCGCCATCAAGTCCCGCGCGAGCAGGCGCCGTTCGCGCAGGTGGCGAGGTTGCACGTGAGAGCGGAAGAGGCGCTGATGGGCCTCGAGTGCCTGCCCGATCTCGTCGTTGCCGGGAAGCGCGCGCATCCTGGCGACGCCGAGGCGCTCGGCCGCCTTGCGCTTGGCGAGCTCGAAGTCCTCGTGACCGCCTTCGACCATGATGCGAGCGGCTTCCTGCGCGACCCGCCGGCGCCGAGCGTCGTCCCCGCGGGTGCCGTTCGCTCCCGTCCCGGCGCCGTCCCGAGGGGTCGCGCGCGGACTTCGGCCTCGACCTCCGACCCTCAAAACAGGTGCTCCGTAACGCCGCCATCGCCGGAGGAAGCATGGGCCGACCCTGCCGAGGAGGTCGGTGTTCGAACGGGGGCGTTTTCGACACGAAAGGTCTCGAATATCGCCGCTGAATTGCCGGCGAGAGCCGCTTCCCCCGACTCGGGGTCGATGCGCATCGTCACCAGGCCTTCCGGACGTTCGAGGAACTCTTCCGGCACGCCGTCCAGAGCTGAACGCATGAAATCGATCCACATCGGCAATGCGGCCTTCGACCCCGCCTCCCGGCTTCCCAACGAGTGGTGCTCGTCGAACCCCACCCACGCGGTGGCGACGAGACGGGGGGTGAAGCCGGCAAACCACGCGTCCCGGAAGTCGTTTGTCGTGCCGGTCTTGCCGGCGAGGTCCTCGCGCCCGAGCTCGAGCGCGCGCCGGCCCGTCCCCTGGCGAACCACGTCGCGCATCATCGAGTGCATCAGCCAGGCATTGCGCCCGTCCACGCTGCGCTCTGCCCAGCGCGCTCGGATGGGCAGGTCCGGGTCGCCGGAAAACGCCTGCGAAGAAAGCGTTTCAGTCGACCCCGTTCCGTCATCGCACTCCCGGCACACCCGCAGCGGCCGCGCGTGGCGCACCGGGGTACCGTCGGAGTCGTCGATACGCTCGATGAGGTAAGGCTCGACCCGGTAGCCACCGTTGGCGATCACCGCATATCCGGCCGTGAGTTCCAGCGGGGTAACCTCTCCGCTGCCCACCGCGAGAGAAAGGTTCGCCGGCAGGCGAGAGGCATCGAGGCCGAATCGCGCGAGATGCTCGAGCGCACGTTCGATGCCGGTGGATTTGAGGAGCCGGATGGAGACCAGGTTCCGGGACTTGTACAAGGCGACGCGCATGCGGGTCGGGCCGAAGAATCGGCCACTGTAGTTCTCGGGCCGCCACACGTCCTCCAGCCCATGATCCTCGAAAACCACCGGGGCATCATTGATGAAGCTCGCCGGCGTGAACCCCTGCTGCAGCGCAGCCGAGTAGATGAAGGGCTTGAAGCTCGAGCCGGGCTGGCGCATGGCCTGCGTGACGCGGTTGAACTTGCTGCGGTAGTAGTCGAATCCACCGGCAAGGGCGGCGATCGCGCCATCCCGCGGATCCAGGGCCACGAAGGCTCCCTGGACCGCCGGCACCTGCGCCATCACCCAGCCTTCCTCGGTGAGCTGCACGCGGATCACGTCGCCCTCCTGCACTACATCGGAGGGCTTCTTGGGCGCAGGGCCGCGCCGATTCACGTCGATGTAGGGCCGGGCCCACTCGAGCACCGGCCACGGCAGCTCGACCTCGCCGAATCCCTTGGCATGGGCGAGCACGACTTCCTCGTCGACATCGAGCACCAGCGCCGGCGGCAACCCGCCGACCACCGGGATCCCGGAGAGCAGCTCTTCGTTGCGTTCCGGGTCGCCGGACGCTTCTTCGCGGCGCAGCTCCGGCCCGCGGTAGCCGTGCCGGCGATCGTAGTCCAGGAGCCCCGTGCGAAGCGCAGCGTTGGCGGCACTCTGGCGGGCACTGTCGATGGTCGTGTAGACCCGGTAGCCGCCCACGTAGGCCTCTTCGCCCAGTTCTTCCTCGAGCGCCGCGCGCACCATCTCCGCCGCATAGGGAGCCTCCACCTCCACCTTCAGACCATGCCGCTTCGCGGTGACCGATGCGGCGACCGCGTCGGCGTGCACGTCGGCGTCGATGAACCCGAGCTCTCGCATGCGACCGAGGACGTAGTCGCGACGGGCAAGCGCACGCTGCGGGTTCACGATGGGATTGAAGCGCGACGGAGCCTTGGGCAGCCCGGCGAGCATTGCGACCTGAGCGAGGTTCAACTCGTCGAGGGGACGGCCGTAGTAGAACAGGGTCGCGGCGCCCACTCCGTAGGTGCGATGGCCGAAGAAAATCTTGTTGAAGTAAAGCTCCAGAATCTCCTCCTTGCTCAGACGCTGCTCAATCTTCAGGGCGAGCAGGATTTCCTTCAGCTTGCGCTCGTAGGTCTTTTCCCGACCGAGAAAGAAGTTCCGCGCCACCTGCATGGTCACGGTGCTGCCTCCCGGACCCTTCTCCCCGGTGCGCACCAGGTGCACGACGGCGCGGACGAGCCCCTGCCAGTCGACGCCGGGGTGCTGGAAGAAGCGCTCGTCCTCCGCGGCGATGACCGCCTGGACCATCGCCGGCGGAACCTCGTCGAGACGCAGCGGGATCCGGCGCTTCTCGCCGAACTCCGCCATCAGTCGCCCATCCCGGGTGTAGACGCGCAGCGGCGTCTGGAGATGAACGTCCTTCAGCACGTCGATCGACGGGAGTTCCGGCGAGAACAGCCAGAACACGAAGGCGAACGCGCCCGCGCCCAGCACTCCCGCCAGGAGCCCCAGCAGCAGGAAGAACTTGAAGACGCGCTTTGCTACGGACAAGAGATGCGGCTCCCGTATGCCTTCATGGAACTCGGGTCATCCGTCTCCCTTTCAAGGGTAATGCGAGATCGAATTCCCGGAAAGGACGAGCCATGCGCGACTCCAACCCGTTGGGTATAGTTCATCGCTTCATCGAGGAACCCTCGCCGGGAAGTCGCAGCCAGCAGGTGAACCCCCCCAGGAACATCTTTCTCGTCGGCCCGATGGGAGCGGGCAAGACCACGGTGGGGCGGCACCTCGCGAAATCCCTGGACAAGCAGTTCCTGGACTGCGATCGGGAGCTGGAGGAGCGTACCGGGGCGTCGATCTCGCTCATCTTCGAGCTGGAGGGAGAGGAAGGTTTCCGCCGGCGCGAACGCGACATGCTCGATGAGTTGACCTCACGCAGCGGTGTCGTGCTCGCCACCGGGGGCGGGGCGGTGCTCGACTCCGAGAACAGAGCGCGTCTTCGATCGCGGGGGTTCGCGATCTATCTCGACGCGCCGCTGGACCTGCTCGCCGAACGCACCAGCCGGGACCGAAGCCGCCCCCTGCTCGACACTCCCGACCCTCGCGCCACGCTCGGAAAAATCCTGAACGAGCGTGATCCCCTCTACCGGCAGGTCGCCGATCTGATTGTAACGACCAATCAAGGCACCGCGAAGCACGTCGTCCGAGAGATCGTCAACCACCTTGCCCTCCTCTGAACCGCTCCAAGTCCGCTTGGGAAGGCGCAGCTACCCGATTCACATCGGTCATGGGTTGCTCTCGAGGCGCGATCTCCTCGCACCCTGGGTCGAGGGCCGCCAAGTAGTGGTGATCACCAGCGAAACCATTGCCCCACTCTACCTGGACACGCTCATCGACAACATCGCGTCGCGAGAAGCGGAGCGGGTGGTCCTCGACGACGGGGAGCAGCAGAAGACCCTCGAGACCTTCGGGCGCATCATGGACCGCCTCCTCGGCGCGGGGTTCTCTCGCGACTGCGTGGTGGTCGCGCTCGGCGGCGGAGTGGTGGGCGACATCGCGGGCTTCGTGGCCGGCTGCTACCAGCGCGGAGTCTCCTTTGTCCAGGTGCCCACCACCCTCCTTGCCCAGGTCGATTCCTCGGTGGGGGGGAAAACGGGGGTGAACCACCCCCTGGGGAAGAACATGATCGGCGTGTTTCACCAGCCGGTGTGCGTGCTCGCCGACATGGCCACCCTGGAGACGCTGCCCGAAGGCGAGCTCCGGGCCGGACTCGCGGAAGTCGTGAAGTACGCCCTGATCGTCGATCGCCCCTTCTTCGCATGGCTGGAAGAGCACGCGGAAGCGCTGCTCGCAAAGGATGGCGAGGCATTGGCGCGCGCGGTTCGACGCTGCTGCGAGATCAAGGCGGACATCGTGGCACAGGACGAAAGAGAAGGCGGAGCCCGGGCCCTGCTGAACCTCGGACACACCTTCGGGCACGCGATCGAGGCGGGTCTCGGCTACGGGCGCTGGCGGCACGGAGAAGCGGTGGCGGCGGGAATCTGCGCGGCGGCGCACCTTTCCCGGCGCATGGGCTGGGTTTCGAGCGCGGAGCAGGAGCGGATACATGCGCTCTTCGCGCGCCTCGCCCTTCCCACGAGCATTCCGCGCGAGCTGTCGCCGGCACGAATGCTCGAGCTGATGGCGCGTGACAAGAAGGTGGAGCAGGGCCGCCTTCGCCTGATCCTGCTTCGTTCGCTGGGAGACGCGCAGGTTTCACGGGACTTCGACCCGCAAGCGCTCCAGGATACTCTCGCCGAGTGCCGCGGCTGAGCGTCCGTGGACTCCACCATCTCCCGCCCCTTCCTTCCTCCATTCGCGGTCGCTCCTTACGCGGCGAGTGAAGCGAACTCTCGAGGCCGGCACTATCCGGAAGCGGAAGCCCGCTATCGGGGAGTCTTTCAACGGGATCGGGACCGAATCGTGCACTCCGGCGCGTTCCGCCGCCTGGAGTACAAGACCCAGGTGTTCGTGAACCACGAAGGCGACATGTTTCGCACCCGGCTCACCCACTCGCTCGAGGTGGCCCAGATCGCGCGCAGCGTCGCGCGCGCGTTGCGCCTGAACGAGGATCTCACCGAAGCAATCGCGCTCGCTCACGACCTCGGGCACACCCCCTTCGGACACGCCGGACAGTTCGCGCTCAACGAACGCATGGCGCCGTACGGCGGCTTCGAACACAACCGGCAGTCGCTGCGCGTGGTGGATCTGCTGGAGGAACGCTATCCGGAGTTCCCGGGCCTCAACCTGACCTTCGAGACGCGTGAAGGCATCCTCAAGCATTGCGCACGCCGCCACATTCCCGAGCTCGGAGCGGTAGCGGAGCGCTTCCGGCACGGCGGACAACCTTCTCTGGAAGCGCAGGTCGCGAATCTGGCCGATGAAGTCGCCTACAATTCGCATGATCTCGACGACGGGCTCCGATCCGAGCTCGTCGCAATCGGCGATCTGCTCGAGCTCGAGTCCTTCGCCGCACCCTATGCTGACGTGAGGCGGCGTTGGTCCGATCTTCCGACGAGGCGAGTCATCCACGAGGTGGTGAGGCGCATGATCGACGCTCAGGTCACCAACCTCATCGAGACGAGCCGGGAATGCATCGACGACGCGGCGCCTCGGGACATCGACGAGGTACGCGCCGCATCCCGCCCCCTGATCGTTTTCGACGATACGTTTCGAGCCCGGCACTTGCGAACGAAGCGATTCCTGCGAAAACATCTCTACCGCCACGAACGGGTGCAGACCATGACCGAGCAGGCCGCACGGGTGATCCGCGGCCTCTTCGATGTACTGTGTGGAGACCCGAGCCTGCTTCCCGCAAACACGAAGAACCGGATCCGCGGACTGGAAAGGGCCGACGGAAACGTGGGAAGAGCGCGGGGGATTGCCGACTACATCGCGGGCATGACGGACCGCTTCGCCCTCTCCGAACATGCCCGTCTCTGCCCGCCGTCAACCACGTAGCCGCCGGTCCGTTCGGGGCGAAACGGGACGAGGACATCGCAGCGGGGGAAGCCGGCGTGTTCCGAGGCAGCGCAATGACGAGCAGAGAGACCCGGGCCCATGACCCGAAACCGATTCTTTCTCGAGGTCGACCCTTTTCCCATCGGTGCTACCGATGCGTGCTTCGTCTCGACCCCGGCCTTGCGCCGCCGCCTTGCGCGCATCCTGCGCGCCGTGCAAGAGGGTGGCAAACCCCTATGCATCGCCGCACCGGAAGGGACGGGGAAAACCACTCTGCTCGAACAGGTGCGAAGAGATCTCGGTCCGCAATGGCAAGTGGCAAGCGTATCGGGTGCCACGGGACTCGAGCGCGAGACCTTTCTCGACGCCTTCGCAAGCGCCTTCAACCTCGAGGCGGGGGACGACGAAACCCTCACGGTGGTGCTCGAACGTCTCGAAACGCACCTCGCCACCCACCTGCCCCCCGACTGCAACGCCCTCGTGGCGGTCGACGATGCCGACTGCCGAAACGTACAGACGCGCGCACGCCTCGATGCCCTGCTCACTCGCCGGCAGTCCCCGCGACTGCGCTTCATCACTACGCGCGAACCGACGCCGGATGACTCTACCGATGAGAATGCGCCTTACATGCTCGTAGATGTACCGCCGCTCACCCGCGACCAGAGCGACGACTACATCCATACCCGCCTCTGCGCGGCCGGTCTTCGTGGAGACAGTCCCTTCACGGACGAAATGCTGCGCTCGATCCACAACGCGAGCGGCGGCTGGCCCGGCCGAATTCACCGGGTGGCGGCCAAGATGCTCGCCCATCGACGAAAGCCCGGGCGGAGCCCGGGGAGCGCGGGAGAGAGCCGCACGCCCTGGTTCCGTATTGCGGCCGCCCTGCGCCCGAGAGAGCGTCCTTCGGGTGGCTGAGCGGCAGACCGGGCAAGACGGCAGCCGGCTGTTGCGGGCGCTCGCCCGCCAGCCCGTGGACCGCACCCCGGTCTGGCTGATGCGCCAGGCGGGGCGCTACCTGCCCGAGTACCGCAAGGCGCGCGAGCGGGCGGGCAGCTTTCTCGATCTCTGCACCACTCCGGAGCTCGCCTGCGAGGTGGCGTTGCAGCCGCTGCGCCGCTTCCCCCTCGATGCCGCCATCCTGTTCTCGGACATCCTGACGATACCGCACGCGATGGGGCTCGGCCTTCACTTCGTCGAAGGGGAAGGCCCCGCCTTCGAACGGCCGGTGAGAGCACCGCGCGACATCGACCGGCTCGCCGCCCCGGACCCCGAGGAGGACCTGCGCTACGTGGTCGACACGGTGCGCCTGCTGCACGCCGAGCTCGCCGGCCGGATCCCGCTGATCGGCTTTGCCGGCAGTCCGTGGACGCTGGCCACGTACATGGTGGAGGGCGGATCTTCAGCGCACTTCGCACGGGCGAAAGGGTTGCTCTACGAGCAGCCTCGCGCCGCCCACCGCCTGCTGGAAGTGCTGGCCGAATCCGTGCGGACCTACCTGCGGGCGCAGGCCGAAGCGGGGGCGAACGTGCTGATGGTCTTCGACACCTGGGGATCGGTGCTCGCGCCGGACGAGTATCGCGACTTCTCTCTCGCCTACCTCGCGCGCATCGTGGGTGCGCTCAAGATGGAGATCGACACCCCGATCGTCCTCTTCGGGCGGGGCGGAGGCCAATGGCTGAACGAGCTCGCGGCCACCGGCTGCGACGCGCTGGGCATCGACTGGACGGTGCACATCGGTCGCGCGCGGCGCGAAGTGGGCGACCGCGTGGCCTTGCAGGGCAATCTCGATCCTTGTGTGCTCTACACCTCTCCCTCCACCATCCGCGACCGGGTAGGACAGGTCCTCGACGCCTATGGACCAGGGCCGGGACACGTCTTCAACCTGGGTCACGGCCTCCAGCCGGGCATGGACCCCGCCCGAGTCGCGGCTCTGGTCGACGCGGTGCATGAGCTCGGTACGGCGGCGGGCGAGTGCTCCATCGCGGCCGACCCGACGCGAATGGCGTGAGGCGATGACCCCGCGAGATCAGTCGGTGGCGCCCACCTTCGCTTCGCCCCGCACCCTTCCGGTCAACCCGAGCCCTTCGAGAAGCCCGGACAGGCGGGCGGTTTCCTTCTCGACTGCCGTCAGGCGTGCAGCCAGGCGGCCTGAGCTGGTGAGAATGAGCGTGGCGAGGCCGATTCCGAGTGTGGTGCCCACCGCCACCACGGAAACGATGATTGCAAGGGTGCCGCTATCCATGTCTCGCTCCTTCGAGATCTCTGCCGTGTTCCGTCGAAGATCGAGTCTGGTTCGCCGAGTACCGGAATGCAAGTCCGGAAGCGAAGCGGAACGCTCACGCCCGTGAGCAGCGAGGGATCGACGCGCCGCGGCGAGGAAGCAGGGGGGACATCGCCGGCACCGCGAACCCCCTGGACGATGAAGCAGGCCGCGCTGGTCGCCGGCAAGGGATTCTGCATGGGCGCGGCCGACATCGTGCCGGGGGTGAGCGGCGGCACGATGGCCTTGATTCTCGGTATCTACCCGCGGCTGCTGGGGGCAATCCGCGCCGTCGACCTCGCGCTCTTCCGCCTGCTTGGGCGGGGCCGCCTCTCGGCCGCGGCCCGCCACGTGGACGCGCTCTTCCTCCTGTCGCTCGGAGTCGGAATCGCGGGCGCGCTGGTGTTCTTCACCCGGGTGGTCGGGCTGCCCCAATTGATCGCCACCCACCCCCAACCCGTGTACGGCGTCTTTTTCGGCCTCATCCTCATGTCGCTCTGCATACTCCTTCGTCAAGTGGCGGACTGGCGCTTGCAGGACGCGGCCTGGATCTTCGCCGGCGCGCTCGCCGGCCTTGCGCTGGTCCTGGCCGTACCGGTCGACGCCCCGCAGAGCGCCCGCTTCCTCTTCGCGAGCGGTGCCGCCGCCGCCTGCGCCATGATCCTGCCCGGAATCTCCGGCGCCTTCGTGCTCCTCGTCCTCAACCAGTACCCGCGCGTCCTCGAGGCGGTGGCACAGCTCGACCTCTCGGTGCTGGCGCCCCTGGCCTTCGGCGCCGTCTGCGGCCTGGTGCTCGGGAGCCGGATCCTCGTGTGGTGCCTGCATCGCTTCCGGCGCCCCACCATGCTCCTGATGTCGGGGATCGTGCTCGGCTCGCTGTACGCGCTCTGGCCCTTTCGGGAGCCCGGGCCGCCGCGGGCGGAAGAGCCCCTGCACGCGATGCGCACCGTTCCGGTGTGGCCGGAGAGCCTCGACGGCGGAGTGCTTGCAAGCCTCGCCCTCGCGGCGCTCGCGGCGGGCACGGTGATAGCCATCGATCGACTGGCGCGGCGGGCGACGGACGTGGGCTGATGCCGGAGCTCCCGGAAGTCGAGACCACGCGCCGCGGCATCGCGCCCCGGTTGCTGGGCCGGCGCATCTCGCGGGTCGAGGTCCGCGAGTGGCGCCTGCGCTGGCCGATCTCCCGGCAGGTGCTGACCCGTCTTCCGGGACGGCGCGTCCAGGACATCGGCCGCCGGGCCAAGTATCTTCTCCTGGAGACGGACGCCGGCACCCTGATCCTGCACCTGGGCATGTCCGGTCGCCTGCAGCTCGTGCCTCCCGACCGGCCTCCCGGCCCCCACGACCACTTCGATCTCGTCGTCGAGGACGACCTCTGTCTGCGCCTGACCGACCCCCGGCGTTTCGGGGCCGCGCTGTGGTGCCGGGGAGATGTGGGCCGTCACTGGCTGCTGCGCGGGCTCGGTCCCGAGCCGCTGGAGCCGGGCTTCGACGGCGACTACCTCTACCGCCACTCCCGGAAGCGACGGGTAGCGGTCAAGAACTTCATCATGAACGCCCGCGTGGTCGCAGGGATCGGCAACATCTACGCCTGCGAGGCGCTGCATCTCGCGGGAGTGCACCCCTCGCGTTCCGCGGGCCGGATCGCGCACCCGCGCTACCTTCGCCTCGCCGAGTGCATCCGCCGCGTGCTCGAAGAGGCGATTGCCGCGGGAGGGACCACGTTGCGCGACTTCGCCGCCGCCGACGGCAGCCCGGGCTACTTCGGGCAGCGGCTACGGGTCTACGGGCGCGCGGGCGAGCACTGCGACCGCTGCCGGGCGCCGCTGCGCCACCTTCGCATCGGCCAGCGCGCGACCTGGTACTGCCCCGGCTGCCAGCGTTGACGGCGACGCCGGTTCCGTGAAGCAGTGGGTTCAAGACGACTGTTCCGGCGGATCGAGCGGTTCCGGTAGCGCGACCGACCTCGGTGTGTCTCTCTGAACCACCCATCGGGCAGACAGTGTCCCGATTGATGCCGAAGCACGCATGTACGAGACGGCTGCGCTTGCCGACGACTTCATCCGAGTCTCTGCGGCATTGACTCCGGTGGAGAGTCGACGGGCGATTGTTCGGTCATCCGGCGCTCAGCCGCCGGTACTTGGCCCACAGCTCGTCGTTGGTCTCCGGATGGTCGGGATCCTTCGGTATGCAGTCGACCGGGCATACCTCGACGCACTGCGGCGTGTCGAAGTGGCCGACGCACTCCGTGCACCGATCCGGGTCTATGACGTAGTAGTCGTCGCCCATCGAGATCGCCTCGTTCGGGCACTCGGGCTCGCACACGTCGCAGTTGATGCACTCCTCGGTGATCTTGAGGGCCACCGCCGATCAGCCTGCCTCGTCGAGACTTGGCGGTGGGGAAACGAAGACGCCGCGCGTGTGCACCGCCGTCAGCGCTCTCGAAGGGCGGCTTCGACCATGGGATGCACGAAGGGGCTCACATCCCCCCCGAGGGTGGCGATCTCGCGCACCAGGCTGGAAGAGATGTAGCTGAAGCGCTCGTCGGAGGTCAGGCAGACGGTTTCCACCTGCGGGGCGAGGCGGCGGTTCATGCCGGCGAGCTGGAACTCGTAGTCGAAATCGGAGATCGCGCGCAGTCCGCGCAGGATCACCGAGGCCCCACGCGCCTGGGCGAAATCGACCAGAAGACCCTTGAACCTGTCCACCTCGACGTTGGACAGGCCCGCGAGCGATACGCGGGCGAAGTTCACGCGGGACTCGATGTCGAAGCGGGTGTTCTTCGCGCTGCTTTCCGCCACCGCGACGATGACGCGGTCGAAGAGCCGCGCCGCCCGGTGGACGAGGTCCTGATGGCCGTTGGTGATCGGGTCGAAAGTGCCTGGATAGATCGCGATGGTCGGCATTTTCTCCGCTTCGCTCCTTGTCAGTGGTCCGGCGTGGGGCATGGCCGCCGGCCCGCGAGATGATAGCGTACCGCACCCGCGCGCCCGGCCCGGATGAGCTCGAATCCTTCCGGCAACGGCGGAGGACCTCGGGTCCGCTCGCACTCCAGGTAGATCAGTGCGTCGGGGGCGAGACACGCGGACATGGCGAGGCTCCGGCAACTGCGATCGAGCAGGGGGGTAGAGAAGGGGGGATCGAGGAAGACGATGTCGAAGCAATCCGTTGCACCGCGCAACCAGCGAAGAGCGTCGCCCCGCACGATGTCGATCCCGAGCGCGCCCAGGCGTTCGCGTTCGCGGTGCAGATGCGACACGAGAGAGGCGTCGATCTCCACCATGGTGACGCTTGCCGCTCCACGCGATGCGGCTTCGAAGCCCAGACTCCCGCTGCCGGCGAAGAGGTCCAGACAAACGGCACCCTCTACCCGGGGACCGAGCCAGTTGAACAGAGTCTCCTTGACCCGGTCCGGCGTCGGGCGGACTCCGCCGCGACCGGGAAATCGCAGGCGCCGCCGCCGCCACTTTCCGGAGATGATCCTCGGTCCGCTCGTCAACCCACCGTCCCGCGTATCCGTGATCGGTCAAGCGGGTGGATTCCCGCTGTCGCGGGAATGACGGCGGGTGACGCCCGGAGTAAATCCCGTCATTCCCGCGCACGCGGGAATCCACCGGCGGCCATTGCGGCGATGAAGAACGGACGAACGGGCGCCTGTGTGCAGTCTCGCCATTGCCTGCCTTATCCGAGCTCCAATGCCTCCCTGCGCGGAATCCACGACTCCCTGCCACGATGGTAGCGCTCCCGCGAGCCACGGACGACGGGTCCGCGTTCCGGTGGCGTGCTAGGA
>CAYQVB010000139.1:0-56089 GCA_964420925.1 uncultured Ectothiorhodospiraceae bacterium | reverse complement strand
ACCTGCGCCTCGTCATTTCCATCGCCAAGAAATACACCAACCGTGGCCTGCAGTTCCTCGACCTGATCCAGGAAGGCAATATCGGCCTCATGAAGGCGGTCGACAAGTTCGAGTACCGGCGCGGCTACAAGTTCTCCACCTACGCCACGTGGTGGATACGCCAGGCAATCACGCGCTCCATCGCCGACCAGGCCCGCACCATCCGCATCCCGGTGCACATGATCGAGACGATCAACAAGCTCAACCGGGTATCGCGTCAGATCCTCCAGGAAAAGGGGCGCGAGCCCACCCCGGATGAGCTGGCCGAGCGCATGGAGATGCCGGAAGACAAGGTGCGCAAGGTCCTGAAGATCGCCAAGGAACCGATCTCCATGGAAACCCCGATCGGCGATGACGAGGACTCACATCTCGGCGACTTCATAGAAGACGTCAACATCGTCGCTCCGGGAGACTCCGCGACTTTCGAGGGACTGCGCGAGTCCACCCAGAACATCCTCGCCAGCCTCACCCCGCGCGAGGCGAAGGTGCTGCGCATGCGCTTCGGCATCGAGATGAACACGGATCACACGCTGGAAGAAGTCGGCAAGCAGTTCGACGTGACCCGAGAGCGCATCCGTCAGATCGAAGCGAAGGCGCTCCGCAAGCTCCGCCACCCCAGCCGCTCGGATCAGTTGCGCAGCTTCCTGGACTGAGCATCACGGGACGCCTGCGCCACGAGGGCGGGCGTCCGGCAGGCCCGACCCGCGAGAGGTCGGGCACAGGTCTCTGCGAGGGGGAAATGCGGCCCCATGCCGGCTAAAGCCCCGCGGGAAGGTTGCGTGGAATGCGGCCCTCTTCGGAGGTGATGAACTCGAGCAGGGCCGGCTTGCCTTCCGCGGCGTGCGCGAGGCCTCGCGCGATCGCGGGCTTCACCTCCGCCGCTTTCTCCACCCGCTCGCCGTAGCCGCCGAGGGCCTTCGCGACATCCGCGTAGTCGCCACTCAGGGCCTCGATGCGGTATTTCTCCGAAGCGGCCGGGTGATAGTCGGAGTAGCCCCCCATGACGCTGTTCTTGAGCACGAGGGTGAGGGTGCCGAGCTCGCAACGGACCGCGGTCTCGAGCTCCATGCCCACCATGCCGATGGAGGCATCGCCCATGAAGTTGACTACCGTCCAGTCGGGACGGGCGAGCTTTGCCCCCTGGGCGATGCCCAAGCCGGTGCCGAGCTGCGTGGTCTTGCCCCAGCCCACATAGCTGTAGGGCACGATCGCCTGGTAGAAGGCGGTGCACTGGTCCCGCGGGGACCCCGCGTCGTGGGTCACCACGGTCTTCGTACGGTCGACACTGTGCATGAGATCCCAGATGACCCGGTAGGGGTTGATGGGCTCCTCGTCGGAGGTCATCAGAGGCATCCACTCACGCATGAACGCCTCCCGTCGCTCGGCGACCTCGCCCGCGACGCCGTCGCGCTCGGTCCGCCCTTCGGCCCCCACTCGCTCGCGCACCTCTTCGTTCACCAGCGCGAGCGTGCCCTTCGCGTCGCCGATGACTCCGAAATCGATCGGATAGTCCTTCGACAAGTCTCCTTCCCAGTTGGTGAGCTGGATGAAGGTCTTGCCTTTGGTTGGGAAAGGCGTGATGTAGGACGAGTGCGTGAAGCTCGTGCCGAGCCCCACGATGAGATCCGCCTTCTCGAGGAAGTGGTTGACGGGATCGGGTCGTGAGTTGCCGGCGCAGCCGAGTGCGAGGGCATGGTTCTCCGGAAAGCAGCTCTTGGCGTTCTGGGTCGACATCACCGGCGTGCGGGTCAGCTCGGCGAGCTCGCGCAGCTCCTCGCAGGCGCCCGCGTAGAGGATCCCCTGGCCAGCGACGATCACCGGGGCACGCGCGGCGAGCAATCTGTCCACCAGCCCGCACACGTCGTCGGCATTCGCCACCGGGGCGGAGCGCCGCGTCACCCGGTAGGCGTCGAGGAGCGCGGGGTCCACCTCCTCGGTGAAGATGTCGTCCGCCACTTCGAGGACCACCGGGCCAGGGCGTCCGTTTCGCAGTTGCGCGAACGCGCTCTGCATCTGCTGGGGGATGCGGTCTGCCTGGTACACGAACTCGCACCACTTGGTGATCCCCTGCATGTGGCGCACCGCCATGAAGTTGGGCGACACGCCGAGGTCGGCCCGCGCGTAGCCCCCCGGCATGTGCAGCACGGGAACGTTTTCCGCGAAACACTGGGCCACCGCGCCGAAGGCGTTTTCCGAGCCGGGGCCGTGCTGGACGGTGGTGGCGCAGATCTTCCGCCCCCCGTTCACTCTCGCGTAGCCGTCCGCCATGTGCAGGGCGTGGCGCTCCTGGCGCACGATGAGGGGGCGAATGCCGACCTTGGCGGCGCCGTCGATGATGTCCGCATGCGGAAAGGCGGGCAGGCATTCGATCCCTTCCTTTTTCAGGATATGGGCGATTAGATCCGCGCCGTTCATGAGTGTTCTCCTTTGTCCATCCAGAATTCCAGAATTGTTGTCCGGCCCGAAGTATCGTGAAACTTCATTGAATGCGAAGCCCGGGTTCTAAAACGATCTCGGCATGCCGAGCACGTGCTGTCCGACGTAGGACAGGATCAGGTTGGTCGATATGGGGGCGGTGGTGAAGAGCCGGCATTCCCGCCACTTGCGCTCGATGTCGTACTCACGCGCAAACCCGAAGCCTCCGAAGGTCTGCATGGCGGCTTCCGCCGCGTTCCAGGCCGCCTCCGAGGAGAGCAGCTTCGCGATGTTGGCCTCCGCCCCGCAATCGCGCCCGGCTTCGAAGAGAGCCGCCGCCTTGCGGTTGACCAGGTCCGCCGCCAGTGTCTCGGTGTAGGCGCGCGCGATGGGAAACTGGATGCCCTGGTTCTGGCCGATGGGGCGGCCGAAGACCTCGCGTTCGGCGGCATAGTCGCGGGCCCGGCGCGTGAAGTAGCGCGCGTCGCCGATCGCCTCCCCCGCGAGCAGGATGCGTTCGGCATTCATGCCGTCGAGGATGTAGTAGAAGCCTCGGCCTTCCTCTCCGATGAGGCTCGATGCGGGGATGCGCATGTCCTGGAAGAACACCTCGGTGGTGTTGTGGTTGATCATCGCCGGGAGTGGCCGGATCTCGCAGCCCCGGCCACGTACTTCGCGCAGATCGACGAGGAATATGGAGAGCCCGAGAGTGCGCTTCTCGACCTGTTCGATGGGCGTGGTCCGGGCGAGCAGCAGCATCAGGTCGGAGTGCAGCGCCCGGCTGGTCCACACCTTCTGGCCGTTCACCACGTATCCGTTGCCGTCCCGGATGGCCCGAGTCTTGAGGCTCGTGGTGTCGGTGCCACTGCCCGGCTCGGTCACCCCGAATGCCTGGAGGCGGAGCTCCCCGCTCGCGATCTTCGGCAGGTACTCGCGTTTCTGCTCCTCGCTGCCGTGGCGCAGCAGCGCGCCCATGATGTACATCTGCGCGTGGCAGGCGCCGGCCGAGCAACCGCTTTCGTGGATGGCCTCGAGGATGACCGCGGCGGCGCGCAGCGGCATCCCCGAGCCGCCGTACTCCTCCGGAATCAGGGCCGCGAGGTAGCCCGCCTCGGTGAGGGCGTTGACGAACTCGGTGGGATAGGCCCGTTCGTCCTCGAGGCGACGCCAGTACTCTCCCGGATAGCCGGCGCATATGCGCTGCACCGCTTCCCGAATTTCAGGGTAGTCGTCTCCCGCGTCGAAGACGATTCCGGCGTCCACGCGTGTCTGTTCCCCTGCGCTCAGTCTGCCGGGGGGAGCGCCCCGGTCGCGGTCATCCCTGACACGTTCGCCCGTGGCCCCCGGCCTCAGCCGCTTCCGACTTCTTCCAGCGAGGGCTGGTGTGCGCGCAACGCTTCCGCGACCAGGCTCTGGAAGTGGTGCACGAGATGCTCGCTGTTGTTGCCGCGGCCGGGGTCGACAAAGAGGCGGCCGCTGTCATAGCCGAAGGAGCGAAGGCCCCGCTGCTGGCGTTCGTTGAGATCGATGTCTTCGGGGCCGAGGTCGTAGGACATCCAGCGCATGCACTCCTTCGTGACTTCGCTCTCCGGTCGCGGCGGGCGATAGTAGGCGAATCGCAGCAGGGTCTTTTCCGGACCGAGGGGGAACTGGTTGAAGCTGCCGACGAAGTCGGTGAAGGGGAAGGTGTAGAGCGTGGTGTGGGGCCAGAAGCCGATGTTGACGAACCAGTCGGTCTGATACTTCGCGTCGCCGATCTCCCGGCCGTAGGCCTGCTTGCTGCCGGGTTCGGTCGGACCCATGTAGGCCCACCACTTGCCGTGGGGCGTGAGCCGATAGTCGTCGAAGCGGATGAGCGTCGTGAGATCCTTGTGCACCGGCCCCGATAGATTGAAGTGATAGCCCTCGATCGCGTTCTCGCAGATCACCTTCCAGTTCGCCGCAACCTCGTAGTCGAGTTCGTCCACCAGCTCCATGTCCGGCAGATCGGGGAAATGCCGGGCCATGAGCGCGGCCGATCCACCAACCTCCTCCCGAAAGGAAGCGGCATCCGGATCGAAGTTGATGAACAGGAAGTTCGACACCTCTTCGATGCGCACCGGTGCGAGCGAGACGGCGCCGGGGTCGAAGCCCCGTACCGACTCCGAGCGCGGAGCATGGCGCAGGCGGCCGTCGAGCCGGTAGGCCCAGGCGTGGTACGGGCAGCGGATGACGCGCTCAATCCGGCCCCGGCGCTCTTCCACGAGGCGGGTGCCGCGGTGCTGGCAGACGTTGTGGAAGGCGCGCGCCACGCCGTCCTCTCCGCAGACCACGAGCACGCTCTGATCGAGCACGTCCACCTTGATGAAATCTCCCGGCTCGCGCACTTCCGAACGGTGGCCGGCGAAGTGCCAGGCGGGATAGAAGATCGCTTCCACTTCCCGTTTGAACACGCCGGCGTCGTAGTAGTAGCGGGACGGAAACGCGTAGGCCTGCTCGGGATCTCCAGGGCGCCACTGCGCCAGCGGCTTGTACGGAATCATCTCGGACCTCCTGGGCCATCGAGGGGCTCGGAGTCGCATCGGTCGGAGCGGCCCTCCTCCACGACGCGCGAGATTGACACAAGCGCCGGGGAAAGGCCACGCGTTTCGGATGGCAGCGGAATCGGCGCGTGCGATGGCGGGCAGACCCCGCTTCGTGGTCTGATCCCGGTTCCGGCAAGGGCGGGCACCGCATGAGCACGCAACTCTTCGACTTGAGCGGCAAGGTGGCGCTGGTAACCGGCGCGGGCCGCGGACTGGGCCGCGCCATGGCCCGGGGCCTCGCGGCGGCGGGAGCCGCGCTGGTGGCCGCCGGACGCACGGCGACGGACGTCGAAGAGACCGCGGAGGAGATCCGCACCGCGGGTGGCGACGCCATCGCCATTCCCTTCGACGCCGTCTCGAGGGCCGAGAACCGCCGGCTCATCGACGCGACCGTCACGCACTTCGGCCGCCTCGACATCGCGGTGGTGAACCACGGCATCGGCCGCGCCGGACCGGCGGTCGAGGTGAGCGACGCCGAGCTTGCGGAGATGATCGACGTCAACCTCAAGTCCGCCTTCGTCTGCGCTCAGGAGGCGGCGCGGCGCATGGTCGCCCAGGGCGCCGGCGGCGCGATCGTCTTCACCTCGTCGACGGGAAGTCAGGTGGCGTTCACCAACCTCTCGACCTATGGCGCGGCCAAGGGCGGGGTCGATCAGATGTGCCGCCAGTTCGCGCTGGAGCTCGCGCCCCACGGCATCAGGGTCAACGCGGTCAGCCCCGGCTACATGGAGCACCACATGCGCGGCGCCGCCGAACGCCACGAGACGCCGGAGATGGACGAAGAGGTCCGGCAGACCACCCCGATGGCCCGGCGCGGTCGGAGCGAAGAGATGGTGGGTCCCGTCATCTTCCTCGCGAGCGACGCGGCGAGCTTCGTCACCGGCCAGGTCCTGCCGGTAGACGGCGGCTACGTGGCGATCTGAGGACGGAGGAAGCGATGGCCGCCAGCCCCTTCGATCTGACCGGCCGCACCGCGATCGTTACCGGCGCGAGCCGCGGGCTGGGCGCCGAGATGGCCCGGGCCCTGGCGCGGGCCGGCGCGAGCGTAGTGCTCGCCGCCCGCAGTCGCTCGCATCTCGATGCCGTCTCCACAGAGATCGCGGACGCTGGCGGCACAGCCCATGCAGTAGCCTGCGATACCACCCGACGCCCCGATGTCGAACGCCTGATTGCGGCCGCCGTGGAACGCTTCGGCGGACTCGACATCATGGTCGTCAACCACGGCATCGGTCCGGCCAGGGACCTGCTCGAGGTGAACGACGAGGACCTCGACACGGTGTTCGGCACCAACTTGTCGGGCGCCTACGTCTGCGCCCAGCTCGCCGGCCGGCAGATGATCGCCCAGGGCACAGGCGGGTCGATCATCTTCACTTCCTCCACGGCGAGCCGCGTCGCCGGGTGGGGCAACTCCTGCTACGGTGCGTCCAAGGGTGGAATCGACCAGCTCGTCCGCCAGCTCGCTCAGGAATGGGGGCACCACGGAATCCGGGTGAACGCCATCAACCCGGGCTACACCGAACACGAGATGGCGGACGCCGCCGGAGCCCACCAGGCGCCCGGGGTCGCCGAGCACATCGAGCGCTTCATCCCCCTTGGCCGGCGTGGCCGGATCGACGAAATGGGCGGGCCGGTGGTCTTCCTCGTGAGCGACGCCGCGAGCTACATCACCGGCCACTGCCTCTTCGTCGACGGCGGACAGGTCGCGGTCTGAAGGGAGGGAACTCGGCGACGACAAGCCTGCCGGCGGGACACCGAACGCCGTTCCGGTCCGGAATTGCGGACAGGCCGGCTCAGGCCTGACTGTGCTGGCGCGTCCCGAAGGAGATTTCCCAGCTCTCCTTCGAGAAGCCGTCCACGATGTCCTCGGTCTCCTCCATGTCCTTCGCGACCGCGGGCCGGGCCGCGATGATGTCGAACCAACGCTTGACGTTGGGGAAGCTCTCGATGTCCTGGCGCTGGCGGTAGGCGAGACGGCACCACGGGAAGATCGCCATGTCCGCTATGGTGTACTGGCCGGCGGCGACGTACTCGTGCCCTTCGAGGCGCTTGTCGAGCACGCCGTAGAGCCGGGCCGCCTCCTTCGTGTAGCGCTCCTGCGCGTAGGGCAGCACCACCGGCCCGTCCGGGCGCATCGGCGCGTAGGCGTTGAAGTGGTGCGCCTGCCCCAGCATCGGCCCGAAGCCGCCCATCTGCCACATCAGCCACTGCACCGTCTCCCAGCGTTCATGGGGGGCCTCGGGGAGGAAGCGCCCCGTCTTGTCCGCGAGGTAGAGCAGGATCGCACCGGACTCGAAGAGCGCGATCTCGCGGCCGCCGGGGCCGTCGTGGTCCACGATGGCCGGGATCTTGTTGTTGGGGCTGATCGCGAGGAACTCCGCCTCGAACTGATGGCCGCGGCTGATGTCCACCCATTGTGCGCGGTAGGCGAGGCCGCATTCCTCGAGCATGATGTGGATCTTCTGGCCGTTCGGGGTGGCTGCGGTGTAGAGATCGATCAATTCATGGTCCTCCTGCTCAAGCGGGTGCTGCCGCCCAATCTTGCGGAACACACCCCGGCCACCGGTCTGGCGACCTCCATGGCGCGCCGGCCCCGAAGACCACCGCACGCCGTATCCTGTTGACTCTCCCGAAATTCATGGAGTTGAGCAACCCAACCCTCTTCCTCCGGTAACTTCACCCCGGAGGAAGCCCATGCTTACACCAACCCTCTCCCGATCCAAGACCAGCTCCCGGATGCCCCCGGACCCGACGCCGAGGACACTCTCCTGGCGGACACGAAACCACAACAAGCTCCCGGCGCCACGGAAATTCTTGGTACCCGTTGGCCGCTGCGAAAGGGTACGCCGCGGCTCGGACGACCTACACCGGCAGGATCAGGGACTCGTCGAAGTGCTCCGCCCGCACCCCGTGGTACGTTCCCATGCCCGGCATGGTGATGGTGATCTTGCCCGCGTCGGGTCCGTGGCGGAACTCGAGGATCGCCGGCCAGTCGTCCCAGCGGAAGCAGCCGTCGCCGTCGACCCACACCGGTGTCTCGTAGGGGGGGAATAGCTCGCCGCTCGTGTCGTCCTGCCCATTGGTGTGCAGAACCCCGTCCTTGCAGGTCACGTCCAGCGTGTTCACCGCGGACAGGAAACCGAGGATCAGGTAGCGCCCGGTGAGGGCTTCGAGCGCGCTTGCGTCCGCCGTGCCCCGCTCGGCCTGGAAGCTCGCCGGCAGCTCTACCTCGCCGATGCGAAGGGTCCGGTGGAACACCAGGCAATCCCAGGCGAGGCCCGGGGTATTCGGTTGGTAGCGCAGGTTCGAGCGATCCGCCCGCTCGGTGCTGAGCCACTCCCATACCGGCCCGCTCCGCGGGGCCTTCCGCAGATCGAGGAAGAAGCAGTCCGGCCCGATACGGTCGTAGACGGCCTGGTTGCAGTCCGCTCTCGGTGCGTCGTCCTTCACGGACCGGGCGCTCGCGGCACCGATGAAGAGCACCTGGTCCCGGCCGATTCGGTTGGCGAGATACGAGCCCATGGAGGTCGCGCGCTGGACGCGCACCGGCGTCTGCTGCAGGTGGGTGTTGTGGGCGGCCACCACCAGTTTCGCACCCGGTCCCGCACGGTCCAGGATCCATTGGAGCGACTGGGCCATGGAAGCGTCACGCACGTTCCAGAAGTGGCGGAAGCCGAGATTGAAGTCGAGCTCCACCTGGGCGAGGTTGACGAGCACGTCGTGCAGGATCTGCGCGCTGCGAAGCGCCCACTCGTAGTCGACCTGAGAGGACGCGGCCACATAGTCGAGGCGCGACTGCTCGATCCGGCTCACCACCAGGGACGCGTTCGCGATCAGCGCGTGCCAGATGCTGCGCTCGATCTGCGCGCGGGTCTCGAAGGTGGCGGACTCGACGCCCGCCTCGAGGTCTCGCGCGAGGTCCACCGCCAGATTCTCGTCCACCCTGCGGGCGAAGTCGTACACCGCGCGATAGGCGTGGGTGGCGTGCGACCAGTTGCCGGTGCCGTCCATGCAGTAGAAGCGGAGCTCGCGGTCCCGATCGGGATTCGCGTTGTAGTCGCGCATCCAGCGGATCATCTCGTTGAGCTCCGCCCACACACCCCAGGCATTCGTGACGGACGACACCACGGTATTCCAGTCGACATCGGCGCCGGCCACGTAATCATGGACGGCACGACCCTCGACCAGCCCGGACTCGAGCACGAAAGTGTCGAAGCCGTGGTTCTCCGCCAGATACTTGAACAATCGCGCGCGCCAGCGGTTCCACTCATGGATGTAATGCGCGCTCTCGCCAAAGGCGACGATACGCTTGTTCGCAACGACGTCTCCGAGGAAGCCCATGTCTTCATAGTCATCGTCGTGGCGCGGGATCGACAACGGCACGATTCGCTCGCGCGCCCAGGCTACGAAGGCTCGTGCTTCAGGGGATTGGTCTTCACGAGTGTCCAGCATCTGCTGCCCCCAAGGTATTCATATCGCCCAACGATGTTACAAGCAGTATCGAGCCGAAATGCGCACGACCGGCTTTTTTTCCCCTGTGAAAACGAAAGTGAACGGGGCTGCGGGATCCCTCTACTCCCTCTGTTGCCGTTTCCCACTCGAGTCCCAAGTCGATGCCCCTGCGCCACGCTGACGCAGGATGCACGGCGTACCCTGCCACCGCATGAGGCGCCATGGCACGGCCCGCCGCACATGTGCAGCGCTTCGAGGGCGGCAGAGCGACCCACCCGGCGACGTACTACGAAGACGAGAAGACTTGCCCGTCAATACCGTGTCGTCACGAAGCGCAGGACTCGAGAATCGCCTCCACTCCGATGCCGTGCTCACGGTAGAGGTCCGGCAACGACCCCGACTGGCCGAAGCGGTCGACGCCAAGCGGCTCGACCCGGTGCCCCCGCACCGAGCCGAGCCAGCCGAGCGTGGCGGGGTGCCCGTCGATGACGGTGACGATGCGCGCATCGCGCGCGAGGGGCGCGAGCAGCGCCTCCACGTGGGATGCGACTTCCCCGCTCCCGGCGAGACCGGCCCGGCGTGCGCGTTGCGCCGCGCCCCATCCGCGCAGGAGTCGATCCGCCGAGGTCACGGCGAGGAGGCCGGCGTCCGGATTCGACTCGACCACTTCTGCGTGCGCCTCCATCGCCTCCGGCGCGACCGCACCGGTGTAGGCGATGGCGAGCGTCGCCCCGCTGGCCGGGCGTCGCATCCAGTAGGCACCGGAAAGGATGTCGCGCTTCAGGGCGGCGTCGATCTCCCGCTTCGGCTGATGGATCTTGCGCGTGCTGAGCCGGAGGTAGACCGAACCGCCGGCGCCGTCGGCCAGCAGGTCGCCCGCAGCCGGACTGCCGTCGGCCTGCACGTATCGAAACGCCCACCCGAGAATGGCCAGCAGCTCGTCCGCGAAGGCCGGCTCGAACGATGACAGGTGGTCCTTGCCGATGCCGATGAGGGGGGTGGTGGTCGACTGGTGCGCACCGCCCTCCGGCGCCAGGGTGATCCCCGACGGGGTCGCCACGAGGATGAAACGGGCGTCCTGGTAGAGCGCGTAGTTGAAAGCATCGAGACCGCGCTCGATGAAGGGGTCGTAGACGGTCCCGATGGGGATGAGGCGCTCGCCGAACAATGAATGCGCGAGCCCCGCCGCGGCGAGCATCAGGAACAGGTTGTGCTCCGCAATCCCGAGCTCGACGTGCTGTCCTGTCGGTGAGACCACCCAGCGCTGGAACGAACCGACCTGCTCCTTCGAGAACGTGTCCTCCTGCGCCTTGCGGTGGAAGAGGCGCCTCCGGTTGACCCAGCCGCCGAGATTGGTGGTGATCGTCACGTCCGGAGAGGTGGTGAGAATGCGGTCCGCGAGGGGCCCGCCGGCGCGGGCGATGGTATCGAGCACGCGGCCGAACGTCGCTTGCGTGGAGGTCGACGCGATTCGCCGCGGCGTGATCGTCTCCGCCGCCGGCACAGGGATCGCCGCCGCCCGCGGACGCCTCGACACCCGCTGGTTGAAGGGCACCCCGGCGATGAACCGGCGCACGTCCGCCTCCGAAACCTCCATCCCCGAGAAGCGCTCCCACTCCTCACCCGGCGCCACCCCGTGGGCGATGCGCATCGCCTCGATGTCGCCGGACCTCATCAATCCGGAGTGATTGTCCTTGTGGCCGGCGAAAGGAAGCCCGTGGCCCTTGATGGTGTAGGCGAGAAAGCAGGTCGGCCGGTCGCCGACGACGCCCTCGAAGGCCTCCAGCACGCTCTCCATGTCGTGCCCGCCGAGGTTGGTCATCAGCGCGCCGAGCTCGGCGTCATCGTACTCCGAGACGAGCGCCCGCACCCCGAGGCTCGCGCCGATGTCGTCGAGCAAATGCTCCCGCCACGCCGCCCCGCCCTTGACCACCAGCGCGGAGTAAAGCGAGTTCGGGCACGCGTCGATCCACCGGCGAAGCGCTTCGCCACCGGGCCGGGCAAAGGCTTCCTGCAACCGCTTGCCGTACTTGATGACGACGACGTCCCATCCCATGCTCGTGAACAGGCGGTTGAAGCGGCCGAAGAGCCGATCGCTCACCACCGCGTCGAGGCTCTGGCGGTTGTAGTCGATCACCCACCACAGGTCGCGCACGTCGTGCTTCCAGCCTTCGAGGAGCGCCTCGTAGACGTTGCCCTCGTCGAGCTCCGCGTCCCCGACGATCGCGACCATCCTCCCGCGCCGCCGCTCCGGTCCCAGCCGCTCGTGCGCATCGAGGTAATCCTGGACCAGGGCCGCGAAGGTCGTCATCGCAACCCCGAGCCCGACCGAGCCGGTGGAGAAGTCCACGTCGTCGGTGTCCATCGTGCGTGAGGGATAGGACTGCACCCCGCCGAACGCGCGGAAGCGCTCGAGCTTCTCGCGGGTCTGCCGGTCGAGCAGGTACTGGATGGCATGGAACACCGGGCTCGCATGCGGCTTCACCGCAACCCGGTCGGAGGCTCGGAGAACGTCCAGGTAGAGCGCGGTCATCAGGGTCACCACCGACGCCGAGCTCGCCTGGTGACCTCCGACCTTCAGGCCGTCGGGGTTCGGCCGGACGTGGTTCGCGTGGTGAATCATCCACGTCGAGAGCCAGAGGATCCGGCGCTCGAGCGCGCGCAGCATCTTCAGGCGGTCGGGGCGGGTAGTCCGCAACGGCGTCTCGAAGTCGAGCCGCGAATGGGCCAGGGGGTGGATCATCGGCGTGCACTCCGGCTGCCAATCGCCAGTCAGTCTATGCCGGAATGGGCGAAATGTGCTTCCAAGTCGGCTTCTGTAGACGAAGATTTCGCAATATCATTTCTTGAATCAGTCATCTTGAGACAGAACATGCCGAAAGTGTCGTGGGATGCAATTGACCGCAGGATCCTCGAGGTCATTCAGGAGGAGGCCCGCATCTCGAACGCCGAGCTCGCCGCCCGGGTGGGCCTCTCGCCATCGCCGTGCTGGCGCCGGGTGCGCGCCCTGGAGGACGCCGAGGTCATCCGTCGCTATGTCACCCTGGTCGATGCCGAGGCCATCGGGCTGCCCATCAACGTCTTCGCGACAGTCACCCTGGAAAAGCAGGTCGAGCGCGCGCTGGAGCGCTTCGAGCGTGCGGTCGCCGAGCGACCCGAGGTGATGGAGTGCTACCTGATGACCGGAGAGTTCGACTACCTGCTCCGGGTGGTGGTGCCGAGCCTCGGTGCGTACGAGCGCTTCCTGATGGATCACCTCACCCGCATCGAGGGCATCGCGAGCATCAAGTCGAGCTTCGCGCTCAAGCAGGTGCGCTACAAGACAGCGCTGCCGCTCGCGCACTTCGAGGGGTAGGCGTCAGAACGGCATCCCTTCCCTTTGCAGGTGTCTGCCGATCAGCATCTTCTGGATCTGGTTGGTGCCATCGAAGATCTCGAGCGCCTTGACGTCGCGCATCACGCGCTCCACCGGGTGGGCCTTGGACAGGCCGTAGCCGCCCAGCACCTGCACTGCGTCCACCGCGATGCGCATCGCCGATTGGGTACATATCAGCTTGGCCATCGCGGCGTAGGTGCTCGCCTTCCGGGACGGCCCCTCGGCGAGCTTGTCGATGGCTTGCTCCCAGAGGGCACGCACCGCCGCCAGCTCGGCCGCCATCCCGGCCAGCAGGAATTGCAGGCCCTGATGCTCGATGATCGGCTTGCCGAACTGCACGCGATCACGAGCGTAATCGAGCGCGTACTCCGTTGCGCCGGTCGCGGCGCCCACCGCCATCGCCGCGCAGTTCAGCCTCGCCTCATCCAGGGTGATCATGGCGATCCTGAATCCCTCGCCCTCTTCGCCGAGAAGGTGATCGGCGGGCAGGCGCGCGTCCTCGAAGATGAGCTCGGTGGCCGGGCTTCCACGCAGGCCGATCAGATCCTCATCCCGCCCGATGCCGAGGCCCGGAGTGTCGCGCGGGACCAGAAACGCACTCACCCCCTTGTGACGTGCCTCCGGATCGGTCTTGGCGAACAAAACGTAGACCCCGCCGACGGATCCGTTCGTGCACCAGCACTTGCGCCCGTTGATGATGTAGTCGTCACCGTGACGCTCCGCACGCGTCGCGATGGCGGCCGCATCCGACCCTGCGCCCGGCTCGGACAGCGAGAAACAGGGAATGACCTCGCCGGAGACGATCCTGGGCAGCCACTCGCGTTTCAGATGCTCCGGTGCGGCATGAACGATCGGCGTGGTGGCATCGCCGCAGTTGGAGAAGACCAGGGAAAAGCTCGCGCTCGCGCGTGCGATTCGCTCGGAGATCAGCAGTGGGGTCATCAGGTCCGGGCCGGTGCCCCCGTACTCCTCCGGGACCCACAGCCCCAGCAGCCCGAGCTCGGCCGCGGCCGCGTACAGATCGGATGGAAACCGGTTGCTCGCATCGATCTCGCTTGCCTGCGGCTCGATCTTCTCCCGCACCAGCCGGTCGATGCTCGCCAGGATGAGCCTGCGAGCCTCGGCATCGATGGCCATCTAGCTCGCACCTCCCTCTGCGCTCAAGGCCGCGTTCGCTTGCACCCGGTCGCTGAGCTCGTCGATCAACCGCGCGGTGTCGCGAGGCGCCCCGTAGCCGTGCACGATTGCCTGCTTGGCGAGCGCCACGGTGGTGCGGCTCACCTCGGCTGCGTACTCCGAGGCGAGTGCGCTTGCGCGCTCGAGCGCCTGGCCGTCCGGCACCACCTCGTTCACCAGGCCAATCCTCCTCGCCTCCTCCGCCGACAGGCGTTGTCCCAGCAACGCGATCGACTTGGTGTGGGCAACGCCCACCAGCTTCGGCAGGCGGGTCAGGCCGCCCCAGCTCGGCAGCAGGCTCAGCTTGCGCACCTCCGGCAACCCGAAGCTCGCGCTCTGCGCGGCGATGCGGCAGTCGCAGCTTATGGCGAGCTCGAGCCCGCCGCCCAGGCAGAAGCCCTCGATGGCCGCGACAACCAGGCACGGGTGCTCCTCGATCAGCTCGAACACCCGCAGCCCGCGGGCGTGGTGAAGGCGGTTCTGCTCGGCGCTGCGCTCGGCGGACGCCTTGATGTCATCGCCCGCGCAAAAGGCCCGGGTGCCCGCACCGCGCAGGACGATCACCGACGCGTCGCCGGCTGCACAGTCGTTCAAGGCATCGAGGAGCAGTCCCATCGCCACGTGGTCGAGCGAGTTGCGGCGCGCCTCCCGATTGATGGTGATGGTCGCCACCCGGTTCTCGCTGGAAACGACTATCGGTTCGGACACTGGACGTTCTCCTGAGGTCAATGACTTCCAACGACCTGCTGCTGCCGGCACCCAGCGTTCGGGCACGCACAGGCCGGACAGGGAGGGGACCGCCATGCTCGTGGAAAGAGATCTCCCACATCGCCACCCGTCGTGTCATGGCATGCTTCGCCCTTCCGGTTCTTGCGCCGACGGCAACTCAATCGACCATCGTCAATCCGCCACTGACGCTGATGACCTGGCCGGTGATGTAAGCTGCATCATCCGACACCAGAAAGCTCACCGCCGCCGCCTGGTCTTCCGGCCGAGCCACCTTGCGAAACGGAATGAGCCGCGTCATGCGCTTGATGAGCTCCGGGTTGTCCCGTATCTCCTCTTGCAGCAACGGGGTGTCGGTCGGGCCCGGTGACACGACGTTGAAGTTGATGTTGTAGCGAGAGTTCTCCCGTGCAAGGCTCTTGCACAGCGCGATGACTCCGGCCTTGCAAGCCGAGTACACGACCTCGCAGCTCGTCCCGATTCGTCCCGCGTCCGACGAGAAGTTCACGACGGTGCCGCTTTGCCGTGCGATCATCCTCGCGAGCACCGGGTAAGTCACGTACAGAATGGATTCGAGATTGATCGCGATGATCTTTCGCCAGTAGTCCGAGTCTTCTTCCATGAATCGCGTCGTGCCGACCCAGCCGATGGTGTTGACCAACGCATGGATCGGCCCAAGCTCCGCCTCGACCTTGTCGACCACTCCGAGCGTCGCAGCCTCGTCGGTCTGATCGCACAGGTACGGGGTGACGCCGGCAGGAGACCTGGCCATGAGCGCATCCATGGCGGTCTCGTTGATGTCCATCGCGGCGACTCGAAAGCCATCGGCGACGAGTCGCGTGACCACGCTCTGACCGATACCACCGGCCGCACCGGTGACGAGCGCGATTCTCCCCTTGGCCATTTTGCTCTCCTGTGTTGGGTTGACGAAGGACTCTGCATCCAGCCCAAGCGTGGCGTTGCGCGAAGGCCGCACCTAGTACCATAACCACTCTCCCGCCCACAATGGAGCATCCGCGCCGAGAAGGAATCATGCAGCGCAACTACCTCGAACCAGAGCACGAGCGAGCACCACCGGAAGCGATAAGAATGCTGCAGCTCGATAGATTGCGAGCGCTGCTTCAGAAGACGTGGAGCGTGAACCCCTTCTATCGCGACCACTGGAAAGCGGCCGGCGCACGGCCGGAGCAGATCAACAGTCTCGACGACTTTCGCGAGCGAATCCCGAGCGTCGAGAAACAGGATTTCCTGAACGACCAGCTCGAGGCGCCGCCCTACGGACGACGCTTGCAGCACGCTCTCTCGCTGGGAGAGCCGCTGATCGTGTGCAACACGAGCGGCACTTCCGGGCAGGGGCAGGAGGTGCACGCGCAGACCGCCCGAGAGTTCAAAACGACCCGGCAGGTGTACGCGCATGGCCTTCGGTGGGCGGGCCTGCGGCGAGGCGAAGGACTGTTCCTGACGCTGCCCATCACGCTCATGCCCGGCGGGCGCTGCGAGTACCACGGTGCGATGGGTTACGGACTCACCGTGTACGCCGTCGGCAACTACGATGCCGCACAGAAGCTGGACCTCTTGCGGCGATTTCGGCCGGTGGCCTTGTTCGGCACCACCTCGTACTTCGCCCATCTGGCCGCGGTGAGCGCCGAGACACCGCCCTCGCCCGGCATGCGGGTGCTGATCACCGGTGGCGAGCACGCCGGCTTCTCCTGGCTGCAAAGACTCGAGAACGCCTGGCACGCAAGAGCCTACGACCGCTACGGCTCCACCCAGTCCGGCAACGACCACATGTTCGCCTGTGAGCTTGGCATCGGCACCCGCGAGAGGCCCGGCACGTTGCACAACACCGATCCCTACCACCTCGTCGAGGTCCTCGACCCCGAAACGGGCCGGCATGTGGAACACGGCGAGGAGGGCGAGATCTACATGACGAGCCTGTATCGCACGGACACCCCCGCGATCCGCGTCCGGATGCGTGACCGGGCGCTTTGGCACGAGCCCGGCTCGTGCCCGTGCGGTCGGCCCTACTCCGGAGCCGAGATGTGCTCCATCGGGCGCCTGGACGACGCCAAGAAGATCAAAGGGGTGAACATCTGGCCGCAAGCCGTGGACGACCTGATGTTCGGCATCGACGAGGTCGACGAGTACCAGGTGGTGCTGACCTCGAGCGCCACCGAGGCAGACATTGCCACGGTGCGGGTCATGCCGGAGACCGCGCTCTCCGACGGCAAGGCCGGCGACCTCGTCGACCGTGTCGCCCGGGAGTTGCGACGGCGGATTGGCATCAGCTTCGCGGTCGAGATGCTCGAACCCGGCTCTTTGGGGCGAAGCGAGTACAAGGCTCGTCGCTGGATTGACCATCGCAATCGGGAGGATTGACCCATGAGTGAGCAACCGGTCGCTGTCGTCACCGCCGCCGGACAGGGCATCGGCGCGGCGTGTGCGCGAGCGCTCGCGGAGCGTGGCTACCGCTTGGCGCTGATGTCCCGCTCGGGCGCCAGCGTGACCCTTGCCGAGGAGCTCGGCGGCGTCGGCATGAACGGCTCGGTGACCGAAGTCGCCGATCTGGAGGCTTTGGTGAAGCTAGCGCTCGACGAGTTCGGGCAAATCGACGCGGTAGTCAACAATACCGGCAAGGACAACCAGTCGACCCACGCCTCGGGCTCCGGCTATGACCCCGACCTCGACCGATCCCTCGTCGCGATCGACGACGACGCCTGGCTCTTCGGCTTCGACTTGTACTTGATGAACGTCATCAGGATGGCGCGGGTCGTGACGCCCGTCTTTCAGAAGAGCGGCCGCGGTTCCATCGTCAACATATCGACCTTCGCACAACGCGAGCCACGACTGATGTTCCCGGTCTCCAGCACCATTCGCGGCGCGCTCGGCGCTTACGCCAAGCTCTATGCGGATCGATACGCACGCGAAGGCATTCGCATGAACAATGTGCTGCCCGGGTTCATGGACAACTGGCCGATGACCGAGGACGTACGACGAACCATACCCCTGGGCCGCGCGGTGAGCATGCGGGAGCTGGGAGCGACCGTCGCCTTCCTGCTGTCGGACGAGGCGGCCTCCATAACCGGTCAGAACATCATGATCGACGGCGGCGTGAACCGCGGCGCATAGGCCGCGATACGACCACCAACTGCTCGCGAGGAAAAGCGATGACCTCCCGCTCCATTGACATACTTTGCAGCGACTTCACGCCGTACGGCATCAACAAGAACTTCATCGACAACGAGGAAGAGCACAGCCGCTTCGCGCAGGTCGGCAGGGCGCGGCAGGTCGCATCCTACGAGGTGCCGGAGTTTCTGCAGCGCATGGACTCGCTCGGCATGCAGAAGGTCTTCGTGGTGGCGATCAAGACCTGGTCGGTTCAGCAACAGGCGTTGCTCGAGCACTCCACCAACGATGAGGTCATCACCGTCATCGGGCAGGCCCCGGGGCGGCTGTACGGGCTCTTCGGCATCAACGTGCACCAGGGCATCGCCGGCGTCGCGGAGATGGAACGTATGGTGAAGGATCACGGCTTCATCGGCGCCCACCTGCATCCGCACGGCTTCGGCAAGCCGCCGGACCATGCCCACTACTTTCCCTACTATGCGAAGTGCCAGGAGCTCGGCATACCGCTCATCGTGTCGACCGGACACACGCTCGATCTGATGCCGAACTCACCCGGGCGGCCGATGCACCTGGACGACATCGCGCTCTATTTCAAGGATCTCGCCATAGTTTGTACCCACACCGGCTGGCCCTGGGTGGAGGAGGCCATCGCGCTGGCCTGGAAGCACCCCAACGTCTTTCTGGGCACCTCGGCCTATGCGCCGAAGCACTGGAAGCCCGAGATGGTCAAGTTCATCAACTCGCACGGCCAGGACAAGTGCATGTGGGGCACCGACTTTCCCCTGATCGATCACAAGGAGTCGCTCGAGCAGATCGATGCGCTGGGCTTTCGTGAGACCTCGAAGGAGAAGTTTCTCTACGGGAATGCAGCGCGGGTATTCGGTTTCGATTGAACGGATGCCACTGCGCTTGCGCTTTCGCTCATCTCCATCGGCGATGGACAGCTCGGCCCCTTCCTCGACGTCGACGACGAACGAAACCGCTACTCTGGCCGCGCCGGGCCATTGGGCGTCAGGCGGTTTGGGGCCGTAGCCTTCGATGTCCCTCGGCGCCTGCCGGTCGTCGCTCGCCACCGCTCACGCGGGCTTGCGGGCCACGACGGCCTCCGCCATGAGGCACAGGATCTCGTACATCATGGTGGCCCCCACCAGGGCGGTGTTGCCGCTCGGGTCGAAGGGCGGCGCCACCTCCACCACGTCCCCGCCGACGATGTCGAGCCCGCGCAGGCCCCTGAGCAGCGTCTGCGCCTCCAGGGTAGTGAGGCCGCCGATTTCCGGCGTGCCGGTGCCCGGTGCGTACACCGGATCGAGACCGTCCACGTCGAAAGAGATGTAGGTGGGGCCGCCTCCCACCACGGTTCGCGCTTCCTCGATGATCGCGTCCACGCCCGCCTGCGCGAACTCGTCCATGAACACCACGCGCATGCCCTTTTCGAGGGAGTAGTCCCAGGGCTCGGTGGAAAGCTGAGCGCCGCGGATCCCGATCTGAATGGTGCGCTTCGGATCGAGAAGTCCTTCCTCGGTGGCGAGGCGAAAGGGCGAGCCATGATGGAACCTGGCGCCGAAGTACTCGTCCCAGGTATCGGTGTGGGCGTCGATGTGCACCATGCCCACCGGCCGATCCCGCGCAATGGCGCGGAATATCGGATAAGTGATCGCGTGATCGCCGCCCGCGCTGAGCGGCGCTACGCCGGCCTCGTGGAGCTTGCCGAAGAATCCCTCGATGTCGCCCACCGCCTTTGCCGCCTCGTAGAGGGTGCTGAAGGGTACGTCGCCGACGTCGGCCACCGTACAGAGCTCGTAGGGGTTGACCCGGGACACGTGGTGGATGGGCCGCATCAGGCTCGACATGTTGCGGATCTCGCGCGGCCCGTGGCGCGCTCCCGTTCGATTGCTGACACCGCCGTCGAAGGGCACGCCCACCAGCGCGATGTCGAGCCCCTCGAGGCTCTCGGCGAGCGGCGCGCGCATGAAGGTGGGTATCTCGGTAAACCGGGGGGCGCGCATGGGAGCGTACTCCTCTCCGGTCACGGGTGAACGGGTCAGGTAGTGATCGGACACGCGTGCTCCCTCTCGCACTCGTCATGGGGGGCTACACTGTACCTGACTGCGAGAATGGCCAAGTACGGCTGGTGGGCCCGGAAGGACTCGAACCTTCGACCGACGGATTATGAGTCCGCTGCTCTAACCGACTGAGCTACGGGCCCCGCGCCGCGCAATGATAGCGTAAGCCCTGCGCTCCCTTCCGCTCAGAGCGCCGTCGCCAATCGCCCGCCTCGGGCCGGGTAACGCCGTTCAGTCCCGAACCTCTCGCGTCACCGGATCGCTGTCGCCTCCCCAGCCACAGAGAATGCCCGACATCAGACCGGCGGGACCGCCCGCGCGCACCGCCATGATGCCGCCCCGCCGATAGCGACTGGCACCGCGCTGCGCCGCTGCGGCTTCCAGCTCCCTCTCGATGCGCCGCCGCTCCCATCCCGCGTCGCGAAAGACGCGATGGTGCTCGGGCGACAACACGACCATCGCATCGTGGTAGTCGAGATAGCCGGGGTTGCCCGCTACCCGCAGCGAAGCGCCCAGGCTCTCGACCAGGTCCTCCGGCGTGCGCGATGCCTCGTCCCACACCCCTTGCACTCCGGTACCCGCGAACAGGGTGACGGCGGAGGCGCCTCGCCTCGCCCCCCGCGCGGTCGACAGCGGGAGCCAGTCGGGATCGCTTTCGTCCTCGGCGAAGCAGAAGGTGTACTTGCCGGGCTGGCCGAGAGTCGAGCGGTCGATTCCACCCGGGAGCCCGCCACCGACATTGCGGACCACGAGCTGCAGCGCGCGCCCGATCGTCGCGTTGGCCCGGTTTCCCTGACCGAGCGCGTTCATGCCGCTGTTCATCCCGATTCGAGCGGCCACCGGACCGTTCACGATGACGATGGGGCCGGAAAAGCAGGTGGTGCACAGCACGCCGTGCAGACAGAAGGCGGGATCGAGCGCCGCTTCGAGCACCGCCAGCACCACCGGCATGTACTCGGGCCGGCAGCCGGCCATGACCGCGTTGGTCGCCACCTTTTCCACACTGAGTGGAGCGAGAGCGGGGGGCACCGGACCGAGCCCCTCATCTCGCGCGCGAGAACACCCCGCCAGCATCCGCTCGACCCGCTCGGGCGTGGGCGGCACCACGGGAAGGCCATCGGTCCAGCCCCGATCGAAGCAAAGCTCGTGCAGATCGTGCAATTCAGCGGCAGCCGGAGGAGGGGGACGCCGCGCACATTGACGCGTTCAGGACGTGCCGGTCAGCCTCAATCCGGCGAAGAGCAGCGCCTGCGTGGCGAGCAGGAGGCCGACGAATCGCCACGTCATGGCGCGCAGACTGCGCTCGATGCGGGTCTCGAGTCCCGAGATACAGACTTTGACGTCCGCGATGTCGGCTTTGGTCTCCGCCCTGAGGTCTGCGATATCGCCCTTGAGTTCGGCCCTGACGTCTGCGATATCGCCCTTGAGCTCCGCCCTGAGCTCGGCGATGTCGGCCTTGACCTCCGCCCTGAACTCCGCAATCTCGAGCTGGAGCTCCGACTTGGCCTTTGCAACGTCGGACTTCGTTGCTCCTTCCGGGGAGTACACGACGCGTTCCGCCGCCTCCTTCGCGAGGTCTTCCCTTGCACCGGCATCGACCAGCGCGCGATAGAGTGCTGTTGCAGTCATGATGTTCCTTCCGTGGTGTAGGCAACCGGCGGCCCGCTCCCGGTCCACCGCTCGCGGGGACGATAGCACCGGCCCCGCCGAAAGTACATTTGCGCACTAGAGCGGTCACCCCGCTCCAAGTCCTCCGCCGCGCCGGGCCTGACTCGAGGCCCCGATCGCTCGTGGAGGAGTGACGCGACCGGGTTGCTCGTCCGGCATACCGTCGCTTTCTCGAATGAACGACGCGTCCCGGAACCGGGAGCCGGACACGGATCGGATCGCTGCGGAATCGGTTATCGTTCGCGGCCGGATCGACGCCCTTCGCCGAGGAGACGCGAGAGCATGGGACCACTCGAAGGAGTGCGGGTGCTCGAGCTCGCGGGCATTGGACCCTGTCCGATGTGCGCGATGCTGCTCGCCGAGCTCGGCGCCGACGTGCTGAAGATCGACCGTACTCTTCCCTCCGGACTCGGAGTCGACATCCCGCCCGAGCACCGCCTGCTGGAGCGCAGCCGCCGCTCCGCCGCGGTGGACCTCAAGCACCCTGATGGAGTCGCCCTGGTGCTCACACTCTGCGCGGAGGCGGACATCCTCGTCGAGGGCTTTCGCCCCGGGGTGACCGAGCGTCTCGGCCTAGGGCCGGAGGATTGCCGGGCCCGGAATCCGCGTCTGGTCTACGGTCGGGTCACGGGCTGGGGCCAGGAGGGACCCCTCGCGCACGCCGCCGGACACGACCTCAACTACATCGCGCTCACCGGCGCGCTGGCCGCGATCGGCCGCGCCGGCCAGGCGCCGACCCCGCCTCTCAACCTGGTCGGCGACTACGGCGGGGGCGCCCTCTACCTCGCCCTCGGGGTGGTCGCCGCCCTCGTCGAAGCGCGCCAATCGGGACGGGGTCAGGTGGTCGATGCGGCGATGATCGACGGCGCCGCTTCCCTGATGACCGCGGCCTACGGTCTTGCGGGCGCGGGCATGTGCGACGAGACGCGGGGCACGAACCTGCTCGACAGCGGCGCTCACTTCTACGAGGTGTACGAGACCCTCGACGGAAAGCACGTCGCACTCGCCCCCATCGAGCCCAAGTTCTACGCGGAGCTGCTCGCCTGCATCGGTGCCGATGCAGGCGAGCTGCCGCACACCATGGACCGCGCGCAGTGGCCGGCACTGAAGGCGAAGCTCACGTCGATCATCAGGACCCGCACGCGCGCGGAATGGGCGGAAATCCTGGAAGGCAGCGATGCCTGTTTCGCGCCGGTGCTCGGCATGCGCGAAGCGGCGCTCCATCCCCACAACCGGGCGCGCGGCACTTTCATCGAAGCGGACGACCACTGGCAGCCGAATGCCGCGCCTCGCTTCAGCCGGACGCCGAGCGCGGTGCGCGGCCCTCCCGCCCTTCCCGGCGCGCATACCTGTGAGGCCCTTGGCGCGTGGGGCGTGGACTCCGCTACGATCGACCGGTTGCTCGAAGAGGGCGTGATCGCGCAGGCACCGGCCCAGGGCGCAAGCGAGGATGGAACATGAGGGAAATCGACACCGGAACCGGACAACTGCTGTGTCGCATCGAGGACGGCGTCGCGACGCTCACCTTGAATCGCCCCGAGGCGCGAAACGCGTTCTCGGACGAGATGGGCGTGGGGCTGCGGCACACCCTCGCAGCGCTGAGCGATGAGAGCGGGCTCGGCTGCCTGGTGTTGACGGGCGCAGGCGGCGCCTTCTGCGCGGGCGGCGACGTCAAGGCCATGCAGAGTCGCGCAGCCGAAGGCGGCAACCGGACGCAGGCCGACATCCGCACGCTCCAGGAGCGGCAGCGCATGCTCTCGGGCGCACTTTACCGGCACCCCCTGCCCGTCATCGCGGCAATTCCCGGCCCCGCGGCGGGCGCCGGATTCGCGATCGCGCTCGCCTGCGATATGCGCATCGCGGCCCAGAGCGCATTCCTCACCACCGGCTACGCCAGAGTGGGCTTGAGTGGAGACTACGGCATCTCCTGGTTCCTCACCCGGATGCTCGGATACGGACGCGCCAGCGAGCTGCTCTTCGCCCCGGACCGGATCACCGCGGAGGAAGGGGCGCGCCTCGGGCTCGTAAACCGGGTGGTGGCGGACGAGAGGCTGGAGCAGGAGGCCCATGCGCTCGCCCGGCGCATCGCGTCCGGCCCTCGACAGGCGATTCGCGTCATGAAGGAGAACATCCGCCGGGCTTACGAGCAGGGTCTGGAGGAGTGCATGGATCGGGAGGCGGAGCTCATCATCGACTCGATGGAAAGTGCCGATCACCAGGAGGCGGTTCGGGCCTTCGTCGAGAAGCGCGAGCCCCGATTCGGAGGTTGAGGAGGAGAGCGACCTGCGATGGCGAACGTACGCGACCGGATCCGCATGAGCGAGGAGGAGGTCTGGCGCTTCCTCGAAGAGGCCCGCCACCTGCAGGTGGCCACGATAGGTCGGGACGGGAGCCCGCACCTGATGACGCTGTGGTTCGCGGTGACGGACGGCGCCCTCGTGTTCCCGAGCTACACCAAGTCACAGAAGGTGGTGAACCTCGGGCGCGACCCGCGCATCGCGGTGCTCGCGGAGGCCGGCGACACCTACGCGGAATTGCGCGGCGTATCCATCAACGGGCGCACGGAGCTCGTCGACACCGATCCGCTCCGCATCGAACTCTCACAGCGGATCTACCGGCGCTACTACCCCGACAAGAGCGAGGCCGAGCTACGCGACATGGCGGAGCGCGGCAGCCGAAAGCGCACCATGGTGCTCGTGCACCCGGAAAGGATCCGGAGCTGGGACCACCGCAAGATGTAGACCCGGATGATTCGCCTTTCAGCCCGTCGTGCGTCATGAGTGAGGTCGCCTCCCCTCCTTCGGGTGTTGCTGCACTCATGGCCGTACCTTGCCGAAACCCGAAGCGTCGAGGAGAACCATGACCCAGTTCAGCATCATGACCGGCATCGACCCCGCGAAGCCGGCCACCGACATCATCGAGTATGCGAAGGCGACGGAACGGCACGGCTTCGACACCCTGTGGATCTGGGACACGTGGTTCTCCACCGACGCTTTCGTGACCATGGCCCTCGCCGCCGCGAACACCGAGCGGATCGGGCTCGCGAACGGGGTCGCGGCCACCCCGGTGCGCCATCCTTCCATGCTGGTGAACTCCATCGCCGCGATGCAAGACGTCTCCAATGGCCGAGCCATCCTCGGCGTGGGCTGCGGCGGTCAGGCCACGGTGGGGCGTCTCGGGATGCGCAAGGCGCGCATCGCGGAGTTCAGGCGGGATCTGAACACCATGCGCACCCTCCTCGACGGGGGCGAAATCAAGGAAGACGGCGCAAACTACTGCGTGCAGTCCACCCAGTCGCTCGAGCACTACGTTCCCCTCTACACCGCGGCCTGGGGCCCCCGGATGCTGGAAGTGAGCGCCGAGCTCGCGGACGGCATCATCATCATGGGCCCCGACCAGAAGGACGTGCTGAAGGTCAAGGTCGACCGGATCCGCCGCGGCGCGGAGGCGGCGGGACGCGATCCGGCGGACGTCAAGATCGTGCTCGGCATCACCTGCGACTACGCCGACGATCCGTCGGAGATCATCGACAAGTACAAGTCGCTCGCCATCCACTACATGCAGCGCGTCGGCTATGAGGACGAGTACCCCGCCGACTACCGGGCCCTGCTCGACCGGATCCGCGAGGAAGTGCCGGAGATCGCCTACCCCGAGTGGGAAGAACCCAAGTGGCACCTCGTCCCCGACGACTTCGTCAAGTACCAGCTCACGGTGGGCACCGAGACGGAGTGCATCGCCCGCATCGAGGAGCTGATGACGCTCGAGCCCGACGAGATCATGTTCAGCAGCGGCTTCGCGCATCTCGATCAGGTCACGAAGTACGCGAAGCTCCTCTCGAAGCTCGGGGTTTGAGACCAGGAAGTGGCAACAGTAGACCCAAGGCAATGGGGGAGACTTCGAGGACGGTCCGTCCCCGGAGTTCGCACATGACGATGAATTCAAGATACGGGATTCAAGCTCGAGCCGACGGGTCTTGCGACCTGTTGAACCAGAGCAAGGTGGATTCCCGCTTTCGTGGGAATGACGGGAACAAACGGCTCGAACGCGCGTGCTGCCTCGATGTTCCCTACGCGACAGTGGGGCGGTCCGCCGCCGTGGCCCGCTTTCGCAGGAGTGACGAAATCCCGACTGGAGCTTCACCCGCCGTCATCCCCGCGAAAGCGGGAATCCACACGTTGTGACCCCCGAACCTCGGCACCGAGTAGCAAGCAAGGAGTATCGGCCATGACCGATTCGGACTCTGCGGCGCGCTACACCGGCTACTCCGAAACCACGGAGCGGGCCGAGAACGCCGAGCTCACGCACGTTCGGCCGGGAACGCCGGGCGGGGAGTACCTGCGGCGCTTCTGGCACCCGGTGGCGCTCTGCTCCGAGGTGACGGACATCCCGCTCCTGGTACGGGTGCTCGGCGAAGACCTCGTGCTCTTCCGGGATCTCGGGGGACGCTACGGACTGCTTCACCGGCACTGCGCGCACCGGCACGCCTCGCTCGAGTACGGCAAGTGCGAGGAGCGGGGCCTGCGCTGCTGCTACCACGGGTGGTGTTTCGACGTGGACGGTACCCTGCTCGAGGCGCCGGCGGAGCCCGCGAACTCGCCGCTCCTCACCAAGGTCCGCCAGCCCGCCTATCCGGTGGAAGTGCGCAACGGACTGGTGTTTGCGTACCTGGGACCGCCCGAACACCGGCCCGCGTTTCCCGTCTACGACACCTTCGACATCGCCGACACGCAGCGCGTGCCCTACACCGCGGACTACCCCTGCAACTGGCTGCAGATCACCGAGAACGCGATGGACCCGGTGCACTCGGTGTTCCTCCACACCCGGGTGAACGGCCCCTCCTTCAACGAGTCGTGGGGCGAGATGAGCGTGCGCGAGTACTACGAGACGCCGTCCGGCTTCTACTACACCAACGGCCGGCGGGTGGGCGAGCACGTGTGGGTGCGGGTGCACCACGTCATCCTGCCCAACCTCACCCAGGCCGGCGCGGTGCGCTCGATGAGCGGCGATACGCCCCGCTACTTCGGCCGGCCGGTGTTCACGCGCTGGGTGGTGCCGGTCGACGACGAGAACACCCGGGTGATCGCGTGGGCGAACTTCGGACCGCGCACCGACGAGGCGCGCGAGGAGTGGATGTCACCGATCGGCATCGAGATCATCGAGGGCGGGGAGCCGCGCACCCGGCCCGCCGCGGAGGCGATCCGCAAGCCCGGCGACTACGAGGCTTTCGTGAGCATGGGCCGCATCACCCGCCACGCCAAGGAGCATCTCGCGACCTCCGACAAGGGAGTGGCGATGTTCCGGCGCCGCCTCCTCGCCGACATCCGCGCCGTCGCCGCGGGCGGCACCCCCTACCAGGCTTCGGACGAAGTTGCGGCGCCGCTGCCCACCTATGCGGGCGACACCGTGCTCCGCGTTTCCCCGCCCCCCGGCGACGATGCGTTCGTAGGCGGAATCTGCCGGCAGGTGGCGGAGACCCTGACTGCGGCCGACGGACTCAAGGGTGCGGAACGCGACGCACAGGTGATCCACGAGCTTCACGCCATCGAGCGGCGCCTGAACGGCGCGGCGGCGGGCTGAGCGCCGCCGCTGCCTTCAGCGCAGGTAGCGGTCCAGCCAGTTGAGCGTGTGGCGGGCGAAGTCCGCGCGCGTGCCGTGCTCGATGTCGGGATACACGACCACCGACTTCATGGTCGGGATCCGCTCGAACACCGGCATGATCGTGCGGTAGGGATGGACCTCGTCGATCACCACCGCGTTGACCAGCACCGGGCAGGTGATGTTGCGCACGAGGTTGTAGGCGTCGAAGTACTCGAGGTTCTCCATGATCGCGTCAACCCGGTCCGGGTGCTCGCGCAGGTAGGTGCACAGCTCGCCGTAGGGCGCGGTCTCGATCTGCGACGAGACCCGGAAGTGCAGCGGCCACGCGACCTCGGATGAGGCGGCCCGGATGCGCCGGTCCAGAGACGCGATGGCGAGCGCGAACCCGCCGCCCTGGCTCATTCCCCAGGTGCCGATACGCCCCTTGTCGACCTCCTCGCGGCTGCACAGGAAGTCCACCCCGCGCACCAGGTCGGCGAAGGCGCCGCGATAGTAGTAGCGGTAGCGGTCCTCGAGGTGGTACGTAACCTTGGTGCGTTCCTCGAGCTCCCATTCCGCGGTGCTCTCTCCCTGCCCCCGCGGATAGACCGCGAGCACCGCGTAGCCGTGGCGCACGTAGTGCATGGAGAGAGACTGGATCCCGAAGTAGCCGGGGGCGGTGACGAGGGCGGGCCAGCCGCCCGCGGGCGGTGCGCCGATCGGCACCGTGTACCAGGCCCGGATCGTCTTGCCCTCGAAGCTGCGGAAGCGCACAGCATGGTTCTGGAAGGTCTTGACCGCCTCGTACATGACACCGCTCGGGTCCGATATCTCGACCTCGGCCTCCATCGGCACCGCGGCGAGCTCGTCGAGGGTCTCCTTCCAGAAAGCGTTGATGTCTTCGAGGTTCATCGCGCCCTTCCCTTCTCCGTGATCCGTGCCGGTATCATCGCAGACCTCTCCGGCGCGAGGAACACGCGCCCCGAAACGAACGGAGATCGGGTGATCCATGAGCGAAGTCGACACCTACGCGCCCTTCTGCGGCTACCACCACTCGACCTTGCCGGGAGAAGACGCGGAGCTCACCCACGTCGGCCCCGGCACTCCGGGCGGGGAGTTCATGCGCCGCTTCTGGCAGCCGGTGGCGACCTCGGCGGAGCTGGGCGAGCTACCGAAGCTCATCCGCATTCTCGGCGAGGAGTTGGTCCTCTTCCGGGACGGAGGCGGGCGCACCGGGTTGCTCCAGAAGCACTGTCCGCACCGCGGGGCCTCCTTCGAGTACGGGATCTGCGAGGCGCGCGGGCTCCGCTGCTGCTACCACGGCTGGCTCTTCGACGTGGACGGCACCATCCTGGAGACTCCGGCGGAACCCGAGGACAGCCCGATACGCCGGCGCTTCCGGGCCGGCGCCTACCCGGTGGTGGAGCGGGGCGGAATCATCTTCGCGTACCTGGGACCGCCCGCGGAACGTCCGGCCTTCCCTGTCTTCGACACCTTCGACATCCCTGGCGTGGAGTCGGTCGCCTACTCGCTGCCCTACCCCTGCAACTGGCTGCAGATCGTCGAGAATGCGATGGACCCCTTTCACGGAGTCTTCCTCCACGCGCGGGTGAGCGGCACCCACTTCTTCGACACCTGGGCCAAGCTCGGCATCGTCGACTTCCACGAGCGCGAGATCGGCTTCTACTACACCAACGCCCGGCGGGTCGGGGACCACATCTGGCTGCGCATCCACGACATCCTGCTCCCGAACTTCACCCAGGCCGGCGCCGTGTTCGCCACGGATGGCAGCGAGATCAAGCACTTCGGGCGCTGCTCGTTCACCCGATGGGTAGTGCCGGTGGACGACGAGAGCTCGAGGATCGTCTCCTGGGCGCACTTCGGAGAGCGGGCGGAATCGCACGAACTGAACACCCCGGAAGGGCTCGAGCGCATCGAGCAGGGACAGCCGCGCAGGCGAAGCTACGAAGAGACTCAGCGCGTGCCCTGCGACTACGAGGCGTTCATCGGGCAGGGAACCATCGCACGGCATGCGAACGAGCACCTCGGCACCACGGACCGCGGGGTGGCGATGTTCCGGCGCAAGCTCCGAGGCGCGATTCGGGCGCTGGCCGAAGGCCAGCCTCCGGTGCAGCCCTCGGCGCTCGGCGATCCGGTGCCCACCTACGCGGGCGACACCGTGGTGCACATGCCGCCGCAGGACGGCGGCGATGACGACGAGTTGATCCTCGAGACCTCGCGGCGCATCGCGGACGCTTACGAATCCGGAGACCCGCTGGTCGGGAACGAGCGGGACGCCCACATCCAGGCGCGCCTCGCCACGATCTGAAGCTCGCCCCGCTCCCGAATCCCGGCTCCCCATGCGCAACCAGCCAGGCCCGCGCTATCGCCGCCTGCCCGACGCCAACGACCGGTTGGGTCTCGCGTTCTCCTTCGCGGGCTCGCTCGGCCTCGGGCTCGCGATGGTGCTGTCGCGCTTCGCCTACGAGGCGGGAGCGAACGGCTTGGCACTCGGTACCGCGCGTGCGGTGTTCATCGTCCCTGCCCTGTTCCTGTTCTGCCACTTCACCCGTCGCGCCCTGCGCCTGCCGCGCGCCGACTGGCTGCATTGTGCGGGCCTCGGATTCTTCACCGCGATGGGCTTCTACGGCCACATCGGCGCCATCGAGTACATCTCGGTCGGGCTCGCGGCCGTCCTCTTCTTCACCTTCCCGCCCATGATCGGACTGCTGCACGCCACGGTGGCGAGGGAACCCCCGGGGCTCGTGAAATCGCTGGCGCTCGTCATCGCCTTCGCAGGCATCGCGCTGATGCTCGGCGTCTCCTTCGACTCCGCCGATCCGCGCGGCATCATTCTCGCGCTGGTCTCCGGCGCCTGCGTCGGCTGGAACACTTTCTGGACCGCACGACGGGTGCCGCACGTGGACGGCGTGGTGGCGGTGTTCCACATGAGCACCGTGGCCTTCGTGGTGCTGGTGTCCATCACGCTGGTGAGCGGCAAGGCCCTCCTGCCCGAGGGCGGCGTCGGCTGGACGGCCACGGCCGCGCTGGTCGCTCTGCAGGCGCTGTCGCTGCCGCTTTTCTACCTCGGCCTGCCGCGCATCGGCTCCCTCAAGGCGGGCATGATCGCCAACGTGCAGCCGGTGTTCAGCATCGGGCTCGCCTTCCTCATCCTCGGGGAGCTGATGACTCCGGCCCAGCTCGCGGGCGCAGCACTGGTCCTCGGCGGAATCTGGATGATGCAGCGCGCCGACGCGAGGCCCCGGAGGACGAGGCGGCGGCTCTGATCCTCGTTCCGGGGGGCGTCGGGAATCGGGTGCCATGCCCGCGACCTCGCCCCCTGCCCTCGCTTCGCGAGTTGGTGAGGTTTGCGGGTAAGGCAGGGCGAACGACTCTGGGCGCCAGAACCAGTTGACTCTGGAGGGAGGTAAGCCTCTCTCCTCGAGGAGAGGGACTTGGGGCAAAGGAAAGGCGAGTATCGGTCCATTGGCGGGAATACTCCTCGACCTCAGCCCCTCACTCCGGACAGCGGGCAATCACCCTGCTGCGGGCGTTTCCATCATGAGGGCTCAGGGTGAGGATCGATCGGGGTGAAGACCCCCACCCGCGCCTCGAGGGCCTCCGCGGCATCGAAGCAGAGATCCTCGTGGCAGCGCGCCGCAATGAGCTGCACGCCCTGGGGCAACCCGCCGGACACGCCCACGGGAAGTGCGACGCTCGGCAGTCCGAGCAGGCTGCAGATCTTGGTGAGGGTGATGGAACGGATGAAGGCACGCGCGTTCTCGGGTCCGGTGAGGTCGTGACCGACCTCGAAGGCCGGCTGCGTGGACACCGGCCCGAGCACGAGGGGATAGCGCTGCATGAAGAGACTCCATTCCCGCGCAATCGCATGGCGCTTTGCGATGGCCTTCATGTAGGCATGGAGATCCGGAACCGTGTCGCCGACAAAGGAATCGAGCACCGTGGCCGCATCTTCCGAGATCATCGTCCGCATCACGGGCAGGTAGCTTCGCACTTCCGTGTCGATCAGGCGCTTGACGACCTGCGCCGACTCTTCGACCAGAGGCAGCTCGATCTTCTCGATCGCATAGCCGGCTTCGGCGAGCGCTCTCGCCGCATTCTCGACTCCGGCCGCGACCACCGGCGAGCATCCCCATCCGCCCGGGTCCGCAGTCACCGCGATCCGAATCGGCGCCGGCGTTCTCGCGCCATCCCGGGGCGGGGGCGTCCAGCAGGGATCGCCCGGGTCGAAATGAGCCATGATCGAGAGCGCGAGACGAAGGTCCCCGACACACCGCGCCATGGGGCCGTTCACCGCCGCCACCTGCTCGAAGAACATCGGAGGCTCCGAGAAGTTCCTGCTCCGCACCCGCGATACCCGACCGAAGCCGGGTCGAAACGACGCGATGCCACAGCACTGGGCCGGGTAGCGCAATGACCCCGACATGTCGTTGCCGACCCCGAGGGGGGACATTCCGGTCGCGATGGCGGCCGCCTCGCCACCGCTCGAGCCGCCCGGAGTGCGGGACGCGTCCCAGGGGTTGCGCGTCGCGCCGTGCAGGTCATTGTCGGTATGGTAGCGCAGGCTGAAGTCCGGAAGATTGGTTCGGCCGATCGGAATCGCCCCCGCCGCCCGCAAGTGCGCGACGACCGGCGCATCCCGTTGCGGCATCGACGCGCCCAGCATGACGACGCCGTTGGTGGTGGGGGTCCCGACAAGGTCCACGTTCTCCTTGACGGTTATCGGCACGCCATGCAGCGGTCCCGGCGCCGCCCCTGCCGCGACCTCCTCGTCCGCCCTCCTCGCCGCGGCCAGGGCCTCCTCCTCGAGGACCAGAGTCACCGCGTTCAATTCGGGATTCACCGTCGCGATGCGCTCGAGATGCGCTCGGACCACCTCCTCGCTCGAACACTCCCGGTTGCGAATCGCTCCCGCGAGCTCGCTCGCGCTCCATCGCCACAACGGATTCGTCATCTCGCCCCTACTCTCGACGTTTACGCCGAACATACTCCACCTGACGGACACATGAAGCAAAGTCCCTCTCGATGGAGTTCATATTCAACTAGTCGTATAGTCTGGTCTGAATTCACAACGGGAGAAGATCGATGGAGCGAATCGGCTCCTATGAAGCCAAGACCCACCTGCCACGCTTGCTCGATCGTGTCGCGCGTGGCGAGAGCTTGACCATCACGCGGCATGGCAAGCCGGTTGCACACCTGGTTCCCGCAGATACCCGCAGAGAACGCGCTCGGGAGGCGGCCGCGCGCATTGTCGAACGGCGACGGCATCTCGAGCGAGCGCCACTGGCGGAACTGATGGCTTCGACTCACGAAGGCCATCGCTATTGAAGCCCGTCGTAATCGACAACTCCGTGTTTCTTGCCTGGTGCCTGGGGGACGAGGAGGAGCCTACCGCGACCAGCGCCATGGAGCATGTGGCCGAATGCGGTGGCGTCGTCCCGCGCATCTGGTGGTACGAACTGCGCAACGCTCTGTTGATGAATGAACGCCGCGGCCGAATCACTCAGCAACAGGTGTCGGACACGCTCGCCGACAGTCTCGAAATGGGCATTTCCATCGACGAAGCACACGAGGAATCGCTGCTTCTCGACCTCGCGCGCCGCTTCAATCTGAGCGTCTACGATGCAGCCTATCTCGAAACAGCGCTCAGACGCAGCCTGCCCCTGGCAACGCTCGACCACCGTATGCGCAAAGCGGCAGAGGCGCTCGGAGTCGCTCTCTTGCACAATCGAGATTGAAACTGGACCAATCCCTCGACGTCTTGACGACCGGACGTGCATTCGAGGCGCTCCGCAGCCCCGAGGTTGTTCCCTACGACTTGGTCGTGTTCGACGAGGCCCACAAGCTGAGCGCTTCCCGAAGCAAGCACCGGATCAGGAAGACGCAACGGTACCAGCCTGCCGAAACGCTGGCCGGAGTCACGACAAAGCCGCTGAGACGGACTCCTGACCGCTTTCTGGATACCCTACGATGACAACCGACATCCCCTCTCTCTTGGCTTCCATTCGAGCCGGGGAGGACACCGGCCTCGAACTGAAGGAGGTGACCTTCCGTGGTCGCCGTATGCTGCTCGGTCGCGACGAGGGTCGTCCCGCCGTGCGACTCGCGGAAGTGTTTGCGAGCATGGCCAACACGGATGGGGGGACGGTTGTGCTGGGCGTACGCGATCATGACCGCATACCAGTTGGCATCGACCCGGATAAACGCGAGGTGGTCGAGCAACTGGTCATCAACGCCGCCACCGAAAACTGTCAACCGATGATTGTGCCGAGGCTCGACTGGGAGTTTCTTCCCGGCGAAGGCGGTGCCCCAGCACTCTGCCTCGTCATCGGAATTCCCGTATCCACCTACGAAGTGCATCAGACCGCGGACGGCCGCTATCTCCAGCGCATCGGCAGCCACCTGTGGCCTATCCCCGGACCGCAACTGGCAAGGCTCCTCAGCAGCCGCCGTCTGGCGCAGCCGGTAGAGGAGCGGCCGATGGTCGACGCTGCGGTGGATGACCTGGATGAGATCCGCCTGCGAAGGCACTTTCGGCATCGTTTCCCGCACTGGACTTCCCCTGACGACTGGCGAGAGACTCTGACCGCACACAAGCTCGCGGTCGAGGTCGAGAATCGCGTCCTACCCACCTGCGTGGGCATTCTGATGTTCTCGGAGCAACCGGAGCGCTTTCTCCCGGGCGCATATGTTGACCTCGTGCTCTACACCCATGGCGAGCCGGACGGCAATGCTGCGGACAGAAAGCGCTTCTTCGGGCCGCTGCCGGAACAGATCGAGCAAGCGGTCTCCTGGCTCCGCGCCTCACCCCTTAATCCAGTTGTCTCGGTTAAAGACGGCGACGGCCGGCATGATTTTCCTACCTATGACGATCGCGCGCTTCAGGAAGCGGTCGTCAACGCCGTGGTGCATCGCGACTATGAGGTCCGGGGATCGCAGGTCATCATCACCATGTTCCCGGGCCAGACCGTGTTCCAGAATCCGGGTTCGCTCTACAACCAGCTCACGCCCGAGATGCTGTACGCCGGCTGCCAACCCGTCCGCCGCAATCAGATTCTTGCCGGATTCCTCCGGCACTATGTCAGTCCAGTGACCGGCGGCGCCTATATGGAGGCAACCGGAGAGGGGTTCCTCAACCTGGTACGCACTAGTGAACGCCTGTCCGGCCGCCGGCCATTGCTGGAAGAGATTGGCGGGGGCACGAAGCTGACCGTCTACGCCGCCCGCCAGGAACATCGCAAGCGATGATCATGATCACCCGGTGCCAGAACTGTCCGATCGCTTCAGGCCGACTCGACCTCCACCACGACCTGCCTCCCCAGGACGCGCAGTACTCTGTCCATGTCACCCGGTGCACTGGTGTGCGCCGGCATGGACGCTGGCTGCGACCTCGTAGCCATCGACAGATTCGGCGATCAGGCCGAGGCGTGGGAGTGGGCTCCCACCGCCGGCTTGCCCAATTGGTTGCTCCTGGTCGGAATATAGCGGGAGTGGGCTTTGGCAGCAGCGAACCGAACCCCTCGATGGGAGAAGAAGCCGCACGGACTGAACGCCTTTGAGATATAGCCATAAATATGGAAATATGGCTTCATGAAGACGACCATTGAGATTCCAGACCTCGTGTTCCGGCAGGCCAAGGCGTTGGCGGCCGCCCGCGGCGTGACCCTGAGACGGCTCTTCACCGAAGCGCTCGAGGAACAACTCCGACGCTTTGCTCACAGCAACTCCGCCGGCAATGCCGAACCTCCGTGGATGGCCGGCTTCGGTGCGCTATCCGATCTTTCGGACGAGAACCGCCACATCCTCGACGTTATCGAGGAAGAGTTCGAGAGACTTTCGCCCGAAGACCTCGCGTGATCCTGGACACCAACGCCTTGTCCGCGTGGGCGGAGGGACACGCGGCGGTCGAAACCCCTCTTCGCACGGCCGACCGGCTGGTTGTGCCCAGCGTCGTTCTCGGCGAGTACTATTTCGGAATCCGCCAATCGCGCTATCGAAGCCGATATGAAGATTGGCTGGCCCGCTATCTGCCGCTCACCGAAATTGCAACCGTCACCTCGGCAACTGCTGACCTTTACGCCGACATTCGCCTGGAATTGAAACGGCGGGGCGCCCCCATCCCACCGAACGACGTCTGGATCGCTTCGCTCGCCCGCCAGCACGGACTCGCGCTGTTGAGCAACGACGGCCATTTCGACATCGTTGACGGAGTCAGACGTATCGGCTTCTGAAGCGCAGGCGCAGTTCACCTGCCTGAGCTCGTCGAGTCAGAGGTTCGTCGCCCGCGAATTCAACAACCAGCAATGTATCCCCGCTTCGAGTCGACAGCTCGAGAGTTGGACACTGAGCAACACTCGTAGGGAACGTGGCACAGAGAATGCGGGAAGAAGCACCGAAATCTCAGCCCCTCCACTTCACGACGAAGGAGGTGGCGGAGCTGCTGCGCGTGAAGGAGCGCAAGGTGTACGACCTCGCCGCGGCGGGGGAGATCCCGCACCGTCGGATCACGGGGAAGCTGCTCTTTCCGAGCGCGGAGATCCTGGAGTGGATCGAGGGCCGGAGCGGCGACACTCGCTCCGATCGACCGCCGGTGCTGGCCGGATCGCACGATCCGCTGCTCGACTGGGCGGTGCGCGAGTCCGCTTCGGGGCTCGCCACGCTCTTCAACGGAAGCCTCGACGGCCTCGGGCGCTTCGTCGAAGGACATGCCGCGCTCACCGGTCTGCACGTCCCCGAGGAATCGGATTGGAACGTGGGTACCGTCGCAGCGCGCGGCATGCACGGCGCGGTGCTGATCGCATGGGCGGTGCGAAGCCGGGGACTGATCCTGTCGGAGCACGTGGCTCGCGAAGTGACGTGCTTCTCGGACCTCGCGGGCAAACGGGTCGTCATGCGCCAACCGGGCGCCGGCGCCGCGGCGCTCTTCGAGCGGCTCGCGTCGCAGGCGGACCTCGCGGAGACGGACTTCGTCCCGACCACGGGGTTCGCGCGGACCGAGAGCGACGCGGCGGCGGCAATCGCGGCGGGCGAGGCGGACGCGGCGCTCGGCATCGAGGCGATGGCGCGCCAGTTCAATCTGCCTTTTCTGACGCTCCTCGAAGAGCGCTTCGACCTGCTCGTGGACCGGCGGGCCTACTTCACGGATCCGGTCCAGAAGCTGCTGGCCTTTGCACGCGACCCGGCGCTCCAGCACAGGGCCGCCGCCATGGGCGGCTACGATTTGAGCGAGTCCGGGACGGTGCGCTGGCTGTCTCCCTGACGCGCGAGCGAGGGGACACAGACCGTGCCGCCATCCGCGAGCCCCGTGATCGTGACCTCTATTCCGTAGACGGAGGAGAGCGCTTCCGCGGTGAGTGCGGCGGCGGGCGTCCCGGCCGTCCGCACGCCCCCCTCGTGCAGCAGGGCGACATCGGTACCCACCGCGAAGGCGTGATCGGGGTCGTGGGTGGAGAGAATGACGGTGAGGCCGTCGGCCGCGATCCCCGCGATCTCCCGCAGCACCAGGGCCTGGTTGCCGAAGTCGAGGCTGGCGGTCGGCTCGTCCATGATGAGCGCGCCCGTCTCCTGTGCGAGCGCGCGGGCGATCAGCACGAGCTGGCGCTGTCCACCGGAGAGCCGGGTGTAGTCGGCTTCGGCCAGGTTCTCGATGCCCAAGCGGGCGAGCGCGGCGCGGGCCGCTTCACGGTCCGCGGCGCCCGGCTGGGCGAAGAGCCCGAGGCGCGCGGTCCGGCCCATGAGCACGACCTCGAAGGCCGAGAAGGCGAAGGGCGCCGCGTGGGCCTGGGGAACATAGGCCACGCGGCGCGCGATCTCGGCCCGGGGGAGACGCACAATCGGCTCTCCGCCGAGGAGCACCCCTCCGGCACGCGCAGGGATCAGGCCGAGCAGCGTCTTGAAGAGCGTCGTCTTACCGGACCCGTTGGGGCCGAGCAGGCAGAACACCGCCCCGGACCCGGCGGCGAGGGTGATGTCGGAACCCACCTCGTGGCCCGGATAGCCGATCGCCAGGTTCCGGGCTTCGACCTTCACGCCCATGCCCGCCGCCCCCGCGCAAGCAGCCACAGGAAGAAGGGTGCTCCGACCACCGCGGTCAGGATACCGAGCGGCACCTCCGTCGCGGAGATCGTGCGCGCGAGGGTGTCGACCGCGAGCATGTAGCCCGCCCCGAGCAGTGCGGCGGCAGGCAGCAGCACCCCGAAGCCGGGGCCGACGATCATCCGGGCGATGTGGGGAATGACGAGTCCCACCCAGCCGACCACTCCGGCCACCGCCACCACGCTCGCGGTGATCAGGGTGGCGCAGACGATGACCACGAGCCGCAGCCGGCCCGCCTCGATCCCGAGCGCCCGCGCTTCCTCGTCCCCGAGCGCGAGCACGTTGATTCGAAAGCGCAGGAGCACGAGCGGCACCAGACCCACCGCGACGACCGGCGCCGAGGGAAGGATGTCGGCGCCCTTCACCCCCGCGAGGCTGCCCAGCAGCCAGAAGGTGATGGCGGGAAGCTGATCGTAGGGATCGGCCAGGACCTTGAGCAGAGAGGTCGCGGCCCCGGTCAGCGCCCCTACCACGACGCCCGCGAGCACGAGGATGAGGGTCCGGTCGCCGGTACGCACCGCGGCGGCGACGAAGCCGACCAGGGCCACCGCTCCGAGCCCGCCGGCAAAGCCCAGGAACTGGATCGCCGCGACCGGCAGCGACAGGAAGATCCCGAGCACCGCGCCGAGCCCGGCCCCCGCGGAGACGCCGAGAATGTCCGGGGAGACGAGCGGGTTGCGGAAGATCGTCTGGTAGCACGCGCCGGCCGCCGCGAGCGCGGCGCCTACGAGAAGCGCGGCGGCGACGCGGGGAAGGCGAATCGCCCACAGCACGGTCTCCGCCTGGTTCGGTGGCTCGCCGTCGCCCGAACCCTGCGCCAGGATCGTCAGCGCCTCGACGGGTCCCAGGGGATAGGGACCGATCAGGAGTGCCGCGAAGGCGCCGACGACTACCGCGAGAACCAGCCAGAACGCGGTGCCGACCCGCGCGCCCTCCGCTCGCCGGACGCTCAGGGCACTCGTCCGCTCGCCCATTCCAGCAGGCGATCGAGCTCCGTCTCCCCGAGCTCGACGTGATACCAGAGCCGGTAGAACGCGGCGGTGTCCTCGCGCAGATTGCCCGTCCAGCGCTCAGGGTAGAAGAGACCGGCGAGCCACTTGAGGCCCATCAGCCGGTTGATGGAGGGCGGACGGTCGATCCAGCCGAAGGGCGCGGTGGGCGAGAGATAGACCCGGCCGGTGCGAAGCGCGCTGATCCCCTGCCAGAGCGGATCCTCCCAGACGTGGGCGAAGAAGGTCCGGTCCCAGGTGATGATGGTGTCCGGATTCGCGACGATGAGCGCCTCGGGCGAGGCGCGCGCCAGTCCGTACTGGCCCGGCACGTCTGCGACATTGCGCCCGCCCGCGCGCTCGATGATCTCGGTGTTGATCGACCCCTTGAGGCCGGTCTCCAGGCCGTCGGGACCCCGGGCCATGTAGACCCGCGGGCGCGCCTCCTCGGGCACCGCGTCGAGTGCCGCATCGAGCGCCGCGAAGGTCGCCTCGACGTCCGCGGCCAGTGCTTCGCCGCGCGCCCGTACTCCGAGCGCTTCGCCCACCAGGCGCAGCGAGGCCGCGGTCTCCGCAAAGCGGCCGTTGACGAGGATGTAGGGAATGCCCGACTGCTCCTGCACCCGGTCCGCGAGATCGATGTACGTGTCCCGCACCGAACCGAAATCGATGATGAGGTCGGGCTCGAGAAGGAGCACCCGCTCGAGATTGGCGTCTCCGCCCCGTCCGGTCAGACGGCCGGTCTCTGGCAGCTCGCGCCAGGGCTTGGCGATGTACGGTTTCTCGTAGTCCCGCAGCGCGCGCGGCCATCCGAGCAGGGACTCGGGCTTGAGCGCGTAGACGAGGATCGAGGCCGGCGGACCTGCGGCGAAGACCCGGTTCACCTCGTCGGGGATCTCCACCACCCGGCCCGCGGAATCCGCGATCGTCCGCGCCGGGGCGGGGATGACCGCGACGCAGAGCGCGACCAGGACGAAGACGAGAACGGGCCGCGTCACCGGCGCGTGTCCCGCTCGTCGCGGTCACCCGGAACCACCGCGGACACCGGACTCAGCGCTTGAAGTGCGGTATCACCTCTTCCCCGATGCGGCGCATCATCGCGCGCTTGTCGCCGATCGTGTAGGTGACGGTGCCGAAGGTCTCAAATCCGGCCTCCCGGATGCGCGAGAGCTGTTCGCAGACCTGCTCCGGGGTGCCGACCACCTGCTGGGTGTCGAGCATCTCGCGGGTGATGAGCCGTGCCGCCGGGGCGTCGGGATGCTCCATCCACGCAGGATCGAAGGCATCGTGGACCCGCTTGCAGTCCTCCACGATGCTCGGGTACTCGCGGGTCAGGCGCCGGCGCAGCTCCTCGATCTCCGGCCCGCCCGAACGCATCATCGACCACATGAGGTACGCGGCGTTCACCGCATACCCGGCCGCTTCGTACCGGGCCGCCTCCTTGCTCTCCGCAACGTGGATCATGCCCCGGATCCAGTAGTCGATATCGCCCGGGTCGCGGCCCGCCGCCTCCGCCCCTCGCGCAATCTGCTCGCGGCGCCACAGGTTGGTGGTGATGTCGGCGTTGCTCGGGGTGATGATGCCGTCCGCAAGCTCCCCGGCGAGCCGGCAGGAGCGCGCACCCCCGCAGGCCATGTAGATGGGAATGCGCCTTCGGCACCACTCGGACTGGAACTCGACCCCGCGCCACTCCACCTTCTCTCCCGCCGTGTAGCGGCGGATGAAGGTCACCGCCTCGCGCAGCTCGGCGAGCCGGGCGGGTCGGGTCATGGGCTTGCCCCAGGGTCCCGCGGTGCCGATGCCCACGAAGGCGCGCCCTCCCGACAGCTCGTCGATCGTCGCCGCGGCGTTGGCCACCACCAGGGGGTGGCGGGTCACCGGATCGGTGACCCCTTGCCCGATGCGGATCCGCCGGGTGTTGAGGGCGGCGAGCGTCATCATCGAGTCGACTTCGCGACTCAGGAAGGGCATGTCCACCGCGCTCAGGAAATCGAACCCGGACTCCTCCGCGACCCGCGCGTGATCTCCGACTTCGGTGATGGGCTCGTTGCGGCCGATGCCGATGGCGAACTTCATGGATTGCGGATCCTACTCGGGATAGTAGGGTGCCACCGCTTCCACGGCCGCCTTGAGTTCGTCGGCGACCGCGGGATCCGCGTTCTGCTTGGCGCGCATCGCGGCCACGATCACCGCGTGGTGCTTCTGCAAGCGCTCCGCGTAATCTTCCTGCGAAGCCTTCACTCGCTGGGTGAGGAAGTAGTCGCTGATGCTGTCGATGATGTTCTGGGCATGCTGCTCCTTGTTCATCACCCACCGCACGAGTTGGTTCTGCGACTGTGCGTCGGTCTTGCCGGCGAGCTGCGCTATGAGGTCCACGGACTTGTGGATGGTGGCCACGTCTTCGAGCATCGTCGCCACCCGAGCGTGGTCGTCGTAGATCCCGCAGGGAATCTGGCAATGGGCCATCGCATTCGACACGAGCAGGAGCGACATGAGCGCTGCACTCGTCGCGCTCAGAAGAATCTTGACGATGCTTTTCATGAAGGTCTCCTCGATTGGTGGATGGGAGCGTTGCCGGGAGCCGGGCACCCGGGCGCCGGAGCGTTTTCCTCGGCGAAGTCGGCCGAGAGAGGAATCGTACCCGTTGGCGCCGGAAGTCGTCGAGACGAGGCTGAGGACAGAGCGCTGCGACGCCTCCGGATGGCGGCCGGCACCGACACCGGCCCGCCACGCTGACATTGATGTTCGCGCTATGCTACCCGCTCACCGGGGGAGGCGAAGGATTGTGAGTGGGGCCCGAGCGCCGGGATGAAGGAGGCTGGATGCGATTCGACACCACTCCGAACCTTCACTACGGCGACATGGACTACGTGCGGAACTGGGATCGGATGATCACCGAGTTCCGGGAGCAGATTGGCCTCAGCGAAGCAGTCGGATTCACCACCTACTGGCTGCCCGAGCACCACTTCGGCGCAATCGACGGCTGGAACAACAGCACCCCGAATCCGGTCCTCATGTGCATGGATCTGGCTGCCCACACCGAGACGATCCGCGTCGGGACCGGTGGCGTAGCGGTCCCGGACTGGCACCCCCTGCGTCTCGCCGAGGACATCGCCATCCTCGACATCGCGAGCGGCGGGCGGCTCGACTGCGGCGTCATGAAAGGGGCGAGTCGGCGCACGAACATCCAGTTGTTTTGCCGGCACGACGATCCGGAGGCGACGCAGAGAGTCTTCGCGGAAGTGCTCGACATGCTGGTGGAAGCCTGGAAGGAGGGACCCTTCCGCCACAAGGGGGAGTTCTACGAGTTCCCGGTCCCCGGCTTCAAGGAGACGAACGAACTGCTGAACGGCGACGCGCGCTTCTACGCTCCGGACGGGGAGTACATCGCGATGACGGTGCATCCCAAGCCCCTGCAAAAGCCGCATCCGCCGCTCTTCATGCTCGGCGATTCCGTCGGCTCGCATGTCTTTGCCGCCGAACGCGGGATGCCGGTAATGTGCTATACCCCGAGCGGCAGCACGGTGGAGACCACCTGGCGGGTTTATCGAGAGACCTACGCGAAGGTGCACGGCCGGGAGCTCGACCCCGGAGAGAACCTGTCGATCATGAAGCCGGTCTACGTGGCCCCCACAATGGAACAGGCGAAGGCCGACGTCCGCGACGGAATCAACCTGCTCTTCGGCCGGTCCGCGCTGGCGATGGCCGGCCGGGAGAAGTACATCGATGCCGGCTGCAAGCTCAGCGCCCGGGACAAGGACGACGACTGGTTCGACTTTCTCCATCGCCACGACATTCTCCTCGTCGGCACTCCGGACTACGTCTCGGAACAGATAGAGATGCACCGCGAACGCTTCGGATGCAGGCACCTGGCCTTGTTCTCGAACACGCCCGGCCTGACCCATCGCCAGCTCATGGACAATTTCGCGCTGTTCGGCGAACGAGTCATTCCCCGCTTTCGGGATTGACGACGAAGGCCCGAGGAGAAGAACGATGGCAGTCACGGCGTTTCGAAGCGAGGCCCACCCCGCGATCCGGCGTCTCGATACCGGCGAGCGCGCCTTCAACGTCGAGTGGAGCGACGGACACGAGAGCGTCTTCCATTTCGTCTGGCTGCGCTTCAACTGCGCCTGCGAGACCTGCGGCGACCTGGATTCGGGCATCGGCACGGTGATGATGGCGGACATCCCGAAGGACGTGTCCCCGCGAGAAGCGCGAGTCGACGACCGCGGCGGGCTCTGCGTCGTGTGGAACCACGACGGACACGAGAGCCGTTTCGATCCGCAATGGCTGCGAGCGTACTGCTACTCCGAGGCGGCGCGCCTCGCACGCCGTCATCGACCGAAGCTCTGGAACGCCTCCTTCATCGACCGGCTCCCGTCTTTCGACTACGTCCAGGTCGTCGAGGACGATGCCGCTCGCCTGGAAGCCTTCGAGCACCTGCGCGACTACGGCTTCGCGCGGATGCGGGGTGCACCTCGCACCCTCGAGGCCCTGATGCGCTTCGCCGACCTGTTCGGACACCGCATCACATCGGATTCGCTCGGTCCCTATTCCGACATCAAGACGAGGAAGAAGAAGCTCTTCTTCACCGACGTGCCGGCCGCGATTCCCAAGCACACCGATCAGTGCTATCGCCACACTCCCTTGGGCGTCAACTTCTTTCACTGCCTCAGGACGAGCGGAGTGGGCGGCGAGACCGTTCTCGCCGATGCATTCGAGATCGCCCGGGTGCTGCGGGACACCGCTCCCGAGGCATTCGAGCTGCTCAGCACCGTGCCCATTCAGTTCTATCGGTACATCGAGGGACGGGCGGCCTACTACACGGAGGCCTGCGTCATCTCCGTGGACTACCTCGGTGAGGTGGAGGGATTTCGCTACTCCAACCGCCAGACCACCGCACCGCTCGATCTGCCGGCGGAGCTGGTCGAGCCGATGCACGACGCGCAGCGCCAGTTGTCCGCCTTGATGCGCCGTCCCGACTTCGAGATACGTTTTCTGCTCGAGCCCGGCGACATTCTCGCCTACGACAATCAAAGGGTCATCCACGGACGCACCCCCTACGACGACTCCCAGGGGGCGCGACACCTGCGCTCCGTCGAAGTCAGCCGCGAAGAGTTCCACAACCGCCTGCGCCTGCTGATGATCAGGCTGCGGCGTTCCGAGGCGCGAAGCATCTCGCTCGCGCGCGGTGCGCTGGCCTGAGTGGCGTCGCGTCCCTGCCGGCGCTCGGGGCATCGAAGCGTGGCGGGTACGAATCGGTATCCGACGACGACCGCCAATGTAGTATGTTCACGAAACCCCGGAAGTCCCATTCCCGATGATCAAATAGGAGAAGGACAATGAAGCGATTCGAAGACTTGCAGAGACGGCTGGCCGATAGCCGGCTCGACCGCCGTGAATTCATCAAGAGAGCAAGCGCGCTCGGATTGGCCGGCGCGATTCCGAGCGTTGTTCTCATGGAGGAAGCACACGCCCAGGCCCGAAAGCACGGCGGCAGGTTCCGCCAGGGCCTGAACGGCGGGAGCACCTCCGACACCCTGTTCGGTGTTCTCGGTGCGGGCGGCACCCATCAGCGGAACGTGCAGTGGCAGTTGCTCAACAATCTCACTGCGGTCACGGCGGACAACGAGGTGGTGGGCGAGCTGGCGGAGAGCTGGGAGCCATCGGCCGATGCCAGGGACTGGGTTTTCAAGGTTCGCAAGGGCGTCGAGTTCCACGACGGCAAGACCCTCGAGGCCGAGGACATCATCCACTCCCTGAATCAACACCGCGGCGACGATTCGAGGTCCACCGGAAAGGGACTCTTCAAGATCGTCGACGACATCAAGGCCGACGGCAAGGACACGGTGATCTTCCACCTGAGCTCGGGCAGCGCGGACTTTCCTTTCATCCTGTCCGACTACCATTTTCCGATTGCGCCTGCGGGCAGCATGGATGCGGAGTGGGAGAAAGGCATCGGCACCGGACCTTTCATGCTGGTCGAGTGGAACCCGGGAGTGCGTGCACTGACGAAGCGCAATCCCAACTACTTCAAGGAAAACAAACCCTACTTCGATGAAGTGGAGACGCTCATGATCGACGACGTGAGCGCGCGCACCGCCGCGTTGCAGACGGGGGCGATCGATCACATGAACGACCCGGAGCTGCGCACCATCAATCGACTCGGCGCCGAGGCGGGAATCCAAGTGCACGAAATCGGCGGCACCCGCCACTTCAACTTTCCCATGCTCATGGACCATGCTCCCTACGACAACCTGGATGTGCGCACCGCGTTGAAGTACGCCATCGATCGCGAGGCCATTCTGAAGGCGCTGTTGCAGGGACACGGCTATCTCGGCAACGATCATCCGATCGCGAAGATCCAGCGTTTCTATGCCTCCGAGCTTCCGCAAAGAGAGTACGACCCCGACAAGGCGAGGTTCCATCTCCAGAAAGCCGGGTACAGCAGTCTCGATCTCACCCTGTGGGCAGGAGATGTGTACACCGGCGGTGTGGACTCCGCCGTCCTCTACAAGGAGCATGCGTCAAAGGCCGGCATCAACATCGAGGTCGAGCGCGTTCCCACCGATGGGTACTGGAGCGAGGTCTGGAACGTGAAGCCGTTCTGCGTGTCCACCTGGCAGGGTCGCCCGACGGAAGACCTGATGTTCACTCTGGCCTACTCCGCGGACTCGGCATGGAACGAGACGCACTGGAATCACCCCCGCTTCGAGCAGTTGCTCCGGGAGGCCCGGGCCGAGCTGGATCAGGGAAAGCGACGGGAGATGTATGTCGAGATGCAGCGGCTCATCAGGGACGAGGGCGGTCTGGTGGCTCCGGTCTTCGCGAACACCCTGTCGGCCAACAGCACGAAGCTCCGGGTGTCGGAGAAGATATCGGGACTCCTCTCCAACGACGGAGAGAAGAACACCGAGAACTGGTCTTTCGCCTGACCGGTCGTTGCTTTCCCAAACAGCGGCCGCCGCTTCCTCGCAGGTCGCGGGGGCGGCGGCCGGGCAGGGACTCGAGCTGCCTATTCTTCTCTCGGCAGCAGCACCGCCGCATCGTCGGACCACGTCAGCCAGACTTCCTGATCCACGCCCCGGATCCGGTCGAGCGATCTCGCCAGGTTCGGCAGTGCGACGGATACCGGCTCGTCCCGCCCTTCCAGGTAGACATAGAAATGGCTGCGGTCCCCGAGATAAGCCGAGGGCCCCATGCGACCCCGGACCGCGTTGTGTGATGCTCCGACATCATCGAAGACGAGCTGGAACTTCTCGGGACGGATGGCGAGCACGAATCCCTCGCCCGGGGCGGCGGGAGGCGTCTCGCACGCGGCGCGCACCCGACCGAGCTCCGTCGACTCCGCCGTGACCACCCCGCCACGGTACTCGCTCGAGGCGCACTCGAAGAAATTCATGGTGCCGATGAAGTCGGCGACGAAGCGAGACTTGGGCGCTTCGTAGAGCTCGCCCGGGGTGGAGATCTCCAGCACATCGCCCTGGGACATGACCGCGATGCGATCCGAAAGCGTCAGCGCCTCCTCCTGATCGTGGGTCACGAACACGAAAGTGATGCCCACCTGCTGTTGCAACTGGCGCAGCTCGATCTGCATCTGCTCTCTCAGCTTCTTGTCGAGCGCCCCCAGCGGTTCGTCCAGCAGCAGCACCTTCGGCTGCTTGATGAGCGCCCGCGCCAGGGCCACTCGCTGGCGCTGACCGCCGGACAGCTCGTTGGCCCCGCGCTCCCCATAGCCGGGCAGCCGGATGAGCTCCAGCATCTCGTCGATCCGCCGCGCGAGCTCCGGCTTCGAGAGCCCCGACTTCCGCATGCCGAATGCGATGTTGGAGGCCACGTTCAGATGCGGAAAGATCGCGTAGTTCTGGAAGACCATGTTCACGGGGCGGTGGTTCGGCGCGAGCAGCGTCACATCGTTGCCGTCGATGTCGATGCTCCCCGTGCTCGGCATCTCGAACCCGGCGAGGATTCGGAGCAACGTCGTCTTCCCGCACCCGGAAGGGCCGAGCAGCGAGAAGAACTCCCCCTCCGCGATCTCGAAGTTCGCGTCGTTGACCGCACGTACCGAACCGAAATCCTTGGTGACGTGATTGATCGAGATGATCGTGTTCGCCATCGCTTCAGACCTTGGGAGGGGTGAGCTGCACACCACCCCGGCGGAAGAACTCCGCGACGAAGACCACAATCGTGGACACCACGACGATGATGGCCCCCAGAGACAGGACCGAGGGCAGCTTCTCCGGGAATCGGAGCTGGCTCCAGATGTGCAGGGGCAAGGTCGCTTCGGAGCCGGAGAGAAAGAAGGCCAGAATGAACTCGTCGAAGGAAATGGTGAAGGTGAGCAGCAGGCTCGCGACGATTCCGGGAAAGATAATCGGAAAGGTGACCCGCCAGAAGGTTCCCCAGGCGTTCTCTCCGAGGTCTCGCGCCGCTTCTTCCATGCTCTTGTCGAAGCCTTCCATGCGGGAGATCAGCACAAGCATCGAAAAGGGCACGCAGAGCATGAGATGTCCGATGCCGACGGTCACCAGAGAGAGCCGGATATCGCTCAGACTGAAGGTCATGAGGAGGGAAATTCCCAGGATGATCTCGGGTATGACGAGCGGGACCATGATGAATCCGATCATCCCGCCCCGTCCCCACATCCGGTAGCGCGTAACCGCCTTGGCCGCAAAAACGCCGAGCACGGTGCTCAGGACAGATACGCAGAGCGCGACCCGTACGCTGTTTCCCAGCGCGTTCAGGAGCCCGTAGCTGTCCGCGAGCTGGTGATACCACCTGAACGTGAATCCCTTGAGGGGAAAGGCGACGTACTGCGAGTCGTTGAACGAGAAGATGGGAAGCACCGCCACCGGCAGATAGAGAAACCCGATGTACGCGATCGCGTACAGCCCCAGTCCATTGAGCTTCAGACGCGGCGCGTCCATTCCCTAGCCCACCCGCTTCCGGTACCAGCGAGTTCCGCCCAGGAGGACGCACACCGCAAGAGTCACCGTCAACATGGAAATGATCGACAGCGCCGCTCCCAGCGGCCAGTTGAGCGCCTTGCCGAACATCGACTGGATGATGTTGCCGATCATGATTCCTCTCGTGCCCCCGACCAGTGCCGGGGTCACGTAGTCTCCCACCGTGGGGATGAACACCAGCAGGCTCGCGGCGATGACGCCGGGCAACGACAAGGGGAGCGTGACGCGCACGAAAGTCATGAATGCGCTCTCGCCCAGGTCGCGCGCGGCCTCGATGAGGGAGCGGTCGATCTTCTCCAGGGACACGTAGATCGGGAGGATGGCCACCGCCGCCCAGGCGTGCGCGAGCGTGATCACCACCGCGGTCGGGTTGTAGAGCAGAAACTCCAACGGTTCGGATATCAGACCGAGTGAAATGAATCCGGAGTTGATCACTCCGTTGTAGCCGAGAATCACCTTCCACGCGAACACGCGCAGCAGGTAGCTGGTCCAGAACGGGATCGTGACCATGATGATCCACATGATCTTGTTCTTCTGGACATGGAAGGCGATGTAGTAGGCAAGGGGATAGGCCAGCACGATAGTGACCAGGGTCACGAAGGCCGAGATTCGGATGGAACGGTAGAGAATGAGGTAGTAGATCTTCTTTTCGAAGAACGCGAAGTAGTTCTCGAAGGTGAAGGTTCGGATGATGTCGACGTAGTCCTGCTTCCAGAAGCTCAAGGTGGTCAGGATGATCACCGGGAAGACGAGACCGAGCACGACCACCACCAGCGTCGGCGACAGCAGGGCATATCCCCTTGCCGACTCGCTCCTCATGAACCACATCCGCACTCCGCGGCGAGTGGCGGGTGCGGATGCAGACGACGACGGACTCATCTCAGGAGCACCGTTGACGGGACCTCAAAAGGAATCCGGGGCACCAGCACCCGCTGGATGCCCCGGAATCGTCCTGGCTCTCGATACCGTCAAATGATGACCGGAGGCCCTACAATCCGGCCTTGATCTCTTCGAACAACGCTTGCAGTACCGGTTCGTTGCCGATGGGCTCCTGGAAGATGCCCGAGTTCAGCAACTCGTCGGGGTTCTTCGACAAGCCACGCTCCGCGAGGTCCTCGTCGGAGACGAGATCGAAGGCCCGCTTGTTCGCGTGTCCGTACCCCTCGTCCATGATCGTCACCACGCCCGATTCCGGGCTCAGGAACGCATCGATGACATCGTAGCTCTTCTCGAGCTTCGCAGGGTCCGCCGCGGACATCAGGCAGAATCCGCACACCCAGGTCATGGCGCCCTCCTTGGGATTCATGTACCTGACGTCGATGCCTTCGCCCTTGAGAGCGGTATACGAGTCGTTCCATGAACTGGTCGCCACCAGCTCGCCCGCCGCCATCGCGTTCTCGATATCGGTAGGGCTGGTCCAGTAGTAGCGCAGCAAGGGCAGTTGCTTGCGCAGCAGGTCACCGGTGACCTCCACTTCGGCATCGGTCATGTTGAAGGGGTCCTTGGCGCCGCCGTAGATCGCGGCCACCATCACCCCGTCGATGAGGCTGTCCGCCATGGACATGCGCCCGGCATAGCGCTCGTCCCACAGGAGCCCCCAGGTCTCGTCTTCCTGGTACTTGGGATCCACGAGGTCGGCACGATAGAGCACCGAAGTGTGGCCCCACTCGGACGCGACGAAGTAGACGTCTCCATCGGCGGTCGTCATGCCCGGAATCTCCTTGAGACTCGGGACGATGTCTCCCCAGTGATCGAGCTGACTCACGTCGATGGGCTGCAGGATTCCCGCATCGCGCCATATCTCCACCTTGTAGGAACAAGGGTGGCTCACGTCGTACCGGGCGCCGGCCATGATCTTGGCAAAGGCTTCTTCCTCATCCCCGAAGATGGAAAAATTGGGAAGCTCTCCGTGCTTGTCCATGTACTCCTGGTGATGCTCGGGGATATCCCACCCCTCCCAGGTAAACACGTTGGGATGGTCCTCCGCGGCCGCTCGCGCGGCTCCGGACCACACGGGAAGCGTCACCGTGGCGATGCCGAGGGAGCCCAGCAAGGACTGGAATTTCCGCCGTGACATCTTGCCCGTCGCCAGCATTTCGACGAGATCGTCTTTCTTGTAGTCCATGTGCTTTTCCTCCGAAACAGGTGAGTTGGTGGAGTCGTCCCCTCGCCCTTATGGCCCGGCGCATGGGCTTTGTCAAGCGAGCGCTCCATGCGCGAAAACCAAGCCGAATCCGCAGGATACGGCGAAGTGGAAGGCCACGACGCGGAGTCGAAATCCCCGAATCGGCGCTTCGATTTTTCCGTCGTGGATGCGCTACGACGCCTTGCGCATGCGCGGGATGATGTGGGCGCCGATCTCGCGCATCATGTCGCGCTTGTCGTCGATGGTGTAGGTCACCGTCCCGAACGTCCTCATCCCCGCCTCCTCGAGCCGCTGGAGCTGCTCGCACACCTGGTCCGGGGTGCCTACGAGATGCTGGGAGCGCAGGATGCGCGGGGTGATGAGCTTCGCAGCCGGCGCATCGGGATGCTCGAGCCACTGCGGGTCGAAGGCGTCGTGGACCCGCTTGCAGTCTTCGAGGATCCCCGGCTGCTCCTTTTCCAGCCGCCGTCGCAACGCCTCGCTCTCGGGATTGTTCTGCCGCATCTGGATCGACAGCATGTAGGCGCCGTTGACCGCGTAACCTGCGACCTCGCGCACCGCCTCCGCCTCGTCGTCACAGAGATAGATCATCCCGCGCACCCAGTAGTCGATCTCGGCGGGATCGCGTCCCACGCTCTCCGCGCCGCGCGCAATCTGCTCCATCCGCCACACGTTGGTAGTGAGATCCGCGTTGCTGGTGGCGATGACCCCGTCCGCCACCTGGCCGGCCAGATAGCATGCCTTCGGCGCCCCGCACGCGATGTAGACGGGAAGCTCCCGGTGCGACCACTCCGACTGGAACTTGACTCCGCGCCATTCCACCTCTTCCCCCGCGCTGTAGCGCTTGATGAAGGTGACCGCCTCCCGTAGCGCCGCCAACGGAGCCGGCCGCGTCATCGGCTTGCCCCAGGGGCCGCCGGTGCCGATGCCGACGAAGGCGCGGCCGCCCGACAGCTCGTCGATGGTGGCGGTCGCGTTCGCGATGACCAGGGGATGCCGGGTGACCGGATCGGTGACTCCTTGCCCGATGCGGATCTTCGTCGTGTTGAGCGCGGCCATCGTCATCATCGAATCCACCTCCCGGCCGAGGAAGGGGATATCCACTATCGTGACGTACCTGAAGCCGCACTCCTCCGCGACCCGGGCGTGATCGCCCACTTCGTGGATGCTCTCGTTTCGACCGATCCCTACCGCAAAGTCCATGGCCGCTCTCCGCATTCGCCTCGTCCGAAGGCGGCGCATCCTATCAGCAACCACTCCTGCCCGCGGCTCCGAGCGGGAGGTGCCGGGAACGTTTCACGCTACGGCCCAAGATGGATCCTGGTCCCTTGTCCGTGAAGTGTCATGCAGCAGCCCCGGGATGCGCAGGGAAAGGGTGGGTGATAGCATCGCCGCCGCTTCGCCGCCCGCGACGGATTCGGCCTCGGGCTCCGCGCCCCGGCGCCCCGGCGCGGGTCGGCCACGGATTCCACTCCGTGCACATCACGAGAACCCATCACGAGGAAACACCATGAAAGAGGTTGACGTTTACACCCAGCAGCTCCAGGCAGGGACCCTCAGCCGCCGCAGCTTCATGAACCTGGTGGCCGGTCTGGGCCTGGGCGCGGCCGCCTCGGGCTCGCTCATCGAGTCCGCGTTCGCCGCCACCCCCAAGAAGGGGGGACACCTGCGCATCTGTTTCCACAACGCGAGCCAGCAGGAGACCTTCGACCCGATTCGTCGCTTCAGCCGCATGATGGCGCACCGCGATCGGGCGGTCTACAACTGCCTCACCGATCTCAACCCCAAGATGGAGGTCATTCCGGACCTCGCCGAATCCTGGGAGTCGAACGACAGCGCGACCGAGTGGACCTTCCACCTGCGCAAGGGCGTGGAGTACCACGACGGGCGCAGCCTGCACGCCAAGGATGTCGTCTACTCGATCAACCGCATCTACAACAAGGAGCTCGCCCGCGGCGGAACAGTGTTCGTGGAGCACGTCACCGACATCATCGCCGACGACCAGCACAAGGTGCGTTTCAAGCTGAACACACCGGACGTGGACCTCCCTTCGGTGCTGGCGCTCCTCTGGTTCGCGATCATTCCGGAAGGCAACACCGACGAGGGCATCGGCACCGGCGCCTTCAAGGTGGAGAGCTTCGAGCCCGCCGTGAGCGCCAACCTCGTGCGCAACGAGAACTACTGGAAGGAAGGCTATCCGCACGTCGATTCGGTCGAGAGCTTCGCGATCCCGGATCCCATCGCGCGGCTCAACGCCATCATCGCGGGCGAGACGGACGTGGTCGCCCAGATGACCCCCACCCTCATCGACAAAATCAACAGCACCGAGGGGGTGGAGCTGCTCTCCACGCCTTCCGGCTACCGCACCGCCGGGGTCATCCGGGTCGATGTCGCGCCCTTCGACCACCCCGAGGTGCGCGAAGCCCTCAAGCTTCTCATCGATCGCGAGACCTACAACAAGATCGTGTACAAGGGCCAGTCGATCGTCGGCAACGACCATCCCATCGCTCCCATCTACCCCGAGCACTGCGCGGAGATTCCGCAGCGCGACTGGGATCCCGAGAAGGCGATGGCGCTGCTCGCCAAGCACGGCCTCGACAAGTACGCCTTCGAGCTCTTCGCCTCCGAGGTGGGGATCGGCGCCATCGAGGGCGCTCAGGTGTGGACCCAGATGGCGGCGCGGGCCGGGGCGACCTTCAAGGTCACGAAGGTGCCGGCGGACGGGTTCTGGGATGCCATCTGGCGGGTCAAGCCCTTCATCATGAGCCAGTGGAACATGCGGCCCACCGCGAACTCGCAGCTCGCCATCGCGTTCAAGGGCGGTGCGTCGTGGAACGACACCATGTGGGCGAACGAGCGATTCGACCAACTCGTCCTCGAGTCGAAGGGCGAGAAGGACGAGGCGCTGCGCCGCGAGATGTACTGCGAGATGCAACAGATCATCCGCGATGACGGCGGCCAGGTAATCCCCTCCTTCGTCAACATCCTCAGCGCGGCGGCGTCGCGGGTGAAGAACCCGGTCACCAACCCCGTCTCCGCCCTGGAGTGGATCGCGGAGAGCTGCTGGCTCGAGGCGTGATCCTCCTCGTCGTCCGACGCCTTCTGATCGGACTCCTCACCCTCTGGGCGGCCTCGGTCCTCGTCTTCGCGGGGACCGAGCTGCTGCCCGGGGATGTCGCCACCGCCATTCTCGGCCAGGAGAAGACCCCGGAGGCGGTGGAGGCGCTGCGCGCGAAGCTCGGCCTCGACCGCCCCGCCCCGGTGCGCTACTTCGACTGGCTCACCGGCCTGCTGCGCGGCGAGATGGGTAACTCGCTCGTCTCCGACAGGCCGGTGGCGGACATCATCTCCGGCTGGGTCCAGAACACCTTCATCCTCGCCGGCTTCACCGCGTTGATCGCGATTCCGCTGTCGCTCGCGCTCGGCATGCTCTCGGCGGCCTACCCCAACAGCCTGCTCGACCGCTCTATCTCCGTCTCCTCCCTGATGGTGGTCTCGGTCCCCGAATTCCTCACTGCGTCGGTGCTGGTGATCGTGGTGGCGGTGCAGATGCAGTGGCTGCCCGCCACCAGCTACCTGTCCGCCACCGCCTCCGGAACCCAGCTCGTCAAGGCGCTCGTTCTGCCGATGGCAACGCTCTGCATTGCGTCGCTCGCCTACATGACCCGGATGACGCGCGCCGCGATCCTGGACGTGCTGCGCTCTCCCTTCGTGGAAATGGCGGTGCTCAAGGGGGTGCCCAAGGGCCGCATCATCATCCTGCACGCGCTGCCGAACGCGCTCGGGCCGATCGTGAACGTGATCGCGCTGGTGCTCGGCTACCTCGTGAGCGGCGTGGTGGTGGTGGAGGCGGTCTTCGCCTACCCGGGCATGGGACGCCTCCTGCTCGATTCCGTCGGGCTTCGCGATTTTCCGATGGTGCAGGCGCTCGCGATGATCTTCTGCGGGTTCTACATCGGCGTGAACCTCATCGCCGACATCCTCGCCATCCTCACCAACCCGCGCCTGGGTGAAGAAGGATGAGCGAGAGCCCGGGGAAGGCGAAGCGGGCGCCGCTCTCCGCCTGGGGACGAGCCGGTCTCGCGATCCTCATCCTGCATCTTGCCGTCGCCATTGTCGGACCCTTCCTCGCACCGACCCCGCCGGGCGAGATCCTCACCTTCATCGCCTTCGCCCCTCCGGGGGAGGAGAACACGCTGCTCGGCACCGACTACCTGGGCCGCGACCTGCTGTCGCGCATGCTCTACGGGGCGGGGCTCACCATCGCGCTCGCGTTCGCCACCACCGCGCTCGGGTTCGTCGCCGGCGTGGCGGTGGGCTTCTACGCGGCGGAGGCTGGGGGACGTATCGATACCTTCATCTTCCGCATCGTCGACGTGGTGATCTCCTTCCCTCCGATCCTGCTCGCGCTGGTGATCATCGTGGGGCTCGGCAGCTCGATCCCGGTGCTCGTATGCACCGTGGCGCTCATCCAGTCCCCGCGCGTGGCGCGCATTGCTCGCGCGGTGGCGATGGACATCGGGACCCGCGACTTCGTCGAAGCGGCGCGGGCGAGAGGCGAGGCGATCTGGTCGATCCTGGTGCGCGAGATCCTGCCCAACTCCCTGCTCCCGCTCGCGGCGGAGTTCGGACTTCGCCTCGCCTACGCGGTGCTGCTCCTCGCCGCGCTCAGCTTCCTCGGCCTCGGCATCCAGCCCCCGCTCGCGGACTGGGGCGCGCTGGTGCGCGAGAACATGGCCGGCCTCTACTACGGAGGCTGGTCGGTCATCCTCCCCGCGGTGTCCATCGCCACCCTCGTCATCGGCATCAATCTTCTCGTCGATTCCCTCCTCGCGCAGGCGAACCGCGACGTGTCGCGGGAGATGCTGCAGTGAAGGAGCCTCCGCCCATCCGGAAGGCGCAGGGTTCGCGAGCGCGAGCGCGTCGGGAGCCTGCGGGCACGGTGAGACGGCGCGTGCGCATGGATGGAGCGCGGGCGCAGTGAACGAGCGCCTGTCCATCGAGGGCCTCTGGGTGGAGGGCCAGGCCCCTTCCCAGGAGTGGCTGCCGATCGCGCGCGACGTGAGCGTCAGCGTGCAGGCGGGCGAGATCGTCTCCCTCATCGGCGAATCGGGCGCGGGCAAGACCACGGTGGCGCTCTCCGCCCTCGGCTACTGCCGTCCCGGCACCCGCTTCAAGGATGGCCGGGTGCGCCTCGGCGACACCGACCTCCTCTCCCTCGACCCCGGCGCGCTTCGTGACATCCGCGGCCGACGGGTCGCCTACGTGGCCCAGAGCGCATCCGCCGCCCTCAACCCGCGCATCCTCATCGGCAAGCAACTGGTCGAGGGCCTGCTCGTGCACGGCATCATGGGCGCGGCGGAAGGCTACCGTCGCGTCATCGAGCAGATGGAGCTGCTCCAGCTCCCCCACCCCGCGGAGATGGCCGAGCGCTATCCCTACCAGGTGAGCGGCGGCCAGCGCCAGCGGGTGATGATCGCGATGGCGATGGTCTGCATGCCGGACTTCCTCATTCTCGACGAGCCGACCACCGCGCTCGACGTGACCACCCAGATCGAGGTGCTGAAGGCGGTCAAGGAAGCGATCCGGGATCGGGGCACCGGCGCCATCTACGTCTCCCACGATCTCTCGGTGGTGGCCCAGGTCGCGGACCGGATCCTGGTGATGAACGACGGGCGGGAGGTCGAGGCGGCCGGGACCGAAGCGATGCTCGAGAACCCGCGTGAGGACTACACCCGCATGCTGCTCGGCGCGGTGCGCCTCGTGCCGAAGGACGAGGCCAGCTTCCCCGCGGCGCCCGCGCCCGGCTCCGTTTCGGCAGGCGACGCGCTCCTGGAAGTCGAAGGCGTGCACGCCACCTACGAACGGGGCGACTTCCTGAAGCCGTGGAAGCCCGAGGACGACGTCCTGCGCGGCATCGACTGCGCGATCCGCGAGCGCGAAGTGGTGGCCCTGGTCGGCGAGTCCGGGAGCGGCAAGAGCACGCTCGCCCGGGTCATCGCGGGGCTCCTGCCGCAGCGGGTGGGAGACGTGCGCTACCGCGGCCGCTCCCTTCCGCCGCGGGCACGCGGGCGCGACACCGACAGCCTGCGCAAGGTGCAGATCGTCTTCCAGCACCCCGACATGACCCTCAATCCCGCCCGCACCATCGAGTACGCGATCGGGCGCCCGCTCGAGCTCTACTTCGGCATGCAAGGCGAGGAGCGCCGGGCGCGGGTCGAGGAGCTTCTCGGGCTCGTCGACCTGCCCGCGCACTTCGCGGACCGGCAGCCCTCCGAGCTCTCCGGCGGCGAGAAGCAGCGCGTCGCCCTCGCCCGCGCCTTCGGCGCCGAGCCCGAGCTCATCATCTGCGACGAAGTGCTCTCCTCGCTCGACACCCTCGTCGCCACCACCATCCTCGAGCTGCTCAAGGACCTCAAGGAACGGCTCGGGGTCGCCTACCTCTTCGTCTCCCACGATCTCGCCACCGTCGCGACCATCGCGGACCGCGTCATCGTGATGTACGCGGGCCGGATCTGCGAGCACGGCCCGACCCGGGAGGTCTTCTCCCCACCCTACCACCCCTACACCGATCTCCTCATCTCCTCGGTGCCGGAGCTTCGCACCGACTGGCTCAGCGACGTGCTCGAAACGCGCGAGGGGGTGTCGGCGGGCCGGGGCAGCTTCCCCGTCGACGCCGGCTGCGCCTTCCGC
>CAYQVB010000138.1:0-28343 GCA_964420925.1 uncultured Ectothiorhodospiraceae bacterium | reverse complement strand
GGGAGGGGCTTCGGGTCGGAGAAGCGAACGCATGATCGGCGTTCGGGAGGAAGGCGAGCGGCTGCTCCTCGCGGTGCAGCTTCTCACGCGCCTTCCGGTGCGCGTTTCGGCCGAGGTGAGCGCGTCGCGCTCCGGCGCCGCCGCGCGCTACTACCCCGTGGTCGGCGCCGCGGTGGGAGCACTTGCGGGCGCGGTGTTCTGGCTCGCGCACCTCGTCTTTCCGATCGAGCTCGCGCTCGTGCTCTCCACTGCCGCCTCGCTGCTCGTCACCGGCGCTTTCCACGAGGACGGATTCGCCGATGCCTGCGACGGGCTCGGCGGAGGCAGGACCCGGGAGCGCGCGCTCGAGATCATGCGCGACAGCCGCCTGGGCACCTACGGCGCGGCCGGGCTGGGGTTGATGCTGGCGGCCAAGGTCCTCACCCTCGCTGCCGCGCCTCCCGCCGCGATCCCGTGGCTGCTGGTCGTGGCCCATGCCGCGAGCCGTTCCTCCGCGGTGCTTGCGCTCGCCACCGGCGCCTACGCGCGGGACGCAGGGCTGGCTCGGCCGGTCTCCGGCACGGTCGAGGCCGGCACGCTTGCGCTCGCGCTGGGCTTCGGAGCAGCGGCCCTCGCGCTGCTCTGGACCGTGGTCCCGCCGCTCGCCCTGCTGGCCGGGCTCGCGGGGGTCGCCGCGGGACACCTCGCGATGCGCGCCGCCTACGAGCGCAAGCTCGGCGGCTACACCGGCGACTGCCTCGGGGGCGTGCAGCAGACGAGCGAGCTCGGGCTGTACCTGGGAGTGGTGGCGGCGCTGTAGCGATGCGTGCCGTGCGAATCTGCATCAAGAAGCCGGCATGCACGTGACGCTCGTGCGGCATACGCGGCCGGCGGTCTCCGACGGTGTCTGCTATGGCGCCACCGATCTCGACGTGGCTGCCACCTTCGAGGAAGAGGCGGTGCGCGTCGTCGACGCACTGCCGCCCGCGCAGCGGCTGATCACGAGCCCGCTACGCCGCTGCCGGCGCCTTGCCGAGCGCATCGGCGCCGCGCAAGGCCTGACTCCGGTCGTCGATGAGAGGCTCCGGGAGATGGACTTCGGCGCCTGGGAGGGTGTCGCCTGGGATGACATCCCCCGGGTCGAGATCGACGCGTGGACCGCGGACTTCCTCCATGCCCGGCCCCATGGGGGCGAGAATGTGTACATGTTGCGCGAGCGGACCTGGGCCGCGATCGACGACTACCGGCGGAGCGGCCTCGCCCACATCGTGGTGACGCACCACGGGATCATCAAGGCCGCCGCGGCCCGGAGCGGCGATCCGCAGGCCTGGAAGCTCCACGTCGACTTCGGCGGCAGCATCCGCCTGCCGTCGGATGGAGCCGGCCGCGAGACGGATCAAGGCCCCTTGAGGGTCAAGGGGAGTCCGGCCGCGACGAAGTAGACCCGTTGCGCGAGCGCAGCGATGGACTGGTTGAGCCGGCCCGCGTGGTCGCGGAAGTCGCGGGCCATCGCGTTGTCCGGCACGACGCCGAGACCGACCTCGTTCGCGACGAGCACCACGGGTCCTGCGGCGCTGCGCAGCGCATCGAGCAGGTCCTCATGCGCGATGTCCACGCTGCGCCCGTGGTGCATGAGATTGCCCAGCCAGACGCTGAGGCAGTCCACGAGCAGGCAGGTCCGTGGCACGCTCTCCTGCCGGATGGCGTCCACGAGCGCGAGCGGAGCCTCCACCGTGCGCCAGCCCTCTCCGCGACGGGCACGGTGGGCCGCAATCCGGCGTGCCATCTCTTCGTCGACGCGCTCCGCGGTGGCGATGTACACGCCTCGCCCCTGCTCTCGTGCGAGCGATTCGGCGAACGCGCTCTTCCCGGAGCGCGCCCCGCCCAGTACCAGGGTCACCGAGGCGCTCGTGTGAAGCGCCTTCACCGCCAGCCCACGTTCTTCATCGAGCTTCGCAGCGAATGGCTCGGTGTCCGAAGCAGGAGGTCGGGGAAAAACGCGGGCTACGCGCGGCCTTCTTGCTCTGCGTGCGTCCCGCTGGCCGTGGCTCCGGGGACTCCGAGGATTACCTCCACCCGGACCATGCGCTCCTTGAGATCCGCCACGTCCACGCGCAATTCCGCGACATCCGTCTTCAATTGGGCGACATCGACCTTCAGTTGGGCGACGTCGGTCTTGAGCACGGCCACATCGGTCTTGAGCACGGCAACGTCGGTTTTCAGCACGGCGACATCGGTCTTCAGTGCGGCAACGTCGGTCTTCAGCACGGCGACGTCGGTCTTCAGTACGGCAACGTCGGCTTTCAGCCCTGTGACATCAGTCTTCAGCCCAGTGACATCGGTGCGCAACTCGGCGACATCGCTCCGCACATACGCGAGCTCGTCCCGCACATCGCCGATCTCATGGCGGAGAAAGGCGCCGAGTGCGACCACCGCGATGATGACGGTGGCGATGTTGGAGACCGTCTGGGAGTTCATGGTGCGCACAGCCTGACATGTCCTCCGCGAGCCGGTCAAACGCGAGGGGTGGAACCCGAGCCCGGCCGACATGCGCTTCCGTGCGCGCCTCGCCTGCGGGCCGGGCTTCGGACGGTAGGCCCCGAGCGACATTCCGGCGGGACGACAGTCACGATCTGCACGCTTCGAAGTTGCACTCTCTCCGGAGGGCACTTATTTTTCGGCGGCATTCTCCAGGCTGAGGGAGCCCGCGCTTGTTCGCACGATTCAACTACGTCGACATGGATCCCACGCGATTCGACGAGATCGACGCTTTCTGGCGGGGAGTGGTGGAAGGCTACGAGAACCTGGTGTGCGGGTACTTCCTGCGCGAGGGCGAGTCCTCCCATACTCTGTCGGTGGTCGTCTTCCGCAGTGAAGCGGCGATGCACGCCAACACCGAGGGTTCCCTGGGCGGGGTGGTGAAGCAGGCCGCGGAAATGCGTCTCGGCGAGCCGGAGCTGCATCCTCTCGAGGTGTGCGCGGAGATCGCCCCGGAGCGGCCGGTGACCCCGGCCTGTGCGCGGGTTGCGAACGCGATTCTTCTGCCCGAGCGCGCGGCCGAGGTAATCACCGCCTGGCCGGGTGCGATGCGCCCCTACCTGGACGCCCCCGGTTTCGGCGGGGGAATGATGTGCTGCGACCGGGCGAGCGGCAAGACGAGGTCGATCACGTTCTGGGCTTCTCGCGCGGACCTCGACGCCAACGAAGCGAGCGGCGAGTTCGAAAGGGCGGTGGCGCCCTACCGCGAGATGATGAAGACCGCCCCCGAGTGCGCGTACTGGGACGTGCGCCTCGTGGTGCGTCCCCGCGACTGATTCGCAAGGCCCGCCCGGTTCCCGTTCAGTGACGCGGAGGCGGAATCCCGGTGCTCCGCCGCCCGTCCCGGTGCGCAGCGGAGCGCTACTGGCCGATGCCGAACATGCTCTCGAGGTCGTGCGGGGAGTAGGTGCGGAAGGCGAGCATGGTTTCCGTGCGCCCGATTTCGGGGATCTGGGTGATCTGCCCCGCCACGAGGTCTGCGAGGGCGTCGTTGTTGCGCACGCGGATGATCGCCACCAGGTCGTAGCGCCCGCTCACCGAGTACACCTCCGAGATTCCCTTCTGCTCGGCAAGTTGCTCGGCCACCTCGTTTATCCGGCCCCGTGCGGCTTCTATCAGCACTATCGCGGTAACCATACCCGACTCCTGTAAGCGGTGCGGATCGGATGCGATGATAGCGGCTCGGCCGGCCGCGAGTGCGCGGCGGGTTGCCGATTCCTCTGGCCACCGAGACAACGGATTTGAACAGCGAGACCCGCGAAGCGGCGCGCGACCTGCTCACCCGGGTGGATCTGCCCACCGGCGAGTCCCCCGGCCTTCCCGCCGAGGCATACTGCAGCGACACTTTCTTCCGGCTCGAGCGGCAACGCCTCTTCGCCCACCAGTGGTTCGCGCTCGGGCTGGCCGGTGACGTGCCGAACCCCGGCGACATTCTCCCCGTTTCCTCCGCGTCGGGGCGGCCGCTTCTCATGGTGCGGGGGGAAGACGGGAGCCTGCGCGTCTTCCACAACTACTGCCGGCATCGCGGCATGCGCCTGGTGGACGAGACGAGGAGCGGCCAGCAGCGCATCGTCTGCCCCTACCACGCCTGGTGCTACGACCTCTCGGGCGCCCTGGTGCGCCGGCCGCACTATGGAGGGTTCGGGATCCACGAGCACGATCCCCGCGACGGGCCCGGGCTCGAGCCGGTGCGCTCTGCGCTCTGGAACCAGGTGGTGTTCGTGAACCTGGACCCCGCGGCCCCCGATTTCGAGCAGGCCATCGCCCCCCTCGACCGGCGCTGGGCGCACTACGACTTCAGCCGTCTCGTCCACGGGGCGAGCCTCTCCTTCGAGGTCCCGGCGAACTGGAAGCTCGCGGTGGAGAACTTCATCGACATCTACCACGTGCCCTACGTGCACCCGGCCTTGAACAGCTACCTTCCGATGCAGGAGCACTACTTCGTGAAGGAAGGCGAGCACGTGGTGGGTCAGGGGAGCGCGGCCTATGCGCCGCGCGACGAGGGGGCGGGCCGGCTGCCGGAGTTCCCGGCTCTCAACGCCGAGCAGGCCGCCACCATCGAGGCGCTGTCGGTCTTTCCCAACCTGCTCGTCACCGTGTTCAGCGACAACCTGCGCTTCATTCTGATCGAGCCGACCGGCCCCGGAACCTGCCGGGAGCGCGTCGAGATCTTCTTCGCGGGAGAGGCGGCGCTCGCTCCCGCGCTCGCCGCCGAACGGGAGATGGTGGTGGCGCGTTTTCCCGTCTTCAACCACGAGGACGTCGACCTCGTCGGACGCCTGCAGGAGAGCTTCGAGAGCGCCGCCTTCGAGCGCGCACACTTCTCCGAGTTCTTCGACGCAAACGTCCACCACTTCCAGCGCATGGTCGCCCACGCCTGCGCCCCTCGTGCGGGAAATCCTTGAAAATCCTCAATTGAGTTGAGGATGTTCAAGGATTGAAGACGCCCATGATCGCCGACCGGCCTTCCGCCTGATGTCCGGCTACGCGAGCTATCCGAGCCTCGTCGACCGTGGGGTGCTCGTCACTGGCGGTGGCTCGGGAATCGGGGCCGCCCTGGTGGCGCATTTCGCGGCCCAGGGGGCACGGGTCGCGTTCCTCGACATCGCGGCGAAAGCCTCGCGGGCGCTCGCGGCGGAGCTCGAAGGCGCCCACCGCCATGCTCCTGCGTACCTGGAATGCGACATCACGGATACCGAGGCGCTCGTCGCCTCGATCGACACCGCGGAGCAGGTGCTCGGCGGCATCTCGGTGTTGGTGAACAACGCCGGGAACGACGAGCGCCACGCGGTGGAGAGCGTCACCCCGCAGATGTGGGACGAGCGCATGGCGGTGAACCTCAAGCACCAGTTCTTCGCCTCGCAGCGCGTGTTCGAGGGCATGAAGCGCCGGGGCCGCGGAGCGATCGTCAACATGAGCTCCACGACCTGGGTGATGGGGGAGGGCGGCTACGTGTGCTACACCACCGCCAAGGCGGCGATCGTCGGCCTCACCCGCTCCCTCGCGCGGGACTTCGGCGAGTCGAACGTGCGAGTCAACGCGGTGCTGCCGGGCTGGGTGATGACCGAGCGCCAAGTCGCGCTCTGGCTGGACGAGGAAGGAGAGCGGATGCTCTACGAGCGCCAGGCGCTCAAGCACAAGCTCTACCCGGACGACATCGCGCGCATGGTGCTCTTTCTCGCCGCGGACGACAGCCGCATGATCACCGGCCAGAGCTTCATCGTCGACGGCGGCTGGGTCTAAGGCCCTCCGGCCCGACGCTCGCGCCCTTCTGCGCTCGTTGCCAATCACGTGGCGGCGCTTCGTGCCCCGCCTCCTTCCCAGCCCGAGCGACCTGCTCCCGGCGATGCGAGAGGTCAGGACCTTTCAACGGCCTCTGCCATTTACGCGTAGTCGCCCTTATGATGCGCTTCGGTTGAATCAGTGTGTTTTATAAATGAAAACAACTGCTTAAATTGATTCATCAGAAAAGATTGGTTCGATCCGCACCAACAGCCAACGAAAACCAATGATCCAATACTCATTTCGGGATGATCGACGCGATCGCCTCAAGCAATTGCGCGCTTTCTGCCACGCCGCACGCCTGGGCAGTATCACCAAGGCGGCGAAACGCGTGTTCTCGAGCCAACCTTCCGTCTCGTTGCAGATACGTGCCCTGGAAGAGGAGCTGGGCGTCGCGCTCTTCGATCGCAAAGGCCCGCGCATCGGACTCACCGCCGCGGGACGAGCGCTCTACAAACAGGCCCTGTCTCTGGTGGAGGATCTGGATCGGCTTCCGGACACCTTCGTCGAGCAATTCCGGAAAAGCGCGGGAACGCTTCGGATCGCGTCGGGCGAAACCGCCGCCTCCTATCTGCTTCCGCGCTATCTCACGGCGTTCATTGCGTGCCACGCCGACATCGAGATCAGCACCCGAGTCGGAAGCGGCACCGCCTGCCTGTCGTGGCTCCGAAGCTACGAGGTGGACATAATCTTCGCCGCGATGGACATCGAACCGCCCGACCTCGAGTATCACGCGCTGCTCACATCCCGCTACGAGCTGATAACGCCCCTGGGCCATCCGCTCGAGGCGCTCGAGCGCGCGGGGCCGCAGGACCTGGACAACGAGCCTCAGATTGCACACACGCGGCAGAGCTTCATCAGGAACTACGGAGAGATGTACCTGCGCCAGCAGGGTGTGACGCCCAACGTCGTGGCCGAGGTCGACGGGTGGGAGTCGATCAAGGCATTCGTCGAGGCGGGCCTCGGAGTCGCCGTCGTCCCCGGGCTCTGCCTCACCGAACGCGACCGCGTGCGCCGCGTGCCCTACGAGGGCGATCTGCCGGCGCGAAAGTACGGATACATTACGCGACGCGAGCGTATTGCACCCCTGGCCCTGCAGAGATTCCGCCAAGTCATCGACTCGTCGCGAGGCGCTGCGGACAGCGGAAGCGGCCAGGGAACGGACAACGGATAAGGACACCAGGACGGACACATGAAGGAAGTCTCGAGAATCGGCGTCATCGGCCTCGGCGCGCAGGGGACGCAGCACATGTGGGGCCTCGCGCGGATCGAAGGCGCGCGTCTGGCCGCAGTCGTCGATCTCGACGCGGGGCTCGCGGCCCGCGTTGGAGAGGCGAACGCGGTTCCCGCCTTCTCCGACCTCGACGCATTCTTTCGGGCGGGCACCGAGGTCGTCGACGCGGTCGTCGTCTGTGTGCCCAACCGGCACCACTGCGACACCGTGCTGCAGGCGCTTTCGGCGGGGCTGCACGCCCTGGTGGAGAAGCCGATGGCGATCTCGCTCGCGGAATGCGACCGCATGATCGCGGCCGCGGACGCCGCGGGCCTTCGCCTGATGGTGAGCCACAACCTGCTCTTCTACGAGCCGCACTGCGTGGTGCGCGACCTCATCGCCTCGGGCGCGATCCGCCGCCCTCACCTGTTCCGCACCCGCCTCACCTGCGGCAACATGTACGGCGGCTGGCGGGACCGCGCGGAGCTCTGCGGAGGCGGCCTGCTCATCGACTCCGGCGCGCACCGCTTCTACACCGCGCGCCAGATGATGGGCGAGGTGAAGACCGTCAGCGCCTGGCTCGACACCGACGACCCGCGCCGGCGCGGCGACGAGACCGGGTTCGTGGTCATGGAGTTCGAGGCGGGCGGGGTCGGCCTCATCGACTCGACCTTCCACGCTCCGGGGGAGACCTTCGACGACCTCGTGGAGCTGGTCTCGCGCGACGCGATGATCTGGATTCCGGGCAGCGAGGCGGAGTACCTGAAGACCTGGTCGCATCCGCCGGTGGCGAGTGGCGCCGAAGTGATGATCAACCGCAGCGGCACGCAATGGGAAGTGCTCCCGACGCCGCCCGACGACTGGGCCTCGAGCTGTGTGAAGTCCGTCGCGCACTTCGCCGAGTGCATCCGCGGCGAGGCCGAGCCCATCACCTCCGGACACGAAGGCCGCCGCAACCTCGCGGTGCTGGAGGCCGCCTACCTCTCCGGCATCGAGCGCCGTCCGGTGGCGGTCAGCGAGGTGGGTTGACGGATTCCGGCACGCCGCAGGGATGCTTTCCGGGCCGCGGTCTACTGATCCGATCCCGAGCCCCGGCGGGACCGTCGGCCCTGGATGATCCGGTCCAGGATCATCGCGCAGACCACGATCGCGGTGCCCGCGAGCATGCCTTCCCCGGTGTTCAGGCGGCGCAGCGCGATCAGCACGTCGTAGCCGAGCCCGCCCGCCCCGATCATCGAGGCGATGATCACCATCGACAGGCTCATCATGATGGTCTGGTTCATGCCGGCGAGCATCGAGGGCGCCGAGAGGGGAAGCTCCACCTTGATCAGCAGCTTCCACGGCGGGGTGCCGAAGGCGAGCGCCGCCTCCTTCACGTCGTGCGGCACCTGCTGGATGCCGAGCGCCGCGAGCCGGATCATCGGCGGCATCGCGAAGATCACCGTTGCGAACAGCCCCGGCGGCTTGCCGATGGAGAAGAAGGCGACCGCGGGAATCAGGTACACGAAGCTCGGCATCGTCTGCATGAAGTCGAGCACCGGCTTCACCGCCGCGTACACCTTCGCGTCCTTGCCGCACCAGATGCCGATCGGGGTGCCGACGGCGATGCAGAGCAGCGCGGAAGCCATCACCAGCGCCAGCGTGCTCATGCTCTTCTCCCAGTAGCCGAAGAGCCCGAGGTAGGCGAGCGCGACCACGCTGAAGACTCCCACCCGCCAGCCCGCCGCCCGCCAGGCGAGCACCACGATCAGCACCACCGCGACCGGCCACGGGATGCCGATGAAGAGCGCTTCGATGAGGTTCAGCACCTCGCGCAGCCCCGCGGTGATGGACGCGAAGAAGGCCTCGAACTCGAGCACCATCCAGTCGACCGCGTCGTCGATCGATTTCGCGGTGGCGCGCTGGATGATTCTCGGCGCGGGGAAGATCCGCAAGTACTCCGGCGCGGCCTGGATACCGTAGCGCCAGACGGAAACCGCGACGAGGCCGAGCGCGGCAAGGGTCCCGAGCGCCGCGTTCAGCGCTCGGATCCGGCCTGCCGCTCCCTCCCCGTGCCGCCATCGCCGCCACGCGCGCCAGAGCATCCAGTCCGCGAGCGCGCCCTGAACGATGCGCGCCGCGAGGAGCACCGCGGCGCTCACCGCGAAGAGCACGGCATGCAGTCCCGGCGACTCCGGCGGTCCGCCGGACCACCAGGAGCGCACGAGGCCGGAGAGGCAGGCCGCCTCCACCGCCGCGGCGATCCAGAAGGGGGTCCACAATCCCCGGCTCGCCGCCCAGAAAGGACCGAGACAGAGCGCGGCGAGGCGGAAAGAGGAGAACGAGAACCCGCGCGTCTCCAGGCGCACGATGCGGGCGCTGCGGGCTCCGGAGGGCTCACCGAGAAAGCGGGCGACCTCGGCGCCGAGTTCTTCGTCTTTCCGATGCCCGACGCCCTGGGCGTCCCGCGTCTCCGCCGTCGCGTTCATGCCGGATCTCTTCGTTTACCGAGGGGGGCGGCAATCTTACAATCGCGCCCGGCAGACTCATCGGCGCGAGCTTCCCCTCGGCGGCCACGTGGCCCCGGAAAGGGAGCGGGCGCCGGCACCCATGACCAGAAACCCGGAGGGAAATTCCATGCTGCGCAAGTCCATCGTTTCAATCGCCGCGCTGTTCGCGTTCCTGTGGTCCTTCACGGCCGCCGCCGCGACGCCGATCAAGATCGCCGAGCTCAACTGGGCCGGCTCGAGCGCGGCCGCCTATGTCCTCGAGGCGGTCCTGGAGGAGTACCTCGACGCCGATGTCGAGATCGTCGGAGGCGACGAGATCGCGCTCTTCGAGGCGATGGCGAAGGGCGACGGCGCGATCGACGTGTTCTCCGACTTCTGGTCGATCTACCTCCCCGCGCAGTGGGAGCGCTACGTCGTGCCGGGCGTCGTGAAGATCAACGCGAATCCCTATCTCGGCACCGAAGGACTCTTCATTCCCGCCTACGTGCAGGACGAGCTGGGGCTTACTCGGATCGAGCAGCTCGCGGATCCGGAAATGGCGAAGCACTTCGACACCGACGACGACGGCAAGGGCGAGATGTGGACCGGCGTGGCCGGCTGGCAGAGCGTCAACGAGTGGGCGGTGAAGGCGAAGTCCATGGGATTCGCCGACCACTGGACGCCCACCACGGTCGAGACCTGGGTGATGGAGTCCCAGCTCGACGCCGCGTACAAGCGCAAGAAGCCCTTCATGTTCTACAGCTACCAGCCCGAGTGGATTCACGCCGCCTACGATCTCCGCCAGATCGAGGAGCCGCCCTTCGACGGGTTCGCCAACGAGTCCTTCAAGGACGATCCTCGCTACAACCCCGAGGGCTGCTACAACTTCATCCAGGCGAGCGAGGATCCCGACTGGCTGGAGAACAGCAGCATCACCTGCGCGAAGGCGACCACCGACGTCTACGTCGCCTACTCCGGCAACCTGAGCGAACGCGCCCCGGCCATCGCACAGTTCCTCGACCAGGTCGCCTTCTCGCTGCCGGCGATGAGCGACTGGATCCGGCGCATTTCCAACGACGAGGAAGCCCCGGAAGATGTCGCCGCCTCCTGGATGGAGGCCAACCGCGACCTCATAGAGAACGAGTGGCTCGCCGGAATCGAGCGTTAGCCCACTGTCCCCCGGGTCGCGGACGATGGCCCGCCACTTCGTCCGCGACCCGTGCTTCCCCGCTTCGGTGAGAGGGTAGGGGAGCGGGCGCCGGACTGGGTTCACGGGGTTCGAACATGTCCATCCTGGTCATCGAGGAAGCGGCGGAAGCCGCGGAGTGGGCGCGGCACCTGAGCGCAGAGCTGCCGGGCGCCGAGGTCCGGGTGTGGCCGGATGTCCCGGACCCGGAGGCGGTCGAGATGGCGGTGGTGTGGGACGATCTCGATGCGCTCGCGGGGTTGCCGAACCTGAGCGCGGTGGTCGTGCTCGGCGCGGGCGTGGACCACCTGCTCGGGCGCCTCGACGCGATGCCGGAGGGCGTCACCTGCCTGCGCATCGTCGACGATTCGGTCCGCGCCCAGATGGTGGAGTGGGTGCTGCTCGCGCTCGTCACCCACACCCGGCGCTGGGACGACTACCGCGCGCAGCAGCGGGCGGGGAGCTACGAGGAGCTTCCGGTGCCGGTGCCCCCGGACCTCGTCGTCGGCATCCTCGGCTTCGGGGTCCTCGGCCGGGCGACGGGCGAGCTGCTCCGGGACATAGGCTACCGGGTGCGCGGATGGAGCCGCTCGGCGAAGCGGGCCGAGGGCATCGAGTGCTTCGCCGGAGATGAAGCGCTCGGGGCCTTCCTCTCCGCCTGCGACGTGGTGGTGTGCATGCTGCCGCTCACCGCGCAGACCGAAGGCCTGCTCCGGCGCGACACCTTCGCGATGATGAAGCGCGGGGCCTATCTCATCAACGTGGCCCGGGGCGGACACGTGGTCGAGGCCGATCTCGTCGCGGCGATAGATGAGGGGCGGCTCTCCGGCGCCACCCTCGACGTGCAGCGCGAAGAGCCGATGCCCGCCGGCCATCCCTTCTGGTCCCACCCCCGGATCCGCATCACCCCGCACGTCGCGACCTACACGCTGGCGCGCTTCTGCGCCGCCCAGGTCGCGGACAACTACCGGCGGCTGCAACGCGGCGAGCCCCTGCACAACAGCGTCGACCTCGGGCGGCAGTATTGAGGCGATGATCCCGCCGCGCCGTGTCACCGTGGTCGGGGCGGGCATCGTGGGCGTGTGCTGCGCGCGCTTCCTGCAGCGCGCGGGCTTCGCGGTCAGCGTGGTCGACCGGGGCGCGCCGGGAATGGGGACCTCCTTCGGCAACCTCGGCATGCTCTGCGGCATCGATCACGCCCTGCCCCTGTCTTCCACGGCGCTGCTCGCGGCGGTCCCGCGCATGCTGCTCGACCCCGCCTCCCCGCTCACGATCCGATGGCGCTACCTGCCTCGCCTCGCCCCCTGGCTCCTGCGCTTCGCGGCCAATGCGCCCGCCGCGACGAGGATGCGCAACGCCCGCGCGCTCGCCTCCCTCCTCGGGGACACCCTCGACGCTTACCGGAGGCTCACCGCCGGCACGCCCGCCGAGCGCTACGTCCGCCACTCGGGCTCCCTCACCGTGTACCGTTCCGCGCGCCGCTTCGAGGAGGGTGCGGCGGAGCGGGCGCGGATCCGCTCTCTCGGCACCCGGGTGGACGAGCTCGGCGCGGAGGAGATCCGCCAGCTCGAGCCCGCCCTGCGCCCGAGCTGGCGCTTCGCGACCTGGTTTCCCGACTGCGGCCATACCCTCGACCCCTTCCGGCTCACCAGCGCCATCGCGGACGAGGTGCGCGCCGCGGGCGGCGTCTTCCTCGAGAACGAGGTGCGGGGCTTCGAGCTCGGCCCCGACGGCGTGCGGGCGCTTCGCACCTCGAGCGCTCCCATTCCGGTCGAGCGCCTCGTGGTCGCGGCCGGCGCATGGTCGAAGAGGCTGGCGCGCGAGCTGGGCTCGCGGGTGCCGCTGGAGACCGAGCGCGGCTACCACCACGTCATCCGCGGCGTCGACACCGGGCTGCGGCGCCCGGTCACGAACGGCGAAGAGGGCCTGGGCCTCACCCAGATGATCGATGGCCTGCGCATCGGGGGGAACGTCGAGCTTGCATCCCTTGCCGCCGCGCCCGACTACGAGCGCGCGCGCATCTTCTACCGCAAGGGCCGCGAGATGCTGTCCGACCTGCCGCCCGAGAGCGATTGCGAGGTCAGCCGGTGGATGGGCTACCGCCCCTCGCTTCCGGACCACCTCCCCGTCATCGGCCCCTCGCCCCGGCACCGCAACGTGTGGTTCGCGTTCGGGCACCAGCACCTGGGCCTCAGCCTCGGCGCGCGCACCGGGGAGGTGATCGCGGCCCTGATCGCGGGCGAGAATCCGCGCGTCGACCTCCACCCCTTCCGCATCGACAGGTTCCGCCCATGGACTCATTGACCGACCGATTCATCGCCCGCCGCGAGGACTTCGACCGCCCGGTGCTCGTCACCGGCTCGGGCGGATGCATCGGGAGCTGGACGCTCGCGATCCTGGTGCGGGCCGGCGTTCCCACCGTCGCCTTCGATCTCGCCGCCGATCGCCGCCGGCCCGGCCTGCTCCTCTCGGAGGAAGAGCTCGACCGCGTCGCCTGGGAGCAGGGCGACATCGCCGACGCCGAGGCCCTCGACCGGGTGGTGTCGGCGCACGGAATCGGCGCGATCATCCACCTCGCCGCGCTGCAGGTGCCCTTCTGCCGCGCCGACCCGGTGGCGGGCGCCCGCGCCAACGTGGTGGGCACGGTGGCGGTGCTCGAGGCGGCACGCCGCCACGGCGTGCACCGACTCGCCTACGCGAGCTCCGTCGCCGCCCACGGCGCGGATCCGGACGCCCCCTGGCTCGCCACCCTCTACGGCGCCTACAAGGCCTGCGACGAGGCGGTGGCGCGCGTCTACTGGCAGGACTGGCAGGTGCCGAGCACCGGGATCCGGCCGGGCGTGGTCTACGGCATCGGCCGCGACCAGGGCATGACCTCCAAGACCACCTTCGCGATCCTCGCGGCGGTGCTGGGCCGCGAGTACGAGGTGCCCTTCAGCGGCCGCATGTCCTGGCTCTACGCGGGCGAGATCGCGTCCGCCTTCGTCCAGTCCGTATCCCGCGAGCGCGAAGGCGCCGCGGTGTTCGACTGCAACGGAGCGGTCGTCAGCGTCGAGGAAGGACTCGAAGCGCTGCGCCGGCTCCGCCCCGGAGCGCGGGTGCGCGCGAGCGGCGATCCCCTGCCTTTCCCCGCCGAGGACCGCGACGCCCTGCTCCGCGCGCACATCGGCGACTACGGCGCAATCTCGGTGGAGGAAGGCACCGCCGAGACGCTGCGCGCCTTCGAGATCCTCCTGCAGCAGGGCCGGGTCTCGACCGATTTCTGACCCCTTCCATGTACGTCGGTAAGCCCCTGCCTCGGGACGAGGACTACCGATTCCTGACCGGCCGGGGGCGCTACGTCGACGACGTCCTCCCCCCCGGCGCCGCCCATGCGGTGTTCGTGCGCAGCCCCCACGGGCACGCCCGCATCGCGCGCCTGTCGACCCGGGAAGCGGGCGCGATGCCCGGAGTGCTCTGCGTGCTCACCGCGAAGGAGTGGGAGGCGGCGGGTCTCCGGCGCCTGATCCCGACCGTGGTGCAGGTGCCCTTCGACGACGGGCGGCCGATGAACTGCGCGGAGCGTCCGGTCTTCGCCCGCGACTGCGTGCGCCACGTGGGCGACCAGATCGCGGCGGTCATCGCCCGAAGCGCCGCGGAGGCCCAGGACGCGGCGGAGGCGGTGGAGGTCGAGTACGAGGAGCTGCCCGCGCTCACCGACGTGGGCGAAGCGCTCTCCCCCGAGAGCCCCGTGCTCCACCCGGAGTTCGAGACCAACGTGGCCCACGTCGTCTCCCTCGGCGACCCCGCGATGGTGCGCGCCGCCTTCGCCCGCGCCGCCCACGTGAGCGAGCTCGACATCCGCACCACCCGGATCACGGGAAGCGCGATCGAGCCGCGCGCCTACCTCGGCGCCTACGACCCCGCGGACGGGCGCTACACCCTGCACGCCACCTGCCAGGTGCTCCAGCCCCTGCGACGCTGGCTCGCGGCGGACGTATTCGACCTGCCCGTGCACCGCTTCCGGGTGATCAGTCCGGACGTCGGGGGCGGCTTCGGCACCAAGGCGTACTTCTACCCCGAGATTCCGGTGGTGCTCCACGCGTCGCGGCTCGTCGGGCGCCCGGTGCGCTTCACCGCCACCCGCCAGGAGGGCTACGCGAGCGACACCCACGCGCGGGACTTCCTGACCCGGGCCCGCCTTGCGCTCGACGCCGAGGGCCGCATGCTCGCGCTCGAGCTTGACGCGCTCGCGGGGCACGGCGCCTACGAGAGCTCCTTCAACGCCCTCATCGCGGGCGTGCGCTACGGCAACCTCGCCACCTGCCTCTACCGCACGCCCGCCGCGCACGTGCGGGTGACCGGGGTGTACACCAATACCCTGCCCGTCGACGCCTACCGCGGGGTCGCCGAGGCGCAGATCACGGTCGGCGAGCGCCTGGTCGAGAAGGCGGCGCGGGAAATCGGCCTCGACCCGGCCGAGCTGCGCGCGCGCAACTACCTTTCTCCCGGCGATTACCCCTACACCAATCCGCTCGGCACCGAGTGCGATTCGGGCCATCCCGCCGCCCAGCAGGAGGCGCTGCTCCGCGCCGCGGACTACCCGGCACTGCGCGAGGAGCGGGCCCGGTCACGGGCGAATGGGGGGCCGTGGCGTCTCGGCATCGGCATGAGCGCCTTCGTCGACCACGCCGGCCTCGGCGGCCCGAGCCGGGGATTGAGCCGGGAGGGGGGCTTCGGGACCTGGGAGGCGGGCCGGATCACGGTGCACGAGGACGGCCGGGCCGTGGTGTCGGCGGGCAGTCACTCCCACGGCCAGGGACACGAGATCACCTTCCGCCAGATCGCGGCCGACGCGCTCGGGGTGGACATCGCGGACATCGAGTTCCGCCAGGGCGACACCGACCGCGACGCCGGCAACATCGGCACCGGGGGCATGCGCTCCGCCGCGACCGCGGGGATGGCGGTGGCCGAAGCGGGCGGGCGCATCGTTGCGAAGGGCAAGCGCCTCGCCGCCCACCTGCTGGAGGCGGCGCAAGAGGACATCGAGTACGCGCAGAGCCGTTTCTCGGTCGCCGGAACCGACCACGCGATCAGCTTCCGCGAGGTCGCCCGCATGGCCCATACCGGCAACGACTACCCGGATTCCGGCTTCGAGCTCGGCCTCGACGAGACCGTGCGTCACGATCCGCTCGGGGACACCTTTCCCACCGGCATGCACCTCGCGGTGCTGCGGGTGGACATCGAGACCGGCGCGGTGCGCCTGCGCGACTACTACACGGTGGACGACTGCGGCCTCGTCATCAACCCGCTCATCGTCGACGGGCAGATCCACGGCGGGCTCGGCCAGGGGATCGGCCAGGCGCTGCAGGAGCAGATCGTCTACGACGAGGCCGGCCAGCTCCTCACCGCTTCCTTCCTCGACTACGCGATGCCGCGCGCCGACATGATGCCCCCCTTTCGCCTCTCGTACCGCGAGACCCCGAGCCCCCACACCCTCCTCGGCGTCAAGGGCGTGGGGGAGTGCGGCAGCAACGGCCCGCCCAGCGCGATCGGCAACGCGCTGATGGACGCCCTGTGGGACCTCGGAGTGCGCCACCTCGACCCGCCCTACACCCCTTTCCAGGTGTGGCAGGCGATCGAGCGTGCGCGCGCTGCTTCGGGGTAGGGTTGTCCGGAAGCCGCTAGCAAAGTCCTCCTTGCCGCGGGTCCAGGTGGCGAGGCAGATCCATCGAGTCGTGCAAAGAGAGTCGACGCGGGCGGCGAAGGCGCGGTGGCCGGCAATTGGCGGGGAAAGCGGCCTCGTGTAAGGTCGCGCGCTCGCCACGGGGCGCACCGCCGCCCCTTCACCGCCGGGAGGAATGAGGGTCATGCTCGACGTCTATAGCTGGAAGACCTCGAACGGGCGCAAGGTGACGGTGATGGTCGAGGAGCTCGGCGTTCCCTACACCCTGCACAAGATCGACATCGGCGCGGGCGACCAGTTCACCGATGCCTACACCGCGATCAACCCCAACCAGAAGATCCCTGCCATCGTGGATTCCGAGGGTCCGGAGGGCCGGCCCTACACGGTCATCGAGTCGGGCGCGATCCTCATGTACCTCGCCGAGAAGCACGGCCGCTTTCTGCCCACCGGCATGGCGGAGCGCTACGAGGTCATCCAGTGGCTGATGTTGCAGATGGGCGGGGTGGGGCCGATGTTCGGCCAGGCCCATCACTTCCGCATGGCCGCCAAGGAGGAGGTGCCCTACGGGATCGAGCGCTATACCAAGGAAACGCGCCGTCTGTGGGGGGTGCTGGACCGGCGCCTCGCAGAGCGTGAGTACCTCGCAGGCGACTATTCGATCGCGGACATCGCGGTGTTCCCGTGGACCGCGCGCTACGAGTGGCAGGGGGTGGCGCTCGACGAGTTCCCCAACGTCGCGCGCTGGTACCGCGGCATCGAGCAGCGCCCCGGTGTGAGCCGCGGCATGGAAGACGCCTTCGCGTAGGCGATCTCATGCATCTCGGGTCCCCGATTCCCCTACCGGACTCACCGGGGTCGTACGGGGAGCGAGGGAGGGAAGCGGTGATCCGGAAATCGGCGAAATGTTGCGGCTAGACTGAGCTGATGCGGTCCGCCGGAGCGGCTCGGGACCGGCCGGATCGGGGGAATCGCTTCTCGTGCGTGTCCGGACCGGATACCGGAGACGGCCGGCCGAACGCTGCGGAGCGTCTTCATGCTGCAGGCAACCCCCACCATCGCGCTCCGTGAGAACGAGCTCGTTTGGCGCTTCATTCGCGCCTCCGGACCGGGCGGGCAGAACGTCAACAAGGTGTCGAGCGCGGTGCAGTTGCGTTTCGACGTGCGCGGCTCCGAGTCGCTGCCCGAAGAGGTGCGTGAGCGCCTGCTGCGCCTCGCCCGCAACCGGATCAACCGCGACGGCGTGCTCGTCATCGAGGCGCGCCGATTCCGCGCTCAGGAACGCAACCGGGAGGACGCGAGGGCGCGCCTGGCCGCCCTCATCCGTCGCGCGGCGCAGGCGCCCCGACCGCGCGTGGCGACCCGGCCCACGGCGGCCTCGAAGCGGCGGCGGGCCGAGGACAAGCGCCGCCGCGCCCTCCTCAAGCAGGCCCGGCGTTCCCCCGCCGACGACGAGTAGGCACGTCGCTCCGGGCCGAGGAGGACGGGCTCTCCCGATGTCGATCGCGGATGGCTCTTCGATGGGATGCGTCCGCCGATCGGCGCCGATTGATCGCGGTTTCGAGGACCTTGATGAGTCGAATAGGCAGGAGAACGGCAAATCAGGGCGAGAATCGCGACGAGCGCGCCGGGCCGCGCATGATTCAATGGAATGCAGGCGTTAGTATTGAGAAAACGAATGAAGGGGGCGGCGGGCCTTGAGACGTGAAAAAGAGGCACGAGCAGGCACCTTCGTGTGTTTCCGGCAGAGTTCGCCCGGTCCGAACACCCACGCGCGTGAGGGCGGACGCGGGTGACGGCGCCCCGGGTCGTGGTGTTGCTGCTCGTGCTCACGGTGCGGGCGGCCGGCGCGGCCGACCTCTCCACCGCGGCGCAGTTGTACAAGCGGGGCGACTACGAAGGCGCCTTCGAGCAGTGGCGGGCGCTCGCAAACCAGGGCGACACGCACGCTCAGTACCGGCTGGCGCTGATGTATGCGGAGGGAGTCGGGGTGCCCAAGGACGAAGGGATCGCGGTGCGCTGGTTCCGGCAGGCGGCCGAGCTGGGCTCGACCGAGGCTCGGTACGAGCTCGCTCTGATGTACTCGCTCGGCCGCGGGGTGCCCAAGGATCGTTCCCGGGCCGCGTACTGGTACGGACTGCTTGCCGAGGACGGGCACCTCTCCGCCCAGTATCTCCTGGCGCGCATGCACGAAACGGGCAGCGGTGTCACGCGAAACATGTCTCGGGCGCTCTGGTGGTACCGGCGGGCGGCCGAACAGGGACACGTGGGGGCGCAGGCCAGGCTCGGCGAGGCGTATGCTCGGGGCGACGGCGTGGAAGAGGACCTGGTGCAGGCGTGGGCGTGGTTCGATCTGGCGGCCGCGAGAGGAGATGACGCGGCGGCCGCGGAGCGAAGGAAGCTCCGTCTTCGTCTCAGCGAGGAGCAACTGGCCGAGGCAATGACGTTCAGCCGTTTACTCCGACCGCCGTCCTCCGGCGCTCGGGACGGGAGCGGAAACGAGCCCGAGCCCGAGCCAGAACCGGAACCCGAGCCAGAGCCCGAGTCTGTATCCGCGCCCGAGATGGTTCGGATCGAGGCAGGGTGCTTCGCCATGGGCAGTGCTCCGGGTGAAGCGGGACGCCACGACAATGAAGTGCGGCACCCGGTGTGCGTCGAGGAGTACTCCATTTCCCGCTACGAGGTGACGCGCGGGCAGTATGCCTCCTTCGTGAGCGAGACCGGGCGCACGACGGCCGACAACTGCCACATCTATGGCGAAGGGGGGTGGAGTTCCCGCGCCGGGTACTCCTGGCGCGATCCGGGCTATGCGCAGAGCGATGACCATCCGGTCACTTGCGTCAGCCGCGAAGATGCCCTGGCCTATGCGCGGTGGCTGTCGGAGCGGCAGAGAAGGAGTTATCGACTTCCCACCGAGGCGGAGTGGGAGTATGCCGCGCGCGCCGGATCGGCCGCCGCTCGCCACTGGGGAGAGCAGGCCGGCGGGGCCTGCACATGGGGGAACGTGGGGGATCAGGCCCTTTCCCGACACTATCGCGACTGGTCGTGGCAAGTGCATCCTTGTGAAGATGGGCATGTCCACACCGCGCCCGTCGGCAACTTCCGCGTGAACCTCTACGGTCTCCACGACATGCTCGGCAATGTCTGGGAGTGGACTTGTTCGTCGTATGATCCGGCGTATCGGAGCGCGGAAAGCCGTTGCAGTGCCGAAGGTCGCAGCGGTGTGGTGCGGGGCGGGTCCTGGAGCAACTCGCCCCGCTGGGTGCGTGCAGCGGCGCGCTTCGAGAACCGGGCCGATGCGCGCTTCGACCTCGTGGGCTTTCGCCTCGCCCACGATTGAGTGCCGCTGCCGCGCTAGAGCTCGAGGTTCCGGTCGTGATTCGTACTTTCCTGCTTGCATTGGGGTGCATTGCCGTGCTCGGCCCGCCTCGGGTCGCGGCTTCGGAATGCCATGGTCCGGTCGGCAGGAACGAGACCCTGTGGCCGATCGCAGTGCGGCTGCGGCCGGATCCGTCGATCAGCCCCCAGCGGATGATGCTCTCGCTGCTGGAGGCGAACTCCCAAGCCTTCACTCACCACAACGTCAACACGCTGGAAACCGGCGTCACCCTGTGTTTCGGGCCGGAGGACCTGGTTGGACTCGACGACGACGCCGCGATTGAGGAGATACGCCGCCAGAATCAGGAATGGAGAAGCGGTCGCATGCGGCCTGGCGCGGGATCGGAGGTTCCGGGCTCCATTCCGCCCGCCCCCGCCGGTGTCGACGACGCGGCCCTGGTTCCTCCCGCCGGGATCGTCGCCGGGTTCGAGTGGCGTCTCGCCCGAATCGAAAGCCTGATCGGGGACCTTCGGTCGAGGCCGGGTCCGGAGGGGATCGAAGGGGCGCTCGCCCTGCTCGAGATGCGGGTGGCCCGCATCGAGGAGCGGCTCGGGGTGCTGGCCTCGCGGGTCGAGACGCTGGTCCGGACCGGCGACCCCGAGACGATGGAGCCCATGCCGACCCCCGCTCCGGCGAGCCACGAAGCGATGGAGCCCATGCCGACGCCGGCGCCGGCAAGTCACGAAGCGATGGAGCCGATGCCTACCCCCGCTCCGGCGAGCCACGAGGCAATGGAACCGATGCCCACGCCGGCCCCGCCGAGCCACGAGGCGATGGAGCCCATGCCGACCCCGGCGCCGACGAGTCAGGAGGCGATGGAACCCATGCCGACCCCCGCTCCGGCGAGTCACGAGGCAATGGAACCCATGCCGACTCCGGCACCCGCGAGCCACGAGGCCATGGAGCCGATGCCCACCCCGGCGCCTGCGAGCCACGAGGCCATGGAGCCGATGCCCACCCCGGCGCCTGCGAGCCACGAGGCAATGGAACCCATGCCCACCCCTGCCCCGGCGAGCCATGAGGCCATGGAGCCCATGCCTACCCCCGCTCCGGCGAGCCACGAAGCGATGGAGCCGATGCCCACGCCGGCCCCGGCGAGCCGGGAACCGGTCGGCTCCGAGCCGGCCTCCATCGAGACGCTGACCACCGAGAGCATCTCGGCGCGAATCGCCGAGTGGCGTGAACGAGTCAGGGAGTTGCGAAACCGATGACCGTGGCGATCTCGGGATTCACGCGGCCGCGCGACGTCCGCAGCACGAGGTCGGAAGGAAAGGCGGGTCAGAGCGATCGCGCCACCCGAAACCCCGTGTAGTCGCTCCGGAACGTGGTGCGCTCTCCCGCGCGGTGCGCGGCCCGAAGATACGTCGGCGTGCTGGCCCACGAGGCGCCCCGCATGACCCGCGAGGAGCAGTCGCCGTCCAGCCAGGGGCCGCCGGTGGTGGGCCCACCTTCGTAGGACCAGTTGAAGCAGTCCTGCACCCACTCCCATGCGTTTCCGATCATGTCGTGCAGGTCGAAGGCGTTGGCCTGATACGAGCCTACCAGCGAGGTTCTCGCACGGCCGTCGTTGCACTGCGTGCGCCAGGGAAAGTCGGTAGCCATGTCCGCCCCGTTGGCGAACAGACATTGCATGTCGACGCTGTCGCCCCAGTACCAGGGGGTGGTCGTTCCGGCGCGCGCGGCGTACTCCCACTCGGCGGCGCTCGGCAGCCGGTAGTCCATCCCGGTGCGCCCGGAGAGCCACGACACGTACGCGGTGGCATCTTCCCAACTGACGCACACCGCGGGCTCGCGCACGGACTGGGGGAAGCCCGGGTTACGCCAGCTCCGCCCGGCGCGCTCCACCCAGTGATGGTCTTCGTGGACCAGGCAGGACTCCGTGCCGGAGTCGCGGTTCGTTGCCAGCACGAATCTCGAGTACTCGTCGCGAGTGACCTCGTAGACCCCGATCGCAAAGGGCCGGGCGATCGTGACCAGGCGGCTCGGACCCTCCCGCTCGTAGCGGCCTTCCTCGGCGGCCGGAGAGCCCATCATGAACATGCCGGCCGGGATGGCGGTGATCTCCGGGCACTCGTCGCAGTCGCGCCAGCGCTCTCCCGCCGTCTGGCCTGACGCGTGCTGCGAAAGCGCCGTGCCGACGAGCAGGACCGCCGCAACCGCCAGAATGTTCTTCTCCACATTTCGAGACATGTCGTATTTCTCCTGCATGGTGGATGGTTGCGGGGCCGGCGAAACCCGACCTCCCGCGCGGGACCCGTTCTCGGCCCTGCGTCTCAGCGCCTCTCGCGTCGCACCCAGCGGCTGGTGGCGCTGACATCCTCCACCGTCCCGCCCGATTCCTGCCAGGCCTTGAACCCGCCTTCGAGGTGGGCGACGTCCCGGAACCCCATGTCGAGCAGGGCTCGGGCCGCAAGCGCGGAGCGCGCGCCGCCCGCGCAGAAGAGCACGGTGCGGCGTTCCTCCGTGAACCAGTCCCGGTAGTAGGGACTCTTCGGGTCCGCCCAGAACTCGAGCATTCCCCGCGGCGCGTGCTTCGCGCCGGGGATCGTCCCGAGATCGACGCGCTCCTGGATCTCGCGGATGTCGAGCAGCAGGAGCCCGGGGTTGGCCGAGAGCTCCGCCTCGAGCTCGTCGCAGCCGAGGTTCTCGAGGCCCTTCTTGATTACCTCGACCTCGGCAAGAATATCCTTGATAGCCATGCTTCCCCTCGAAGGACACGCCCGGATGGGCAGGCCGCAAATGGTACAGGAGCCCATCCACGGGTGAACTGATGAGCCATGGGTAGTTCCACGCAAGCGGACGGTACGGGAAGCGCGGCGCCGGCAACCCGGCGAGAGGCCCGGGAAGCGGGTTCCGAACACCGCCGGATCCGGGTGGGCATCAGCAGTTGCCTGCTCGGCGCGGCGGTGCGCTACGACGGCGGCCACAAGCGCGATGCGTACATCACCGGCACGCTCGCGCGCCACTTCGAGTTCGTCCCGGTGTGCCCGGAGGTGGCGATCGGCCTCGGGACGCCCCGGCCGCCCATCCGGCTCGTGCGCATCGGCGGCGAGGTTCGGGTGCAGGGCCGGGCGGACCCGCGTCTCGATGTGGGCGACGCGCTACGCGACTTCGCGCGCTCGACGGCGGCGCGCCTCGGGGGCGGGATCAGCGGCTACCTCTTCAAGCGCGCATCGCCGAGCTGCGGCATGGAGCGGGTGAAGGTGTACGACGCGAAGGGCATGCCGGCGGGGCGGAGCGCCGGCGCCTACGCGGACGCGTTCATGGCCGCGATGCCGCTGCTGCCCTGCGAGGAGGAAGGGCGCCTCGGGGACCCGGGCTTGCGCGAGAACTTCATCGAGCGGGTGTTCGTCTTCGATCGCTGGCAGAGACTGAATCGCGCGGGGCTCACGCCGGCGAAGCTCGTCGCGTTCCACACCGCGCACAAGTTCCTGGTGCTCGCCCACAACCAGGCCGCCTACCGGCGCATGGGGCGCCTGGTGGCCCGGGCCGGCGAACCCGGCCTCGACGGGCTCGCCGCCGAGTACGCACGGGAGCTGATGACCGCGCTCGCGCGGCGCGCGACCCCGGGCCGGCACGCCAACGTGCTCGAACACCTCTTCGGGTTCGTGAGCCGACACCTCGACGCCGCCGACCGGGCGGAGATGGTCGAGGTCCTGGCCGACTACCGCGCCGGGCTCCTCCCCCGCGTGGTCCCCCTCGTCCTGCTCAGGCACCACTTCCGCCGCCACCCGAACCCCTACGTGGAGGGGCAGGTGTACCTGGATCCGCACCCCCGGGAGATCATGCTGCGCAGCGCGCGCTGAGGCCGGCCGGCCCCCCGCGGGGGCTCAGCGCGAGAGGTTGCCGAGATAGCCCGACGGGCTCCGCATCAGGCTCATGACCTGGAGCGGCTGGTCGGCGAGGACGTACAACAGCCACTTGCCCTCGCCGTCTCCCAGGCTGTCCAACAGATCGCTGTCCCCCTGCTCGATCTGCTGCGCGCTCAGCGTGCGCGCCGCTCCGGCCGGCAGTTGGAGAGCCATGTTTTCCCCCGGCGCCGGATTGCCCCGTTCATCGAATCCCACGATCACGACGCCCGCCGCTTCGCTCGCGAGGTTGATCAGCCGCAGCGAGCTCGCGAACGAACGATTGCTCGCGGGGTTGAAGAAGGGCACGCGGTAGGCCATCAACCCGAGGTCGTTTTCCTCCTCCTCCGCCACGTCGTGCACGCTGCTCAGGAAGCCGTCCCCACGGACGTACGCCCGCGCCTCGATTTCCAGGTAGGTGCGCAGCTCCAGCCGCCAGTCGCCGCTGCCCTCACCAATCCCTTCGGAGATGCCTCTCGCAGGGTTTCCCTGTTCAAGGTCCTGGGAGTTGAAGCTCGTCGACACTCCCGCGCCCAGCGACAGGGAGAAGGGCCCGAAACGCCGCCCGGAGTCGTCGACGGCGTGAATGTCCACGCTGCCGCTGCGATCCGAGAGGTTGGTGATCCGGACGAAGCCCTGCTGCCGGAGGTTGGACGCCGCGGTAACCAGCGGGAGGAAGTGCTCGGTGGGGGCCTGCGCTTCGACGTGCAGGGTGTAGGCCCCCGTCGCCTCGGTGACGGCGCCGCGCACTTCGAGGTACCAGGTCCCCGCCTGCGCCTCGAGGACGAGGATGTCGAAGTTCGAGTCCGTTCCGCTGTCGTCGTCCTCGTGCACGAGGTCGCTGCCGGCGAGGCTCAGCCGCCCGTAGGTGTCGGTCGGGCCGGTGGTGCGCACTCGCAGCGCATCGTCCGCGGCCAGGTCGATGCGGAACCAGTCCGAGTCGCCGCTGCGTTCGAGGGTCCCTCCGGTGGACGAAGTCAGCGGCACCAGGGTTGCCGCGGCCGGGGAGTCGCCGTGATCGTCGTCGGCTGGTGGCGCCAACGCGGCGTCGAGCCAGCGGCTCGCCTGGGGAAGGAAATCCCGGAAGGGTCCGTAGTGGTCGGTGATGCGGGGACCGCAGGCCGGGCCATGGGAAAGTCCCCCGACCAGGTATCCTCCATTGCGGAGAAAGAGGCCGGATCCGCTGCTGCCGCCCTCCGTGGTCCCCTCGCTCCACGTCACCGGGATGGCGTTGGTCACGCCGAATGAGTCGCGGTTGTCCGCCGTGGTTCCGGCAGAGTATTTCTTGAGGTCACCTGCCGGGTGGTGGATCCCGTATGAGTCGGCCGGGTGGTCGATGGGCAGAGCGCTCCACCCGGAGAACCCCAGTCCTCCGGGCGGCGCTTCCCGGAAGCGCAGCAGCGCCAGGTCGTAACGGGCGCTGGCGGTCAGCAGATCGGTGCCGCCGGTGGTCCGAGAAATGCGGCGGTCCTCGACACTGCCCCCGCAGGTCTCCAGTTGATAGAACCACCAGGCTTCCACCGAGCGCGCGACGCTTCCCGTCGAAATGCAGTGCTGCGCGGTCAGGAAGTAGGGAACGAAGGTGGCCTGCACCTTGTCGTTCACCAGGGTCCCGGTGCACACGTAGCTCGAGTCACCGGCTTCAAAGCGGATCCGGGCCACCGCATCCTGCAGGTTGTCGTGGATGCTCCCGGTGCGGCATTGGACGTCGATGTGGATCTCGGGACAGTCGAGCTGCTTGGGGGCGAGGCGAAAGGGCTCGATCGGACGGAAGGTGTGGGCGATCTCGTCCACGTGGAACGAGAAGGCGGACCGCGCCTTCTCCGACGGCAGCGCGATCTCGATCCCGATGGTGTCGCCTTCCACCGTGGGCGACCACAGGGTCTGGACCTCGCCGCCCTCGACGTGGAAGTCCTCCCGGGTGATCGGGTCGAAACCCTCATCCGACTGAAAACCGAAGAAGCGGATCTCGCCGCCCGCCGTCAGCTCCGCGCGGATGCCGGCCCTCACCGATATCGCCCCCGGCGAGGTGATGGTGAGGGAGCTGACGAGGGAAGCGTCCGCGTGCCGGATCCATTCGAGCCGCGGCGCGAGGTCGCCTTCGAACTCGCCCGGCATGTCGCGGTGAAAGCCGACGACCGTGCGCCGTTTCCCGCCCTTGGCCGCCGGCGCCCGCTTTTCCGACGCATCCGGGGGCGGCAGGACGATACGGAGGCCAACGGGAGCTACGAGATAGTCGAGCTTCAGCCCCTGCCTCTTGTCCGAGACGGTGCCCGGCGTCAGGGGACTGACCGCACTGGCGTTGCGGCCGGAGTCCGGGGTGATCACGGGGTCCGCGCCGGTGTGGGGCGCGACCAGGGCGGCGGCGAAGGCGCAGGCCCGGCAGGCCATGCGCGCCCCGCCCGCTCTGCGTTCGTTGCTCGTCAGTTCCATGTGCTTTCCCAGTAGTACTCGACTCGGCCCTTCACCACCGGCACCGAGCCGGTGAGCGGGGTTTGTCGTGGCCGGGGTTGCGCCGGCCGCTGCCGTGCTCAGCGCGAGGGCTGCCTCAGTCCCGTCGAGGCCGAGAGATCGGCGAAGTGGCCGTCGGAGCTGCGCAGGACGTTCACCACCGCGACGTTGCCGTCGGCGCTGAGGGAGAGCCGCCATCCGCCCGTGCCGTCGCCGAGCCGGCCGCTCGCCTCGCCCTGCCCGGGCTCGAAGATTCCGGACTCGAGCTCCTGCGCGGTCACCGTCCGTGCCGCTCCGGAAGGAATCGTGAGTTGCACGTCGCCCTCGGCAGCCTCACCCGCGTCGTCCCGGCCCGCAATGGTGACCGTCACGGACTCTTCGCCGAGGTTGATCAGGCGCAACCGGCTCTTGGGGTCGCCGTCGCCGGCGGAACGGAAGTACGGCACGTCATGTACGACGTTGCCGTCGGCATCACGCTGCGTGGCCCCGAGCTGGTATACGGGGCTCAGGAAGCCGTCCGCGGTGCGGGCGAAGGCAAAGGGCTCGAAGTCCGAGTCACCGGTCAGCTCGAGGCGCCAGTCTCCGCTGCCTTCGCCCAGGCCCCCGGACAAGCCCTTCGACGCGTTTCCATCCTCGAGGTCGCGGGAGCTCAAGCGCACGCCCTCTCTCGCCGCCAGGGTAAGAGTGATGGGGCCATGGCGGTTCCCGCTGTCGTCGACGCCTGAAATACGCACCTCCCCGTCCTCCTCGGAGTGGTTGACGATCCGCAGATCTCCCTGGAGTAGCGGGTTCGAGGCGGAGGCGAAGAAGGGAATGGCGTGTGCCTCCCCGTGCGGGAGGTGGGCGGAAAGATCGGCGAAGTGGCCGTTCCTGCCGCGCAGGACGTTCATCACCGCGACGTTGCCATCGGCGCTGAGGGAGAGCCGCCATCCGCCCGTGCCGTCGCCGAGCCGGCCGCTCGCGTCGGCCTGACCGGAGTCGAAGTTCCCGGATTCGAGCTCCTGCGCGCTCAGCGTCCGTGTCGCCCCGGCGGCTATCGTCACCTGCACGTCGCCTTCAGCATCCTCGCCCGCGTCGTCCCGGCCGGTGATGGTGACGGTCGCGGACTCCTCGCCGAGGTTGACCAGTCGCAGGCGACTCTGGAGCCCGCTGTCGCCGGCGGCATGGAAGAAGGGCACGCGATGCACGACTCTGCCCTCGCCGTCGAGCCGGGTCGTCGCGAGCCCGTGAATGGGGGCGAGGAGACCATTGTCGGCGCGGACGAAGGCCAAGGCCTCGAAATCCAGATCTCCGGTCATCTCCAGACGCCAGTCACCGCTTCCCTCCCCGAGGCCTGCGGGCAGACCCTTGGCCGCGTTTCCATCCTCGAGGTCGCGGGAGCTCAAGTGCACGCTCTCCTTCGCCGTCAGAGAGAGGGTAATCGGACCGCTGGTCGTCCCGCTGTCGTCGACACCGGATATGCGCACCTCTCCATCGTCATCCGAGTGGTTGATGATTCGCAGGTGTCCCTGTCCCAGATGATTCGATGCGGAGGCGAAGAAGGGGAGGGTGCTCGTGAACTCGACGTCTTCGGTCGTTGCCGTGTCGAAGTGGGCAAATGGGCCGGGTGGCAGGTCCGGACCTGAAGTGCCGAGCAGCAGGAAGGCCTCGCCGGCCATCGCGTCGCGGTCATGCCCGGGTACCGGGGAGGGGACAACGCCCTTGGACTCGACGTCTGCCGTCGTTGCCGTGTCGACCTGGGCCAATCTGCCGGGCGACACGTCAGAGCCTGAGGTGCCGGAGAGCGGGAAGGCTTCGCCGGCCATCGTGCCGAGACCGCGGTCGGGTACCGGCATCGGAGCTGCCCGGGATTTGCCTCCGACCGACGTAGTTTCGGCGGGTATGGACCAGGCTCGATTCGTCGTCAGGTTTGCCGAACCGCGCAGGTGGAGAATGCGGTTGCGGCCGTTCATGGCGTAGTAGTACCAGCGGCCGTTGGTGTGGCGCAGCAGCACGTCGTCGCGGCGGTCGCCGTCGAGGTCGCCGATGCCCGCGAGCATCCAGGCGTTGTTCGTCGTCAGCGGGGCCTGTCCGCGTTGACCGGTGATGTGAAAACGGCCATTCATCGGGTAGTAGTACCAGCGTCCGTCGGCGTTGCGCATCAGCACGTCATCGCGGCGGTCTCCGTTCAGGTCGGCGATGCCGGCGAAGCGCCAGGCTGAGTTGGAAGTGAGGTTGGCGATTCCGCTCCGGCTGGCGATGGGGCGGCGGCCGTTCATGGCGTAGTAGTACCAGCGGCCGTTGGTGTGGCGCAGCAGCACGTCGTCGCGGCGGTCGCCGCCCCATCGCCAGCCGGAG
>CAYQVB010000137.1:0-42871 GCA_964420925.1 uncultured Ectothiorhodospiraceae bacterium | reverse complement strand
CATGCATGACACCGTGACCCGAAATCATCGCTGCCGTTCCATGTACGAACTTTGTCAGTCCGTCGTCCGATTCCTCGACGTGGCCCAGCCATTCCCCGGCAACGGCCACGGTGTAGCACATTTGAGATCAGCTATTTAGCTACGCACAACTTGGACCGGTGCTTTCGCCACCACCCGCTCACCTAAGCGGTATCGGTTACAGGAGGCTCCCGGCGCTCCATGTCCGCCATCACGAGCTGATTGAAGCGGTGATGCAAGTGATCCCAAAACGAGGAGTAGTAGTGGCGGCGCGAGACGGGTGAACGGCGCGCGCGCTGCACCGCATCGATCGCGATCCGGTCCTCGTGGTGGATCGTGTCGAAGAGCTCCTGCACAAGGCGTTCTTCCCGCTGGAAGGCCGGGTACTCGAGCGCTTCGGGAGCGTAGAAGCGCAGGTGCTGCAATTCGGTGATCCCGGGGGCACTGGGAATGGTGAGGTTGATCTTGGCGAAGGCGTCGAGCAGCGGCACGTTGAGGTTTGGATAGAGCGTGGTGAAGTAGCCCCACTCCGGCTGCACCGCCGTGTCGTGGCCGGCGCTCGGCAGGCGAATGGGTTCGTAGGTCTGCCCGGACATCCGGCGCGAGTGGGCGAAGGCGACGAGCGCGCCTTCCATTGTGAGCTCGAAGCGCGGCGTGCCGTCCGGGGAGACCCGCGGGACTTCGGGCGACTTGCGGTACAGCGCATGGGTGAAGGCTTCGTGCAGCAGGTTGATCGAGGCATTCTCCTGGTAGGTCTTCCAGTTGGCGTGCACCGTGCGCCGCTCGATAAGGGGATCGCCCGAGGGGTCGCGGGCCGGCACCAGCCGGTCGACGGCATAGTCGCGTCCCGCCAGGGCGCGCCAGGGACGCAACCAGGCATCGATCCCGTCCGCCTCGCCGTCGAGGTTGACGAAGAGTACGCCCAGGCGCTCCTCGCTCCGGACCTCGACGAGGTCGCCGTCACGTCCCCCGAGCGCTTCGCGCCCGGCCCCGGGGGCCCCGTTCCAGTACGGTGCCGCAACCAGCCGGCCCCGGAGGTCGAAACGCAGCCCATGGTAGTACGTCTCGATATCACAGAGCCCCCTTGCCGCGGACGGGACCGCGAGGCAGCCGTCGTAGGGCACGATGTTGTGGAAGACGCGCAGGCGTCCATCCGTACCCCGGAGCGCAACGAGCGGCATCCCGAAGAGATCGAAGGGCTGCGCGTCGCCGGGATCGGGCAGCTCGCAGGCGAAGCGTACCCCCACCCAGCGGCGGGCAAAAACCCGCTCGATCTCGAGCCCGAACCAGGACTCGTCTTCATAGGCACAGGCAGGCAGGGTCCTGGCCTGCCCGATCGGGGCCATCACCGCGTCGCGCTCCTCCTGCGACAGGAGCGCGGCGAGACGATCGTCGATTCCGCCGCGCAACTCAGCCTCTTGATGCGGTTCCTGCCGAAGTGGCCCCTACCGGTCCCGCCGCATCTTCCATCTCTTCGATGCGGCGAGCGCGGCACCGGGTCCGGCGCTTGGGTCCGACGAGAAGCCGGGCATCGCGGCGGGAAGCGACCCTCACCGGGTCGGCACGGAGAGGCGCGGCAGTAGGACCCCACGACCGGGACGAAACCCTCATGACGCTTCAGTACACCGAGTCCCGGACGAGCGGGCAGGTGGAGCAGTGGATGCCGCCACCGTTCAACTGGACCTTGTCATAGTCGATCTCGATGATCTCGATGTCCATGGCGGCGAGGGTGTCCGCGGTACGGTTGGAGATGCCTCGAGGCATGATGACCCGACCGGGGCGAACCGCCAGGCAGTTGATGATCCAGTGATTGTCCTGCTCCGACACCTCCACGGTGCGGATTCCGAGCGCCTCGAGCTTCTGCAGAAAAGGATAGGGAAGACGGTCGGGATCGACGATCGCGACATCGACGTCGATCATGGTGAGCGCGCCGTCGAGGTGAATGGAGTATCCCGTCATATCGACTCGCAACAGCTCGACCCCCTGAGCGTTGAGGACCTCCTCGATCTGGCGGGACCCTTCCTCGTTGACGCAGATGGAGCGTCCGATCGCGGCGGTCTTCTCGTTGAGCCAGGCGAAGCTGCCCCCCTCGGCCATCGTGGTGCCATGGAGCGTCCGGAGGATGGGCATGCCGATGTTCGCGAGGGTTCTCGTGACGTGGACCTCTTCCCCGCGCCGAATCGTGCGGGCGAGGCGCAGGACGATTGCGCCGCCCTCGATCGCGACGGAGGAGTCGCGCGTGTACATCGACTTGATGCCGTCCGCCTCGATGCGGTCGAGGAAGACCACCTCCACTCCTTCGCGACGCAGGGTCTGAACCAGCCCGTCATGCTGGGCACGGAACTCGTCCCAGTCGGGCACGGTGTCGGACTGGAAGTACCACCCCGCTTCGAGATCCCCGTAAGACCCGATCTCCTCGATCCGCTTGTTTCGATCGACGATTTCCATCTCGTCACCCGGACGGTGCATGAGGCAGAGACGGATCTGCCCGACGTCGTTGTCGCAGCCCCACTCCCGGCCCCACATCGCCACCTGCTGCTCGGCGCTCTCGAATGCCGGCTCGGGGTGGGAACCGAAGAGCTTGATGGTCTGGTTGTAGATGCTGCTCATCCTCTTGCTCCGTCATGCCGACCAGCGGGACTCCCGGGCATCCGGCCAGGGCTTCGGGGCTCCGCCCGCGGGATGCCGGGGAGCCGCCCCCGGCGCATCCATTCTCGCGAATTCCCCTCATTCGGCGGCATGACGTCCGGAAGCCGGGGTTCGCGATGTACCCGGCATGCTGGCGGGAAGGGATCCCGTGGCCCCAGACGGCCTACACCGCAGCGTAGATTGCATCGATCATGCGCCGGTGGCGGGTGAGCGCATCGTCGCCGCTCCCCAGCATGCGGTTCATGACGTAAGCCACGCCGAGCCCGTTGTCGGGGTCGGCGAAGGTAAAGGCGCCGCCCCAGCCGGTGTGGCCGAAGGAGGCCGGGTTGGGTCCGAGCTGGCTCTCCGGCCCGCCCAGGCGAAATCCGGCCCCGCAGCGGGTGGGCAGGTTCATGGAGACGTCCATACCGTCGAACCGCTCGGCAGTCGCGGCCCGGATTCCGCGGGCCGAGATCAGATCCCCGCCGCCGGCGGCGAGCACGCCGTAGAGGCGGGCGAGCGAACGAGCGGTGGCCTGGCCGTTGCCGGCCGGAATCTCCGCCGCCCGCCAGGCCCGTGTGTTGGGGGTGAGTGCGGTCACCGGGGGAGCGTGCATCGCGTTCCGGTAGCCGGTGCGCTCCACTTCGGCGATCCAGTCGCTGGCGTCCTCGCTCGCCGTAAGCTCGGCGACGCGATGATCTTCCGACTCCGGAAGTCCCACGAAGAGATCGAGTCCCAGCGGCCCGGCGATCTCCTCGGCGACGAAACGCCCGGGCATCCTCCCGTCGGCCCGGCGCAGCGCTTCACCCGCGAGATGGCCGTAGGTCATCGCGTGGTAGACGCAGCGGCTTCCCGGCTCCCACAGCGGCGCCATCGCGGCGAGGGCATCGACGTAGGGATACCAGTCGTACACCCCCTGGAGATCCATCGGGACGGCGAGTCCGTTGAGCCCCGCCCGGTGCGACATGATGAGGTCGAGGTCGATCGCCTCCTTGCCGTTGGCGGCGAAACCGGGCCAGACCGTTGCGACGGGCGCGGTGTAGCTCAGTTGGCCACGCTCGACCGCCATCGCAACGGCGAGGGCCATCACTCCCTTGGTCGTCGACCAGATGTTGACCAGCGTATCTGCACGCCACGCCCTGGTCTTCGCGGCATCCGCGTATCCGCCCCACAGATCGACCACGACCTTGCCTCTCCGGACCACGGCAAGTCCGCAGCCCAGGTCGTAGCCGTCAGCCAGGTTCGCGGCCAACGCGTCCCGACAGGCGGCGAAGCGGCCGAGAGCGGTTCCTTCGACACTCATTGCAATGGGAACTCCGAACCCCCGCCGGAGCCGGTCATCTCTCCGGCGGGAAGCTGTCTTCCAGTGATTCGAGCGGCCTCGAAGCGTGACCCTTCGCTCCGGGCCTGCCGGTTCCGGGCGGAATGGTCGCACGCTTCGCATGGATTCGAGAACCTGGTGCTGCATGCCGGCGGAACCTCTCGATTCGCCGGCTCTGCTCACGATCGGAGTCCCGCGCTACCTGGGGAAGAGGGATAGCGTTGCGGAAGCCGGCAGTGGCGGAACGGGGATCCCCTATACTCTTCGCCCCACCCGTGAGAATGTCGGCCCGGGATTGGCATAATCCGACTCGGGACTATGCTTCCTCCCGCCGGCGTTGCGAGGCGCCGGGGCGGAGATGGAAGATGTCCGCGATTGACGCGGCGGGAAACGAAGATAAGGAGAACCACTGACGCTCAAGGACTCATGCGCACGAGCCTGCGCCGTTACCGTGCAGGCCCACCGCTCTCAAGGGGCTCTCATGGAGCCTCGCCTCTCACACAGGAGCTTTTGAAGTGATCAACCCATCAGACGACTCTTATCGCGCATCCGAAATGAAACGCATGCGGGAGGGCTTCGAGCGAGGGAGCCTCACCCGCCGCGAGTTCATGCAGGGGCTCATGGCCCTCGGGATCGGCGCCGCCGGCGCCGGCGCCTTCGTGGCATCGGCGCGTGACGTGCAGGCAATGACCCCCAAGCGGGGCGGCCGCCTGCGCTTTGCCTGGAACGTGCACGGACCGACCGACACCCTGGACCCGATCCTGGTGATCGGAGCGACCGACTACATCCGGGTGCGGGCCTACTACAACAGCCTGGTGCGCTTCAACGACGACCTCACCCTCTCGCCCGAAATCGCGGAGGAGTGGAGCGCGAACGACGCGGTCACCGAGTGGACCTTCAAGCTGAGGAAGGGCGTCGAGTTCCACGACGGCAAGACCCTGGACGCGGACGACGTCATCTACTCCATGAACCGACACCTGGGACCGGAATCCGTCTCCAAGGGCAAGCCGCTCGTCGGCATGGTCACGGAGTGGAAGAAGATCGACCAGTACACCGTGAAGGCGATCATGGACTCGCCCAACGCGGACCTGCCGGCCGCGCTCGGCACCTTCCACTTCAAGATCGTCGAGAACGGGGCCGAGGGCGACTACTTCAAGCAGCCCAACGGCACGGGGCCCTTCAAGTCCAAGGAGTTCAACCCCGGCATTCGCGCCCTGGGTGTGCGCAACGAGAACTACTGGGTGGACGGGAGACCCTACCTCGACGAGCTGGAGACTTTCGCGATCACCGACCCCTCGGCCCGCACGAACGCGGCCATCGCCGGCGACGTGGACGTGGCGGGAGCACCCGACCCCAACGCGTTCAAGCTCATCGAAGAGAGCGACAACGTCGACCTGCTCTCGATTCCGTCCGCCAACCTGACCGGTATCGTGGCCATGGTGGACCGCGCCCCCGGCAACAACCGGGACTTCGTGCTCGGACTCAAGTACCTGCAGGACCGCGAGCGCATCGTGCGCACCCTGATGAAGGGACACGCGATCGTCGGCAACGACCACCCGATCTCGCCGGCCTACCCCGACCACTGCTCGGAGCTCGAGATCCGGGAGTTCGACCCCGACAAGGCGAAGTTCCATCTCCAGAAGTCGGGAATCAGCGAGGCCACCGTCCTCGCCGGAGAGGTGCGCCCCGGGGTCACCGACTTCTGCCTGATGTTGCAGGCGGAGGCAAGAAAGGTCGGCTTCACCCTCAACGTCAAGAAGGTGCCGACGGACGGCTACTGGGGCACGGTGTGGATGAACACCCCGCTGTGCGCCACGGGCTGGAACGCGCGCCCGAGCGCCAACCTGATGCTCACCCTCGCCTACAAGTCCGACGCGGCGTGGAACGAGTCGCAGTGGAACAACGAGCGCTTCGACCAGCTTCTGGTCGAATCGCGGGCGGAAAAGGATGCCGCCATGCGCAACGAGATGTACTGCGAGATGCAGCGTCTCATCCGGGACGAAGGCGGGCAGCTCATTCCCTGCCACATCAACTACGTGGACGCGGTGAGCAAGAAGGTCAGGGGCCTGGGTGCGGTGCCGCTCAGCAACGGGGCGGGATGCGAGTGGCCGGAGTTCGCCTGGCTCGACACCTGACAGATTGACGCCCCGGAACAGGGGTGGCACGCGGCCGGCACAGGGATGTGCCGGCGGGGCGCAACGGCGAGCGTCGCTGCGCATCCGTGGTCCGCTACACCGGCGGATTCCCGCCCATCTAGGGAATGACGGTATCCACACAGGACACTATCCGCCGTCATTCCCTTGATGGGCGGGAATCCGCCGACTGCAATTTTGGCAACCAGGAAAATGGACGAGCCGGCACCTCTACGCAGTCTCGTCATTTCCCAACCGTATCCGAGCACCAATCCGCTGATGCCGGCGCTTCCCCACGAGCGCGGCGCGCGGAGCGATTACCGTCCGTAGAGACCGGACCAGCAATGAGGGAGAGAACGGCGCGATGCAGAGAAGCAAGTTTATCGACGTGACCTATACGCACACCGAAGGGATGGAGACCTGCATCGTCCCTCCCGGCATGCACTTCCCCGGCGGCACCACCCTGCTCGAGAAGCGCCGCATGCTGGAGGGCGACGGTGAGCTCGCGTGGCTGCGCACATCGCTGCTCAACGAGCCCCGGGGTCACGTGGCGATGTACGGCGGGTTTCTGACCGCCCCGACCGGGCCGGACCACGACGCCGGCATCATCTGGTCGGACGGAGAGCGCTGCAACGACATGTGCGGCCACGGGACAATCGCGCTCGGCATGGCGATGGTGGCGCTGGGATTGGTGCCCGAGTCGAGCTACGGCAACACCGAGATTCGCCTCGACACGACGGCGGGACCGGTGGTGGCCGAGGTTCGATCCAGCGAACACGCGGTCGAGTGGACCCGTTTCGAGAACGTGCCGGCCTACGTTGCGGCCATGGACGTGCCCATCGATCTGCCCGGATACGGGGAAGTGAAGGTGGACATCTCCTTCGGAGGCAACTACTTCGCGATCGTGAACTGGAGCGGCCGCGACAGGCGGGTGGCTCCCGAGAACGGCGCCTACTTCCGGGAGCTCGGACACCTCGTGCGCCGCCAGCTCGCGGAGAAGGTGGATCTCAGGCACCCCGTGCACGAACACATCCGCTTTCCGTCGCGCGACACGGACCTGCTCGTCACCTTCTGGCACGAGCCCGATCGCAACGAAGCCCGGTACCGGAACGTGCACGTGCTCTCCGGCGGTCTGCTCGACCGCTCCCCCGGAGGGACCGGGACCAGCGCGATGATGGCCATGTTCGAGGCACGTGGTGAGCTCGCGATCGGCCAGACCATCCAGTCGGAGGGATTGCTCGGCAGCGGCACCTTCGAGGGCTGCCTGATCCGGGAGACGAAGCTCGGCTCCCAGCGCGCGGTGGTACCTACGGTGAAGGGCACCGCCAACATCATCGGCTACGCCAAGTGGCTCATGGACCCGGAAGATGCGGTGGGCAAGGGATTCGTGGTGACCTGAGCGAGACGGCACCCTTGCTTGGGCGCCGGACCCGCTTGCAACGACAGGAAGGTACGGACCTGACGGGAAACGACTGAAGAGCCGCCCGCACCTGGAGGGAAGCAGCGTTCATGAAGAGTTATCGCCGGGACGAGGCCCAGAGCGGCCTGGAAGCGTGGCCCTTCCCCGAGGACGGCCCGTCGGAGTACCGCATCGTGCGAGGCAACCCCCGGGCCTCCGGACGACTCGACCTCGGGACCGGCGATAGCGTGCACCGGATGGGGGTGTGGGCGTGCACCGAGGGCGCGTTCGAGTGCGTCGAGCGTGGCGACGAGCTGCAGACCATCCTCGAAGGCCGGGTACGCATCGTGCGCACGGACGGCACGAGCGCCGAGTTCGGCCCGGGGGACAGCTTCTTCACCCGCAAGGGCGAGCGCGTCGTCTGGGACGTGCTCGAGGACGTGAAGAAAGTGTTCTTCACCCACGACCGAGACGGCGTGCAATAGCCTCCGGTCAACGTCGATGGATGGCAGGGCGGGGTACCAGCCCGGTCATCACGGCGTGCTGGTGCGGGCATGCGGTGAGCCGCCCGTTCGGGGTGTGGGGGCTCGCTCGCACGCGGCCACGACTCGTGAGGCGGTCGAGTCGTCCGGTTGCGCCGAGATGGAGGCAACGGCTTCTCCATCAGGGTTGACTCGTCGAAACTGACTGTACTAGTCTACTAGTACAGTATGCAGAAGATCACGAAAATGGTGGAGCTGGAAAGACTTCGATTCGGCTATGGTCGGGAAACGCTCTTCCGGGACATTGACCTCGTGCTGGAGCCGGGCGCCATCTACGGGTTGCTCGGGCTCAACGGAGCCGGAAAGTCGACTTTGCTGAAGCTCATCGCGGGCCTGCTCTTCCCCGCATCGGGCCGGACGAGCGTGCTCGGTCACGAGCCGGCCCGACGGAAGCCGGCATTCCTGTCGAGTCTCTTCGTGCTTCCCGAAGAGCTCAATGTCCCCGGAATCACGGATCGGGAGTACCTCGCGGCGCGCGCGCCCTTCTATCCCGACTTCGATCGCCCCCGCCTCGAGCATCATCTCGAAGAGCTCGAAGTCCCCCGGGGGCGGAAGCTCTCCAGCCTCTCGCACGGCCAGCAGAAGAAGTTCCTTCTCTCTTTCGGGCTGGCCACGAACGCGTCCTTGCTCATGCTGGACGAGCCGACCAACGGACTGGACATCCCGTCCAAGGGGCTCTTCCGGCGTCTCGTCGCCGAAGCCCTGGATGAGGATCGGATCTTCGTGGTCTCCACCCACCAGGTTCGCGACGTGGAGGCCCTCGTCGACGCGATCCTCGTGCTCCACGATGGAAAGGTGCTCTTTCAGGGAGGCGTCTCCGAGGTGAGCGCCGGTATCCGATTCTCTCTGGATCCGAGTCGGCCGGACGATAGAGCCGTGGGGCTTCTCTATGCGGAACCGACGGTGGGAGGTTTCGCCAGCGTCTGGATGGACCCGAACCCGGGTAACGGCCATCTCGATCTGGAGATGCTCTTCAAGGCGGTGATTGCCCGTCCGGACGCCTTCGCATCCCTCTCCAGCGCGGAGCAACGCTCATGAATCACGCCCTCTCCCTGTCGCGGCTCTGGTATTTGCTTCGCGGAGATTTCATCACCGGTTACCGTTCCCTGCTCGTGTCCTCGGCGGGTCTGGCCGCGGTCATCCTGGTCGTCACCATGATTGCTCCCAGCGATTACCTCGCGTTCTCGAGCTTCCACCGTGCCGCGTTCACGATTGCGCTCTTCACTTGGGGGATCGTCGCTACCAGCCGCGCGTTCGGGTCCCTGCACGACAAGACCCGGAACGAAGCGTATCTGCTTCTGCCCGCCTCCGCGCTGGAAAAGACGCTGGCCCGCCTCCTCACCGTCACCGTCGGATTCGTGGTCTACCTTCTGACCTTCAGCACTCTGGTTTCGGTGATCGTCGAATCGCTCAATCTGCTCTTCTTCGGCAATCGCCACCGGTTCTTCGATCCCTTCGATCCGATCGTCTGGGAACGCATCTCCCTCTACATCGTGGTCCAGGCGCTGTACTTCCTGGGAGCCGCGTGGTTCCGCCGGAGCCACTTCATGAAGACCACCCTCGCCATCACTCTCGGATTGATCGCTTTGGCGACACTGACCCTGATTGCGCTTCGCATCGCCTTTGCCGACCTCTGGGCGGTCGCCTGGGACATCGGCTACGCCCTCGATTCGCTGCACGACTGGTTCACCGGCACGGGGTCGCAAGTCCTGTTCATCGTCAAGCTGCTCCTGCCCATTGCATGCTGGTGCATAGCGTGGCTGCGGGTTGCGGAGACCCAGGTCAGCGATGGAGTTTAGCGAGCCGAAAGGCATCTATCTCCAGATCGCGGACCAGATCCGCGAGCGCATTCTCCGGGGAGAGTGGAAGGCGGGGGAACGCATACCCTCCATTCGGGAACTGGCGGTCGAGCTCGGAGTCAACCCGAACACCGTCACCAAGAGCTACCAGAAACTCCTGGAAAGAGAGCTCATCTCCACCCGGAGAGGGCGAGGCTACTTCGTGAGCGAGGATGCGGCAGGACGCGCACTGAAGGAAATGAAGGACGAGTTCATGCGCGAGGAAGTGCCGAGAATCCTTCGAACGATGAAGCTGCTCGACATCGGACTCGACGAGATCGCCGAGCGGGTGCCCCGTTCCGGAATGCCCGAACACAGAGGAGAAGAAACGCCGTGAAACGCAGCCAGATTGCATTGCTGGCGATGGGCGGAGTGCTGGCCGCAGTTTTCATCGCGTCCGTGGTGTCGGCCCGCATCGCGCTCTCCCCGGACCGTTCCGCTTTCCTCGATGGGGCGAAGGTCCGGGGAAGCGTGGAGCTTCGTGAGTTCCGCGAGATCGACGTCGCCGGTCAGTGGCAGGTCAACGTCCGCCGGGGAGACGATTGGCGGATCGAGATCTCCTACCCCGATGTTCTCGAAGACCGGGTCAAGGTGGGCCTCACCGGCGAGCGGCTCTGGCTGCGAGTCGTTTCGCATTCGTGGTGGGAAGAACCCGACTTCCCCGCCACCGCGGACATCGTCATGCCCGAGCTCGAGGAGTTGGACCTCAAGGGAGCGTCCCGGGTCGAGTTGCTGGGCTTCCGGGGTCCCCGCCTCGAAATCGACGTCGCGGGCGTGACCCAGCTCGAGGGGCGCGAAAGCCGCTACGATGAGCTGGAGCTCTCCGTCGCGGGGGCGAGCCACATCGACCTGCGCGGCGTCAGCGTCACGGATGCCGAACTGGACCTCGCCGGCGCTTCCAAGGTCACCCTCACCATGAACGGAGGGAAGCTGTCGGGCTCCATGGCGGGCGGGGGAAGCGTCGAGTACTACGGGCCGGTCTCCGAAGAGAGCATTCGTCTCGCCGGCATCTCTCGGGTGGAGAGCGTGCAGTAAACGTCTTCGACACCGAGCTCCATCCCTCTACGACTCCTCCGGAATCCGAATGCGGTCGCTCGATCTCAGCGGGGTCCTCCCATGCGGATCCATTCACCGCTCATCGTCGCAGACTGGTTCATGGCGAATGCTCCTCCCGAGTGGAATAGCATACTGCCGGTATGCCGTCGCGCCAAAGGGGACGCATCCCGCGCCGGAGCACGCCGCCATCCGCCCGGAGAGCTGGACGAGGAGCTCAGCGCCGCCTCGTGATCCGGGAAGTCGTTGCGGACGAATGATTGCGGCACCAGCAACCCCGTCCTCGAATCGCGTCTTGATCGGCACCGCTCTTTCGGAGCCGCTTCCTGCCCGATCCTCCACCTCGTCATGCTCCCAGTTCCGTCCGCTCGAAGAGCATGGGCGCGACGTTGGCGTCGAACTCCCGAGCGAGCCGGTGGCCGGCGTAGGTGGCGTGGACTATCGCACCCGGCACGTCGCAGTCGCCGATCTTCTGGAGCGTGCGGATGCCGGCTTCGCGCAGGTCCTCCGGGCGCGCGGCGAGCGCCTGGTACAGGCCGTCATGCGGTTCCCGCGCGCCGACGATGACCAGGGTTGCCGCTTCCACCTTGCGGACTTCGCCGTCGGTGCGACCGGAGAGCACAGCAGTCTCGCCATCAAAATCCGCCACGAAGAAACCGGTCACTATCGGCACCTCGAGCTCGACGAGCCGATTGTGCGCATGCCACTGGTCGTGGGTGTTGCCGCACCACGCCGAGACCACGTCGGCGGAAGTGACGTAAGTGACGCGGTGTCCCTGCTCCGCCAGCAGCTCGGACAGGCAGCCGCCCATGTAGTACTGGTCGAAGTCGAAGAGCACCACCGGCGAGACGACCTCGGCGCCCGCCATGACCTCGTCCGGCGTCAGGACCCGGCCTGCGAAGCTCGAGGGCACCGGCACCGAACGCTGGTCGGCAAGGTCGGTCGTCCAGCGCGCGCCGGTCGCGACGACCACGCGGGGAAAGCCGAACTCCAGCAGATGCTCCGGTGAGAGCTCGCTGTCGAAGTAGGTCTCGACGTTCGGCATCTTGTCGAGCTGCCCCTGCCGCCAGTCGCGCACCCGGATCCAGGTTGCGAGTCCGGGCAGCCGCGACTCCCGACACAGCCGCCCCCCGAGCTCGGTGCCCGCTTCGGCGAGCGTGACCTCGTAGCCGCGCTGGCCGAGCGCGCGCGCCGCCTCCAGCCCCGCGGGCCCCGCTCCGACCACGAGCACGCCGTCGTTGGAAGCGCGGCCTTCGATCTTCTCGGGATGCCAACCTCGGCGCCACTCCTCGCCGATAGTGGGATTCTGGGTGCAGCGGATCGGGACCGACTCGTGGTAGCAGGAGTAGCAGATGTTGCAGCCGATGCACTCGCGGATGTCGTCTTCCCTGCCCTCCTCGATCTTCTTCGGCAGGAAGGGGTCCGAGATGGAGGGGCGGGCCGCGCCGATGAGATCGAGCACTCCACGCCTGATCTGCGACACCATGCCATCGGGAGAAGTGAAGCGCCCCACTCCCACCACCGGCTTCGAGGTCATCTGCTTCGCGAAGGCGACGTAGGGCTCCTGGTAGCCCTCCTCCGAATAGCGCGCATTCGAGCTGTCCTGAAAGCCGAAGGTCTTGAGGTCCCAGAGATCCGGGAGCTCGCCGACCAGCTCGAACACGCCACGCCCCTCGTCGTGCCATTGCAAGCCCAGGTCCCCCATCAGCTCGTCGACCGAGAAACGCACCGCTACTGCGCAAGTGTCGCCCACCGCCTCCTTGGTATCCTCGACCATTTCCCGCAGCAGGCGCACGCGATTCTCGAGCGAGCCTCCGTACTCGTCCGTGCGGCGATTGGTGCGCCGGGATATGAACTGGTAGGGACCGAAGTTCATGCCCGCGTAGACGTAGACGATGTCGAAGCCGGCGCTCTTCGCCCGCTTCGCGGCCTCCACCTGCCAGGTGCGAAGATTCCTGATGTCCTGCTTGTCCATCGCGCGCGTGTGCAGGGGAAACTGCCCGCGCCCGGCGGCCCGGAGCATGGGCAGCCCCGAGGGAGAGAGGGGCATCTCGCGCGTGCTGCGGTTGCTGGTCATGCTGGAACCGTAGAAGAGCTCAACGCCGGCGAGCGCGCCGTGCTCGTGCACCGCGTCCACCATCAGCGCGAGGTTCCGCACGTCGTCGTCGTCCCACAGGCGCGAGTAGCGAAGTGGGGTATCGTCCGAAGTGGGATGGATGGAGCAGTATCCGGTGCACACCACTCCCCAGCCGCCCTCGGCCCGGATCGCGCGCAGGCCCTTGCGGGTGTTCGGCATGTCGACGCCCGTGCTGCTCGCATGGGGCACCTGGTAGAAGCGGTTCCGGGCCGTCACCGGCCCGAGCCGTACCGGCTCGAAGAGGATGTCGTATCTGGGATCTCTGGCCACGCGGTTGCTACTCCTGTGGTGCGCCGTCTGCCGGTTCAGCAGGCGAGGGAGAATCGCGGTTTTTCAACTGCCGGTTGCGGTACAGGGATGTACCGGTTTTTTCATCGACGCCGAGTCGATGAGAAATGGAAGCGGCTCTGAACCCGCGTTCTCGGACCGCGGGGTTACAAGAGTCATGGATGGCTTGTTCTTTCATCCCGTTGGAAGCGCCGCCGCCCGGCCGGTTCACGAGCGAATCACGTCCCCGGCATGCTGCGCACCGCCATCTCCTCAGTGCGACGGGCCTGGGCCCGGGTCAGCTCGAGCAGGTGGTTGCGCAGATGAAAGAAGGTTTCCGTATCCTTGAGTTCCAGGGTGCGCTCCCCTTCGAGGTGATCGGCGACGGTGATCTCCTCGATGATCCTCGCGGGACGGGCCGAGAACACGAAGATGCGCTCCCCGAGGAAGATCGCCTCCTCAGCGTCGTGGGTGACGAAGACGATGGTCTTGCGTTCCTTCTCCCGGATCTCGAGCAACTGGACCTGCAGGAACTCCCGGTTCTGGGCATCGAGCGCGCCGAAGGGTTCATCCATGAAGAGCACGTCCGGATTGGCGCACAGGGTGCGGGCGATCGCGAGGCGCTGCCGCATGCCGCCGGAGATGTGGTTGACGTAGAAGCTCTCGAAGCCGCCGAGGCCCACGAGATCGAGGTAGTGCCGGGCAATTTCGCGCTTCTCCTTCTTGTCGACATCGTTGCGAAACTTGAGCCCGAACTCCGCATTCTCCAGCACCGTGAGCCAGGGGAAGGAGGAGTAGGACTGGAAGACGACCCCCTTGCGCCGGTCCGGCCCGGTCACCACCTCGCCCTCCAGCACCACCCGTCCGGACGTGGCGTGCTCGAGCCCGGCCGCGATGCGCATCAGGGTGGTCTTCCCGCAGCCGGAAGGTCCGACGAAGATGACGAAGTCGTTTTCTTCGATGGAAAGCGATACCTCGTCGATGACGTGGATCTCGGGCTCCCGCGCACTGCGCCGGAACGACTTCGACAGCCTGTCGATGTGCAGGAACGATTCCCTGTCCGCCATCAGAGACCCTCCGGTCCCGGCAACGTCCGATTCGTACTCCAGCGCTTCTCCATCGCCCTTCGCTTTCAGGCTTCCCCAATCTGGCGTAGCCAGAGCCAGGCTCGTGGATTACCGCTCATCAAGGGAATGACGGACAACACGTACAACGCCCTTCCTCGTCATTCCCGCGCAAGCGGGAATCCACGAATCCTCAAAACACTTCGTCATCTTGCGCAGGACTTCACGGGTAAAGGGCTAGCGCAGGTAGCGGAAGGCGCGGCGGTGGACGAAACGGATGATCTGGTCGCTCGCGAGCCCGATGATGCCGATCGCGAGCACGCCCGCGATCACTTCCGGAGTTTTTCCGAAGCGCCGTGACGCCCAGATCACGTGACCGATCCCGTCGTTGGCGGCGACGATCTCGGCGAGGATGACATAGCTCCAGCACCACCCGAGCGTGATCCGCAGGTTGTCGACCATGCTCGGAAGCATGCTCGGGAGGACGATCCAGCGCAGCACCTGTCGCGACTTCGCGCCGAGGGTGTAGGCGATCTCGACGTACTCGTGGGGCACGCGCTTGGCGTCGTCCGCGATCAGCAGCACGAGCTGGAAGAAAGTGCCCATCCAGAGCAGCGCCACCTTGGAGACCTCGCCGATCCCGAGCCAGATGACGGTCAGCGGCACGAGCGCCGGCACCGGCAGATAGCGGATGAGATCGATCACCGGCTCGCTCATCGCTCCCACCACCCGGAAGCTGCTCATCAGGATCCCGATCGGAATCGCCATTGCCGCGGCGATACCGAAGGCAATCGCCACGCGCTGCACGCTGATGTAGATGTCGTGGGTGAACTCGAAGCGGGTGAAGAGACTGTGGTAGGCGCCGAGGATGGCGCCCGGCGAGGGCAGGTACTGCGGCTTGACGGAGCCGGATGCGACGATCGCGAGCCACAGGGCCAGCAGCAGCGCAAACGCGAGCACCGCGAGCGCGAGCTCGATCCGGCGGCTCAGGGAACCGCGGAATGCAACGAGGGCCCGCCACGCCGAACGCGGGCCGGATGATTCTCCGGGCATCAATCCGTTCCCGGTGAAGGCGGAGGCGGCGCCTCGCCGGCCGCCTCCGCCGCCTCGCCGATGGACCGGCTAGCGGCCTTAGCGGGTGTGTCCCTCGAAGAGGTCCACCAGCAGCGACGCGTCGACCTGCTCTTCGTAGACCAGCGCCTCGTCCGCCACGCCCTGTTCGATGTTGAGCTGCATGACGGTGTCGAAGGTCTCCTTGAAGGGCCCCGGCGCATCCGGAGTGCCGAAGAGCTCCAGCGCCTCCTCGTAGGTGGTGAAGCGCAAGCCCTCGAAGGCTTCCGCCATCTCTTCCGTGGTGAGGTTGTAGTTCGGGGCCATGATCTCGTGGGACCGGTCGGGGTTCTCGAAGTAGAAGTCGATCGCCCGGTAGACCGCCCGCAGCATGGAGCGTATGAGCTCCGGATTCGTTGCGATCAAATCGTTGTGGAGGAACCACACGTCCACGATCAGGGTAGGGTGATCGGAGGAGTCGACCAGCTTGTAGGCACCCTCGCGGGAAGTGTTGGCGACGATCTGGCTGAGCAGCGGCTCGTAGGACTCGACCGCCGACACCGTGGGGTCCTCGAACACCGCGAGGCCGTCCGCGGTCGCGATGTGCAGGATGTTCAGATCGCTGAGCGTCATGCCGCACTTCTCCTTGAGCTCGATCTGCAGGAGCAGGTTGGCGGGCAGCGTCGGCTCCATCGCGAAGGTCTTGCCCCGGAGCTCGCAGACGTCCTTGATGTCTCCGCTCACCACCACGCCGTCTCCGCCAAGGGAGATGTCCATCGCCGCGATGACGATGCCCTTGGTTTCCTTGGTGCGCGGGCGGCTCTGGTACTCGCCGATGGTGCGGGAGTTGCAGTTGAGCTGACCCGCGTCCATCGCCTCGGTCTGGACCTGGATGTCGTCCTCGTGAATGAGGTCGATCTCGACACCTTCTTCATCGAAGTAGCCGAGGTCCCGGGCGAGGAAGTAGACGCCCTGGCCGGGCCAGAACGTGAACGCGCAGGTGAGCTTGTCGGTTTCTATGTCGGCGGCGGCGCCCGGGCTGGCGAAGCCGAGGATCAGCAGCAGCGGAGCCGCGAGCACGGTCGAGAGGGTCTTGTGTTTCATTTCCAATCGCTCCGATTAGTGCGTGGGCGGGACGGGAGCGACCCTTCGCAATCCCGAGCGGACCACGAGGCGTGGTGCCTCCCGTCGCGGCGGCATGGTAGCAGCACTCGGCGTGCGGATGCGGACTCGATGAGAGCGAGGATGGCAGCGCAGGCGGCATGGGTATTCGGGCAAGGTAGAACTCGGCGAAAATGCAGGAAGGAGTCGGCTCGTACCGGCGTGGCGGGCAACGACGGAGCCGGTGTACTCCCGCCTCCGGGGAGACGGCGTAGACCATGCTGCATGTTGCCCGCCGTATTTCCCTTGATGAGCTGATCACGGCGGCGGACTGCCTCGCAGTCGGGCAAGGAACTCAATGAGTGGATGCCCTTGATGCGCGGGAATCCACCGGCAACACCGATCGCGAATGCCGTGAGCGGGACGCTCGACAGGTGGTCGAGGATGAACTTCCTCAGACCAGCCAGCCCGCCACGTAGCCGGCGGCGCCAGCGCCCACCATCGCGATGAGCACGTAGAGCACGAAGACCCGGACGCGGACGATCGAGGCGACCGCCACCGCGACGTAGAGGCTCACCGCCGCGCCCGAGATCATCAGCGCCAGCGCGGCACCGAAGCTCATGCCCTTCTCCATCAGTCCGCGCACCAGAGGCAGGGCCGCGTAGCCGTCCAGGTACATGGGTGCGCCCACGATCACCGCGAGAGGAATGGAAGCGGCCGCATCGTCGCTGAAGAGAGAGGCTATCCAGTCATCGGGCACGAGCCGTTGCAGGAAGACCTCCAGGACCAGCGCGAGGGCGAGCCAGCGCAGGACCAGCCGGATACTGCCCCAGACCTCCGGCCAGAACCGGACGGACCCGCCTTCGCAGGAGTACTGCTCGAGGGAGGCAACTCGCATCAGGTGATGACCGGCGCCCCGAAAGCCGGGCAGGAACCACGTGACCGCGCCCCCGAAAAGGCCGATCCCGAACGCGGCCACAGTCTTGGCGAGGGCGAAAGGCAACCCGATGATGCCGGCGGTGATGAGCAGCATGCTCGGATCGGTCACCGGAGAGGAGACCCAGAACGCCATCACCGGAGCCAACGGCAGTCCGCGACGCAGGAGGGTCGCGATGAGGGGAAGCACGCCGAGGCCGCACACCGGGGTGACGGCGCCGACGAAGCTCGCGATCAGCACCGCGCGGACCGGGCCGCCCGAGAGCCACGCGAGCGCGCGGTCGGACCAGTTGCCCAGCGTCAGCGCGCCGGCGAGGAGCGCGGCGAGCGCGACCACCGGCAACAACGCGAGCAGGCCCTGGGCCACCGCGACGAGCATCCCGGTACCGGTCTCGGGCCACAGCGAGCCGGCGGCGAGCAGGCCCGCGGTCACGAGCCACGTCAGCGCTTCCGCGCTCGGGCGCCGGAATCGGAAGGGCCGGACCGCAGTGAGTTCCATTCTCACTGCAAGTCCGCTTCCATGGGCGTCGACCAGGAGAAGAACACCCTCTCGATGATCACCACCGCCTGGAACAGCGTGATGCCGAGCAGCGACAGGATCACGAGAGCGCCAAACGCGGCGGGGGTGTTGAAGAACGCGGTGGCGGCCATGATCTGGTAGCCGAGGCCCTTGTCCGCGGCCACGAACTCGCCGACCGTGGCCCCCACCACCGCGAAGGTGATGGCGAGCTTGAGCCCGTTGAACATGAAGGGCACCGACGAGGGAAAGCGGATGCGCACCAGCTCCTGCCACCACGTCGCCTTGTAGGAGCGGCCGAGCTCGATCAGATCCGCCGGTGTCGTGAGCAATCCGGTCGCGAGCGACGTGACGAGAGGAAAGAACGCGACCAGGAAGGTCACCACCAGTCTCGGCACTTCGCCCGCGCCGAGCACCACCACCAGGATGGGCGCAAGGGCCACCTTGGGCACCGACTGGGTCAGGACCAGGAGCGGGTAGATCGCGTTCGCCATCAGCGGAGAGGAAGCGATCAGCACCGCGAGGGGAACGCTGATCGCGATGGAGAGCGCGAATCCCCCCATGACCGTGCCCAGAGTCGCCACGGTGTGGCTCGCCACCAGGCCGATGTTGGTCAGGTACTCGTTCCAGATGACGCTGAGCGCCGGCAGCATGTAGACCGGGATCTCGAAGAGGCGTACCGCGCCCTCCCAGGCCGCGCCGATGAGGAACACCGCCAGCAGCGGCAGCACGAAGCTGCGGCTGTGGTACCAGAGGCGCTCCAGCCTACGCTGCTCCGGTTCGGGCGGAGGCGGACGCGTCTCCAAAGATGTGTTGTCGGATTCGCTTGGCACAGTTCTGGAACTCCTGCAGAGACTCCTGCTCGTAGGAGCGTGGCCGGGTCAGCGGCACATCGATGATCTCGATGATTCGCCCCGGGCGCGCGGTCATCACGCACACCCGATCCGCGAGCAGCACCGCTTCGGGCACGGAGTGAGTAACGAAGAAGATCGTCTTCGGCTGCTCCTGCCAGATGCGCAGCAGCTCGAGGCTCATCTCTTCCCGAGTGAGCGCATCCAGGGCGCCGAAGGGCTCGTCCATGAGCAGGATGTCCGGATCCGTGATCAATGCACGGCAGATCGATGCACGCTGCTGCATGCCTCCGGAGAGCTCCGAGGGCATCTTCCGCTCGAAGTCCGAGAGCCCGACGAGACGCAGGAGATCGCGTGCCTTGTCCGGACTCTCGGGCGCAAGGCGATGAAGAATCTTGAGCGGGAAGAGAACGTTGTCGAGCACGTTGGCCCAGGGCAGGAGCGTCGGCGCCTGGAACACGACGCCGATGTCGCGCCGCGGCCCATCGACCGCGACGCCGTCGATGCCGACCTGCCCCGAAGTAGGCCCGATGAGCCCCGCGATCAGGCGCAACAGAGTCGATTTTCCGCAGCCGGAGGGTCCGACGATGGAGACGAACTCGTTGCGCTCGATGGCGAGGCTCACTTCCAGCAGGGCCTGCACGTCGGCCCCGTCGAGCGACCTGAAGGTCTTGGTTACTCGATCGATCTCGATTATGGCGCAAGACTCCCCTTCAGCAACGGGATATCGATTTCAACCGACTACATCGGTGGAAGAAGGCCGTCGTGGATTACATCCGCGACATTGAAGTCGGGATTGAGTCCGCGCGATTCGACGAGCACGTCATAGGTCTTCTGCACCTTCGCCATGTCGTAGTGCCCCGTCCAATTGACCGACTTGTCCTTCCCGAACATGTTCCCGCTCAAATCCACCCAGCCCGCGAGGTTGTCCTCGTACTTGGTGTCGGGCCATCGTTCCTTGTGGAGGCGAGCCGCTTCCTCCGGATTGTCGCGCGCCCAGACGAAAGATCGCACGGTGGCCTTGAGGAAACGCTGCAGCATGTCCGGCTGCTCTTCGATAACGTCGTCTCGCGCGTAGATGCAGTACGAGTAGATGTCGAACCCGTAATCGGCAAAGGGAATCACTACGAGTTCATCGCCGATTGCCTTCGCCTGCGGCTCGACGAAAGACGCGTTGGACGTGAAGTAAGGCACGCCATCGACCCGCTTGTTGATCAGCAGCGACGGCATGGCGGTAGCGTCGACGACGGTCCAACTGACGGTATCCGGATCGAGTCCGGCCATGCGGGCCGCGATCGGGAAGTAGTTGCGATGACTGTTTCCGGGCGTGGTCGCCAGCGTCTTTCCTTCCAGATCCTTGAAGTGCGAGATGCCGCTGCTCTTGAGAATGAACAGGGAATGCGGCGAGTGGTTGTGCTCGTGCATGAGGCACTTGACGGGTGCCCCCTCTTCCGCGCGCGCCGACATCACCGCGGAGATGTCGCCGTCGCCGATGGGGGAGCCTCCACCTGCCACCTTCTTGACGGCGTCGCCCGAGCCGCGGCCGGTGCTGACCGTGAGGTCGATTCCCTCCTCCTCGTAGAAGCCCTTGGCCATCCCGGCCGAAATCGGGGCATAGAATCCGGTGGGGATCCAACTCCACTGGAAGTTCACCTTATCCAGCGCCATGAGCGAGGCGGAGAACCCGAAGCCGGCGACGAGCACCGCCGCCGCCGAGATGAGTCCGAAAGCGCTTGCTTTTCGTCTTTGTGGATGCCGGAGATTCATGGATACCTCTCTTTGAGCGAGTGGCGCCCCCGTGGGGCGGAGAGTCCTTACACCGCCGGCATTGCCGAGAACGGGCAGTGCCGGGAAGATGCGCATCAGGTGGGTCCGGCGGAACCTGCCGCCGGATGACGAGGACCTGAGGCCGACGACCCCGAGCAAGTCCACCGAAATGTCGTCACGTGGATCCCTCCAGTAGCCACGGATGCGCATGCCGCGGCCATTGTTCAAGGTGCCCCCTTCGAATGCAACCGAGCACCTCGGACGTGGCCTGCGCCCGATTCCCGACCGCCTGCACGCGCAGGCAGGATTCGAAGCCAGGCTCTCAGGCCCCCGAACCCGACCAATCGAGAGGGGTTTGAGGCCGCTGTGTCCGTACTCGCCGGGACGCCGGCCCGGTACGGTGCAGCCGCAGCCGGATCCGGGCTACCGCAACAATCCATCCAGGAGGCGCGCCGCCTTCTGCGTGCAGGCCTGGGCGATGCCCACGGAGTTGAGCGCCGGGCCGAAGGCGCCTTCCGGAAAGAACGCGATCGTCTTCTGCTCGGGCATGATTCTCTCCTCTCTCGCCGCCGTCAGGGCAGCCAGTCGAAACCGATCAGCAGGCAGCCGGTCTCGGTGCGCGAGTTGTGAAAGGTCCCCTGGTCATAGCTCACCATGTCGCCGGTCTTGAGCACGGTGCCGTCGCTCTCGATGAGCTCGCCCTCCAGGATGAGGAATTCCTCCCGGCAGCGGTGCTCATGGGGAATGGTCTCGGACCCCGGCTCCATGCGAATCAGGTAGCAGCCACGCCCTGATTCCTTGGTCCAACTGACCGGCAGGCAGCTCTTGTCCTCTTCCACCGGACCGTCCATGTCGTAGGGTTCGAAGGGTGTTTCGTAGATGTTCTGGATGCGTCGGCCGGCGCTCATGGAAGTCTCCTCACAGTGGGCTTCATCGGACAGGAACCCGGCATAGGGTGTCGCAGACGAGGTGGCGGGGGCAAGGGAAAGCAAGCGCGGGAAGCGGGACCATGCTGACGGTGCGGCGCTCGACTCGAGCGCAGAGCATCCGTCCCCTCTCCCGACTGACCGGAACCCCACGCTTGCGTTACCCTCCGCGCGACGTTTCGCGTGACTCTCTCGAAGAGGGCCAAAGCATGACTACGCACGACCTGCACGCACTTGATTCGCCGAATCCGAAAACGCCGGCCGCGGTAGAGACGCACGAGGCGTCCGCAAAGCGCTTCTCGTCCCGCGGCCTCGCGCCGCTTGCCACCCTCGTCGCGCTCGCGCTCTCCTGCGTCGCGGCACGAGCCGGCGAGCCGACCGTCGTCGAGCTGTTCACGTCCCAGAGCTGCTACTCGTGCCCGCCGGCGGAAACCTTCCTCGGTGAGCTCGTGGAACGCGAGGACCTCGTCGCGTTGGAGTTCCACGTCGACTACTGGGACGACCTCGTGTACGGCTCGAGCGGGCAATGGAAAGATGTCTTCTCGGATGCCGCCTACACCGAGCGCCAGCGCGTCTACGCCGGTCGCATCCCAGGTTCCCAGGTCTACACTCCGCAAATCGTGGTTGACGGCGTGGCCCAGACCGTCGGGTCGAGGCGGAGCAGCGTGCTGCGCCTCATCGAGAGTGCGCGCACCGTTCCGAAGCCGGCTCGGGTATCGGTGCAGCCGGGAGCTGCGGGCGGGTTCACGGTCACGGTGGATGCCGGACCGGTGGGAAGCGATGCCGAGGTGCTGCTCGCCCGCTACGACGTTCGCCACGTCACGGTGATCGAAGCGGGCGAGAACAAGGGCAAGACGCTTACCAACCACCATATCGTGCGCGAGTTCCGGCGCCTGGGCGAATGGAGTGGAGAGCAATGGGAAGTCTCCATCGCCGACCTCGAGCTCCACCCCAACCAGGGCTGCGCGGTAATCGTGCAGGCCTCGGACCAGGGCGCGATCCTCGGCGCCGCCGCTTGTCCATCGTAGGCCACCGGCGCTTTCCGGCGATCATTCCCGTTTCGACGCGCCCGGCCGGTCATACCTCGAACGCGCGAAGACGCCGGCAATGCACGAGCACTACCCTCCGATCCGTAAAGACTCACGCAAGGTTACGAAGATTTTTCGGGAATCCACGAGCTTGGTTCCGGCTACGTCGGGCTGAGATCCAGGCCCTCACCTTCACCACTGCGACCGGTCGGGTCGGACGCAACCCGTCCTACCGAATCACTGGAGAGAAACGTTGAGTGAATCGCCCCTGAAACGCATGGCCTCCCACCGCAAGCTGAAGGCCGGAACCTTCATCTTCGAGTTCGACACGCCGGGGATCGGGTACATCCTCAAGCACGCGGGCTGCGACTACGCGGTGCTCGACACCGAGCACAGTGGCTTCGGCATCGAGACCGTCAAAAGGGTCATGACCTACGCGAGAGCGGCCGAGCTGCCCACCATCGTGCGGAGCCCGTCCCGCGACTACAAGGACATCGCACGCATCCTCGATGCGGGCGCCGACGGCGTCATGCTGCCGATGGTGAGCACCGCGGACGAGGCGAAGTCCATCATCCGGTCCATGAAGTACGTCCCCGCCGGCGCGCGCGGCGTGGTCCTGCGCTCGGCGGTGGACTGCTACACGGCCGGACCCACGATGGAGAAGCTGGCGGCGCAGAACCGCCGCACCCTGCTCGTCGCGCAGATCGAAACCGTCGAGGGGGTCGAGAACGCCGAGGCGATCGGCGCGCTCGAGGAGGTGGACTGCCTCTGGGTCGGTCACTTCGATCTGACCTGCTCGCTCGGCATCCCCGGCGAATTCGAGCATCCCCGCTTCGTCGAGGCCATCGAGGCCGTGGTCGAGGCCGGACGCGCGACCGATACCTCGCTGGGGCGCCTGGTGCCCGACGTCGGTACCGGGATCGCCCTCCATGAACAGGGATTCGACTTCATCGCCTACTCGGCCGATTCCTGGGCGCTGGGCGATGCCGTGGCGGCAGGGCTCTCCGCCATCCGTAGCGGTTGCGCAAGCTGAGGAGGGAAGCATGTCCACGTTCCGAGTGGCGCTCAGCGCCGACTTCCGCAAGCCCGACGGCAGCGCGAGCTTTCCCGAGTTCGACCTCTCTCCGCTCGAGGAGCGTTCGAATCTCGACTTCTTCTACCTGGAGCCCGAGGCGGAGATCTCCGCCGCGCAGCTCACCGACGTCGACGCCCTGATCCTGCTGGCGCCGCGCGTCGGGGCCGGTAGCCTGACCCCGAACGGGCGTCTCGCGGTAGTGGCGCGTTTCGGCGTCGGCTACGACAACGTGGATCTCGCCGCGTGCAGCGCCCACGACGTGGCGGTGGTAATCACACCGGACGGGGTGCGGCGCCCGGTCGCAGTCTCCATCCTGACCCTCCTCTTCGCCCTCGCCGGCAAGCTCTTCGTCAAGGACCGCATCGCGCGACGCGGGCCCCCGGGCTGGGCCGAAAAGACCGCGCACAATGGCGTGGGTCTAGTGGGACTCACGCTGGGCTCGATCGGCATGGGCAACATCGGGGCCGAGCTGTTCCGCCTCGCACGCCCCCTCGACATGCACTTCATCGCGCACGACCCCTACGCCGATCCGGCCCTCGCCAAGGAGCTGGGCGTCACCCTGAGCGACCTGGACCATGTGTTCCGGGAGTCCGACTTCCTCAGCGTGAACTGCCCTCTCTCCCCGGAGACCCACCACCTCGTCAACCGAGAGCGCCTAGGGCAGATGAAGCCGAGCGCATTCCTCATCAACACCGCGCGCGGGCCCATCGTCGACCAGGAGGCGTTGACCGAGGTGTTGCAGGAGGGAGGCATCGCCGGCGCGGGACTCGACGTCCTCGAGCAGGAACCGCCGGATGCGGACGACCCTGTGCTTTCCCTCGACAACGTCATTCTCGCCCCCCACGCGCTGTGCTGGACGAACCAGCTCTTCTCCGGAAGCGGCGCCGCGGACGTGCGCGCGGTGCTCGCGGTCATGGCCGGCCACGAACCCCACGGTATCGTCAACCGCGACGTGATCGACCGACCCGGCTGGCAGGCGCGCCTCGCCGGCTACGCGCAACGCTACGGGGAGGGCTGAACGGAGCCCGCGACCAAGTCGCAGCGCGGTCGCCAGAGCCGAGCACTCGTCTGTCGGGTGCGCCGGGCACCGTTGCTCCGGACAACGCGTATTTCGATGAGCCGCGGGTCGTCTGCCAGAGCGCTCGAGCCGCGACCCGTTGAGACTCCGTCCGTCCCGGACGCGACAGGGCAGCGGAGCTCAACCAGCCGCCGAATCGGCACTGTGTACAGCCTATCTGATCGCGACGTTCAGATTCTCGATCATGCCGTCCCAGACCGGCACCAGATCCATCAACCCGTCCCAGAATCCCTGCTCGCGCCGCCGGTCGAAGTCCTCGAGGCTCGTGCCCTGCTGCTCGACCCAGGTGTAGTACCCGAGATTGAAGATCCGTTCGCGGTCGAAGCGCGTCAGCTCGCTCACGTGATCGATACCCGCGCCGAGGAGATGCTGGCCGAACGCTTCCGCCGCCTCGATCTCGGAGAAGTTGCCGGCGAAGTACGAGGCATTGGCAGTCTCGATTTCCGATCGATACATCGCGGCGCCGTCCGTCGCCACCGTCAGCACGATGTCGTCCGACCCCAACCCCATGTACTTGGCGTACTTGATCGCGCCGAGAATGTTGGCGATTGACGAAAGGCCGAGATTGTCGAGATCCGCCAGGCTCTGCTGACCAACCCGCCGGTACCGGGACAGATAGGATCTGCCGACGACGGTGTTGAACACCATGTTCAGCGCGTCACTGCCCTTGTCGGAGACGCCGATCACGAAATCGGTGCCCATGACGTTGTGAATGAGCGGCACATGCTTGTCCCCGATACCCTGGATGTTGTGCTCGCCATAGCCGTTGTAGAGCAGCGTCGGGCATTCCAGCGCTTCGACCACGCAGGTATGGGTGCCGAGCGAGCCCTTGAGATAGTCGCCCGCCCCCAGTGTTCCCGCCGAGCCTGAAGCGCACACGAAGGCACGCGCGATCGTGCTTCGATCCGGGTTGTGCGCTCGGAAGATCCGCTCCAGCGCCGGCCCGGTGACCGCGCGGTGCACGACATAGTTCCCGTACTCCGAGAACTGATTGAGGATCAGATTCTGCTCGTCCTTCGCCAGGACGTGACAGGCATCGTAGATCTCCTTGACGTTGCTTTCCGTGCCCGGGGTGCGGTGAATGTCGCTCGTGTCGACCACCCAGTCCTCGAGCCAGTCGAAACGTTCCCGGCTCATGCCCTCGGGCAGCACCGCGACAGACCGGCATCCCAACAGTCTGGCGATCGCCACACCGCCGCGGCAGTAGTTGCCGGTGGAGGGCCAGACCGCGCGGTGACGCGTGACGTCGAAGGCCCCCGACAGCAGACGGGGAATGAGGCACCCGTATGCCGCCAGCACCTTGTGGGCGTTGATCATCGGGAACTTGTTGCCCAAGGCCACGATGATCCTGGCTTTCACACCCGTGAGCGACTCGGGCAGCACCATGTGCTCGGGGACATCGACCAGGGATCTGCGGTCCGCACCGTTGTGCCAGTGGACGCGGAAGAGATTGCCGCCATCAGCGGAGTCAGGATCCACCCCGGCAATCTCCCTCGCCCTCGCCGCCAGGTGTGTCGGCGGATCGACGAGGTCGGCGATGCGCGGCAGCTCCAGGCCGAGCCCCCGCAGATGAGCCACGTTCCGCAGGTAGCTGGCCCGATCGACGACTCTGTCTTCAAGTCCCGGTGTGGGTGTCATGTACGGCCTCTTCCGGTGGCTCGACCATCATGCCGGGCATCCTGCTCCGCCGCCAGCCTTGCCGGCGGAAGAGGCCATGCATGTGGCTGCAGCTTCACCTCGACCTGGAATCGTCACCCCTGGAACGAGGCGCCGAGGCCGTTGCGGCCGCAGGTTGCATCCTGCCGCCGCAACGGCCCACGGCCTCTTGTGGGCCTCGGCGCCGGGGGGTGGCCGGCGCTTTCCCCGACCCTTAAGCCTTCGGTTTGCTCAGGGGTGTGCCCATGGAGTCAAAGTACTCGCGCGTCACTCTGAACACCATCGGAGCGAGCAGCAGCAATCCGATGAGGTTGGGCACCGCCATCAGTCCGTTCAGCGTATCCGACAGGTTCCACACGAAGTTCACCTTCACATTCGCGAAGGAGAGCGCCGCCAGCACCCACAATGCTCGGTACACGAGCAGACTTCTCTCGCTGAACAGGTACTGCCAGCACCGCTCACCATAGTAGGACCATCCGAGAATGGTGGTGAACGCGAATATCGCGAGCGCGATGGTGACGATGTACTGACCGCCGGCGATCGAGGTCTGGAAACCGGTGGATGTCAGCACCGCACCGGTCAGCCCCGCGCCGTCGGCGCCGGTCATCGTCCACGCTCCCGAGGTGATGATCACCAGCGCCGTCATCGTGCACACCACGAGGGTGTCTATGAAGGTCCCGAGCATGGCGATGATCCCCTGTCGCACCGGGCTGTTCGTCTGCGCCGCGGCATGCGCGATGGCCGCCGAGCCCAGCCCGGACTCGTTGGAGAAGACACCACGCGCGACCCCGAATCGAATCGCTGCGGCCACCGCCGCGCCCGCGAAGCCGCCCGTCGCGGCGGCCGGAGTGAATGCGTGGGTGAAGATCAGGCCGAATGCCGCGGGCACATCGGCGATGTTGATGATGATGATCAGCAGCGCGGCTCCCAGGTAGAGCACGATCATCGCCGGCACCAGCTTTCCGGCCACGTCGCCAATGCGCCGGATTCCGCCGAGGATCACGAAGCCCACGAGAACCGCCACGATCGCCCCGGTCAGCCAGGTCGGAATCCCGAAGCTGTCCACCAGTGCGACGGCCATTGAATTGACCTGCACCGCGTTGCCGATGCCGAAAGCCGCCACCGCGCCGAATATCGCAAACGCCAGCCCCAGCCACTTGCCGAGTTCGGGGGCGAACTCGCCGACGCCGTTGCGAAGGTAGTACATCGGTCCGCCGACGTACTTGCCGGACTTGTCCTTCTCGCGGTAGGTGACCGCACACACCGCCTCGGCGTACTTGGTGGCCATGCCGAACAGCGCAATGAGCCACATGTAGAAGATCGCACCCGGCCCGCCGAGTGCGATGGCGGTCGCAACACCCGCGATGTTTCCGGTGCCGACCGTCGCCGACAACGCGGTCATCAGGGCGTTGAACGGTTTGACTTCGCCTTCGCCTACCGCTCCGCCCTTGTCGAAGAGCAGGCGAAAGCCGTACCCCACCTTCCGCCACGGCATGAACACGAGGCCAAGGGTCAGAAGCACGCCCGTGACGCCCAGAATGCCGAGCATCGGCGGCCCCCAGGCGAATGCGTTGACGGAATCGATGATTGAATTGAGTCGATCCATTGGTTCTCTCCCGGCTGATGGGACAAATCACACGGTCGTCGGCGAGAGCTGGCATACCCGGCCGCGCATAGCTTGCCACAATTCATCCTCTCGATGAACAAAGTACGGCTTATATGCAAATGGAGCGCAGCTTTTTCACGAGGAAAGATTCCGGACCTGCGCGCCGGCATCGGGTGCCGGCCGAGGACGCGCCGCCGTGCCGGTCGACAGAGGACTCCATTCGAGACCGGATGCAGACGGGGAAACACTCCGCGACAGCTGACCTGCCGTTGCTCGAGTTGACGGCCGGCGCGGCGTTTCGAGTCCGTGATCCCGCGGGCGCACCGAAGGATCCCCGGTCTCGCTCTGTCGGAGATGGTCCTCGCGCTCCCGGCGTTGGGGACGAAGGGCGATGGGAATGGGGTGTGATCCCGAAGAGGAATCGCAGGCTGCTCTCCAGGGAGACCTTGCAGGTCTTCTCGATCGTCGCCGTATGCATCGCTGGACAGACAATGACCCATCGTTTACAAGCGGCATCCACGATCTGACAAACATCCGTGCCGATGACCGCCGTGGCGGCGGTCCGGCGCAGCAAGGAGGGAACGATGGAAGTACTTGCCGATCCGATCACCGTCAACTGTCGGAAGGTCCTCGCCGGTCTCAAGCTGATCGGCGCGGACTACTCACTGACCAAGGTCGACTACTTCAAGGGTGAGCAGAAGAACCCCGAATTCGTGGCGATCAATCCGAACGCGGCGCTGCCGGCGCTTCGCGACGGCGACCTGGTTCTCTGGGAATCGAACGCCATCCTGCAGTACGCCGCCGACAAGGTGGGCAACGCGAGCGCCTATCCGAGCGACCTCGTGACCAGGGCCGACGTGAACCGCTGGCTCCTGTGGGAATGCGGCGCCTGGTTCCCGAGCTGCTATGTCTACCTGGTCGAGAACTGCGTCAAGCCGCTTCTCGGCGATCAGACGGACCAGTCGGTGCTCGACGGCGAGGCGGCGAACTTCCACAAGCTGGCCGGGATCCTCGATGCGCGCCTGGGCGAGAGCGCCTACGTCTGCGGCGATCATCCGACCATCGCCGACGTGGTCGTGGCGGCGCCGATGCACCTCCACGGCTGGCAGAAGCTGCCGCTCGAGAACCACACCAATCTCGTGAAGTGGATGTCGGAGCGGATAGAGGCGGCGCCCTGGTGGAAAGCGACCCATGTGGGCGAGGGCTTCACGGTGTCCGAGGCGGCCTGAACCCGAACCGGCGCGCCTTGTGAGCCACACCTCGTCCGAGGATCCGAACGCGTTGACCCGTCGGGGCATCGAGGTCCGGGCGATGGCCTTCTTCTGAGCGGCGTCGAAGCAGAGTACGGGGGGTGCATGGGGACCCGGGCGGTGACCCCGCTGCGCGGCGCAAGAAATACTTGGAGATCCGCGTGAGCGACAGGGACCTTTCGGGGCGTGTCGCCCTGGTGACCGGCGGGTCTCGGGGCATCGGTCGCGCGATCTGCCGGCGGCTCGCGCGGGCCGGTGCGTGGGTGGCGATCAACTGCTCGTCGAACGAAGAGGCTGCGGCGGAGACCTTGGCGCAGATCAGGACCGACGGCGGCGAGGGAGGCGTCTACCGGGCCGACGTATCTTCGTTCGAGGCAACCGATGCGATGTTTCGGGACATCGAGGCGGACAAGGGTCCCGTCGACCTCCTGGTCACCAACGCCGGAATCGCCTCGTTCCAGGACGATGTCGACATGCCCATCGATCTCTGGCGCCGCATCCTGTCGGTGAACCTGGACGGCACCTTCCACTGCGTGTGGCGCGCCAAGGAGGGCATGCTGGCCCACGGTGACGGGCGTATCGTCTGCATCTCCTCGATCAACGGCCTGGCGCCGACCATGATTCGGCCGGACCGCCTGATCGCCTACGGCACGTCGAAGTCCGCCGTCATCGGGTTCTCGCGCAACTGCGCGACCGCGTTCGGCCCCGCGATCCGCGTCAACTGCGTCGCGCCGGGTCTGATCGACACCGACATGACGAAGGACATGAGCGACGAGATGCGGCAACGGATCGTCGAGAGCACACCCGCACGCCGGACCGGCACGCCGGACGACATCGCCGAGCTCACGTACTTCCTGCTCAGCGACGCCGCGGGATTCATCACGGGCCAGACCTACGTCGCCTCCGGCGGCCTGGTAACACTGCCCTGACCGCTTCAGGCGGGGGCTGCACGGCGGAGCAGAGTGCCCGCCATAGAGGAACAGTCCCTACTCGGGCAGAGAACCCGCCAGGATCTCACGCAAACCCTTCAGGTGCGCATCCAGCACCGGGGCACTTCTTGGCCTCGCCGCCACCAGCTCGTAACAACGCTTGACGGCCGGCAGATTCTGAAGGCGCAAATCGGTACCCGGGCCGCTCACTCTCTCGTCTCCCATGCCCAGCCAGGTGGCGGTGATCGACAGGTACAAATCCACCAGAGAGAATCGTGCTCCGAGATGATAAGGGCCATTGTCGGCAAGATGCCGGTCGACGATTCTCCAGCGCTCCAGCAACGCGTCCGCCGCCTTGGCCCTTATTCGAGGAATGTCGGCAGGGTCGGTTGAATACCGGTTGGCGTAAGCCTGGCGCTTGCCCGCCTCCTGCACTTCCCCGACGTGGTAGAACAGCCAGTCGTGCAACACCCCTCTTCCCGCTTCGTCGGGCAGTGGCGCGAGCTCCGAAAGCCGGTGCCGGTCGGCGAGGTACATCATGATCGCCGCGGTCTCACAGATGATCTCGCCGGAGTCCGTCACCAGGGTAGGAATGAGCCCCCGGGGGTTGACGACGAGAAAATCCTCGCTTCGATGCTCATCGGCGGTGATGTCGATGTGCCTCAGGTCGTACTCGAGGCCGCCCTCTTCGAGCACCAGCAAGGCGGCGCCGGAGCGCGTGCCATCTTGATGATACAGCGTGTACATGTGTCTTCTCCTTGCGACCGGTACTTCGAGAGCTCGGTAACTTCCCGCTCGTCGAGAGGGTGAAATGTATCGGCGCTTGCCGCGTCTCGGATACACACCGGAACCAACCGTCCGCCTCCGGCGCCGCTTGCCCACGGTCCGTCGTGAGACCACCTCGATGCCGTCACTGGCCGCGGCAGAACGGGACATCTGCCCGAATCTGCGCGTAGCATTCATGGGTCGACGTTTATCGAGCCCGAGGCGTCTGGCGGAATGTTCGTTCAAGTGACCGATGCGGATGCCGCGCTGGAAGACTTTCGCGCCGAGGTTCGCGCATTCTGCGAGCGCGAGCTGTCCGCGGACACGAGGCGCAAGCGGCTCCTCAGGCAGCACATCGGACGCGACGAGTACGGCGCCTGGCTGCAACGACTGGGGGCTCGCGGCTGGCTGACCGGCCGCTGGCCGAAGGAGCACGGCGGCCTCGGCTGGAGCCCACGGCAGTTCGCGGCGTTCAGCGAGGAGCTGGGCCGTGCCGGCGCACCGCCGATTTACCCCTTCGGCGTCACGATGGTCGGGCCGGTCATCTACACCTTCGGCAACGACGAGCAGAAGCGACGCTATCTGCCCGGCATCATCGGCCACCACACTTGGTGGTGCCAGGGATACTCCGAGCCGGGGGCCGGATCGGATCTCGCGAGCCTTCGAACCCGTGCGGTCCGCGACGGAGACCACTACGTCGTCAACGGGCAGAAGACCTGGACCTCCTTCGCGCACTGGGCGGACAAGATTTTCTGCCTGGTGCGCACCGATCCGAGCGTCAAGAAGCAACAGGGGATCTCGTTCCTGCTCATCGACATGGACACGCCGGGGGTGACAGTGAAGCCGATCATCGGCATCACCAGAGGTCATGTTCTGAACGAGGTGTTCTTCGAGGATGCGCGGGTGCCGGTCGACAACCGGATCGGCGAAGAGGGCAAGGGCTGGACCTACGCCAAGTTCCTGCTCGGCAACGAGCGGGTGGCGGTCGCCGACGTCGGGGTGTTCGAGGGCTACCTCGAGAGTCTCCGGCACCTGCTGGAGTTGACCCGCGAGGGCGGCGCCCCGCTCAGCGAGGATCCCGAGTACGGACGCAAGCTCGCGGAGCTCGAGGTGAGGCTCGAGACGATCCGGGCGTTGGCCGCGGATCAGCTCGCGGCGGCGGCGCAGGACGGGTCGCCGTCTCTGGTGGGCGCGGCCGCGCTCAAGATCCGGGGCTCGGAGTACCAGCAAGCGGCGCTCGAGACGATCATGGAAGTCGTCGGCCGACACGGCATGGTCTATCAGGACGACGCCATGGATCCGGGGTGGAACGGCGTTCGGATCGGACCGGAGGAGATGCCCGGCCTCGTCCACGAGCACCTCCACCGCCGCGCTGCGACCATCTACGGCGGTTCCACCGAGGTGCAGAAGCACATCATCGCCAAGGGCGCGCTCGGCCTGTAGAGGTCGCGCGGCAGCGAAGCGCCAGCCGTGCCATCGTTCACGAGCGAGGAACGACTGCTGCTCCACGAGAGCCTGCAGGACTACTTCACCTCGCGCTACCCCTTCGAGCGCTTCCGGGAGCTCTCGGCGCCCGAGCACGCGGACGGCTTCGGTCGCGAGGAGTGGTCTGAATTTGCGGCGCTCGGCTGGCTCGGCGTCGCGATCCCCGAGGCGCAGGGCGGCAGCTCCGGCGGCGCGACGGAGCTCGCCATCTTCATGGCCGCGATTGGAGGCAGCCTGGCGCTGGAGCCGGTGCTGCCGAGCGTCGTCCTCGGCGCGTCGGCGATCCAGCTCGCCGGGACCGGCGAGCAACAGGCACTGCTCGCCGAGATCGCGAGCGGGTCTCGCCGCCTCGCCTTCTGCCACTACGAGCCCGACTCGGGCTACGCGCGCACCCACGTCGGCACCATCGCGAGACCCGAGGGCTCCGACCACGTCCTACGCGGCGAGAAGGCGTTCGCGCTGCATGCGGAGGCGGCGGACTCCCTGGTCGTCAGCGCGCGACTCGGGGAAGCCGGGGGCCCGCTCTCGCTCTTCGTGGTGCCCGGTTCCGCGCCCGGCATGCGCCGCCACCCCGCGTCGGCCCTGGACGGGCGCCGCGGCGCGGCGTTGTCGCTCGACGGCGTCCCCGTGCCCGGCGATGCCAGGCTCGGCGCCGGTGACGACGACCTCTCGGGCGTGGTGGAAGCGGTCATCGACCGCGGCGCCATCGCGGTGTGCGCGGAAGCGGCGGGCGCCATGGCAAGCGTCACCGATCAGACGATCGGCTACCTGAAGACCCGGGAGCAGTTCGGGCAGCCACTGTCGAAGTTCCAGGTGCTCCAGCACCGTCTCGTAGAGATGAGCATGGCGAGCGAAGAGGCGCGCGCCATCACTCACGGCGCGCTGGCCGCCCTCGATGCCGGCGCCTCCGATGCCCGGCTCAAGATCTGGCGAGCGAAGGTCCAGGTTGCGCGTTCGGCGCGCTTCGTCGGCGGGCAGGCGATCCAGCTCCACGGCGGGATGGGCATGACCGACGACCTCGCGATCGGCCACTACTACAAGCGCCTCGCGATGTGCGAGACCCTCTTCGGCGACGGCCAGTGGTACCTGAGGCAGCTCGCTGCCACACGCGTCGGGTAGCCTGGCGACGCCCGGCTCGAGCCAGAGCCGAAGCGAGCGCGGGCGGTCGCCGGCAAGGGTGAACCTGTGCGCGCAGTCTCTCCGCCGACCAGCCGCTCAGTCGGCCGCCGGCGGCGGCCAATTGGCGCAGGAGCGGCGCGGCCTGCCACTGCTCGGAGTCAAAGCGGGTGGCGTATTCATCAGATAACGCAAACTCTCAATGAGCTGCCGTCGTTCGGGGCAGGGAACTTCGGACTGTGCTAGGGCACGTCGAACCGGTCGAGGTTCATCACCCTTGTCCAGGCCGCGACGAAATCGTCCACGAACTTCCCGGCGCCATCGTCGGCGGCATAGACTTCCGCAACGGCACGCAGTTCGGAATGGGAGCCGAACACCAGGTCCACCGGCGTGGCCGTCCACCTGAGGGCTCCGCTGCCGCGGTCCCTGCCTTCGTAAATGCCTTCGTCGGTCGTGGACTTTGTCCAGGCCGTGGACATGTCGAGCAGGTTCACGAAGAAGTCGTTGGTCAGGGTACCGGGCCGGTCCGTGAAAACGCCGTGGGTCGCGGCGGCCGCATTGGCGTTCAATACCCGCATCCCGCCGACCAGCACCGTCATCTCGGGCACCGTCAGCGTCAGCATGCTGGCTCGGTCGACCAGCAGGTCGGCCGGCGAGCGCCGGTTGCCGTTGCCGAAGTAGTTGCGGAAACCGTCCGCGGAGGGTTCCAGCACCGCAAACGAGCTCACATCCGTCTGGTCCTGGGTGGCATCGGTGCGTCCCGGCGTGAACGGCACCGCGACCGGGCTGCCGGCATCTTTCGCCGCCTTCTCGACCGCCGCAGAACCGGCCAGCACGATCAGATCGGCCAGCGAGACGCGCTGGTTGCCGGATTGCTTGCCGTTGAAATCCTGCTGGATGCCTTCGAGACGCGCCAGCACTCCGGACAGCTCGTCCGGCGTGTTCACCGCCCAGCCGTTCTGGGGCGCCAGGCGAACCCGTGCCCCGTTGGCGCCGCCGCGCATGTCGGTGCCGCGGTAGCTGCCGGCCGATGCCCAGGCGGTTCGAACGAGTTCCGGAACCGTCAGGCCCGAGTCGAGGACTTGCGCCTTCAATGTCTCGATGTCCGCCGCATCGATCACGTCGTGATCCACGGCCGGCACCGGGTCCTGCCAGAGCAGAACCTCATCCGGCACCTCCGGCCCGATGTAGCGGCTGACGGGACCCATGTCGCGGTGGGTCAGCTTGAACCAGGCCTTGGCGAACGCGAGCTCAAATTCCGCCGGGTTCTCCCGGAACCGTTTCGAGATCTCGCGGTAGGTCGGGTCGAACTTCAGCGACAGATCCGTCGTCAACATGACCGGTGAATGGCGTTTCGTCGGGTCGTGGGCATCGGGCACCAGGCTGGACGCCTGGCCATCGGCGGGAATCCACTGGATGGCCCCGGACGGGCTTCTCGTCTGCTCCCACTCGAAAGCGAACAGGTTGTCGAGGAATTGCATGGTCCAGGCTACCGGGTTGACCGACCAGGCTCCCTCGAGCCCGCTCGTGCTCGTCTCGGAACCACTGCCGTCTCCGCAGGTATTCGTCCAGCCGAAGCCCTGTTCTTCAATGCCGGCGCCGGCCGGTTCGGGGCCGGAGCAGTCTTCCCCCCTGGCGGCGCCATGGGCCTTGCCAAAGGTGTGGCCACCGGCGATGAGGGCAACGGTTTCCTCATCGTTCATGGCCATGCGGCCGAAGGTCTCGCGAATGTCCCTGGCCGCCAGCAGGGGATCCGGTACCCCGTTCGGGCCTTCGGGGTTGACGTAGATCAGGCCCATCTGGACCGCAGCGAGTGGGTTCTCGAGCTCCCGATCGCCCGTGTACCGTTCGTCGGCGAGCCACTCCCTTTCCGGCCCCCAGTACATCAGGTCGGCTTCCCAGTCGTCCTCTCGCCCCCCGGCGAAGCCGAATGTCTTGAATCCCATGGACTCGAGCGCCACGTTGCCCGTCAGCACCATCAAGTCTGCCCACGACAGCTTGCGCCCGTATTTCTTCTTTATCGGCCAGAGAAGCCTGCGCGCCTTGTCGAGGTTGGCGTTGTCCGGCCAACTGTTGAGCGGCTCGAAACGTTGCTGGCCGCCGGCGGCACCGCCGCGGCCATCCGCCACGCGGTAAACGCCCGCGCTGTGCCAGGCCATGCGGATGAAGAGCGGGCCGTAGTGCCCGTAATCGGCCGGCCACCAGTCCTGCGAATCGGTCATCAATGCCTCGAGATCCTTCTTCACGGCATCCAGGTCGAGGGTCCTGAAGGCATCCGCGTAGTTGAAGTCGTCGCCCATGGGGTTCGATTCGGCGCCGTGCTGGCGCAGGGGACTGAGGTCGACCCGCTCCGGCCACCAGAACTGGTTCGACTTGGCTCGGCCGTCAGCTTGCGTGCCGATGGGCGCGATGACCAGAAAGCAGACCACGGTCAGGGTGAGAACGTGTTTTTGGCAATGGATCATGGAAGGTCCCTCCGCAGTCGCGGGCTTTGTGCCACGCCGTGTCGAACTCGGTTCCCGCCGATGGACGGCTAAAGTTCCATCAGAAATCGGTCCTGAGCGTGTCCAGCCCATTTCGGAGCCAGGACAAGACATTCATCACCATGGGCCTTCCCACGCACCGACACGCGCTTGGCCCACGCGCCATCGCCTGGCGGACACCTGAAGATAGCCGAATTCTACGCGACAGTCTGTGAGGTAAATGTGCCTTATCGAGGATAGTCCGTACGCTTTGCGTGGCTTTCTGGCGCTCGGAGCGCTAACCTCGCCCTCGTGGTGTGCGAATCGGACGCCGCGCCCGAACTCACACGCTGCGAACCCGGGCCGGCCTCGGGCCCAATCCGGAAGGGAGGGATCAACACCGGGGCGCGTGCCTCCGATGCGTGACGGGGACGCATTGGCGATAGGACAGCAGCTCGTGGGGTCGCCGGGCGCAGATCGGTTGGCGTGGGGCTCGGCCACCGGCGAGGCCGGGGTCGCTTGCTCGAAATGTCTCCGTGCTTTACTGACGCGCGCCCGCTTCCTCGGTGCGAGTCGCCTCACCTTCTCCTCCCGGAGGCGCGGGCGTCGCATCCACGCTTCGCCGTCGCCATGACGATTCGCAGGAATCCACTTTGCGCATCCGCCCCCGACCCCGAAGTCGTCGTCGTCCCGAATGCGGGCAACCGGGTAACGCGGGGGGAGCAGCGACCCATCCAATGCGCGCATCGGCGAACCAGGGTCGCGGTGTCGCCGGGCAGGGCGCCGAGCGCCTTCCGGATGGTCCGGGGTGAGCGCCCGACAAGCGTCCCGACCCGCGCCGCAGATCCCAGCAGAACCGCTGCCTACCTGCATTGCGCGCAATGCCCACGCTACGCTGCACCTCCCGCGTCTTGCGGGGAATCTATGCGATGCCGGGTATCACCGCGCCCCTCAACTGAGGGTCCAGGCCACCAGAGTTTGCGGATCGCGCCGCGGCGGCCCGGCCGCATGTCGCAACGGGACGCAAGGAGAGGGATGCGCTCCGTTCACCGCGACCGCCCCACACATGCAAACTCCTCCCTCTGTTTTGGGAGTCGTCAGACCCCATATTGGGGGGCACATCACCCCCAATTGAGGGGCGTTTCGCAGGGTCCCATGGCCTATTGTTCGTGCAATGTGTCCGCGACGCGTCCTGGACGGGATTGGAGGGTCGTGCCGTTCGGCAGCGGTCGAGCAAACGCTGACAACGCCCGCGCAACGGGCGCTCGGCGACCCGCGCGCACCAGGGATTGCAAGTGCCGGTACGGACGGGTGAGCGCGCATCGCAGCCGGCCCGGGCACGTCATTTCCGTCGAATCCGATCGGCGGCGGCTCCGTAGCGGCGGCGGGCCCAGGACGAACGCAACGCTCGGAACGCGCCCGCCATGAATCGGCAGGATAGCTTCGATCGCATCCTGACGTCGGTACACGACGCCGCATTCGACGATCGTCTCTGGCCGGCGGCGTCCGCGCTGATCGACGAAGCCTGCGGGTCCAAGGGCAACTGCCTGGTGTCGGGCGACGGGACTCCCCCGGACCGGGTCGACATCTTCTTCGCCCGCTTCTGCTATCGTGGCCAGCCCCACCTGGAATGGCAGCGCGAGTATTTCGAGGTCTTCCACGCCCTCGACGAGCGCATCCCGCGCCTCCGGCACCTGCCGGACAGCCGGGTGGTGCATGCCTCCTCGCTCTACACCGAAGAGGAGAAGAAGACCTCGGCGGCCTGGAACGACGCCCTGTTCCGCTCCGACACCCGCGACAGCCTGAACGTGCGTCTCGACGGGCCGGAGGGCTCGCGCATCGTCTGGGTGGCCGCGGACCCGGTCGGCGGCGAGGGCTGGTCGTCCTCGCAGGTCGAGACGGTGATGCGTCTCCTGCCTCACATCAGACAGTTCGTGCGGGTCAGGCAGGCGCTGGTCGACGCGCAGGCGCTCGGCGCGTCGCTCGCCGCGCTGCTCGAGAACACACAATGCGGGGTCATCCAGTTGGACCTGCGCGGGCGGATCGTGGCGGCCAACGACCACGCCCAGGAACTACTGCGCAAGCGCGACGGGCTCCTGGACCAGGGCGGATTCCTCGGCGCCGTCTCTTCGGGAGACGATGCCGCGCTGCAGAGGGTGCTGGCGCGTGCACTGCCGTTCCCCGGCGGCCAGGGTGCGAGCGCTTCGGTGATGGTGTCGCGCCCCTTCGCCTCGCCGCGGCTCGCGGTACATGTCAGCCCCGTCGGCAAACCGAAGACGGGTTTGCGCGCCGTGCGTGCCGCGGCGCTCGTGCTGGTCGTCGACCCGGCGCTGCGCTTCGAGATTGCTCCGGAACTGGCGTCGGAAACGCTCGGCCTCACGCCGGCGGAGAGCCGGGTGGCGCTGCTGCTGGCCCAGGGACGCTCCGTGCGCGAAATCGCCCATGCCACGGGGCGGCGCTACGGCACGGTGCGGTGGCACCTCAAGCACATCTTCACCAAGCTCAACGTCACCCGCCAGACGGAGCTGGTGGCTCTGATCCAGTCCCTTGCCGGTCCTTCGAGGTTTCCCCGCTGACACCCCGACCGCGACGCCGCACTCGGCGCCATTGTCGTCGGGCACGGTAGGCGCGTGGCGTGTCGTTCCATCGCCGTCGATCACGGCTTCGCGATCGTCGCTCGAGACGGTATCTGCATGGGACCACCCGGTGCCGGACAGCGCGCGGTCGCCGTGGGTGCGAAGCGCCTCGTCCGTCGGCGCGAGCACCCGTGTCCGGCGGCCGCGCACATCGCGGGCGAACGCAGGATCCTCGCCACCGCGTCTCGCGCGGCGATGTCTCAGGCCCTGACGCACCGCACCTTCAGCGACTCCAGGCCGCGGAGAACGAGGCCCTTGCGGAACCTCGGTCGCTCCTCGAGCAAACTGATGTGCGAGAACCGTTCGAGCAACATCTCCAGCACGATGCGGCCTTGCAGGCGCGCGAGCGCGGCCCCGAGACAGTGGTGGATGCCGCGTCCGAACGAGAGATGGGCGCCCGAGCTGCGCCCGACGTCGAGGCAGTCGGGATCCGCGAACGCTTCCGGGTCCCGGTTGGCCGCGCCGAGAAGCACCACTACGTTGTCGCGCTCGCGCAGCCGATGGCCATCGACCTCGCAATCGGCCAGCACGCGCCGGAAATCGGCCTGCACCGGGGAGTCGAAGCGCAACAGCTCATCCACCGCCGCTGGAATCAGGCCCGGGTCGTCCCTCAGCCGCCGAAGCTCGTCGGGGTGACGAAGCAAGGCCAACATGCCGTTGCCGATCAAGTTGACGCTGGTCTCGTTGCCCGCGCTCAGGAGCAGGCGCAGCATGTTCAGCGTCTCGCGCCCGCTCAGCTTGCCGCCTTCGTCTTCGGCGCGCGCCAGCGCGCTCACGATGTCGTCCCTCGGATCGGCCCGCCGCGCCTCCACGATCGGACGAAAGTACGCGTCGAAGGCCCTCGATGCCGCCTCGCCGGCTTCGCGTTCGCGCGGCCCGATCGTCGGCTCCAGCAAGCGCGCGCGCCGGGCCGACCAGATCATGAACCGATCCCGGTCCTCGGCCGGAACACCCAGCATCTCCGCCATCACGATGACCGGCAAGGGCTTGGCCACGGCGCGCATGAGATCGAAGCGCGAGGGGTCCTCGACGTCGTCGAGCAGCGAACCGAGCATGCCGCGGATGCGAGGCTCCAGTTCGTTCACCGCGCGCGGGGTGAACGCCTTGGTCACCAGGCGCCTGAGCCGCGTGTGGTCGGGCGGGTCGAGAAACAGCAGGGTGAACTCCTTCCCCGGCGGCAGCATGGCGCGCTGGCGTGTCGAGAGCGTGCCCTTGCGCGGATCGTTGCCGAAGTGCCGGTGGTCGCGCAGGATGCCATCCACGTCCGCGTGGCGAGTGAACAGCCACGCCCGCAACAACCGGCTGCGATGGACGGGATGCCGGGCTCTCAGCGTCGCATAGACGGGATAGGGGTCCTGAACCGTGCGGTCCGACAGAGGGTTGTAGCCCACTCCGGTCCGCCATCGCTCGCCGAGGACCGTCGCTCCCGCGAGTGCGGAGCGCGTCACCTCGCCAACCCACGACATCATCGCTTGCGCGCGCTCCGCGCCTTGGAGGGCGGTCGATCGACGAGGCCGAAGCGCATGGTCTCAGTCAATCCGCGTTTCGCCCGGTTGCCGATGTACATCGCAACAATCCTGCACGCCCGCTGCGGGTCCACACCCGCGCGCGCTGACGCTACGACCACGGTCAGGCCGCCCGGCGCTTTCCCAATTCCCACCATAACATGGCGTTCCGGCTCGCTCGCCCGCCGTCACGCCGAGGCCACGGCGAGAACTGTGTACGTCCGCCCCGAACCGAGGGCGGATCCGCATGATGGCGCACCCGTGAATCTCATGGTCCCGGCCCCTCAATTGGGGGGCGCAGCGGATCTCCGACCTTGCCTAGGATCCACCTGAACGCGACTGACCGACAGCAATCTTGCTACCACCGCTAGTCGAGTGACTTGGACTTCCGGCATACCTTCGCTTTGGCGCCACTCGCCACATGGATGCGTCTGCTGTGCGAGAACGGCGGCGGGGATGCCGGCTTCCGAGGCAGACTGGCCGGTGTGCTGCTGACGAGCATCGTCGCCAGCCCGGCGCGGCTCATTGAGCGGGTGGTCTGGGGAAGGCGGGTGCGCGGCACGGCGATCCGGGCACCGCTGATGATTCTCGGATACGGGCGCAGCGGAACGACGCACCTGCACAACCTGCTGGCACAGGATCCGCGCCACGCTTCGGTCACGACGTTGCAGTGCATCGCCCCGACCCTCTTCCTTCTGGCCAGCGCCTTGCCAAGAGGTTGCCTGAGGGGGCTCGTTCCGGCAACCCGTCCCATGGACAACGTGCGGGTTGCGCTGGATCTGCCGCAGGAGGAAGAGGTGGCCATCGCCAACGTCACGCACATGTCGTTCCTGCATCATTTGTCCTTTCCCCGAAATGCGAGACGTCTGCACCAGCGTTACGCGCTCATGGAGGGACTCGACAACAAGGAAAGGGCGCATTGGGAACAGGCCTACCTCGGTATCGTGCGAAAAGCGGCGTTCCACGCCCGAGGACGCAGAGTCGTGTTGAAGAGCCCGACGAACCTCGCCCGAATCCCTCACGTCCTGCGCATCTTCCCCGAGGCGCGCTTCGTAAACATCGTCCGCAATCCCTACACGGTTTACCTGTCGCTGGTGAACATGTTTCGGAAGTTGATTCCGCAACATCAGCTCCAGGAGATCGCGTGGGACGACGTGGAACAGAGTATCGTCCACGCGTACCAGGCCAACATGAAGCGCTACATTCGGGATCGCTCTCTGATCTCAGCGGATCGTCTCGTCGAGATCCGTTTCGAAGATCTCGAAACGGCGCCGATTGACGTCCTGCAACAGGTGTACGAAAGGCTGGAGCTGGGCGGCTGGGACGCAGCAAGACAGCCGGTAACCAAGTATCTCGGTACGCTGCGGGACTACCGGAAGAACCGTTTCGACCTAGACACGGACTCGGCGAATCGGGTGAGTGCGCAATGGGCCTTCGCGCTGGACGAGTGGGGCTATCGGCGCGACGGCACCTTGCAGTGATGAGCAACGGCTCGGAGCTCTCACCATTGGAGCGAGCCGACCGATCGGGCGCCCTCTCCCAAAGCCCGACGATGCGCTTGACCGAAGCGGTACTGCTCCTCCTTCTGGACAAGAAGAGCGGAGATCTGGAACCCGTTCGGCCTTGGGCGCTGGCGTACGCGCTGTCCGGCGCGGTGCTGATGGACTTGTCGCTGCTGAACCGGATCGACACGGATACTCGAGCATTGGTACTGCTTGACCCCACACCCACCCATGACGCCATGCTGGACTCCGCACTGGCGGAGATTGCCGGTTCAACTGAAAAGCACTCAACGCGGTACTGGCTCGACCATTTCGCCGAACGCGCGGAGGAACTCAAGGGTGCCTCCCTGGGGGCGTTGGTCGAGCGTGGAATCCTGGAGGGGCGGGAAGATGGCTTCCTCGTGCTGGCCGGCGGCGCCTCTCAGGTGAAAGGAGAGGCGCCTGCTGTCTTCACCTTGGAAGGGGAGGTGCGGCTTCGAATCATGCAGTGCCTGCACGGCAGCGCCATCCCGGATCCCAAGGACGCGATGATTGTCTGCCTCGCGGATGCCTGCGGTCTCCTCGCCGGAATCCTGTCACCGCCGGAACTGGACAGCATAAAGCCCCGGCTCGAATTGATGCGGCAGTTGGATCAGATAGGCCGCGCGGTATCGGGCGCGATCTGGGAGGTGCAGCCGCCGGCCAGGAAGCCGATGGTTCGGACGACCGAACCCGTACCGGATGCGCGAGGACTGCCGCTGGTGGGAAACGGCATCGACATGGCCCGCGACATGATCCAGTTTCTGCTGCGCCAATACCGGCTGCTCGGTCCGGTGTTTCGGATTCGTGCACCTGGGCGTCGATACATCGTCATGGCGGGTGTTTCTGCAAACCGGCTCATGAGCCACCGAGGGAAGGAGTGCCTTCGTTCCGCGGACGTCTGGCACGACTTCTCCAACGCGCTCGGAGCATGGCGCATGATGCCGGGTATGGACGGTGCCGAGCACTTCAGGTTTCGCCGTGCGCAGCGGGACGGCTACGCTCGCGCTGCGCTCGACAACCGAGCTGAAGACGCCGTCGGCATCGCCCGTCGGGAGGCACTGCGCTGGGGCGCTAGTGTAGTGTCCTTAACAAAACGGTTTTTAAGGTGTTTTTAGTAATGCCGATCGGCCCCGACGGACCTTTTCGACGATCTCCTCGACCGTCTTTGTCCACACCAAGGCTCGAGGGTTTTCGTTGTAGCTCTGTAGAT
>CAYQVB010000136.1:0-20531 GCA_964420925.1 uncultured Ectothiorhodospiraceae bacterium | reverse complement strand
CCATGCATGACACCGTGACCCGAAATCATCGCTGCCGTTCCATGTACGAACTTTGTCAGTCCGTCGTCCGATTCCTCGACGTGGCCCAGCCATTCCCCGGCAACGGCCACGGTGTAGCACATTTGAGATCAGCTATTTAGTCGGGCATTCCGGCGACTGTCGATGGCCCGTGCGACACTCGCCAGCAGCCGCTCGCGACTCACCGGCTTTTCGAGAAAATCGACCGCTCCGGCGCGCATCGCCTGCACCGCCATTGCGATATCGCCGTGGCCGGTGACGATGACTACCGGCAGCGTCACGCCGTGATCGTTCAGCCGCCGCTGCACTTCCAGTCCGTCCAGCCCCGGCATCTTGACGTCCAACAGGACACATGCTCCGGGATTGCCGCCCAGGGAATCGAGGAAGGCGATGCCGGACTCGAACTGAATCGTTCGATAACCCTCCGTTTCGAGGAGCGCCTGGAACGACGCGCGCACCGCGTCGTCATCGTCGACCACGAATATCAGTTCACCGGACACCTCAGCTCCTCGATTCATCGAAGACCGGAACCGAAAATCGAAATCCGGCTCCGCAATGCGTACCGGTGTCGACTGCAATCTTGCCGCCGTGCGCCTCGACAATCGTGCGGCAGATGCTCAGCCCGATGCCGATGCCGTCGGGCTTGGTCGAAACGAAGGGCTCGAACACCCGCGCTCGAACTTCCTCGGGCAAGCCGGGCCCATTGTCGCTGACGACGACTTCAACCATGTCGCCCTTGGGCAGCGTCGCGACGCTGATGGTGCGGGTCTCGCAATCGCGCAAGGCATCGATGCTGTTTCGCACCAGATTGAGAACCACCTGCTGGATCTGAACATGGTCGATGAGGACCGGAGGAAGATCGGCGGCAAGGTTCAGATCCAGGTCGATGCCATCGCCTGCCGTTCCCAGGGTCGTCAACTTGCAGATTTCTTCGACGACTTCATTGATGTCCTCAACCGATCGCTCGGTATCTCCCCGACTCGTGAACTCGCGCAGCAAGCGAACGACGGCACCCGCCCGCAGGGCCTGGGCCACGGCCTGGTCCATGTACTCACGAACCCTTGCCGGGACCTCGGCGTCGCTTTGATCGATCAACGCGGCACTTGCTTCAACGAACCCGGTGACCGCCGAGAGCGGCTGAGTCAGCTCGTGCGCCAGGGTCGATCCCATTTCGCCAACGGCGCTCGCCCGCGCCACCTGCATCAGCTCCGATTGCAGCTCTTCGATGCGTTCGCGGGCTCGCAGCGCCTCCGTGAGATCGTGAAGGGTGCCGATGAAGAGTGGCGCGTCGTCGTCATCGCGCAGCTCGCCGACCGACAGGCGGATGGGAACCGTCGAACCGTCCTTGCGCCGACCGGTCACGTCGCGGCCGATTCCGATGACCCTTGCCATACCCGAGCGAAGGTAATTCTGAATATATGTGTCGTGGTGCTTCCGGTCCGATTGCGTCATGAGCACTTTGACGTTGTTGCCGAGCACTTCTTCCGCGGCATACCCGAACAACCGTTCACACGCGGCGTTGTAGAGCAGCACCGTCCCGGACGCATCGATCACGATCATGCCGTCGAGTGCGCTGTCGATCACGCGACGAAGCCTGTCCTCGCCGAGGATGCGTACCGGTTCAGAGGCCGCTGCCGGCATGTGGAGTCGCTCCGCTTCCTTGGCTGCCCGCAGGCTGACCCGCGAGCACGCCGGCCGATGTTAGCCCGGTTTCCGCAACTCGACACGTCCCTGACCGAGACCGGGCATGCGGAGCGAGCCGCGGATGCCGGGCCGCGCGGCAGCCCGCCTCAGATGCAGTTGGTCGGCTTCGGCAGCCCCGCGTAGCGGCAGGCCTGCCTGGCCGGCCCCTGGGGAAAGAGCCGGTACAGGTAGCGGCTGCTGCCCTTGTCCTTGCCGAGGCGCTTCGCGATGGCCCTGGTGAGGATGCGCACGGGGGGGGCGAGCTGATACTCGTCGTAGTACTCCTTGAGGAAGCGGAGCACTTCCCAGTGGTTCTCGTCGAGCTCGATGTCATCGGCCCGAGCCATGGCCCGGGCGACGTCCTCGTCCCAGTCCTCCAGGCGGCGCAGGTAGCCCTGGGCGTCGGTCTCCAGCACCCGTCCGTTGACCGCCAGGGTCATGCTTTCTTCCTCTACCGCCATGAGGTCACGCTATCGTACTCGACCGCGAGGTCCACGAAGCCCCCGTAGTCCACTCGCTCCACTCCCCGCACGAGCGCGGCGCCGTGCAGACCCCGTGCCGCGAGATCGGGCTCCAGCACGCAGACGCGCAGCTCGTTCGCCGCGGCCGCGAGCCGCTCTTCGACGCCGGTGCCCCGTACTCCGCCGTAGACACCGTCCTCGTAGAGCAGAAGCGCGCTGCCCGGCCGCGCGATCCGCAGGCAGGTATCGAGCGCATCCTCCCGGAAGGGCGAACGGCTGACGAGGTGAAGCGTCGCCATCGCGCTCAAGCTCCGAGCAATCCGAATCTGGATCCGAGCGATACCCGTGCGACCAAGCCAAACCCGGCGTATCCGGAACCAGCCTCGTGGATTCCCGCTTGTATCGAAAATCCCCCCACTCGTCGTCTGTCGTGGATTCCCGCTTGCGCGGGAATGACGGGAACAGACGACTCGAGCGCGCGCGCTGCTTCGATGTTCCTTCCACGACAGCGGGGACAGGTCCCCTGGCCTTGGCAGGTTTTCGCGGGAATGACGGGGCCACATCGGACGCAACCTTCCGTCATTCCCGCGAATGCGGGAATCCACGAGTCACGAAGAATCTTCGTCATTTTTCGTGAGACTCCACGGATGAGAGACTAAAAGGTCATCACTACGTCGTGCTCGTCCATCAAGGCGCCGATGGCGGCCGAATCGAGCACCCGGACCGGCATGAGGAGATCCTCCGCCGCCAGGCCGCGCAACGCCAGCGACTCCCGCTCCGCGTACACGTCGTGGACATCGTAGACCGCAAGCGAGGGAAAGCCGGCGCAGAAGTTCTTGAGGCCGACCCGGTCCGGCATCTGGTCACGCTTCAACTGGTACACGCCGTCGTCCAGGAACACCACGCTCACCGGTTGCTCGAAGGCGACCGCCATCAGCAGCGCATCGAGCCCTTCCTGGGCCCGGATGCTGCCGTGGGGGGCATGACGGCTCACCCACAGGAATCGCTTCTTGGCAGGTCGGGACACGGTGGGCCTTGGTGCGGCGCCTCAGAACACGAGCAGACGGTCCGCGTCGATGCCGCATGCGATGAGCTGGCCCAGGCCCGCAGCCCGGAAGTTCGGCGCGAGCCCGGCGGGGGCGGGCATCGGGTCGAGGCGCGCTCCCGCGTCCTCGTCCAGCACTCCGCGCCGCGCCGCGGCGGCGACACAGACCACGAGGTCGAGCCCGTGCTCCGCCGCGAGCGCGCTCCAGTTCTCGCTCACGTTGCGCTCGTCCTGCGGGGGCACGCTCGCGCTCGCGCCCACGTGCACCCCGTCGTGGTAGAAGAACACGCGGGTCACTTCGTGGCCCCGGGCAATCGCGGCGCGCACGAAGTGGTAGGCGGAATCGGCGGACTGGCGCTGGCAGGGTCCTTCGTTCACCACGATGCCGAACTTCATGGGAGGAGGCCCGCCGGTACAGGTTTCTCCGGGGTGCGCACCGCGGCGGGGATGAGGCCGCCCCGTGCGGCGGTGGAGATCATTGCCCCCGGCGGTCCGAGGGCGCTTTCCACCACTTCCCGGAATCCCCCCGCCTCGACGAACCCGACGACCCGGTACCGGGGCCGCTCTCGGCCGTCGGGCCCGAAGAACAGGATCGCGGGCGGTCCGAAGAGCCCGAAATGGGCGAGAAGCGCGCGGTCCCTCTCGTCGTTGTCGGTCACGTCGGCCTTGAGCAGGACGGTGTCGGCGAGCGCGTGACGCACCCCCGCGTCGGGGAAGGTGTAGCGCTCCATCTCCTTGCAGCTCACGCACCAGTCCGCGTAGAAGTCGAGCATGACGCTTTGCCCGCGCGCGACGGCGCGCTCGAGCTCCGCATTGAGCCCCCCGAGCCCCTTGATCGCCTTGAACTCCATGGCCACCCGGGTCTCCGGGCCCGCGGTGAAGCGCTGGAGGGGATGGAGCAGGTCCCCCCCGCCGCTCGCCGCGCCCACCATCAGCAGCACTCCGTAGACGAGCATCGCGAGGCCGGTGCCCTTCCACAGGCGGCGCCAGCCCCGGGCCGCGACCTCGATGCGATCGAAGGCGCCCAGGTAGATGGCGCACACGATGAAGAGCGCCGCCCACATCAGGAGAGCGGCCCAGGGCGGCACCACCCGCTCGAGCAGGTAGATGGCGACGCCGATGAGGAGCACGCCGAACACGCGCTCCACCGCCTTCATCCAGGGACCGGCCTTCGGAGCGAAGCGCCCCGCGGTGGTGCCGGCGACGAGCAGCGGCACGCCCATGCCCATCGCGAGCGAGAACAGCGCCAGCCCCCCGAGCTGGGCGTTGCCGGTCTGCGCGATGTAGATGAGGGCGCCGGCCAGCGGAGCCGCGACGCAGGGACCCACGATGAGCGCCGAAAGAGCGCCCATCGCCGCAACTCCCAGCCAGGTGCCGCCTCTCTGGCGACTGGAGAGGCTGGAAAGACGAGACTGCCAGGCCACGGGCATCTCGAGCCGATACACGCCGAACATCGAGAGCGCGAGCAGGACGAAGAACCCGCTGAAGGCCACGATCACCGCGGGGTGCTGGAAGAACGCCTGCAGTCCCGCTCCCGAGAGCCCCGCGAGCACCCCCGCCCCGCTGTAGGTGAGCGCCATCGCGAGCACGTAGACGAGGGACAGCGCGAACGCTCGCGGAGTGCCCGCTCCCGCTTTCTTCCGTTGTCCGAGAATGATGGAGGAAAGGATCGGAACCATGGGCAGCACGCAAGGGGTGAACGCAAGAAGCAGCCCGAAGAACGCGAACTGCGCCACCACGAAGGGAAGACTGTCGGTCGCCAGCGAGCGCGCAGCCCGGTCCTGGGGCGAAAGGAAGCCCTCCCCGGTGATGGCGCCGGGGGCGGGGGCAACGCCTTTTCCCGCCCCCGGAGTGATGGAGCCGAAATCGAAGGCGAAGGTCTTGGTGATGGGGGGATAGCAGAGTCCCGCATCCGCGCACCCCTGGTAGGTCACGTCGATGCGCGCCTCGTGCAGCGGTGCGGCGTCGGGTCGCAGCGGGAGCGCCACCTCGACCTCCCGGTAGTACACCTCCATCTCGCCGAAGTACTCGTCGTGCTTGACCTCTCCCGGCGGCAGCACCGGGGAATCGAGGCGGAAGCTCTCGCCGGCGACCGGGGCGAAGAGGAAGCGTTCGCGATACAGGTAGTAGCCGGGAGCGATGTCGAAACGCACTCTCACCTCTTCGCCGGAGACCGGGTAGGCTCCGGCCACGAACGCCTCGTCGGGATGGAGAAACTCCTCCTCCTGCGAGGAGAACAAGCCCCGCCCGAGCGCCTCGAGACCCGAGAAGGCCCCGCTGTCCTCCGACGCCGCACCGGCCGTGGTGGCTGCTTCCGATCCGTCCGCGAACAGTCCCTCGGTGGCGTGGCCGCCCCCCCCCCACAGGAGCGCAACGAGCACCGCGAAGGTCTGGCTGCAGCGGCGGAGGTGGGGGGATTTCGGCATGGAAGACGAGCGTGCGCGGTACGCGAAACCCTTGCAATTATAGGCGTTTGACCCCCCGAACGCTGCCGCTTCCGCCGCCCCGGGCACCGGCGGGCAGTCGCCGGGATCGCCCGTGCCGGCATCGACAACGGATGCCGTTCCGATCGAGGCGTCGGTGTTCGGACAAGGCAGAAAGTGTCGAAACCGCACGCGGGCGACTGTTCGTTCGTCCTTCACTGCCACAATTGCAGCCGGTGGATTCCCGCTGACCAAGGGAATGACGGGAGTGTGCGCTCTGCGCGCGCGAACGCTCCTGAAGTTCCTTGCGCGACAGCGAGGGCCGGGAACCTGTCCGTGGCAGGCTTCCGCGGGAATGACGGAACAAGCTGCCCACTGTCGTATTCGTCATTCCCTTGGTCGGCGGGAATCCACGTGCTGAACGGAGCACGGATTGCAATCGAAGCTTGGGAATCGCTCAGCCGGAGCGCAGCTCCCCGTGCGGACGGCTCTCCGACATGTAGGCGGGACCGACGGCAACGAACTCCGCCTTTCTCTGCAGCTCCTTTACGTTGCGCGCTCCGGCGTAGGTCATGCCGCTTCGCAGGCCGCCAATCAGCTCCTCGATGCACGCCTGCGCGCTGCCGCTCACCGGCGCCCAGAAGTCGGTTCCCTCCGGCACCGTGTTGCGCTTGAGTCCACCGTAGAAATCGATCTGGAAGTCCTTGCTCGCCTGGCCTCGATACTTCGCCTCCAGCGCGCCGCCGTCGTTCGCGATCGCTCGTTTTTCCGCCGCGCTTTCTTCGGTGATGGCGAAGAGCTTGCCGATCATCACGCTGCTCGCGCCCGCCGCGAGCGCGAGCACGATGTCGCGGCTGCCGCGGATGCCGCCGTCCGCGATGAGCGGCACGCGCAGCTTGTCGGCCACCGCGGCGCAGTCGCGCACCGCGGTGAACTGCGGCACGCCGAACCCGGTCACCATGCGGGTGGTGCAGGCGGCTCCGGGGCCGATGCCCACCTTGACCGCGTCCGCGCCGGCGTTGACGAGGTCGTGATAGGCCATCGCGGTGCACACGTTGCCGGCAATCACCTGCTTGTCGCCGTGCGAGCGCTTGAGCTGCTCCACGAAGCGCATCATCTGGTCGGAGTGCCCGTGGGCGATGTCCACGCACACCCCCACCGCCCCGAGATCGAGGAGGGCGCGGACCCCGTCGATGTCCTTCATGCCGCACGAAACGAAGGTGCGGCCTTCGAAGCGGCGCACCCAGCGCCGCTGCCCCGCCTCGTCCGTGAAGCGGTGGTAGATTGGGAGGGTCCCGTTGGCGAGCAGCACTTCGGCGAGCTCCTCGCCGATCACGCTGTCCATGTTCGCGGCGACGAGGGGAATGTCGACGCGGCGGTCGCGGGTCAGCCAAGTCTGCAGGCTCGGCTCGGTGCGCGAAGGAATGTTGTTGAACTGCGGCACGAGCGCGACTTCGTCGAACGTGTATGTGCGTCGCATGGCGGCATCACCTCACGGCACTGGGATCCAAGAGGGGGCGGTCGGGTCTTCCGCGAAAGAGCGAAGCTCGAGGCGCAACCGCTCCGTCAGGGTGCCCGCGTCCGGTCGGGAACCTCACCCGACACGAACGTGGCTACCGGCCTGGTCATTCTCATCGTGCACCGGCCTCGAGAAGCGCGGCTCCGGGCAGCGCCCCCGGCGCCTGCCTCGAAGCCGCACACTACACGCACCGGGACGCCGCCCGCAACGTTCCCGAGAGCACTTGGACGCCGAAGAGACCCGGATTCGTCACCGCATCGCTTCCCGCACGATACCGATCGCGGCATCGATATCTTCGCGGGAGACGTCGAGGTGGGTGACCACGCGCAGCGTCTCGCCGATGACGCTGATCCAGAGGCCGGCCTGCTTGAGGCGGGCCGCGAACTCGGGCGCGGAGGTCGCACGATTGGCGAGGCGGAAGAGCACGATATTGGTCTCCACCCTCTCGGGATCGATTTCGATCCCCGGTATGGCGGCGATCCCGCGGGCGAACCGGCGAGCATTCTCGTGGTCCTCGGCGAGTCGCTCCACGTTGTGATCGAGCGCGTAGAGGCCCGCCGCGGCAATGATCCCGGCCTGGCGCATCGCCCCGCCCATCCGCTGCTTGATGCGCCACGCCTCCTCGATGAAGGCGCCACTGCCGGCGAGCACCGCGCCCACCGGGCACCCCAGGCCCTTGCTGAGATCGATCCAGGCACTGTCGAAGGGCGCCGCGAAGCGCCGGGCTTCCACTCCGCTCGCCACCACCGCGTTCATGAGGCGTGCGCCGTCCATGTGCATGCGCAAGCCGTGCTCGGCCGCGAGCGTGGCGAGCGCGTCGATCGCCTCGACCGGCCACACCGTGCCTCCGCCGAGGTTGGCGCTCTGCTCCACCGCGATCAGCGTGCTGCGGGGCATGTAGCGGTTGCGGGGGCGGATCGCCGCGCGCGCCTGCGCGGCGCTGTAGACGCCGGCCCGACCGTCCACCGGGTACACCGAAGCACCGCTCCACGCCGCGGGGCCCCCTGCTTCGAGGACGACGATGTGCGCTGTCCGGTCAGCGATCACCTCGTCGCCGGGACGGCAGTGGATTTGGATCGCGATCTCGTTGCACATCGTGCCCGAGGGCAGGAACACCGCGGACTCCTTGCCGAGCAGCACCGCTACCCTTTCGCAGAGCGCATTGACGCTCGGGTCGTCGTGGCGCTGCTCGTCGCCCACCGGCGCTTCGGCAATCGCCCGGCGCATCTCCGGGCTCGGCCGGGTCTGCGTATCGCTGTAGAGATTGATCATCGGCATCGTCTCCGCTGGTCTCTGACGACAGGCCCGCGATTGGGGCGTTGCGTACCGGCGCGGCAGTATCGTGTGCTGCCCCCGGCGCAACAAGCGCCACCACGCCGGCGCTCGGCGCCGCTTCCATTGAACATGATTCCGTATCCGGCGCGAACGACAGGTGACGAGATGAATCTCCATCGCCCTCGGGCCAAGCCCGCACGGGAATCGGATAGCATCGGCGGCGCGCACCACCCGGCGTCAGTCGCGAGGCCGAAGCGATGATCGGAAACCCCGCACCCTGGCCCGACCGCGCACGCTGAGGGACAAGGGCCCGCCATGCCAGTCTTCGCGGAGCTGCCGCTGGGCGACGGAGAGAATCCGCCGGCGGTCCACCGCGGTACCGTGCTCCCGGAGTGGATCGACTACAACGGCCACCTGAACCTCGCCTACTACATGGTCGCCTTCGACCACGGGACCGACGCGTTCTGGGACGCCTTCGGGCTCGACGACGCCTATCGCGCCCGCACCGGGACCTCCACCTACGCACTGGAAAGCCACGTCACCTACCGCCGCGAACTGCGCGAGGGCGATCCCTTCCGCATCACCTCGATGCTGCTCGACTTCGACGCCAAGCGCATCCACTACTTCCATTGGATGTACCACGACACCGAGAACTACCTCGCGGCGACCAACGAGCTGCTCTTCATCAACGTGGACGTGGAGCGCTCTCGATCGACTTCCTTCGCGCCGGACATGCTCAAGACGCTCGGGCGGATCCGGGAGGCCCACCGGCCCCTGGAAGCGCCGCCCGAGGCCGGCCGCATGGGGATCCGGCGGCGTTGAGTCTCTCGCGGCGTCAATCGGCTCGAAGCGGGCAAGCCGCATGTCATCAAGTCACGGCACCAGCGGCACTTCCCGCCAGGATTCGCCCGCCCTTGTGAAGGCACGGCGCTCGTGCACCGGGGTTGCGTTGACGTCCAGGCGCTCCATCCACTCCACCACCAGGTCGAGACCGCGGACGCCGTCCGGCGCCGGCACGTTCTCCGGATCCGGGAACAGCATCTCCATCCGGCGGTGCCCGGCGACGAGATCCTCCCGACTCTCGATCGGGGCGCTCTGGGGCTGCTCGCGCTCGTAGTACCAGTCGAGCAGCTTGGTGCGATAGGGCTTGCGCTTCCAGCTCCGGCGCACGGCACCGACATCGTGCGCCGTCACCGCGCCGCGCAGACGATACTGAAGTCCCAAGGTCGAGTAACAGCACAGCAGCTCGAAGCGACCCGAGCGGTGCAGCTCCGCCCACTTCGGGCTGCTGCGGTTGATGAAGACCAGGACCGAGCGCGAGTCGATCCCCCGCACCACCAGGGTGCGCAGGGCCGGAGCCCCCTGCTCGTCGACGGTGGCGAGCACGCACAGGTCGGCCATCGGATCGCGACGGGCCGAGGCCCGTTCGCGGTCCGCCGCGAGGAGCGCCATCGGATCGCGGGCAAGGGTCACGGATTCGGTCGATCAGGCGCCGACCGCGATGTCGAGCCAGCGCTCTTCCGTGGCGATGGCGCGGTCACCAGAGCGCAGGAGCACCGTGGTGGTGTCCGACTCCACGATTGCCGGCCCCTCGATGGCCTGCCCCGCCGCGAGGTCGGAGAAGACGTACACCGGCGCCGGACACCACCCCCCGAGGTAGATCCGCCGTTCCCCGCGCGGCGATGCGGGCGGGAGGCCGGTAGCAGAGGGTTCCGCCGGGGGAGCGGGCATCAGCCCGACCGTCGCGACGCGGGCATTGACGAGCACCGGTTCCTGCTCCCCGAGGCTGTAGGTGTAGAGCTGTTCGTGCCGGCGCTCGAAGGCGCGTTTCAGGCGGGAGAGGAGATCCGGCGCGTCCAGGTCGTCCTCCGAGAAAGGCACGTCGATCTCGAAGATCTGCTCGCCGTAGCGCATCTCGGCCGACAGGCGGGACACGATCTCGCCATCGAACCACTCGCTCATGCGCTCCCGTCCCGCCTCTTGCAGATTCCGGAAGAGGCGCCGCACGGTGGCCGCGTCCAGGCGGTCCGTCTCGCCGACGTGCGAGTGCACTGCCTCGGCGCGGAGCTCCGTCGCGAGCATGCCCCAGGCGGACAGGACCGACGCGATCCGCGGCAGCAGCACCCGCTCGAGGCCGAGCATGCGGGCGAGCGCAGTGGCGTGAAGTCCCGCCGCTCCGCCGAAGCCGAGGAGACTGAAACGCCGGGGATCCACGCCGCGGCGCACCGTCGCGAGCCGGATGCCCTCCGTCATCTGCGTATTGACCACTCGGTGCACGCCCTCCGCGGCACGGAGAGAGTCGATGCCGAGCTCCGTCCCGATCTTCGCCAACACCGACTCCGCCGCCTCCTGGTCGAGACGGGTGCCGCCTCCGAGAAAGTTATCGGGATCGAGGTAGCCGAGCACCACGCTCGCATCGGTCACCGTCGCCGCGTCCCCTCCCTGCCCGTAGCACGCGGGTCCCGGCACCGCGCCCGCGCTCTGCGGGCCGACCTTGAGGAGGCCGCCCTCTTCCACCCGGGCGATCGAGCCCCCACCGGCCCCCAGGGTGACGATGTCGAGGCTCGGCAGCGCGATGCGCTCGTTGGCGATCGGGCGCTCCGTGGAGAGCGTCGCCTCGCCTCCGGTGATGAGCGAGATGTCGGTCGAGGTGCCTCCCATGTCGAGAGGAATGAGGTTCGGCGCCTCCTGCATCGCCGACACGCGGCGTGCCCCGGCGACGCCGCCCGCCGGACCCGACAGCACGGTGGCGGCCGCGATGCGCACCGCCTCGTCCACCGGAGCGACTCCCCCGTGCGAGAGCATGACGAGCAGGGGACCGCGGAATCCAGCATCCCGAAGGCGCGCTTGGAGCCCTTGCAGGTAACCACGGATGAGCGGGCCGACGTAAGCGTTGACGACGGTGGTGGAGACCCGCTGGTACTCCTTGATCTGCGGCAGCACCTCCGAGGACAGGCACACGTAGACGCCCGGCAACGCCCGCTCCAGCACCTCTCGGGTGCGGCGCTCGTGGACATCATCGCGCCAGGCGTGCAGGTAGCAGACCGCCACCGAATCGACCTTCGCCCGCACGAGGGCGCGCACCGCGCGGCCCAGCGAGTCCTCGTCGAGCGGAGTCTCGACGCGGCCGTCGGCACGAATCCGTTCCCGTACTCCGAGCCGCAGGTAGCGCGGCACCAGCGGCTCGGGCCGGGGAAGGCGCAGGTCGTAACGCTCCGGCTTCAGGCCTTCGCGCATCTCCAGGACGTCCCGATGCCCCTCGGTCGTCAGCAGCCCCACCCGGGCGCCCTTGCGTTCGAGCAGGGCGTTGGTGGCGACCGTCATCCCGTGCATGATGCGCTCGGTGCGGACCAGCAGCTCCCCGAGGTCGAGGTCCAGGCGCTCGGCAAGCCGCGTGAGCGCGTTCATGACCCCGAGCGACTGGTCGGCGGGCGTGCTCGTGGCCTTGACGAAGGTCACCGCGCCCTCGCGGTCCACCGCGATGACGTCGGTGAAGGTGCCACCGACATCCACTCCGATGCGGTATCGGATTCGTGAATCTTCATTGTTTTCCATATTTTTCATCATGTTATCGTTTCAATTCACAATCAAGGGGGTTGACCTGCGGGATCCGGTCCGGTTCTCCGCGAGCCGCCCAAGGGCACTTCGCTTCCCGCGAAACGGAGCGGCATCCCGGCGGCGGCCCGCCGCGTGCGGGCTCTGGCCGGGATGCCGCCGCGAGGGGGCTAGTCGTCGTCCCACCAGTCGTCGTGGTCGTCGTCGTGCCAGCGGTCCCTCAGCGAGAGGCTGCCGTCGCCGTCGCGATCGAGCCACTTGACGATATCGGCGAGCGGCCGGTCGTACTCGGTGCGGGTGACGATCGCATCGCCGTCGGTGTCGAGCACCTGGAAGGCGCGCACGGTGATCGGGCGCGTGGTCTCGTGCCAGAGCCCCGCGAACTCCTCGAGACTCAGGTTCCCGTCGCCGTCGGCGTCGTGCGCGGCGTGGCGCTCGTTGCGGAGCTTGTCGATCTCGGCTTGAGAGAGCCTGCCGTCGCCGTCCGTGTCGACGGCGCCGAGCACCTCCAGCGCGCTCAACCCGAGCGGGCCGCCTCCGAGGAAGTCCATGCCATGACGCCCGTCGAAGCCGCCGCTGCGGTGACCGGCGTAGCCCACGCCCGCGAGGACGGCACCGCCGAGGACGGCGGCAAGGGCGATGGCGGAAAGGGTTTTCGTCTTCGTTCTCATCGGTTGTCTCCCGTGTTGGTTCATCCATCGGCAGTCGATGGACGAAGGGGAATATGGGCAGGGGATGTCGCAGAACCTTGCCGGCGACACATCGGATGTGTCGCGGCTCGTGACGAGCGGGCGGACTGACACGGCTCGTTACAATCTTTTTTTTGCGGTGTGCGGCGAGGCGCGTAAGCTCCCGCCCATGGACGCATCTCCGCACGTCCTCGTGGTCGACGACCACCGCGACATCCGCGAACCGCTCGCCCGGTACCTGGAACGCCACGAGCTTCGCGTGAGCGTGGCGGAAAGCGCAGCCGCTGCGCGGCGGACGCTGCGTGCGGCGGCGGTCGACCTCGTCGTCCTCGACATCATGATGCCGGGCGAGGACGGCCTCCAACTCTGCCGTCACCTGCGAGAGGCGACGCGGATACCGGTCATCCTGCTGACCGCCATGGCCGAGGACACGGACCGGATCGTGGGTCTCGAGGTGGGGGCCGACGACTACGTCACCAAGCCCTTCAACCCCCGGGAACTGCTGGCCCGCATCAAGGCGGTGATCCGGCGCGCGCGGAGCCTTCCGCCCGACAAGGAGCCCCTCCCGGCCCGCACATACCGCTTCGACCGCTGGTCGCTCGACGCCGGGCGGCGGGAGCTCGTGGACGAGGCGGGGGTGGTGACGCCGTTGTCTTCGGGCGAGTTCAGGATGCTGGTGGCGCTCCTGGAGCGCCCCGGCATGGTGCTCTCGCGCGACCAGTTGCTCGACCTGACCCGGGGCCGGGGCGCCGCGCCCTACGACCGCGCCGTCGACAACCAGGTCAGCCGCCTGCGCCGCAAGATCGAGCGCGACCCGAAGCGCCCGGCGCTCATCGTCACCGTCTGGGGCGGCGGCTACCGCTTCGCGGGCGATGTGGAGCGCACTTGAGGCTCGCGCCCCGAAGCCTCGCGGGCCAGCTCACGCTGTTGCTGCTGATCGCGCTCGCCGCCGCGCAGGGGATCGCCGTGGCGCTGTTCGCCTGGGAGCGCATGGAGGCGGTGCGCCATGCGCACCGGGATAATGCCGTCCTGCGCACGGCGACGGTGGCGCGGCTGTTGGGGGACACCCCGCCCGATCTGCACGACGCCATCATCGCAGCGGCGAGCACGGAGTTCGCGCGTTTCTCGTTGACCGGTGAGCCCGTCGTGGTCCAGACGGGCACCGGCGAGCGGACCGCCGCGATCGCCCGAGGCCTCGCCGCCGCGCTTGGCGCGGGACCGGGGCAGATCCGCGTGGCGCCGCTCTGGACGCGGTACCGGCACGACGATGATCGGGACGACGAGCGCGAAGACGACGATAACGATGACGATGACCACGACGATGACGATCGGCACGACGGTGACGGCCCGAGCCACTGGAAGCCCGACTGGTTCACGGCATCGGTGGCGCTTGCGGACGGGCGCTGGCTGAACGTGGCGGTGGGGCCGCCGCCCGGCGCGCCTCCCTGGGGCTGGACCTTCGTGCTGAGCTTCCTCTTCTCGGCGCTCGCCATCGCCGCGGTGGCGGTCCTGAGCGCACGTCGGATCGCGAAGCCCATGCGCGGCCTCGCGGCGGCGGCCGGACGGCTCGGCCGGGGCGCGGCGGTGGACGACCTGCCCGAAGCCGGGCCGGTGGAGACCCGGGACACGGTGCGCGCGTTCAACCTCATGCGCACGCGCCTCGACCGCTTCGTCCGCGACCGCACGGCCATGCTGGCAGCAATCTCGCACGATCTCAGGACCCCGATTACGAGCCTGCGCCTGCACGCCGAGTTCGTCGAGGACGCGGAGACGCGGGCCAGGATCCTTGCCGCGCTCGACGAGATGCAGCGGATGGCCGACGATGCGCTCGCCTTCATACGCGAGGACATGCAACGGGAAGAGACGCGCACCGTCGACCTGCATGCACTGGTCGACAGCGTGGCCGCCGACCTCGCGGAGCTCGGGCATGATGTCGCGGTCGCGGACTCCGGCCGGGTGCTCATCCCCTGCCGGCCGGCGGCGCTGCGCCGCGCGCTGCGCAACCTGCTGGAGAACGCCGCCGCCTACGGAGGCGGCGCAAGCGTACGGACCGACCGGGACGATGCCGGGGCCCGCGTCGTCGTCGAGGACGAAGGGCCGGGGATCCCGGAGCCGGATCTGGAGCGCGTGTTCGAGCCTTTCGTGCGGCTCGAAGCCTCGCGCAGCCGCGACACCGGAGGCAGCGGACTCGGGCTCGCCATCGCGCGGAGCATCGTCCGCGGCCACGGCGGCGACCTCGTGCTCGCGAACCGCACGGAAGGGGGATTGCGAGCGACGGTTACGCTGCCGGGCGCCGGCAGCACGTGAGCGTCCATGGACCGAGCCGCAGCCGGCGCCTCTCCCCAGGGTTCATGCCGCCCGGCAGCGTGCCACTGCGTAGGGCGAAAGCTCGAGTCGGCCGCCGCTCGCCGAGCGCTCCACGCCATCCAGCACATCGGGGTCCTCGGCGCCCGCGACGAAGCGCTCCTCGTCCAGGACCGCTACCTGCAAGCTCCCGCCGCCCAAGCCGTCCAGGCGGATGCTTCGCTCCTCGCCCATGAGGTTCGCTATCCACACCTCCAGCGCCCCTCCTTCGGTCTCGAAGGCCAGGGCCTGCACCTCGCGCGGCGCCGAAATCTCGGTCGCGCGGCGCGTGCGGCCCGAAGCGGCGTACACCCCCCGCATCACGTGCCACGCCGGGAAGCGCCCGCCGTGCTCGTCGAACCAGGGCTGCAGCGTGTCACCCGGGTGATGGACCAGGCCGTGATCGCCGGTGGGCGCGCCCAGGATCAGCGAGGTCACCCCCCCTTCAGCCGCGCGCGCGGCGACGCCGAGGTGCCAGGCGGCGCCGAGCAGGCCCCGCTGGCGCGGATCGTTTCGGCACATGGCGACCCGCCCGCTGTGCGGATTGGGGGCGGGTGGGCCGCCGAAGGGACTGGTGCGAGTGCCGATTCCGACCGGACCCAGACAGTAGGGCTTGCCGCCGAACAGCGACCGGGCGGAACGGATGACGTAGGGCAGGGATTCGAGCGTCTCCGTCACCGAACGGTCGTCGGCCGCGTGCACGATGGCGCAGGTCGGGTGGATGACGAAGTCCAGGCCCGCGGCCGGGGGCGGCTTGCGGTTGAGCTCGGTGAAGTACATGAAGTTGCCGCCGCCGACGGCGCAGCCCGGAAACGCCTCGCGCACCGCCGCGTAGAGGGTGTCGTAGGGCGACAGGTCGTCGAACACGGTGCCCGGGGCTACGAAGTCCAAGTCCCCGGCCGGGCTCACCGCCACCGAGCCGAAACGGGCGCCCGCGGCGCTCGCCGTGCCGGCGAGGGATTGCAGGGCCTCGCCCGGACTCTCGAGATCGGGTAGCACCGCTTCCAGGGCAAGCCGCCAGCCCATGGTGCCGGCAAGCTCCCGGAAGCCCCGCATGGCCTCCGAACCCGCGTGACGCGCGTCGATGTAGCAGCTCAGGTACGCCGGGCCGAGGCCGGCGAGCTGCCCGGTGCGAGCGAGCGCCGCGCCGGTCGAGTGCCATTCGAGGGCCATGGCGATCTGCGGAACCCTTCCTGCCTTCGCGCCCACGGCGACGGAGACCTCCGGCGTTCCGCCTCCGGCCCCGAGCACCGGTGCCGCGCCCTCGAAGCGCAGCTCGACCGCCTGCTCGATCGTCTCGCCCGCCTTCAAGGTGTAGGGATGCGGGAGCCCCAGCGGGCGCACGTAGGTCTTGTACGAGGCATCGGTCCAGTTGCGCTGGTCCTCCATCTCGAAGGTGTCGCCCAGCATGGTGCAGATCACGCGGAGTCCCGGCGCCACCTCGTGGGTGACCGTGCGGATGTTCATGATCGGCTGCACCGGGTCGATGACTTCCGGAAAGCGGGTCTCGACCACCCGGCCGTCCACCTCGCTCACCTCCACCGGATGTCCGCTGATGCCCTCCACCCCGTGCAGGACGACGAATCCGGTGCGGTTGGTGAGGAAGTCGGTCTCGGGGGTTCCGACGCCATCGAAACGCAGCGTGCCGTCCGCGCTGCCGGTGATGCGCGCGCGGTAATCGAAGCGTTGTCCGTCGCCGCCGCAGCTCGCGGAGTAGGTGACGGTGAAGACCCCTTCGGATTCCTCTACCTCGAGATCGCGGATCTCGGGGTTGAACGTGCCCCAGACCCGGTCGCGCACCACGTAGGAGATGGCGCGGATCGCCTCGCGCCCGTCGTGGCGGATGTAGCGCAGGTTGCCGGCGTCGAGCTCCGCGCTCAGCGGCCCCGCCCTCAGCAGCCGGGTCTCCGACGCCGGCTCGCGGGTGCCGAAGAGCATGATTTCACGAGATGGGGCTTCGGGCATGATGGATCTCCTGAGACAAAGCGGTTACAGCACCCGTTCGCTTTCCGGGTCGATGAGGATGGCCCGCTGCATGTCGAACTGCACCTCGATGGTCTCGCCGGGGCGTTCCACGTCGTGGGCCTGGAGCTCGGCGAGCACCTCGGTGCCGGCCAGCGCGAAGGCGCCGTAGAGCCGGGTGCCGGTGGGCTGGACGAGGTCGATGGTGACCTCATGGGACACCAGGTGTTCGAGGCGGCTCGAGGCGTGGGTGCGGCCGGTGATGTGCTCCGGACGCACCCCGAGGATGACATTGCTCCCGGCTCGGGACACCAGAGCGGCGGCACGCTCGCGAGGCAGGGCGAACACGGCATCTTCACCGCAGCGCACGGCGAGATCGGCTCCGTCTCCATCGAGCCGCCCCGGGATGAAGTTGATGGGCGGCGAGCCCAGGAAGCGGGCGACGAACTTGCTCACCGGGCGCTCGAAGAGGTCGAGCGGTGCGCCCTCCTGCTCGATCGCGCCGTCGCGAAGCAGCACGATGCGATCGGCCAGCGTCATCGCTTCGATCTGGTCGTGGGTGACGTAGACCATCGTCTTGCCCAGCTCCTGGTGGAGACGCTTGATCTCGGTGCGCATCTCGTCTCGGAGCTGGGCGTCGAGGTTGGACAGCGGCTCGTCGAACAGGAACAGCCGCGCGTCGCGCACGATGGCCCGCCCGATCGCGACGCGTTGGCGCTGCCCGCCGGAGAGCTGGCGCGGCAGGCGATCCAGCAGGGTTTCGATCCCCAGCATTTCGGCGGCGCGTCTCACCCGGACCTCGATCTCCGCCGCGGGCGTGCGCCTCGCCTTCAGGCCGAACGCGATGTTCTCGCGCACGTTCATGTAGGGGTAGAGCGCGTAGTTCTGGAACACCATGGCCAGGTTGCGATCGCGCGGGCGCACGTCGTTCACCACGTCCTCGCCGATGGTGACGGTGCCGGCGTCCACCTCCTCCAGCCCCGCGATGCAGCGCAGCAGGGTCGACTTGCCGCAGCCCGAGGGGCCGACGAGGACCGCGAACTCGCCCTCCGCGACGTCGAGATCGACGCCGCGCACGGCCTCGACGCTGCCGTAGGACTTCTCGACGCCTTGCAGGCGGAGTCTTGCCATCGCTCTCTCAGCCCTCGACCGTGCCCGGGAAGAGGCCGCAGGTCGCGCGGACCTCGCCGCAACGGGTCTCGACGCTTTCCCGGCGCTCTCCCCTCACGATTCTCAGCCCTTGACCGCGCCGAGCGAGATGCCGCGCACCAGGTAGCGCTGCATGAAGGCCACCGCGAGGAATACCGGCGCCGCACCCAGCACCGACATCGCCGCGATCTTGGCCCAGAAGTTCGACTGCGCCCCGAAGTAGTGGGTCACCTGCACAGGATAGGTGGTGACCTCGCTCCGCGTCATCACCAGAGCGAAGATGAAGTCGTTCCAGGCGAAGACGAAGGTGAACACGGCGGTGGCGAAGAGCCCGTTGCGCACCATCGGGAAGACCACCCTGAGCAGGGCGCCCCAGCGCGTGTAGCCGTCCACCAGCGCGCTCTCCTCGAGCTCCAGCGGCACGTCCTCGATGTAGCCGCGCATCATCCATATCACGTAGGGCAGATTGAAGGCGGTGTAGAGCAGGATGAGGCCGTGGTAGGTGTCCACCCAGCCGAGATAAACGTAGAGCAGGAAGAGCGGAAACACGATGGCGATGGGTGGAATCATGCGCTGGGAGATGATCCACACCGCCAGGTTCTCGCCGCCGGTGCGGAAGCGCGCGAGGCTGTAGGCGGCGATGGTGCCAAAGAACATCGCGAGCAGGGTGCTGCTCCCGGCGATGAAGAGCGAGTTGAAGACGGTCTCGGCGTCACCGTCCTTGAACAGCACGCGGAAGTTGTCGAACTGGATGGACGCCGGGTACCACGCCGGCGGGGACGAGAAGATCTCCTCCGGAGTCTTGAAGGCGATCATGAACAACCAGTAGATCGGGAACAGGAAGACCACCAGCAGCAGGAGCGCCGCGAGCAGGCGCAGGAACGTCGCATGGCGTCCCCGCCGCCTCAACGGTCGAGCTCCATGCGCCGCAGCAGCCAGATCACCACCGCCGTCAGCACCACGATCACCACGAAGGCGATGGCCCCGGTGTAGCTGGTCTCGAACTGGCGGAATCCCTGCACGTAGGTATAGATGGAGAGCGTCTCGGTCATGGTGCCGGGTCCGCCCTGGGTGAGCGCCCACACCACGTCGAAGATGCGGATGAGGTCGAGTCCCCGGATCAGGAGCGCGATGGCCATCACCGGCCAGATCGCCGGCAGGATGATGCGGCGGAACACCGTCATCGGCGAGGCGCCGTCGATCTCCGCGGCCTCGGTCAGGCTCCGATCGACGTTGGACAGCGCGGCCAGCAGCAGCAGGAACATGAACGGCGTCCACTGCCAGATCTCGGCGACGAAGATCGCGGGATAGACGTACGCCGGATTGATGACCCACAGGATCGGCACCGGCTCGCCCGCAATCCACCCCAGGACCTGGTTGATCGGCCCGTAGCGGTGGTCGAAGAGCAGCCGCCAGGTCGCGCCCGCAACGACCGGCGCGATCAGCGTCGGCAGCACCAGCAGGGCCACGAAGACCGGTCGGCCCGGAAGCTTCTCGACGAACAGGAAGGCCATCATGAGGCCCAGTCCCAGCTCGATGGGGAGCGCAATCCCGGTGATGAGCAGCGTATGTCCGATGGATTTCCAAAGCCGCAGGTCCCCGAAGAGATGGCGATAGTGCAGCAGGCCGTGGAAGGAGGTGTCCTCCTCCAGCATGGTGATGTTCTGAACGCTCGCCACCAGGGTATAGACGAGCGGGAAGACGCCGATGAAGAGGAGGATGAAGACGGCGGGCAGGATGATGAGGTACTTGAAGTGGCGATCGGTGCGAAGACCGAGCGCGAACGCGCCGCCGGGCGGCGTGCTCGACATGTGAGTGCGCACCATCTCGCGCCACTAGCCGCAATGTCTCACCGATTTCCTGCCGCGGACGTCAATCTGCTCGCGCTAGCGGGCCGTACTCCCTCGAGCCGCTTCGACGTAGTGTCGGCTACGCCTTCAGCGTCTCTCGGTCCGTACGACCCGCTATCGCGGCATCTTGACGCCCTCACGACGAAAGTCGGTGAAACATCACGGCTGGCGACGCGCGCGCCGCCCGCGACGAGGGAGGCCGGGGCACCCCCTCGCCGCCGGCGGCGATGTCGATCACTTCGGATAGGCGTTGGGCTTGCCCGCCCAGTCCTGGTAGGCCGCGCGCTGCTTGTCGACGCCGATGCGGTCGGTCAGCGCATCCCACTGCGCCGCCACGTCGTCGAGAATGGCCTTGGCGTCCTCGCCCGCCCACAGGCGGGTGATGGACTGGCGCAGCGCCTCCTCGTACCTGTCGATCTGAAGGATCGAGAGGTCGAGCAGGCCCGTGTCCGCCCCTGCCCGCAGCGTCGCCAGGTACTCGCCGGCGTCGGCCCAGCGCGAGAGGTACTCCTCGTTGGTGAAGTGGCTCTCGCGGAACGGATCACGAAGGGCGTACGGG
>CAYQVB010000135.1:0-6978 GCA_964420925.1 uncultured Ectothiorhodospiraceae bacterium | reverse complement strand
CTCGGCGTCAGCTACAAGGTGCGGCTGCTGCGCGGCGAGGCGAAGGCCTCGTTCATGATGGACCACGGGCGCACGGGGCCGTTCGGCATGCTGGGCGGAGAGCCGGGGGCGCTGAACGACATCCGCGTCTCGCAGGGCGGGGCCTTGAGCCGTCCCGCCTTCGGCTCGAAGGGCGACGGATTCGAGCTGGGCGCGGGCGACTGGGTGCTGGTGAACACTCCGGGCGGCGGGGGCTACGGGAGCCCGGAGGAACGCCCCGGCGCGCTGATCGAGCGCGACGTGTCGCGCGGATACCTCACGCGGGAGCAGGCCGCGGAGTATCGGCGCGGGAACGGGACGCGCGGCCCCGACCGACCGATATCAGGCACCACCACGGGATGACGTGACGCCATGGCATACATCAAGGCATTCGAGGACGCGGAATTCGAGCGGCGCAGGTCGGCGGTCAGGCACCGCATGGGGGATGCGGGCTTCGATCTGCTGGTGTGTCAGGACCCGGCGAACATGAACTGGCTGACCGGCTTCGACGGCTGGTCGTTCTACACGCCACAGGCGGTTCTCGTTCACCGTGACGATGGACATCCGATCTGGTTCGGGCGTGCCCAGGACGCCCGGTCGGCGACCATCACGACCAATCTTCCCGCCGGCAACATCGTCGCGTTCTCGGAGCCACTGGTTCATCACTCCACGCGCCATCCGTTCGACGAGCTGTGCGAGCTGATCAGGCAGCGCGGCTGGGGGCGTGCACGCATCGGCGTCGACTTCGATGCCCACTACTACACCGCCAGGGCGCACCACCATCTCGTCACCGGACTCCCGGATGCCACCGTCTCGGACAACCGCGAGCTCGTCAACTGGGCGCGCTTGGTCAAGTCACCGGCCGAGCTCGCCTACATGCGCGAAGCCGGCGCGCTTGCCACCCGAGTGATGAATCAGGCCCTGGACGGCCTGGTGCCCGGAAGGCGGCAGAAGGACATCATCGCGGACGTCTACCACACCCAGGTGAGCGGCGAGGATGGCGGGTACGGGGACTACACGAGCCTCTGTCCCCTCATCCAGGTGGGGGAAGCCACGAGCACCCCGCACCTGACCTGGACCGCCGAACCGCTGCCGGCGCAGGGTCTCGTCGTCATGGAGCTTGCCGCGGCGCGGCGCCACTACCACGCGCCGCTGACGCGCACCGCCCATCTCGGGACGCCGCCTTCAGAGGTCGAGAGGCTCGCCTCGGTCATCGTGGAGGGTGGCGATCTCGCGCTCGAAGCGGCAAGGCCGGGCGCGACCTGTGCCGAGGTGGAGGCCGTCTGGCAAAGGGTTCTCAACCGTCATGGCTACCGGAAGGAGAGCCGTGTCGGCTACTCGATCGGCCTCGGCTTCCCGCCCGACTGGGGCGAGCGGACCGCGAGCCTGCGCCCCGGCGACACCACGGTGCTGGAGCCCGGCATGTGCTTTCACTTCCAGTCGGGGATGTGGCTCGACGATTTCGGCGCGGCGATCTCGGAGTCGTTCGTCGTCACCGAAAGCGGTGGCGAGCGGCTGTGCGCGGCGGAGCGAAAGCTCTTCGTGGTGGGGTGAGGCCCGGAGTCGACACGACGAGCGGAAGGAGGCGGCGGCGCGAGTCGTGCGCCGGCGGCAGAGCATCAGCCAGCGGGTGCGAGAGGCTCGGGAGCCGTACCCTGCGTGGTCCGCCCGAACAGGCGAAGGCGCGGATGCCGTCGGAGCGCCGGTGTCAGACCAAGGCGGACTGCCCCTCGACAGTGTCCGTGGTTATCGCACGATCAGCGTCTGCGGCGTCTCGCAAGTCAGCACCTCGACGCCGTTCTCGCCCAGGAGCACGGTGTTGGAGATGAAGTAGTCCACGACATCCGTGTTCGTGAACCAGGAGTGGGCGTGGAAGGTCATGCCGACCTTCAGCTCCAACTCCGAGCCCGGCGCCAGTCCGACCACCTTCGACCCGCCGGTCCAGCTCGGCGGAAACCCGATGGAGACGATATAGCCGCAGTGGTGGCGGTGATAGTCGGCGAGGCCCGCCGTCGCCGCGACCTCGTGCCACGCGCGGTAGACCTCGCCGGCCCGCGCCCCCGGCCTGATCGCGGCGCAGATGGCCTTCATCCCGTCGATGGCGAGCCTCGCCGACGCCTCCGCACCCTCCGGCGCGTGACCGACGTACACCAGCCGGCCCATCGGCGCCTGGTACTTCCGAAAGGCCGCGCCGAGCTCCAGCATGACCGCGTCGCCGTCGCGGAAACGGTCGCCCCGCCAGGTCGTGTGCTCCTCACCCAGGCGCGACGTCGGCCGGATGAAGGGACCGAACCCCGGGTACTCGCTGCCGGCGAGGATCATGGCGCGATGGCATTCGGCCGCGACCTCGTAGTCGCTCGCGCCGTCGCGGGTCGCTTCGATCGCGGCAAGAGTGCCCGCGTCCGCGGCCTTCGCCGCCCGGCGGGTGTAGTCCATCTCCAGCGGAGATTTCACCAGTCGCAGGGCGTCGACGAGGCCCGAGGCGTCGTGCCACGCGACGCCCGGCGCCTTCTCCCGGATCGCATCGGCGTTGCGCGGGGTCAGGAACAGGCTCTGCATCTCCATCCCGATACGCCCGCCGCGAAGCCCGGCCCGCGCCATCGCCCGCACCGCATAGTCGGCAATGTCCTCGGTGTCCGAGTGACCGAGGAACGCGGCATTCCGGACCTGGTTCGCGACCGTGATCCCCTCCATCGCCCGGCAGGTGAGGACCAGCTCGCCGTCGCGCGGGACCACCAGCAGGTGGCAGGCGAAGAACCCCCAGTGGTCGAGCCCGGTGAGGTAGTAGATGTTCTCGGGCACGCTGATGACGATGCCGTCCAGGTCGTCCGCCGCCAGCCGCGAGCGCACTGCCGCAACCCGGGCGTCGAGCTCATCGGAGGGGAACGGATGGTCGTACATGGTCACCCGGGTCATGGCTCCGTCGCGGCGTCAGTGCGCCTCCAGCACCGCGGAGAGAAACTGCCGGGTACGCGGGCTCTGCGGATCGCCGAAGATCTGCGCGGGCGGACCCTGCTCCTCGATCCGGCCGGAGTGGAAGAAGCAGACTCGATCCGAGATCTCCCTCGCGAAGCCCATCTGGTGCGTGACCATCAGCATGGTCAGCTTGTGTTCCGAGTTGAGCTGCCGGATCACCGCCAGCACCTCGCCGATCACCTCCGGATCGAGCGCCGACGTCACCTCGTCGAGCAGCATGACCTTCGGGCGCATTGCAAGCGCCCGCGCGATGGCGACCCGCTGCTGCTGCCCTCCGGACAGGCGCGATGGATGTTCGTCCTTCTTGTCGAGGAGCCCGACCATTCCGAGCAGCTCCAGGGCTCTCTGCTCCGCCTCGGCCTTGTCGAGCCTGAGCACCGTGACGGGGGCCTCGATGCAGTTCTCGAGCGCAGTCATGTGAGGAAACAGGTTGAACTGCTGGAACACCATGCCGATCTTGGAGCGATGCGAACGAAGATGCTTCTCGCTGGCGGGTTCCAGTCTCCCGTCCCGCTCCATGTGGGTCAGAGGATCGCCATCCACGTAGATCACGCCTGCGTCGATCTTCTCCAGCGTCATCAGCATGCGGAGCACGGTGGTCTTTCCGGAGCCCGACGGACCGATGATCGAAACCATCTCGTTCGCCGAGACATCGAGGTCGAGACTGTCGAGAACGGTGAGGTCGCCGTAGCGCTTGGTCACCTTCGAGAAGCGCACCATGACGCCGTCCTCGTCCAGGCGCAGCGGGAACGTCGAATCGCTCATTTCACATGGCTCCGTCTCAGTGGTGCCGCTCGACAACCCCCAGGGAGCGCGAGACCCACGCCTCGAACTTCCTCAACCAGGCGGCGGTGGGAATCGAGATGATCAGGAAGAGGAAGCCCACCATGGAGTACGGCTCGAGATAGCGGTAGGTCTCGGCACCCAGCGCGTTCGCGGTGTGCATGAGCTCCGCGACCCCGATGGTGGACAGCATCGGGGTGTCCTTGAATATACCGACCAGGTAGTTGCCCATGCCCGGCAGACTCGCCGGAAGCGCCTGCGGAATGACGATTCGCGAGTAGGTCCTCGCGGTGCTCATGTTCAGGGCACGGCATGCTTCCCACTGTCCGGCGGGCACCGCTTCGAGACCACCCCGGTAGACCTCGGACAGGTACGTGCCGTAGTGCAGGCCGATGGTGATCATCGCCGCGGTCCACGCGGACAGCTCGATGCCGAACTGCGGGCCCACGAAGTAGACGAAGAACAACTGCACGAGAAGCGGCGTGGAGCGGATGAACTCGACGCACTCCCTCACCGCCCGGTTGAGCATGGCGTAGGCCGTTCTCTGCCCGAGCAGGAACAGGAGGCCGACCACCAGGGCGATCGCGTATCCGACTCCGGCCGCGAGCAGCGTGTTCAGCGTCGCCCAGAGCATTCGCGGAAGAATTTCGAAGGTGAAGTCCCAGCGCCATTCCATGACCGACGCGCCTCCTATGCCTTGCCCACCCTGCGCGCGGCGAGCACCTCCAGCCAGCGCAGGAACGGGGTCAGGGCGAACCGAGCCATTACGTAGTAGATGATCAGCGCGGTCCCGAACGTCTGGGCCGACAGCCACGTCGTGGCATTGATCTGCTTTGCCACAAACATCAGGTCGACCACGGTGACGAGGGCGACCAGGGCGGTGCCCTTCAGCAGCTCGACGAGCAGGTTGGCCGCCGGCGGCAGCAGGATCGGAAACGTCTGCGGGATGATGATCCGGCGCATGCGCTGGAACGGCGACATGTTCAGCGCGATCGCCGCTTCCCACTGGGACCTCGGGACCGCCTGGATGGCGCCGCGCACGACTTCGGCACCATACGCGCCGAAGTTGAGTCCGAGGGCGATGAATCCCGATGCGAACGCTTCGAGCTTCAGTCCGAGCAGCGGCAGGACGTAGTAGATCCAGTAGAGCTGTACCAGCAGCGAGGTGCCGCGAAAGAACTCGATGTAGACGGTGGCGAACCCTTGCGCGAGGACGTTGCGCTGAAGACGCAGCAGGCCGAAGACCAGAGATACGACGATCGCGAGGGCCGACGCGCACAGCATCTGCAGTACCGTCGTCCAGGCGCCGACGCCCAGCTTCGGCAGGTACTCGATCAGGAAGTCAGGGTAGGACAAGGAGCGCGGCTCCGCCTGTGGTTCGGATCCTCGTGCACGTCCCACGCCCCCGCGCGGCGGAGCGACGGCCCATGCGTCGCTCCGCCGCGCGGCGCGCCGAACCGGGCGCTACCGGTTGGCGCAGGCGAATGCGGTGGAAGCGTCGGGCCCCGGAAGCTGGAACTCGGTGTAGCCGTAGGGGCTGACGGCGGCCATCCACTTCTCCCCGCCGATCACCTTGGCCATCGCCTCGTTGAAGGCGGCGAGAAAGTCGGGGTCGCTCTTGCGAAAGCCGATGCCGACCCAGTTCTGCGTCCACTTCGGAAGTCTCGCCGGGTCGGTGACCTCGAACTGCCCGTCGGACTTGTCGACGTGCTCCTTCGCGCCGAAGAAGGTCTGGACGGCCGCGTCGGCCCGTCCCGCCTTCATCGCCGCGAGAATCTCGACCTCGCCCGCCACCAGCATCATCTGGTCTTCGGGCACGCCTTCCTTCTTCGCGGCCTCGACGGTGTTGAACCCGGCGCCGGTCACGAGCTTCGCTCCCGTGCGGATGATGTCCTGGTAGGTGTGAATGTCCTTCGGGTTTCCGGCGGGCACCAGGAACGCGTCGCCGAACAACCCGATGGGATCACTGAAATTGATGTTCTGGCACCGGCTTTTGAGGATGTACATGCCGCCGGTGATGATGTCGTAGCGATCGGCCTGCAGGCCCGGGATCAGACCCGCCCACTCGTTGACCGAGGTCTCGTGCTTGGTGATGCCCATCTCCTCCAGGACGACGAGCGTCAGGGCGTTGACGAAACCGAGGGCCTCGCCGTTCTCGCCGGGATAGGCCCAGGGGATGGCGGTGGCGAAGCCGAGTCGGATCGGCTCGCCGGCCGCGATGCGGTCGGACAACTCGTCCGCGCTGGTTCCGATGGACACTCCTGCGAGCAGTCCACCGGCAACCGCAGAGATGCACAACCGCTTGAGAACCGACTTCATGGCATTTCCTCCTTAGATTTGTTGATTGACGTTGTGGTCGGGTCGGGGTGTCCGCTTGTCTCGATCGGTGCGGGGCACGACGCGAGCGCCTCGATGGCGCGCCAGACAACGGACCGGTCGACCGCCGCCGACGAAACTGCAGAGGGACGAGGCTCCGGTCCTGGTTTCCCTACGGTCGCGCTCCGGCTGTCGAGACGCCGGCAATCGCCCTGCGGGTCGATCGAGTGCGGCGGGCGAGTCGCTGGTCAGGCAGTCGGCCGTCCTGCGATCACGGCGCGTCCAGCGCAATCTGCTGCGGACCCCGGAACCGATACTAGGACATGGATCATGGCCCAGCAAGGCACCGTCCGCTGCATCGCTCGCTGCCCGGATCGCCCGCAGTTGACAGGCGTCAGCCGCAAATGTTGTCATATCGATACTGTGTACAGCTTGTTTAATGGTTCGCCCAATGGTGAGTCTACCAGTCTCGGCTCGATCAAATTCATCAGTGCCCTTTCGGCTGCGCCGGTGGCGCAGGAGCCGCACAACAATCACCGCAGGGAGGATGGACGAATGAAACGCAACTTGACGCGTCGTGATTTCATGAAGGCCACGGGCGCCGGTGGCATCGCCCTGGCTGCGGCGGGCGCGACCGCGCCGTTCGCGCATCGCGCGTGGGCCGCCGATGCCCTGTCGGTGGTGGACTGGGGACCACCGTGGATCGACAGCACCAAGGGAATCGCGGAGGAATGGGGGAAGTCCGCGATCAACTGGACCCTGCACTCCGGCGGAGCCGCGTCGATCCTGCCGAAGATCAAGGCCTCCTGGCCCAATCCGCCCTACGACCTGGTGGACGTGTGGAGCCCGGTGTTCGTGTCGATGGTCAAGGAGGGATGGGCGGAG
>CAYQVB010000134.1:0-23768 GCA_964420925.1 uncultured Ectothiorhodospiraceae bacterium | reverse complement strand
CGCGAACATGTCCGGGTACTTGAGGGGCTTGTCGTCGCCCTCGGTCACCGACAGGATGACCACCTTGCCCGCTTCGCCGAGATCGAAGGCGGCAGGGCACACCAGGTTGCCCACGTTCTCGATGAAGACCACGCTTCCGGCGGCGAGCGGCAGCTCGTCGAGCGCGTGGCCTACCATGTGCGCGTCCAGGTGGCAGCCGCGTCCGGTGTTGATCTGCACCGCCGGCACCCCGCAGGCCCGGATGCGTTCCGCGTCGTTGCTGGTCTCCTGGTCGCCTTCCACCACGCCGATCGCGAGCTCGCCCGCGAGCGCTCGGACGGTCTCTACGAGCAGGGTGGTCTTTCCCGCGCCCGGGCTCGACATCAGGTTGAGCGCCAGCACGCCCTGCTCCCGGAGGCGGCGTCGGTTGGCGTCGGCGTCCATGTCGTTGCGGGAGAGGATGTTCCGCTCGATTTCGACGAGCCGCTCCTGGGTGAAGCCCGGCACCGAGAGCCCCGCCGCACCCTCGCCGTAGTGGTCGTGGTGGTGCGCGTGCACGTGCCCGCTTCCGGCTCCGGTGGGGTCGGAGCGAGAGTGAGGGGAAAGCGGGGGGGAGTGCCCATGCGAACGCAGGGGGGCAGCGGAGTGGGGGTGCTCATGCGGAGAGTGATGATGCTCGCCGGGAGAGACTTCGTTGCAACCGCATACCGAGCACATGGGCACCTCCGGGGCAATGGAGCCGGGGCTTTCTCCCGGGGAAGATTGAAAGCGGATCCGGCGCTCAAATATGCTAGGTACGCCAATCGGGGCGATCAAGCGAGAGCGATGGCGCAGGGGAGCAGTTCCGGCGGGCCGCTGGTCGAGCTTCGCGGAATCCGAAAGGCCTACGGTGAGATGGTCGCCGTGGACACCGTCGATCTCGTCATCGCGCGAGGCGAGTTCGTGGTGCTGCTCGGACCCTCGGGCAGCGGCAAGACCACGATCCTCTCGATGATCGGGGGCTTCGTGGAGCCGAGCGCGGGCGCAGTGTACCTCGAGGGGAGCGACATCACCCAGCTCCCGCCGTCGCGCCGACCCACCGTCACCGTGTTCCAGGACTACGCGCTCTTTCCCCATATGAGCGTGGAGTCCAACGTCGGCTTCGGCCTGGAGATGCGCCGGGTCGCGAAGGCAGAACGCCGGCGCCGGGTGGCGGAGGCGCTCCGCCTGGTGGGACTGGAGGGATTCGGCCCGCGCGCCATCCACCAGTTGAGCGGCGGGCAGCGCCAGCGCGTCGCGCTCGCCCGCGCCATCGTGGTGCAGCCCGCGGTGCTGCTCCTCGACGAGCCGCTCGGCGCTCTGGACCTCAACCTCCGCCGCCAGATGCAGGAGGAGCTGGTCGGTCTCCAGAAGCAGCTCGGGGTCACCTTCGTCCACGTGACGCACGACCAGGAAGAGGCGATGAGCATCGCCGACAAGATCGTGGTGCTGAACCACGGGCGGATCGAGGATCTCGGCTCGCCGGACCGGGTGTACCTCTCCCCCGCGACGCTCTTCACCGCCACCTTCATGGGCGAGAGCAACATCTTCACCGCCACCGTTTCCGGGCGGCGAAACGGCCTCCTGCGCCTGTGCACCCCGCTCGCCGAAGTGGAGGTCGAGGGCGAGGCATCCGAAGGGGCTACCGTGCACCTCTCGGTGCGGCCCGAGCACATCAAGCTCGAGGCGCCGCCGGACGCGATATCCCTGGGGGAGGTGACCATCGAGGAGATGGTGTTCCAGGGCACGCACCGGCGCTGCCACGCGGTGTCGGCGGCGGACGGCAGGACGGACCTGCTGCTGCGGATTCCGGTGGAGCAGGCGGTGCACCCCGGAGACCGGCCGGAGGTCTTCGTGCGGCGCCGGGACCTCGTCCTGCTCGCGGACTGAAACCTTGGCCCCTCAATCCGTGGATTCCCGTCCCGCTGTCACCGGTGACATTTGGGTCCGTTGACGAATGGCTCGGTCAGTGGGGGAACGAGACGCTGTCGGCGAGTCCGGTTGTCGAAGGAATCGATGCAGATCGCGCGCCGGGATGCCGCAGTGGCGTCGGGCGTCAAACTGAAGGATCCTTCCACAATCGCACGGTAAACCGTTCGTCCTCTTCGATGAGATCTGGCTCGGTGCCGTTGTGCTCTCTCATTCCGCGGATGATCTTCCGAGGTACCCCCATGCCCATGTGCTCCATGTAACCGTAGTCCCGCATCACGTCCTTCAACAACTCATTTCGGGCGCTCCGGCATCCGGCTCGCATTCGAGCGGGGGTGATGCCATTGGCCAAGCGGCCGGGAGACACGATCTCCAGCCGATTCGAGTAGATGCTCAGCTCTATGTCAGAGCCCGAGAGCAGGTAGTCCCGATGAACGATTGCATTGACGACCGCTTCCCGAATCACCTCTTGGGGATAGTCCCAACGTTCCAGCCTGCGTACGCCGCCCTCCAATGTCACCGTGTCGATGTTCCGTCTGACGAACTGCACGGCCTGCTCGACAAGCCCTGGTTCCAGTTCGGTGCCGTCGACTCCCTTCAGGCGGACAATGGGTCCGCGTAGCGTGCCTCGTTCCTTGGCAGCGTAGTCCTTCTCGGAGCCGAGATAGGCGACTGCATCGATCTTTGACTGAGGAAGGAATCGGCTCGGTTCCTTGCCAAAGAGCATCAACCCGGTGACGGTTGCAGCCCTCCGATTGCTGTCGTCGAGGATCTCGGTGTTGACCAGAAGCGATTCCCACTTCGCCTCCTGGGTCTCGTGCCACTCTTGTTCCGCGTCCTCTACGAGCATTCTCCACTGCCTCTCGAACTCACCTCCGGATCGGGCTTCCGGCTCGTCCCTGAACCACTCTTCCACCCGGCCTCTGGCCAAGGCTTCCGCGCTCTCTCGCCATTGTGCAGGTGGGCTTGAGGGAGGCGCCTCCTGTCCTCTGATCTGGTCGAAGTAGTCCCTCAGGCGACGGCGATCCAGGTCAGAAGTCGAAGTACCGGACACGGGCCGCAGTTCGGGACGCAGAGTGCCCCGTTGCTGAAACAGCCTTGCCAGCTCTTCCGGGCTTGCTTCCCGGCTCGTGCTGCCGACTCGGATGTAGTAGGTGCGATGCTGGTTGTGCCAGACGTGATGCACATCCCAACCGCGCTCCACCTGAACGACGGCTACATCCCGTCCAGGCTCGACATCTCGAATGACCTCGAAGTACGGGACGATTTCGGGACGTACCTTGTCGCGGCACGCCTGCATCACCCATTCTTCCAGCCGCTGGTACGTGCGTCTCTCGCCGCCCGCGGTATCCGCCTGGATTGGTGGATCACACCTTGTGAGCCCCAGCACGTTCCCGTTGTCGTCCACCCCCAGGAGGACGCGTCCACCCTGGAGGTTGGCAAATGCAACCAGTTCCTTCGCCAGCTTGCGCAAGTCTGTTGTCGAGTCGTCCTTGCACTCGACGCCGGAGTTCTCGATGTTCGCGATCAGCTCGAGGAGCTCTGTTTTTGTCACTGCTCCCCCTCAGAACCGGTACTTCCGGCGTCGGCGTTCGAATGCGTCCTCTCCCCCTTCGAGCAACTCTTCCACCAGTTCACGAACGGATCGAGCGTCGATGGCGCCCATATGTTCCGGAGTGACCTTCGCGCCGCCCGAATCCGCCTCGCCTGACGCACTGAGGCCCAGGATGAGCTCGGCATCCCCGAGGACGGGGATGTTGGGGTTGTGGGTGGAGAAGAGAAACTGGCGCCGCCGTTTCTCTTCGCGCATCCGTGGTACGACGCCCTCCGTGATGAAACGGTTGTCCAGATCGTCCTCCGGCTGATCGACGACGAGCGGCGCGTCGGACTCCAGCAGCAGGAGCAGGAGCACCGCGGTCGCTTTCTGTCCGGTGGAGAGCTGGTCCAGCGTCTGCCAGTTCTCCACTTCGTGAAGCGGCGCAGTGTTGAGCTCTATTATCGTGGTGGATGGGAGGTCCAGCTCCTCGACCCGCATGAGAGTCGCTTCGGAAGTCTTCGCCAAACGTTCCGCCTGAGCTCGTGGTAGGCCGAACCCGGCCACGATCGCATCCGTGTCTTCCCGACAGGCCTGCACAAACGCAGGAAGTGACAGGTTCTCGATCCGCCGGAGAACGTTGATTGCCTCGGACAGACGTCCACCGACTTCGTCCCGGATGAGCTGGAACAACGGTTCCCGGTTGCCGCAGAACTCGACCCGTACGCGGACCCGTCCCGCGAGTTTCCGCGTAACGCGCTTTCCGGCACGCTCGAGCGCTCGAAACTCCGTGGCCTTTGCTTCCTCCCATTCGACCAGCAGGTTCCCGCGCTTCTCACGTTGCTCGCTTTCCAGGCGCCTGCAGGCCGACTGCTGCTGCTTGAGGGGCCGCAGCCCTTCGATCTGGCGACGGAGACGGATGAACTCCTCGCCGTCTATCCGGGACTTCTGGAGCTGACGCAGCTTCTTCTCGTACGCGATCTGCACCGTGGCCCTGCGCACTTCGAATCGTTCCTGGACACCCCGGATTCCCTGATCCGCCGTTGCAAGCGCCTTGTCGAGCAATTTCGAGATTTTCTCCAGATCGGCGTTCAGTTGCTCCAGTACCTGATCAGCCTCCGACAGGATCTGCTTTCCGGGAAGATCTTCTAGCGCCTTGGGCGAAAGAAAGATCCTGTCGATCGGCAGCTCCTGCCGCAACTCATCCAGACAGGAACGGAATGGCTGGAGGCGCTCGGACATGGTATTCAGCACGCGTTCTTCCCGGACCAGCAAACTCTGTTCCTTCAAGTCCTCCTCCAGGCCCGCTTCCTGATACCGCTTGAGTGTCTCCTCGAGTCCCGGCAGGGCAGCCAGTCGCTCATCAATGTCGCCGAGCTCCTTGCGAGTCGCGAGAATCCGACTGCGCGAGCGCTCGAGGGTTCGCTGCAGTTCCCGCTTCCGGGCGACCGCCGAGTCATCCTTCTCCACAAAGCGCTCGAGCAGGCGGGTCAACTTCTCCGGGCTCTTGGTGAGCTCCGAGATTTCGTGCTGGCCGTAAACCTCGACGCCTTCAAAGACGTCCGCCGGGGTGAGGCTCAGCACGTTGCCCGTCTCTGCGTCCCGCACGACGGGTGGATTCGGGATAGTGCGCTCGATCCGGTAGTCCCGGGGGCTAAGACGACGACAACGCACGAGGAGCGACACCTTCGTGCCGCTTCGGAGAACGTTTCGGAGTATTCCCATGTGGGTCGCTCGCGCTTCCTCGCCCAAGGGTTCCAGCCCAAGCACATGACGCAGGCTTTCAATCACCGTCGACTTGCCGGCACCGCGGCCACCCACCAGCACGTTCAGATTTGGATTGAAGCGGAACGCGGCGCCGTCCAGGAATCCGCCCTGCCACCCCATCGCGACCAGCTCGGACCGTTCCTTCGGTGGGGGCTGGCTGTGCAGTCGAATTCGCGATCCGGGATCGAGAAACGCCTGCCTCAAGCCTTCTATGCTGACTTCGGACATCTTGATCCAGCATGTGGCTGACGCTCTCGCCAAGTGTTCCGGAGACGCCACGTCCGAGGAATTCAACACCGCGATGGAGAGGTTCGGTTCAGGCGCGTATGCGCGGGCGTAGTCTGGGTTTCGATTCTGGACAATGTGCCGGAGGTCAATCGGCAGATCCTGTACACAGCCTCGAATCTGAATGGCGAAGAGATTCTCATCTTTCCAAGCCTGGATTCTGGATTGCCCCTGGAGCACGCGAAGCAGTCCCTTGTCGCCCTCAACGTGTGCGGCGATTGAAATGCCACCCTGATCGCGAACGCGTGCAAGCAACTCCGTAAATGGTTTGTCACAGAGCTCGCTCGAAGGCCCGGTCGCGCGAATACCGAACTCGCCGAGAAACCGTTCCAGTCCTGCTTCGGTCGTCTGTAGTGGGTAGAGACAGAGCACATGGATTCCCTCGGTCGAGGACAACTCAAACCCTGGAAACACTCGAATGCCCCGCTTTACCGCTTCCCTCCGGATTCCATCCACTCCGCCCACATGGTTGTGGTCCGTCACGGCCAGCACCGTGATTCCGAGCTCCTCCGCCTCGTCGATCAGCGCGCGGGCATAACCTGCTTCGTCCAGTGCAGACGGTTGGCCCCGATAGGTCCCCAGGTAGTGATGCGGGTTTACCTGCAACGCGCATCTGTGGAATTCCGCGCCTGCCGAGAAGCTCAGTGCGGCCGCAATCGGGTCGTCGGTACTCAACGTGTTTCTCCCGCTTCAGTATCGAGCACCGGGTCGCGGCGGGTGGGGTCGAAGGTGTCGGCGCGGGAGATGCAGGCCGGATTGAGGATTTTCACTTGGCCATTTCCCGCTTGTGGATAGAGCGTACTGCGAAACTGGTGCTTTGCCGCTAGTCCCGTGACGCAACATCCTATGTTCGACCGCGTTGTACGTCACTATCCGAAGTGGCGTTCTGCGCGCTCTTGGTCACTCCCGCGCAGGCGGGAATCCAAGAGCCTGGTGCCGGCCGCGCCGGAATGGGAAGGCCGAGCGAAGGGCTCAGCCGCGCGACGAGCGCCGGCCGAGGGTGAGCGCGACCGCGACGAGCACCACGCTCATCGAGATGCAGAACACCACGCTCCCCGCCGCGTTCAGCTCGGGGCTGCTGCCGGCGCGCAGGATTTCGAAGAGCAGGACGGGCAGGGTCACCTCGAAGCGGGTGAGGAGGAAGGCGATGATGAACTCGTCCCACGAGAGGGTGAAGGAGAGGCAGTAGGCCGCGAGTATGGAGGGAAGCGTGACCGGCACGGTGACGCGCAGGAGAGCCTGGAGCTCGCTCGCGCCCAGGTCGTGGGCGGCCCGCTCCAGGTTGCGCTGATGCTCGCCGAGGCCGGCGAGGATGATGGAGAAGCACAGAGGCAGGTTGATCACCACGTGGCCGGCGCCCACCGCCCACAGTGACTTCGGGACGCCCATGACGTGGAAGGTAACGAGTAGCCCCATTCCGACGATCAGGTACGAGACGGTGATGGGCGCCATGATGAGGTAGCGCATGAGCCCTTCCCAGCGGGAGGAATGCCGCGCGATGCCGTAGGCCCCGAGAAATCCCAGCACCGTCGCGACGAGGGAAGACCCGCCTGCGAGCGTCACGGAGTTGACGAGCGCGTCTACCATGCGCTCGTTGCTGAAGATGCGCCGGTACCACTCGAGGCTCGGGCCTTCGAAGGGCGGCATGGGGACGTCCCTCGACGTGAAGGAGAAGAGCACCAGCACGAGCACCGGGAGGAAGATGAAGGTGTAGCCCAGCGCGAGGTAGACCCACCCAAGGTCGAATCGGGGCCGGCCCATGGACTACATCCGGTCCAGGCGCAGCCAGCGGGCGAGCGCGAAGTAAGCGACGGTCACGCTCAGCATGAGCAGCACGCTCATCGCCGCGGCCATGGGGAAGTCGGTGGCCCGCTGAATCTGGAGGATGATCGACTGCGGCAGGAGCAGTTCGTTCGCCCCGCCGAGAATCTGGGGAGTGATGAAGTCGCCCATCGTGATGACGAAAGTGAGGAAGGCGCCGACCATGATCCCGGGGATGCTGAGCGGCAGGGTGATGCGCAGGAACACCTGCAGCCGCGACGCCCCGAGGTCGGCGGCCGCGGCGCGGTAGGACGGGTTGATCTGCACCAGGTTGGCGTAGATGGTCAGGGTGAGGAGCATCGTGAAAAAGTGGACGAAGCCGAGCACGGTGGCGCCTCGGCGGTAGTCGAGATGCAGCGGAGCGTCGACGAGGCCGATCGCGAGGAGGGTGGAGTTGACGATGCCGTTGTCGCCGAGGACCACCGACCAGGCGTAGGAGCGGACGAGGTACGAGGTCCAGAAGGGCAGGATCATCAGCACCAGCATCAGCTTCTGCCAGCGCGCCGGGACCCGGTAGGCGAGCACGTAGGCGAGTGGGTACGCCACCACCACGCTGATTGCGACGACGGTGAGCGACACCTCGATCGAGTTGAAGAGCCCGTCGAGGAGGTAGCTCTTCGAGAAGATCTTCTCGTAGTTGTCGAGGGTCCAGACCGGGTCCAACTTTCCGCGGACCCGCTTCCAGGTGCTCACCATGAGCATGAAGGCGAGCGGGGCCGCGAAGAGCAGGGCGGTCCACAGCAGGGTGGGCGCGACCGACCACTTCGCGAGGCTCGGCCGGGACCCGGACGCTGAAGCGCGCTTCATCGTCCGGGCCCGCGGTGAGTGCGGCGGAGACCTGCGTTCAGGTCGCGAGGAACTCCTGCCACAGGTCGAGCATTGCCGCGTCGAGGTCCGGCTCGCCGAGCGTGGAGGGATGGGCGTTGTCGAGGATCGCGACCTGCTCGTCCCAGCGCAGGATCTTCGCCTCCTCCTCGGTCAGCGGGGTGTCCTTGCGCACCGGATTGCCCCAGAAGCACTCCGAGGTCGCGAGGTAGCGCTGGCCTTCCGGCGACAGCGTCCAGTCGATGAACTGCCAGCAGGCGTCCTGGCGCTCCGAGTCGGCGAAGATGGAGAGCCCCTCGTTCCACATCAGCGCACCCTCGTCGAACACGCTGTAGTCGAGAGCCGGATTCGTGGCCATGTCCAGTGCCACCGACCACTCCGCGCCGCCGATGATGAGGTCCACCGACTCCGCTCCGAGCGCGTTCATCACGGTGACGAGATCGCCGACCACCTTGGCATGGCCCTTGAGCGCGAGCAGGGGCTCGCGGATCGTCGACTCGAGGTTCTCGACCGTGATGTCCTTGGGGGCGAGGCCCTGGGACAGGCCGACGAGCTGGATGATCGGGAAGTAGTAGTCGTAGACCGCGATGCGTCCCTCGTACTTCGGGTTCCACATGATCTCGGCAGTTTTCGCATCCGCCGGATCGATGCGGGTCTTGTCGTAGGCGACCCCGTAGTACCCGAACTTGTCGGGAATGCCGTAGAGCTTTCCGCCGGGGTAGGTGTGGGGCTGGTTGCGGATGCCGTCGAATATCTGGTCCCAGGGCACGCGGCTGTCGTCGAGCTCGGTCAGGTAGCCCTGCTGCGCGACCGAGGGCGTGTCCTGGAAGTCGATGCAGAAGAGGTCCCAGTCCCCTGCCGGCGACTGGTCCTTGACCGCGAGCGCGCTGCCGGTACCGTCGTAGCTCTTGGCGTTGACCTTGATGCCGGTCATCTCCTCGAATCCGCCGATCAGGCGCGGGTCCATGTGATCGCACCAGGTGAGGAAGCTCATGGATTCATCCGCGAGCGCGAAGCGGGGCAGTGCGCTGCCCGCCGCGAGCAGGGCCGCACCCGCGCCGCTGCGCTCGAGGAAGCGCCGCCGGCTCAGGCGTTGCCAACTCCGGTCATGGGGCGCGAAGGGTCCGTTGCCACGTCTGATCATCGTCGTACTCCCATATTGAGAACAGGTGCCGCGAGCCGAGTCTAGTCCAATTCTCCGCCCCCGGCACGGGCGTCCTCACCCGGTCCGGGATCATTCGCCGAGGCGATCGATGGGGAGCATGCGCATTTCGAGGCGGCCGGCGAGCAGCCGGTGAATCCACCCTTCGCATGGATCGAGACAGGTGTTTGGGGGCGGATGTTCATCCGGGACGGTGCCCCGCGTGCTGCGAGCGAGGGTCCGGCCGGGCCGCAACACCCTCGATCGTCGGATCCGTATGATTGCGGGCGAAGGGCGGTTATCCTCGCCCGCGCGGTTCGCGGTCCCGCCAAGCAATTCCTCCCTCGCTCATGACGTACTTTCCCCGTAGCAAGGAAGACCTGAAGGCAGCGGGCGTCACCACCCTGTTCGGGGCCTACGTCGACCTCCACGGCGTGCCGAAGTCCAAGGCGGTGCCCGTCGACCACTTCGAGAGCTACCTGGCCGGCTCGGAGCTCTACACGGTGGGGGCGCTCGAAGGCATGGGGCTTCTCGGCCCGAACGAAGACGAGTGCGTGGGAAAGCCGGACCTCGACACCCTCACCGTGCTCCCCTGGGATCGACGCTACGCGGTGGCCGCGGCGGATCTCACGTTCGACGGCAAGCCCTACAACCACGACTCCCGCGCCGTTCTCAAGCGGCAGATCGCGCAGGCGGCCGAACAAGGCTATGTCATGAACATGGGAGTCGAGCCCGAGCTCTACGTGTTGCGGGAATGTGACGGCGAGTGGCTTCCCTTCGTCATCGACGACACCCTCAACCTGCCGACCCGCGGCTACGACCTGGAGGCGACGATCCAGGCCGATGCCTTCCTCGAGCCGATGGTCGAGTACATGAACGCGCTCGGCTGGGGGGTTTACTCATTCGATCATGAGGGCGGTGACGGTCAGTACGAGTTCGACTTCGACTACACCGATGCGCTGGCCATGGCGGATCGGATGATTCTCTTCCGGCTGATGGCCAAGCACGTGGCGCGGAGCCTCGGCTGCATCGCCACCTTCATGCCCAAGCCCTGGTCGGACGCCTTTGGCTCCGGCGCCCACCTGAACGTGAGCCTGGCCGATGCGGCGACGGGCCGGAATCTCTTCGAGGCGCCCCGCATCGAGGAGTCGCCACATGGACGCGGGTACACCGATCTCGCCTACCGCTTCACCGCCGGGGTGCTCGCGCATTCCGGCGCGATTACCGCGCTCGCGTGTCCGACCACCAACTCCTACAAGCGGATGGAGCCTTACGGGCGGATGCGCGAGATGTCCTGGGCGCCGGTGTACCGGGCCTACGGCCACAACAACCGCACCCTGATCGCGCGCCTGCCGATGAACCGTCGCTGCCTGGAAGTGCGCCAGGCCGACAGCGCCTGCAACTTCTATCTCGCCACCGCCATGGTGCTCGCCGCGGGGCTGCACGGCATCCGCAACGGGCTCGATGCGGGAGAGCCGGTCGAGTACAACACCTACGACCACAGCGACGAAGAGCTCGCCAGGCGCGGGGTGCCGCGTCTGCCCCGCACGCTGGGTCAGGCCCTGGACGAGCTCGAAGCCGACGAGCTCGCGCAGGAGGTCCTGGGGGAGGCGTTCCTCGCCACCTTTCTCTGGTACAAGCGGGCGGAGTGGCAGGAGTACTGCCTGGACGTGACCAAGTGGGAGCGCGACAAGTACCTGCGGCTGTGGTGAGAACGTGTCAGGCGAATCTCCATGAAAGGCAGGGGCAACTGACACATGACAGAGCAACAGCGACAGGAAGCGAACGCGGAGACGCTGCGCCGCCTGAACGCCGCCGCCCCGGTCCTGATTGACGTGCGCCCCGCCGGGGAGGTGGTCCCGGGCCTGGGATCCGACACCGTGCTCACCTCGGGTGCTCCCCTCCCTTGGCGGGAGTATCGCGGCGGGCAGCGCAACTCGCTTCTCTACGGCGCAGTCTACGAGGGCCTCGCCTCCGACGAGCGGGAAGCGGCCGCCAGGTACGAATCCGGCGAAATCCGGATCGGAGCCTGCCACCACCACGGCTGCGTGGGATCGGTGGCGGGGATCTACACCGCGTCCATGCCGGTTTTCGTGGTCGAGAACCGCGCCTTCGGCAACCGGGGATTCTGCAACTTCTACGAGGGAGAGTCCCGGCGGCGCCTCAACTACGGCGTCTACGACGACGAGGTCCGCGACGCGCTCGACTTCCTCCGCGACGTGGCCGGTCCGGTGATCGGCGATGCGGTACGCGCTTCGGGAGGCATTCCGCTCAAGCCCCTGATCGCACGTGCCCTGCACATGGGTGACGAGTGCCACAGCCGCAACACCGCGGCCACTCTGCTCTTCGGCCGAGCGCTCGCTCCCCACCTCCTCGATCTCCACACCCGTCACGGAGACCGGGTGAAGGAGATGCTCGGCTTCCTGCAGCAGAGCGACTACTTCTTCCTGCGCCTGTCCATGGCCGCGGCCAAGAGCAGCGCGGACGGCGCGCACGGGGTGGAGGGGTCGAGCGTGATGACCGCCATGACCATCAACTGCAACGATTTCTCGATCCGGGTCGGCGGTCTGGGCGACGAGTGGTTCCGTGGCCCCCCCGCGCACGCCGACGTGAAGCTCTTCGAGGGGTTCACCGACGATGACGTGGAGTGGATCGGAGGCGAGAGTCACATCACCGAGACGGTGGGCCTGGGCGGCTTCGCGCAAGCCGCAGCCTTCCCCCTGCAAGCCTACCAGGGAGGATCGCCGGAGGTGATGGTCGAGAAGAACCTCGCGATGTACGACATCACGGTGGGCGAGAGCGACGACTACCGGATCCCCTACTTCGGATACCGCGGAACGCCGACCGGAGTGGATGTCTTCAAGGTGCTGGAGACCGGCATCGTCCCGGTGATCGACGCCGGCCTCGCCGGCCGCAACGGCGTGGGGCAGATCGGAGCCGGCACCCTGCGAGCGCCCATCGAGTGCTTCCGGGCCGCGCGGGACGCCTACCGGGACCGGTACGGGATCTGAAGCGCTCGCCTACCCCGCGCACCAGCTCCCGAGCAGCCGGTTGAAGCCCTCGGCCTGGTCGTGCATGACGTTGTGGGCGGCGTCGCGGAAGAGGTGGAATTCCGCTCCGGGGATACGCTCCAATAGCTTCAGTCCCCGCGCTACCGGCACCGTGGCGTCGTCCTCCGCCCAGACCAGGAGCACCGGGATGGACAGCGCATCGAGGTGGGGGAAGATGTGCTCTTCCTGGAGCCTCACATAAGTGTCGTAGTTGGCTTCCTCGGTCGGCATCTCCCGGAACATGCGCTCCTGGCCGACCTCGATCGCACGGCGGTAGTTCTCCCGGAGAATCGCCTCGAAGCGCGGGTCCGAGGTCCGGCCGAGGCGCGCGCTGGTGCGCACGAAATCGTCTTCGGTGTCGAATCGGGAGGGGTCGTTGTAGGCTGCGGCCGCGGCCGCCTTCCACTCCCGATCGGCGTCCCCGCCGAGGTAGGGAGCGGTGGCCCCGCTCGTCACGATGACCACGCGCGAGGCGAGGTGGGGCGCGACGATGGCGAGCCGCGTGGCCATGTAGGCGCCTTCGGAGTGGCCGACGAGACAGGCGTCCCGGATGCCGAGGCGCTCGAGGAAGGCGAGCGCGTGGTCTACCCGGCGGTGGCGGTTCCAGTAGATGCCGTCCGGGGGCATGTCGGTTCGCCCGAATCCCACCTGATCCGGCGCGATGAGACGAAACCTGTCCCGCAGCGCCTCGATGGTGCGGAACCACGTGATATGGGCGTCCACCGCGAGCGCCGCGCCGTGCAGCAGGACGACGGCGGGACCCGAGCCTTCGTCGAGATACCAGGTATTGAAGCCGTCGACGTCGATGTAGCGGCCCTTCATGATGTCAGCGTCCTCGCAGGTTCCAACTGGCGAGCCTTCAGTCGGCTCTTCGGCCGGTGATGGCCTCGCGCAGGCCTTCGAGAAGCCCTTCGAGCTTCGCCATGCGCTCGCGAAGCTGGCCGATCTCGGTGTGGATTCCCTTGACTTCGTCGCGAAGGCGATTGATTTCGCTGCGAAACTCAACGCGGAGCTGCCGATGGGATGTCGCGATGGCGACCAGGATCACGATCCCGGTGCCGATCACCGTCCATGATTCGGGAGTCACTGCCATCTCCTTCGCATCCCTCGTGTCTCCTCGATGATGTGACAGCGCCCCCGAGGAGTGCAATGGCGCTGCGTCCCGAACTTCCGTCGGTATCCGGCCCTTTCAGTATAGGCGATTGGCTGGCTCGGCCGTTCCGGATTCCGGGAACCGGGCTGTCGGTGGGCCGAACCGGCCCCTTGACAAGGCGCGCGCAGCTTCACCAGGATCCGCGCCATGAACGCTTGGGCGCCAGTCAGCCACCACCATCATCATGCCCGGAGGCATGGGGCCGGCTGACGCTTCGCATTTCCACCCGATCGAACGAAACGCCGGCCCGAGAGCCGGCGTTTTTTTTCGAGGCGCCGGCGACGGGCCGCCGCTGGAGGACGCTTCGAATGCCTACGGATACCGACCCCGTCGCCCTTGCCCTGCCCAAGGGGAGCATGCAGGCGGGCGTGCTGAGCCTGCTCGAGGACGCCGGCCTCCCGGTAGCGCTCGGCGCGCGTGCGTATCGCCCCCGCTTCGGCCTGGAAGGCTACGAGTGCAAGCTGCTCAAGCCCCAGAACATCGTGGAGATGCTGCATGCCGGCTCGCGCGATCTCGGCTTTGCCGGGGCGGACTGGGTCGCGGAGCTCGACGGGGAGCTGATCGAGCTCCTCGACACCGGTCTCGACCCCGTACGGCTCGTCGCCGCTGCTCCCGAGACGATCCTCGAGGCCGGGGTCCTGCCGGAAGCCCCCCTGGTGGTGGCTTCGGAGTACGAGCGCTTGACCCGCGCCTGGATCGCCGGGCGTGGCCTCGATGCGACCTTCGTGCACTCCTACGGGGCGACGGAGGTCTTTCCCCCCGAGGATGCCGACTGCATCGTCGACAACACCCAGACCGGTTCGACACTGGCCGCCAACGACCTCGTGATCGTGGACGAATTGATGTGCTCTTCAACGTGCCTCTACGCGAGCCCGAGGGCGATGGCGCGAAGTTCCACCCGCCGCCGCATCGAGGACTTCGTGCTCCTCGTGCGCTCGGTGCTCGACGCGCGCCAGCGGGTGATGTTCGAGGTGAATGTGGGGAAGGACCACCTGGAGGCGGTCGTCGGGGTGTTGCCGTGCATGCGCGAGCCCACCATCGCGACCCTTCACCACGATCAGGGTTTTGCGGTGAAGGCGGCGGTGCCGAGACGCGATCTGCCCACTCTCATTCCCGCGGTCAGGGCATCGGGCGGGACCGATATCGTCATCAGTCGTCTGGACCAGATCATCGCCTGAGGAGAACGAGATGGCGCTCCCCGTTCCGGCGGCCAGCGTGGCCGATGCCGAGCCCTACCGCAGCCCAGTGAGCGAACACCCGGTGACTATGCGCCTGCATGCGAGCGAGGGTCCGCCGCCGCCGCCGGCGCTGCTCGAGGCAATGCTCGCGCGAGCCCGCGGCATCGTGAACCACTACCCCGACCCCGCTCCCTTGCAGGCGCTCCTCGCCGGGCACCTGGGTCTCGATCCCGAGCGCTTGTTCGTGACCGCCGGGGCGGACGAGGCGATCGACCGGGTCTGCCGGGCCTATCTCGAACCGGGCCGGAACCTGGTCCTCGCCGACCCCGGTTTCGAGATGATCGGAAAGTGCGGAGCCATGACCGGCGCTTCGCTCGCGCCCTACCGCTGGATGGAGGGACCCTTTCCGGTGGAAGAGATACGGGAGAAGATCGATGCGTGTACCGGGATGGTCGCGGTCATCACCCCCCACAACCCCACCGGGCTCGCGATGGGTGAGGCGGACTTGAGAGCGGTAGCCGAAGCCTCACGGGGCAGGCTGCTGCTCGTCGACCTCGCCTACGTCGACTTCGCGGATGTCGACCTGACCGCGGTCGCGCTCGAGTACGAGCACGCGGTCGCGGTGCGTACCCTGTCGAAGGCGTGGGGCCTCGCCGGGCTTCGGATCGGCTATGCCTGCGGCCATCCCGAAGTAATCTCTCGCCTGCGCGCGGCAGGCGGTCCCTACGCGATGTCGACCGCCTCTTTGTGGATCGCGGAGCATTGGCTGCGTACCGGAGGGCCCTTCAAGCGCGCCTATGTCACGGCGGTGAAGCGGCGCCGGGCACGCATCGCGGACCTGCTCCGCGAGGCCGGCGCCCGCGCCTGGCCTTCGCAGGCGAACTTCGTGTTCGCCCGGATGGAGAACGCGGGCGCACTCCGCGAGGCGCTCGCCGCGCGCGGCATCGTGGTGCGGGGCTTTCCCGGCCACCCGCTCCTCGGCGACTGCCTGCGCATCGGCTGCCCGCCGGACGAGGAGGCGATGCAGCGCTTCTGCCGCATTTTCGCCGAGATACGGGGAGGAACTTCGTGATGGCATCACGCCGTGCGCGCGTCACGCGCGAGACCAGGGAGACCCGGGTGGACGCGGAGCTCGCGCTCGCGCCCGGCGAGAGCGCCATCGACACCGGCATTCCCTTCCTGGACCACATGCTGGACAGCCTCTGCCGCCACGGCGGCTTCACGCTTCGGCTGAAGGCGGAGGGTGATCTGGCGATCGACGACCACCACAGCGCGGAGGACTGCGCGCTCGTGCTCGGGCAGGCCTTCGACGAAGCGCTGGGCGACCGGCGCGGGATCGCCCGCTTCGGTCATGGCTACGCGCCGCTCGACGAAGCCCTCGCCCGCGCGGTGGTCGATTTCTCGGGGCGACCTTTCTCCCACGTCGATCTCGGACTGCGGCGCGAGCGACTCGGCACGCTCGCCTGCGAGAACCTCACCCACGTGATCGCCTCCTTCGCGCTCGCGGCGCGCGCCACCCTGCACGTCGAGCTGATTCGAGGCGAGAACGATCACCACCGGGCGGAGGCGGCGTTCAAGGCGCTCGCTCTCGCGCTGCGAATGGCGGTGAGGCCGACCGGCTCCGACGAGATTCCCAGCACCAAGGGGGTGCTATGAACGACTTGGTGGTAGTGCCCACCGGGGTGGCGAACCTCGCCTCCATCCTCTCGCTCTGCGCACGCCTCGGAAGGCGTGCCCGCCTCGCCTCGACCGCGCGCGACGTGGAAAGCGCGAGTCACGTCATCCTTCCCGGGGTCGGCGCGTTCGCGGCGGCCATGGAGACCCTCGATGCGGCAGGCTTTTCCGACGCCCTGCGCGCCCGCATCGCCGCCGACCGGCCGACCTTGGCGGTATGCGTCGGCCTGCAGGTGCTGCTCGAGAGCAGCGAGGAGAGTCCGGGGGCGAGGGGGCTCGGCATCGTGCCGGGCCGGGCGCGCCGTCTTCGGGGCCGTCCCCTTCCTCAGCTCGGATGGAATCGGGTGGCCGCTCCCCAAGGAGCGAGTGTCCTCGACCACGGCTGGGCCTACTTCGCGCACTCCTATGCCCTCGAGGCCCCACCGCCCGGCTGGCGCTCGGCCACTGTCGAGTACGGGGAGCCCTTCGTCGCCGCAATCGAGCGCGGGCGCTGTCTCGCGACCCAGTTCCACCCCGAACTCTCGAGCGCGTGGGGTCGCGCCCTGGTCGAGCGCTGGCTCGACGCGAGTCCTTCGCCGGGCTCGAAAGCGCTCCCCTGCGGACCGGCCCGGGTCCGCATCATGCCCTGCCTCGACGTCCGCGACGGGCGGGTGGTGAAGGGGGTGAAGTTCCAGGGCCTGCGCGATGCGGGCGACCCGCGCGAGCTCGCCACGCGCTACGAGGAGGAGGGCGCGGACGAGCTCGTGGTGCTGGACGTGTCCGCGACGCCCGAGGGCCGGCGCACCGCGCTCGAAACGGTGCGGGCGGTGCGCGGCTGTCTCTCGATTCCGCTCACGGTGGGCGGAGGGGTTAGAAACGTCGAGGACGCGGGACGTCTCCTGGATGCCGGGGCCGACAAGGTGAGCGTCAACACCGCCGCGGTGAGGGATCCCGGCCTGCTCAGCGCGATGGCGGAACGATTCGGGCGCCAGTGCACGGTGCTCTCGGTGGATGCCTCGCGCGAAGGCCAAGGCCATGAGGTGCGCGTTGCCTCCGGCGCGGAGCGCACCGGCCTCGACGCTCTGGATTGGGCGGCGCGCGGCGTCGAGCTCGGCGCGGGCGAGATCCTGCTCACGAGCTGGGATCGGGACGGCACGCGCGAGGGCTACGACACCGGGCTGGTGAGCGCGGTGAGCGCGCGGGTGTCCGTACCCGTCGTCGCCTCCGGTGGCGCTTCGGAGCCCCGGCACCTGGCGGAAGCGGCCCGCTGCGGGGCGACCGGACTGCTCGCGGCATCGATCTTCCACTACGGCGAGCACAGCATTCCCTCGACCAAGGCTTACCTTGGTGCATGTGGCGTGGAGGTCCGGCGGTGATCATTCCCTCCATCGACATCGAGGGCGGGGAAACGGTGCAGCTCGTCGGGGGGAAGGAGCGTGCGCTCTCCGCTGGCGATCCGCGTCCTCTCGCCCGCCGCTTCGGGCGCACCGGTGACACGGCGCTCATCGATCTCGACGCAGCCCGGGGACGGGGGTCGAATCGCGCGCTCATCGAGTCCCTGCTCGATCTCGCGCCCTGCCGGGTGGGCGGCGGCATCCGGGACTACGACACCGCCGCCCGCTGGCTGGATGCAGGTGCCGCGAAGATCATCATCGGCACCGCGGCGGCGGTGCCGCTGCTTCGACGCCTGCCCCGGGATCGAGTGATCGCGGCACTCGACGGGGTCGACGGGGAGCTCGTGGTGGAGGGCTGGCAGTCCCGGACCGGGGTGCCGGTGCTCGAGCGCATGGCGGAGCTGCGCGAGCATGTCTCGGGGTTCCTGGTCACCTTCGTGGAAAGGGAAGGCCGGATGCAGGGAATCGACCTCGAGGCGGCCCGTGGCCTCCAGGCCGCGGCCGGCGCCGCCCGGCTGACGGTGGCGGGTGGGATCCGGGAAGCGAGCGAGGTGGCGGTGCTCGATGCGAACGGCGTCGACACCCAGGTCGGCATGGCCCTCTACACCGGACGTTTCGACGTCGCCGACGCCCTTGCCGCGATGCTGCGCTCGGAACGCGACGACGGGTTGTGGCCGACCGTGGTCTGCGACGATCTCGGACAGGCGCTCGGGCTCGCGTGGTCGAGTCTCGAGAGTCTGCGCGATGCGATCCGCAGCGGCCGGGGGGTGTACCAGTCGCGGAGCCGCGGCCGCTGGGTGAAGGGCGCGACCTCCGGCAACCACCAGACCCTGCTCCGCGTGGCACTGGACTGCGACCGGGACGCGCTGCGCTTCACGGTGCGCCAGCACGGCGAAGGCTTCTGCCACCTCGGCACCTGGGACTGCTTCGGCGACGCGCGGGGCCTCGCCCGCCTCGAACGGCGCATTCATGCCCGCGTGCACGAGGCGCCTCCCGGTTCCTACACGCGACGGCTCCTCGACGATCCCGCCCTCCTGCACGCGAAGCTCGTGGAGGAGGCCGAGGAGCTCGCCGGCGCGGCGACTTTGGACGAGGTACGCGAGGAAGCCGCGGACCTCATCTACTTCACGATGACCCGGCTCTGCGCTTCCGGAGTCTCGCTCGCGTCGGTGAGCGAAGCGCTGGATCGCCGCAGCCGGGCCTTCTCGCGCCGCGGCGGCGAGGTGAAGACGGAGCCCCGGACATGAAGCTCCTCCCCGTGGTGCGGGCGCGGGAGATGGCGGCGCGGGCCGATGTTCGGGTCGACGAGGCGGTGATCGCACGGGCGGCGGAGATCGTCGATGACGTACGCCGGGAGGGGGATCGCGCGCTGCTGACGCACGCGAGCGCGCTCGGGGATCTCGCGCCGGGCCGGCCCTGGGTCCACGAGAAGGACGCCCTCGACCAAGCCCTCGCACGCATTCCCGCCGGCACCAGGGAATGCCTCGCCCGGACCGCGGAGCGCATCCGGTGCTTCGCGCGGGAACAGCGGAAGTGCCTCGGCGATTCCGACGTCGAGGTCGAAGGCGGTCGGATCGGACACCGATTTCTCCCCGTCGCGACGGTGGGCTGCTACGCACCGGGAGGGCGCTATCCCCTGCCGTCCTCGGTGTTGATGAGCGTGGTCCCCGCTCGGGTGGCGGGGGTGCGCCGGGTCCAGGTCGCGAGTCCGCACCCGGGCGACCTCATGCTCGCGGCGGCCGCGCAGGCGGGCGCGGATCGCGTCATCGGCGTGGGGGGTGCGCAGGCGATCGCGGCGCTCGCCTACGGCACCGACGCCGTCGAACGCTGTGACCTGATCGTGGGCCCCGGCAACAAGTGGGTGAGCGCGGCGAAGAAGCTCGTCTACGGCGATGTCGGCATCGACATGCTGGCGGGGCCCTCCGAGCTCGTGGTGCTCGCCGATGCGAGCGCGGATCCCGAGCTGGTGGCGGCGGATCTCATAGCCCAGGCCGAGCACGACACCGACGCCCGCCCGATCCTCGTGACGGTGGACGAGCCATTCGCAAGGGCAGTACAGGCGGCCCTTGCGCGCCGTCTCGCCGATTTGCCGCAATCCGCCGCCGCGGTTGCCCGCACCTCGCTCGGGGCGAGCGCCTGCGCCCTCTGCGACGGGCTCGACGAGGCGGTGGATCTCTGCAACCGCATCGCGCCGGAGCACCTGGAGGTGATGCTCGCAGATCCCGGACCCGCGCTCTCCCGACTCGGGCACTACGGCGCGCTCTTCGTGGGAGCGGGAGCGGCGGAGGTGTTCGGCGACTACGGGATTGGCCCGAACCACATTCTTCCTACCGGCGGTGGCGCGCGTTTCAGCGCCGGCCTCTCGGTGCTCACCTTCCTGCGCGCCGCGACCTGGATGGAGCTCGACTCTCCGGCGGCGTGCATCGACGACACGGTAGCCCTGGCCCGGCTGGAGGGGCTCGAAGGCCACGCCCGCGCGGCCGAGCTGCGCCGCCGCTCTCCAGCGAGAATGCCTGACCGCTCGTGATCCGGTTTCAGTCCCGTCGCTCCGCGCCCTTCGACCACGACGACCCCGGCGATCGGGGCGCGTGATGCACGGTGCCCCTTCATCGGAACGAGACGCGCCATCGCAGGAGCTGGCGCCCGCACGCGTCGACCGGAGGCCGCACCGCGCGAGCGGGGCGTCCATGTCGACAGAGACGACAGCGTCGACGGATGCTACTTCCAGATGCCCTCTGCCCGGAGCTCGTCGGTGGCGAGCTCTATTCCCCGGCGGAGAATCGAGACCAGCTCGTCGACCTGATCGCGGGTGATGGTGAGCGGCGGCGACATCACGCACATGCTGTAGATCGGGCGCACGATGAGTCCGAGGCGCTGGCAGTGCCGGTCGATGCGGGCGCCGAAGTCGTACTCGGCCGCCAGGGTCTCCTGGCCCGGGATCGCGCAGTCCACGCATCCCATCAGGCCGAGGCCGCGCACTTCGGACACGAGCGGCAGCTCTTCCAGCGTCCGTAAGCGTTCTTGCAGATAGGAGCCGACGCTCTGCGCATGCCCCATGATCTGCTCTCGCTCCATGATCTCGATGGTGGCGAGCGCCGCCGCGCAGGCCACGGGGTGGGCGGAGTAGGTGAACCCGTTGGAGAACACCGCGCCTTCGCCCCGCACCTCTTCGAGAAGCCGGTCGGAAATGAGCACCGCGCCGAGCGGCGCGTAGCCCGAGGTGAGGCCCTTCGCGCAGGTGATCATGTCCGGCACGATGTCGAACACCGGTTCCGAGGCGAAGAAGTGGCCCAGGCGCCCGAAGCCGGTCACCACTTCATCCGAGATGTAGAGCACATCGTGGCGGCGGCACACCTCGAGGCAGGCCCGGTGGTAGCCGGGGGGCGGCACTATTACCCCTCCCGAGGCGAGAATCGGCTCGGCGATGAACGCGGCGACGCGTTCCGCTCCGATCTCGAGGATCCTGGCTTCGAGCTCCGCCACCTTGGCGTCGCGGAACTCGTCCATGGACATGCCGGCGGGGCGGCGTTTGGGATGAGGGGAGGAGATGAGGTGGACGAAGCCGGTCTCGAAGTCGAGGTAGGTCTTGTCGCGGGGCTTGCCGGAAGCGGACGCCGACAGGTAGGTGCTCCCGTGGTAGGCATCCTGGCGCGAGATGATGTGCTTCTTCTCCGGGCGTCCCCGGTAGTTGTTGTAGAACATCGCGAAGCGCAGCGCGGAGTCGACCGCGGTCGAGCCGCCGGTGGTGAAGAAGACATGGTTCAGGTCTCCCGGCGAGAGTTCGGCGAGCTTCTCCGCGAGCGCGCCGGAGGGAGGGGTGCCGACCGCCCAGGGCGAGAAATAGGGCATCTCGAGCGCCTGCCGGGCCATGGCATCGGCGATCTCCCTGCGCCCATGCCCCGCGTTGACGCACCACATGCCCGCCGGGCCGTCGATGAGTCGGTTGCCCTCGCTGTCGTAGACGTAGATCCCCTCGGAGCGGCTGATGATCGTGCGCTCGTTCGAGCCGAGCTTTTCGATGTTCTCCCAGGGGTGGATGTAGAAGTTGTCCTGCCTGCGCAGGGTGGCGGTATCGGTCATGGGTTACCTCGGGAGGTGGGGTTCACTACGTGCTGTCGGCCTGCGGCGTCCTCGGGTCGCCCGGCTCGGCGGACGCTCGCCGTCGTGGGCGGGAGGCGAGCCGAGCATTGCGGCCAAGGCCGATGGTGCGGGGACTGGATCTCGGCATGGAGGACGCCTCGTCACCGGAAGGATCGGGGGTCCACGGAAGCGAGTCAACGTCGCCTCAGGCCGCGCGCCCCCAGAAGAGTTTGCGGACCTCGTCGCTGTTGGCGACGCCGGGGTCCCGGTTGTAGCACAGCACCGCGACGAGTCGGTGGTGGCGCCCGCCGACCCGTGTCACCCGGTGCAGGGTGCAGTGCCCGGCGAATATGGACAGAGTGCCGGGCGCAAAGGGCATGCGGACGGGCTCGACCTCGCCGTCGAGGATGCGCTCTACCTCGTCGTAGCCCTCGCTGCCCTCGCTGCGTACGGCGGGCACGTACTCGAAGTGCCCGCCGCTCTCGGCCGGTCTCAGCATGAGGGTGATGCTGAAACGGCTCTCGTCGAAGTGCCATTCGTGAGCGCCGCCGGGCTCGAACACGTTGACCGACAACGCACCGAGCGGGTCGGCGGAACGGTGCAGGGTAGGGGCGCCCGTCACTCCCCGGATGAAGCGGACCAGCGGATCCCACGCGTACAGGCGGGAGAGAACGGCACCGGACGGCAGGTAGTCGTTGGCGATGGACCCGACTGTGGTGTGGAGCAGCCGGTTCCTGGGGTGTTTCGCAGGAAGCTCGGGATCCGAATCTGCCTGCAGATACGCGTTATGGGTGTTCCGGCAATAGAAGGTCTTGTCGAGGAGCGCGATGGTCTCCTCCGCCGCGCGCGCGAGCGCCGGCCCGCGCAGGAAGCGGGGAAGCAGGCACACCCCGTCTCGCGTGAAACGGCTTGCGCACTCGCGGACGAAGGCATTCGTTTGGATAGAGTCATCGAGAGGGTAGCGCTCAAGGTCGACAATCTCTGCGATGTCCCGGGGGTCCACCTCGATGCGGCGGGGGTCTCTACTGTCCATGCTCGAGCTTCTCTCCTCGTCCAGTAAAGGATCCGGAGTCCGGGCGTGACCGCGAGAAGGACTCCCCCTGATTCCGGCGTCTCAGCGCAGCCCTGCACCGCTGCCCTCGAAGGCAAACTCGCGTACCGGGCGACGATCCGAAGGACGTTCGCGTTCCCGAAGCGATTCGTCGAGATCCTCGATGCATCCGGGACGCCCGACCGCGATCATCGCTTCAACCCGATAGTGGTCGGGAATCTCGAGCCTCTCTCGGGCCGCCTCGTAGTCGAAGCCCGCCATGCCGTGCACGACGAGGCCGAGCGCGCTGCCCTGCAGGGCCAGGCACTGCCATGCGGCTCCGGAATCGAAGGAATGGGTGCGGGACGGAGAATCGTTGCGTTCGAAGCTCCGGCGGGAGACCGCCACGATGAGCACGGCGGCGTTGCGCGCCCAGCGCTGGTTCCCCTCGACCATCAATGCAAAGAAGGTGTTCCAATGGGGCGTGTCCCGGCGGGCGAACAGAAATCGCCAGGGCTGCTCGTTGAAGCAGCTCGGCGCCCAGCGAGCGGCGTCGAAGAGCGCTTCGAGCTCGCGGTCCGCTATCGCTTCCCCCGACATCGCGCGGGGCGACCAGCGGCGATAGATCAGGGGCTCGACGGTCCGGTCGGGCTGGCGGTACGCGTCGACGTCGATGCTCATCGTTCGGGGATGCCTCCTGCTCTTCGGGCGACTGGCTGCCGTCTTGCGTTTCGGGGCGGCGGCGCCGCGGCAATGCTCGCCGAGGCGGAGCGAATGATCCAGTCCCGGATCCCGGAGATCCGAGGGTACTTCACGCTCGCCGAAGCGGTGCTTCCAACGCGACCTGGACGGCTCGGGTGGATGCCCGCCTACATGTAACATCCCGTAACTTATTGGTTTTGCGTGGATTCCCTTGATGAGCGGGAATCCA
>CAYQVB010000133.1:0-38580 GCA_964420925.1 uncultured Ectothiorhodospiraceae bacterium | reverse complement strand
GTAGTGGTCTCGTGCGCGCACCTGGGCCATCGGAGTTCTCCTGCTTGAAGGTACGTCGCAGACTCTACCAGAAGGCCATGACGCGAACTGCGATGCTCTCACGGGGCGCCGTCCCGGCCCGACTCGGTGTAGGCTCAGAGCCCGATTTCGGTGAACATGTTCCGTTCTCGCGGGAGGCGGCAAAATCGTGAATTCGGCTCGAGACACCGTGGCGGCGGAGCGCTGGTTCGAAGATTACTGCGCAGGGAGCGTGCACGAGGTGGGCAGCGTCCGGGTGGACAAGGATGAGGTGATCGAGTTTGCGCGACGTTATGACCCACAGGCCTTTCATATCGACGAGGACGCGGCGAAACGCACGATGTTCGGAGGGCTTATCGCGAGCGGCTGGCACACTGCCGGGCTGATGATGCGCCTCCTGGCGGACAACTTCCTGCCAAAGAAGGCGAGCCTCGGCGCCCCTGCGGTCGATGCGTTGCGCTGGCATCTTCCGGTGCGCCCTGGCGACGTGCTCTCGATTCGAGTCACGGTGCTCGAAACACGCCGGTCGCGCTCCAAGCCGGACCGGGGAGTGATGCGTACCGGGATCGAGGTCACCAATCAGCGCGGCGAAGTCGCAATGAGCTTGACCGCGATCAACATCCTTCTGTGTCGAGAGACTGCTTGAAGTCGGCATGGAGCCTCATCCATGCCTAGTGTTATTTTGTGACTCGTGTCCCTATACTGCGCGTGCCGGGACGGTCCGTCCGGTGAGGGGTGCACTAGTTCAGCCGTAGTCGTCAAAGTTCGTCGCTTGCAATTCAAAGCCGAACGATGTGACCACTTTGCGGCAACGCCGCCCATGTCGTGAGGCAATATGCGATGAGGGCTGCCCGGTTGCATGTTCATGACATAAGTACGGCTGCGTGCTTGGAGCAAAACTTATGAAGCTATACGTGGGTAACCTGCCTTGGTCCGCTTCCGAAGAGGATGTTCGGGAGCTGTTTGCAAGCATCGGAGAGACCCATTCCGTCAACTTGATCACCGAACGCGACACGGGTCGTTCGCGTGGTTTCGCGTTCGTCGAAATGTCGAAAGAGAATGCGGAGAGAGCGATTTCGGAGTTGAACGGCAAGGACTTCGGTGGACGTCCATTGCGAATCAACGAGGCGCTCGACCGGCCACGGCGCGGTGGAGGAGGAGTCCGCCGCTTTTAGCGCTCGCGGAGCCCGCCGGCGCAGGGGAGTGGGCCGGCGTCCTCCGACGAGTGATTCCGGGCCGCGCGTCAGGGCGCGCCGTCTTCCACCGCCTGTTCCAGGGGCTCACGCACCCGATGCAGGGCGCGCGCGAACCCTCCAATCGCTTCGGCGATGGTCTGATCGTCATGAGCGGATGACACCCATCCGTGACTGCCGTGGGCGTCGACGCCCTCGAGCAACAGGGCCGGGCGCAGAACGCCGTAGGCGGCGTCGGTGCGTTTCTGATGGGCGGGAACCGCGGCCGAAGGACCGAGGGGGACTCCATGTGTCCGCGCCCCGATCAGGATGTGGAAGATCGAGCTGTGCCGGTAGGCATGCAGATCCACTCCGGTGGATGCGGCCGCCTCGTTGATGCCGGTGACCAGCGCCTCGGCGCCGTGCTCGGCCCTTTCCTGGTGCGACCCGTCGGCGATGGCTTCGAGCATTGCCGCGCCGGCGGTGGCCGAAAGGACGTTGCCGTTGAAGGTTCCGGTGTGCATCACCTTCGAGCGGTTCGTGTGGGCCGAGACTTCGCCGCCGAACACGCCCATGATCTCGCGGTTTCCGGCCAGCGCCGCTCCGGGAAAGCCGCCGCCGAGGATCTTGCCGAGCGCGGTGAGGTCCGGAGTGACTCCGGCGAGCTCCTGTACGCCGCCCGGCCGGTACCGGAAGCCGCTCACCACTTCGTCGAACACGAGCACGGTTCCGGTGCGCGCGGTCGCTTCGCGAAGCACGTGCAGATCCGATGCTGACCAGGGCAAGGCCCCGCTGCTGCCGCCGCCCGGTTCGAGGATGACGGCCGCCACGTCGCCCTGCGCAACTCGGGCACAGGCTCCGGCGATGTCGATGCATTCATAGAGCGACCTCAGCTCGCCGCTCAAGGGATGCCGGCCGGCGGCGCTCCGTTCGCTGTAGTCGCTCAGCACTTCGTCGTGCCACCCGTGAAAGTGGCCGTTGAACTTGACTACGTGCCGGCGGCCCGTGTACGCACGCGCGACTCGCAGCGCGAGCATCGTCGCCTCCGTTCCCGAGGAGGTGAATCGCACACGTTCCGCGCCGGGTACGAGCGCGCACACCTGCTCGGCCCAACGGATCTGGGCCTCGGCCGGCGCCGTCAGGTGGGTGCCCATTCCGAGGCGGGCCGCCACCGCGTTGCGTACCGGCTCGAACCCGTGCCCGCACAGGTGCGCGCCGTGGCCGGTCCAGAAGTCGATGAAGCGGTTGCCTTCGTGGTCCCACTTGCAGGGTCCATTGGCCCGCTCGAAGTAGACGGGAAAGGGATCGGTGTCCCACAGGTCGTGGGCGGCGCCTCCCGCCAGCACCTCGGACGCGCGCTCGTGGAGTGCGGCGGATTCCGGGAAACGGGTCCGGTAGTCTTCGATTTCACTTCGCGCCGTGTTCATGGATGGTTCCTCCGTGCTCTCCGCGCCGCGGCGGTTCTGCGACTGTCGCGCCGCACGTCAATGTCCGATCTCGGGAATCGTGGGGCCACTTCGGGTCGCCGGATCCGGCCCGATGGTACGGGGAGCGAACTTCTCGAATCCAACCTGGACCGGACATCGGGCGGAGATCCGAGCAACGCAGTACCGGGACGCAGATCAGGACAGGTCTCGGGCGAGAGAGTCGCGCACCGGTGCCGCCACCGGGTCCACCGTATGCCGGTAGCCGTCGAAGTCGATCCCCGCCGCGAGCGAAGCTCCCGTCTCGAGTCGCTCCGCCATCGTGTCGCTCAGCTCGAAGCGCAGGAAGTGCACCGCGGAGGTCCGGTCCGCGTCCCTGCGCTCGAGATCTTCGTCCGCGAGCGCGAACACCGCGTCGCAACCGTGCACCCGAAGCCAGACCCGGTCCTCGATGCCTCCGAGGCGAGCCAGGGCCGCGCGGCGCTCGTCCGCTTCCGGATACTCGAGCATGAAGGTCGCCTTGAGGTTTCGTCCGTCCGGAATCAGGGGATTGTAGGCCCCGAGCTCCTCCTCTATCGCGCCGGCTTCGAATATGCGCTCGATACGGAGCATTTCCTGAATCTGGTAGTGCACTGTCAGTCGGTCCTCGAAGTAGAGGGTGGCGTGAGGGCCGATGGGAAGCTGGCGCGTGCGCTTGTGCGCGAGCACCCGCGCCCGGAAGGCGGGGCGCTCGGCGGCATAGGCCTCGAGGGTGAGCAGGTCGGAACGCGTGAGCCTTGTCATGCCGGTACTTCCTCTTGTACGGACTATATGCCGTAGGCGTCGCGAAGAAGGCTGATCGGGTGCTCGACGCTCCGCTCTCCGCTCGCATGGGCGATGTGGGCGCCGGCCATCGGGCAGTCGCTCGTGAGGCGATCGGGCGCCTGCTGCTCCACCTGTCGTGCGATGGGACGCACGATTCTCATGGATGCGGACCTCGTCTCCGCCTTGACCGCATAGGTGCCGTCGTGGCCCGAACAGCGCTCGATGGTCTCGATCTCGGTCCGGGGCACGAGGGAGAGCACCTCGCGGGTGCGCGGCCCAATGCGCTGCACCCTCTGGTGGCAGGCCACATGATAGGCGACGCGGCCCAGCGGGCGGTGGAAGTCGGTCCGAAGCAGTCCCGCCCGGTGCCGGTGCGCCAGGTACTCGAAGGGATCGAACATCGCGTTGCCCACCTTCGAGACCAGGGGATCGTCCGGAAACATCAACGGAAGCTCCTGCTTGAACATGAGCACGCAGGACGGGACGAGGGCGACGATGTCCCACCCTTCGTCGACCAGCCCGGCGAGTTCGGGCACGTTCTCGTTCTTCGCTCGCTCCACCGCCTCGAGGTCCCCGAGGTCGAGCTTCGGCATGCCGCAACAGCGTTCGCTCGAAGGGAGCGCCACCTCGATGCGGTTGTGCTCGAAAACGCGCACCAGGTCCTCGCCGACCTGCGGTGCATTGAAATTGATGTAGCAGGTCGAGAAGAGCGTCACCTTCCCGCGGGTGGGGCCTGCGGGACGGGCGCCATCCGCGGTGTCGCGGCGTGCGTCGAGACGCGCGCGAAGCGTCGGGCGATGGTAGCGCGGCAGGGGCGCTTCCGCGCTGATGCCCGCGGTCACCTCGAGCGCCTGGCGCAGGCCACGATTGCGGTTGGCCGCGTTGACCGCGTTGACCACGACCGGCAGGGTGGCGAAACGCCCTACCTTGTCGGTGTCGGTAATGATCTTGTCGCGCACTTTGGCGCGCCCCCGGCGGTATCCCGTCGCCTTTGCGCGCAGCATCAGGTGAGGAAAGTCCACGTTCCACTCGTGCGGCGGAACGTAGGGGCACTTGGTCAGGTAGCAGAGGTCGCAGAGGTAGCAGTGTTCGACCACCTTCCAGTAGTCTTTCCTGTCGACGCCGTCGATTTCCATCGATTCCGACTCGTCGATGAGATCGAAGAGAGTCGGAAAGGAACGGCAGAGATTCACGCAACGCCGGCAGCCGTGACAGATGTCGAATACCCTTTCGAGCTCGGAGAACAGGGACTGCTCGTCGTAGAAGGCGTCGTTCTTCCAGTCGATGGGATGGCGGGTAGGGGCCTCCAGGCTGCCTTCCCGGATTTCAGGAAGCGGCGGACTCATCTCGGTTCTCCATTGAAGGGGCGGCGGCGCTGCCCGGCGGACGCGAGCGTTGTTCCGTCCGCGGGGCGGGTCAAGCATACTCGTGTCGTACACCGGGAACCCACCATGGGTCTCAACATCGGGTCGCGAGGAGGTCGTTCCAAGCCCATGCGGTGCGCATCGTCCCCGTTTGGCCGGTCTCGTCATCGCGTGTCTCCTGCACCGTGACTCGGTTGCCGGTCGGGGGCTGCCATGACCGAACGCATGTATCACGACTTTGTCTTCGATCTCGCGGGGGTGCTCGTCGAGTGGCGGGTCGAGCCCCTCTACATGGCGCTCTTCGGTGGCGACCGGGAGCGCTATCGTCATTTCTTCACCGAAGTGTTCACCGCGGACAAGCAAGCCGAAATCTGCAAGGGTCGACCGATCGCGAAGGTGCTGGGCGAGCTCGAGGCTCGCTACCCCGAGCATTCGGAGCCCATCCGCGCGTGGGACGATCGCTGGGACGAGATGGTGGTGGGCGCGATAGACGCCACGGTTTCGCTCTCGCGTTCCTTGCGCGCGCGGGGTTACGGCACCTACCTGCTGGGCAACTGGTCGCGGGAGGAGTTCGACCGGGCGGTGCGGCGATTCGCCTTCCTCGACGAGTTCGCAGGCGCGGTGATCGCGGGGGACCATGGAATCATGAAGCCGGATCCGGGTCTCTTCCGGATAGCACTCGAGCGATTCGGACTCGACCCCGCCACGACCGTGTTCATTGACGACAGTGAAGCAAATGTGTCTGCGGCTATCGGACTGGGGCTCGAGGGCATCGTGTTCGAGTCGCCCGAACAATTGCACCATGTCTTCAAGAGGAAGGGCTGGATATAGCCGAAGAACTCGTGGGTCGATCTCCGATGGACGCGGGAATCGCTCGCGAGACCGCTTCGACCGCACTTCGATGCGCCAACCAGCGCTTCGAAATGTCATGGACGGCCATGTCATTCCACTCAGCTAAGGAATAGCCACAATCCCTTAAGCACAAGTCCCAGCTACCGTGCATCCCGAGGTCGCCCCAAGATTGGCTTGCGTCAAACGCAACCTGGAGGCAATCCCAATGTGGTACATGCTGCTGGAACCCAAGCTGAGGGTTTACCCGAACCTGCTCCCCTCGCATTCCGCGTCGGGGTTCGTCAACGTGCGAAAGGGCTCGGCATCGCGGTGGACGATTGGCTCCCTCGTCGCTCGAGTCCGGGAGGAGTTCAACGACCGTCGGCTTCGCCGGCGGGCGATCCAGGAGTTCGCCCATCTCGACGACCGGTTGCTGCGCGATATCGGGCTCGAGCGCGATCGGATTCCGGAAACGGTCGACGCCATGCTCCGGCGCCAGCCGATCCCGGTGGTCCGCGAGTCGCGGATCGGCCATGAGTCGGAGAGAGCCGGCGAGTCCTTCCCCGCCCGCATCTCGAAGAGCCTGGTCAAGGCGTGGGTGCGCCGGCGGGCCATCAACGAACTCGCCCGACTCGACAACCACCTGTTGCGCGACCTCGGGCTCGAGCGCGACCGGATACCGGACGCGGTGGATGCCATGCTCGACCGCAAGCCCGCTTCTCAGACCGGCGCGACCGTGCACTACCTCCACCGCAAGGAAGGGGTGGAGGCCTGCAACGGATATCCGACTCCGGCTGCCGCCTGAGTCCAAAGCGAACGGGCTCCTCATCCCGTAACAAGGCCCCGGCATTCGCCGGGGCTTTTTTGTGCCCGGACTTCAACGCCGCGCGTGTTCATCGCCCGGGACTGGCGCATAATCGACGGGAATTCGCTCGCCGCCGGCCGCGGGCGGAGACGGGACGGGAAGGGATCGAGGGCGCGGTCCTCGGGTGGCCGCGAGTGAGGTGCTGGGTCCGATGCGCGTGTCCTCTACGGCGGAGCCGCCGAGTAGCGGGAAGGGGATTGCTCCGGCCCGCCACTCGAATCCAGCGATTTGCCCGAGGCATCGATATCCGGACCTTGCATGTCATGGGCCGGTCACGTTCGAGCCGAGGCAGGGACGCTCATGAATGTAGTGGTGATCGGCCAGGGACGGGTCGGGCGGGGACTCGCCAGGCGTGCGAAGGGCGGTGCCGATCCATGGCGCGTGCTGGGCGGCAACCGCCTTTCCCGGCGGGTGATCGGAGAGGCGGACCTGGTGATACTCGCGGTGCCCGATGCGGCCATCACGCCCCTGGCCCGCCGCATCGCGCCCATGCTTCGTCGCGGCGCCTGCGTGCTGCATTGTGCGGGAGCCCGTTCTCCCGAAGAGCTCTCGGTGTGCCGCCGCGCCGGCGCCCACGTGGGTGCGATGCATCCTCTCGCCTCTTTCGCGGATCCCGCCCGGCCACCGGATCTCGCAAACGCTTTCTTTGTCGTGTCCGGAGATCCCAAGGCGGTGACCGCGGCGAGACGAGCGGCCCGGGCGGTCGGGGCCCGCGTTCTGCATGCGCCCGTTCACGGACCCGCCTACCATGCGCTCGCCGCAATGGTTGCCGGAGCCAGCGTGGGGTTCGCCCATGCGGTGATTCCGGGTCTCGTCGGGCTCGGAATCAGCCGGCGCGACGCGGAGCGCGCGGCCGCGGGCCTGATCGGCACCGTTGCTCAGAACATCGCCCGAATCGGATTGCCGGACGCGCTCACCGGCCCGGTGATCCGTGGCGACGCGGCGGCGGTCGAGGCGCATCGCCGTGCCCTGGAGGAGATATCGAGTTCCGCCGCCGCGGCCTACGATGCGGTCGCCCCGCTGGTCCTGGAGTGCGCGATCGCCGCCGGGCTCCCCCCCGGCGACGTGGCCCGCATGCGCCGCGCCCTGGGCGCAGGCAGGTCCCGACGCCGGTGATGACTCCGAAGCCTCACTTTCGCCCCGATGGATTCGGCGCCGGACGGCCACGGCACGCGCCTTCCTTTCCGCCGAGCGTTGCATGGAGGCTTCTTCCCGTGATTCCGCCCGTGTAATCTCGACCCGTGACGAAGGTAGTGCTCATCAGCCCCTACGAGATCGGCCGCCAGCCCTTCGGTCTGGCGGAACCGGCGGCATTGCTCGGACAAGCCGGTTTCGAGGTCGAGTGCATCGATCTGTCGCGCGAGAGGCTCGAAGCATCCCGCCTGCGCGACAGCGCCCTGGTCGGCCTCTACCTTGCGATGCACACCGCGACCCGCATCGCGATCGAGGCATTGCCGCGCATTCGAAAGCTCGCCCCGTCCGCGCACCTGTGCGCCTACGGCCTCTACGCGCCCATGAACCACGCTCGCCTGCACGAGCTCGGCGTGCGATCCGTGCTCGGTGGCGAGTTCGAACCGGCGCTCGTCGCCCTTGCGAGGGAGGTGGAACGCGGGACCGCGCCCCGCCATCCGGTGATGCCCCGGACGAGCCTGGCCCGGGTGCCTTTCGTCGTGCCGCGTCGCGAGGGTTTGCCCGCGCTGTCCGGCTACGCCCGTCTCGAGCTGCCCGGCGGCGCTTCGCGCACCATCGGCTTCGCCGAAGGCAGCCGGGGATGCCGGCACCGGTGCCGGCACTGCCCGGTGGTGCCCGTCTATCACGGCCGTTTCCGGGTGGTGCCGGTCGACGTCGTCGTCGAGGACATCGCCAACCAGGTCGCCGCCGGCGCCGAGCACATCTCCTTCGGCGATCCGGACTTCATGAACGGGCCGACCCACGCGCTTCGCATCGTTCGAGCAATGCACGAGCGATTTCCCGCTCTGACCTACGACGCCACCATCAAGATCGAGCACCTGATCCGCTGCGCCGGCCGATTGCCCGAGCTCGCCGCGACCGGCTGTCTCTTCGTAACTTCCGCGGTCGAGTCGGTCGACGACCGCGTGCTTCAGTACCTCGACAAGGGACACACCCGAGCGGACTTCGAACGGGTCGTCGGGCTCATGCGCGAGGCGGGGATCGCGCTGGCGCCGACCTTCGTGCCCTTCACGCCCTGGACCACGCTCGAGGGATACATCGAGCTTCTCGAAGCGCTGGTCGCGCTGGGGCTCGTCGCCGCGGTGCCCCCCGTGCAGCTCGCGATCCGCCTGCTGGTGCCCGAGGGATCCTACCTGCTCCGCCTCGAAGGCTTTCCGGAACGGCTCGAGCCCTTCGACCCCGTCCTGCTCGGTTATCCCTGGCGGCACCGGGACCCTCGGGTGGACGTGCTACAGGAGGCGGTGCAGGGGGCAGCGGAGAAGGCCGAGCGGGAGAGCTGGCCGCGCCGCCGCGCCTTCGAAGAGATCTGGCGCCTCGCCCACGTCGCAGCCGGACGCTCCGGTGTCGTCCTGCCGGACCGCCTGGGCGACCCCATTCCTTCCCACTCCGAGCCCTGGTACTGCTGCGCGGAGCCCACTGCACGTCAAATCGAAGATGCGCTGGCGGTTCCGGTCTGAAGCGTCGCCGCACCCCGATCCGATATGGACCAACCATTGTCCGGAACATTGGAGAACACCCCATGAAGGCATTTGACGACCTGAAACGACTCCTCTCCGAAGGAAGAATCGAGCGTCGCGAGTTCATCAGACGCTCCACCGCCCTGGGAGTCGCCGCCGCGATTCCGAGCATCGTGCTCACCGAGGAGGCCAGGGCGTCGGAGCCCAAGCGGGGCGGCCGCTTTCGCATGGCGGTGCGCGGCGGCGCCACCTCCGACTCGCTGTCCGGCGGCGCACTGCTCGATTCCCACGCCATCAACACGAGCTGGCAGGTGCGCAACAACCTGACCGAGATGCTGCCCGACGGCACGGTGGCCGGCGAGCTGGCCGAGAGCTGGGAAGCATCAGCCGATGCCTCGACCTGGGTGTTCAACCTGCGCCAGGGCGTCGAGTTCCGCAACGGCAAGACGCTGGACGCCGACGACGTCGTTCACTCCATCAACCTCCACCGCGGTCCGGACTCCACGTCCGGCGCCTCGGGCGTCGTTGCCGGCATCACGGAGGTCAAGGCCGACGGCAAGGACAAGGTGGTGTTCACGCTGCAGGAGGGCAGCGCCGACTTCCCCTTCCTGATGTCCGACTATCACCTCGTCGTCGGCATCGCCGGAACCGAAGGCCCCGAGTGGGACAAGGGCATCGGGACCGGTCCCTTCATGCTCACCGAATGGACTCCGGGGGTTCGCTCCGCGTCGAAGCGCAATCCGAACTATTTCAAGGAAGGCCGGCCATACTTCGACGAGATCGAAACGCTCAACGTCGGGGACACCGAAGCGAGGGTCAATGCCCTGCGCACGGATGAGACGGACGCCATCGAGGAGCCGGATCTCAAGACCGCGCATCTGCTCGCCCAGGCTCCCGGCGTCCGGATCGTAGAGGCCAACGGCTTCAAGCATTTCACCTTCCCGATGCGTACCACCCGGGCGCCCTACGACAACAACGACGTGCGCCTCGCGCTCAAGTACGCGATCGACCGGGAGGCGGTGTTGCAGACGGTGCTGCGCGGATACGGCTACGTGGGCAATGACCACCCCATCGGCCGGAACCAGCCCTACTTCGGCCGCGATCTCGAGCAGCGTCAATACGATCCGGACAAGGCGAAGTTCCACCTCAAGAAGGCCGGTATGGAGAGCCTGAAGGTCACCCTGGATGCGGCGGACATTTATGCCGGCGGCACCGATTCCGCGCTGCTCTTCAAGGAGCACGCCGCCAAGGCGGGCATCGACATCGAGATCGTGCAGGCGCCGGTGGACGGCTTCTGGTCGAACATCTGGATGCAGAAGGACTTCATCACCAGCTTCTGGGGCGGGCGGCCGACCTCGGACTGGATGTTCTCGGTCGCCTACGCGGAGGGAGCGGCGTGGAACGACTCGTACTGGAGTCACGAACGCTTCAACGTGCTGCTCAAGCAGGGGCGTGCGGAGCTCGATGACGCCAGGCGGCTCGAGATCTACGCCGAGATGCAGCAGATCTGCCGCGACGAGGGCGGGGTGATCGTCTGGGGCTTCGGCAACTGGCTGCTGGGCGTCAGCGACAAGATCGCGACCCCCGATGCGGTCGCCGGCAACCTGCCCATGGACGGCGACCGGGCTCCCGAGCGCTGGTGGATGGCCTGAGCGTCCCGCGGGAAGGATGGGGCGGCCCGGGACGGCCGCTCCTGACGCTGGCGCGTCATCGCGACGACGGACAGCGTGATTTGGAATCAGACCCGGCGGAATGCATGCGCATGCCACTGGCCTTGGCGTCGCTCCTCGAGTCTTTCCGAGGAGTTGACCTCCGACTGTGATCACCAGCCGCGCCCTCTATACCCATACCCCGGTCGAAGGCGAGCACGGAGTATGCGCGGCGGGCCACCGGCTCGCGGCCCAGGCCGGGGTGCGCGTCATGCAGGAAGGAGGCAACGCGATCGATGCACTCTGCGCGGCGGCGTTCACCGCCTTCGTGGTGGAGCCCGCCTCCTGCGGCATCGGCGGCTACGGTCACATCTCGCTGTGGCTGGCGGAACGGCGCCGCTTCGTCTCCATCGACGCCTACTGCCGGGCGCCGCTCGCCGCCCGGGACGACATGTTCGAGCCGGCGCCGGGATCGCCGACCTACTACGGGCATCCCTTCACCGAGGGTGACCGCGCCGCTACCGGGCCGCTCGCACCCGCGGTGCCGGGCGCGGTAGCGGGCTTCTGCGAGGCACAGGCGCACTACGGGCGGCTGACGCTGGAGCAGGTGCTGGCTCCGGCCATCGAAGCGGCCGAGGCTGGCGTCGCCTTCACCTTTTCCGACCGTCTCGGGGTGATGGATAGAGTACCGGGGGCGGAGCTCGGCGAAGCGACGCTCGCCGTCCTCATGCCGGGCGGACGCTTTCCCCGCGGAGGCGGGGAGGCGCAACCCGATCGCTTCGACACCCGCGCCCTCGCCCGGACCCTGCGCCTCATCGCGCGAAAGGGTCCGGGCGGCTTCTATCGAGGCCGCGTCGCGGCCGCCATCGAACGCCACGTGCGCGGGGCCGGGGGAATTCTCGGTCGGGATGATCTCGCTGCCTACCGGACCCGCACCCTGCACGAGCCGCCACTGCGCTACCGCGGCCACGAGTACGTCTCCTGCTACGACCAGGTCGCCTACGAGGCGCTCAATGTGCTGGAGCGCTTCGATCTCGCGCGATACGGCCCCGACAGCTACCAGTACCGCCACCTCGTCGCCGAGGCGCTCGCGCTCGCCTTCACCGACTCGATGACCCACTACGGCGACCCGGACTTCGTCGCGAGTCCGGTGCGAGGGCTGTCGAGCCCCGCCTTCGCCGCCGTGCGCGCGAAGCTGATCCGGATGCGACGCGCCTTGCCGCGGCCGGTGGCGCCCGGCGATCCCTGGCCCTTCGATCCGCGGCATCCCGGTGCGGAGCGCGTGTCAGGCCCCGGAACCCACGTCCCCCGTCCCGGCACGAGTCAGGTCGCGAGCGCGGACCGCTACGGCAACCTGGCCAGTTGCTGCATCTCCATCAGCTCGTCATTCGGGTCGCTCGTCTACGTGCCGGAGGTCGGCTGTTTCCTGAACAACGCGATGCAGAACTTCGATCCTCGTCCAGGACGGCCCAACTCGATCGCCCCGGGCAAGATGCCGATCTTCGCCGCCCCCGCGCTGGTCGCGACTCGTCGGGGGCGGGGGGTCTTCGCGGCGAGCGGCTCCGGGGGATACCGGATCGAGACCGGGGTGCTGCACACGTTCATGAACCGCGTGGATCACCGCATGCGCCTGCAGGCGGCGGTGGACCACCCACGCGTGCACTGCCAGGGCGGAGAGACCGTCATCGATCCCCGAGTGCCGGAGCCGGTACGGCAGCGCCTGCGTGCCGCGGGCCACGACCTCGTCGAGCGGCCGGAGGCGCCGGGGGGGTGGCCCTACGGGAGGGTCTGTGCGGTCGCTTGGGACCCGCGCCGCAAGCGCTTCGAGGGCGGGGCGGGACCGAGCTGGCAAACGGCGATTGCCGCGTATTGACGGCAATGAGTCATTGCACGCTCCATCCCAACGGGCATCCAACACGACAACCAGTTGCGGCGAGTTCGGTGCGGGCGACTATCCGCCCGCCGTCAACTGCCGGCGGGTGAGCTCCGCGTAGACGGGGCAGCGCTCGGTCAGCGCCTCGTGCCGTCCGGTGTCGACGAGGCGGCCGCCGTCCAGCACCGCGATGCGCTCGGCGCTCATCACGGTGGAGAGGCGGTGGGCGATGACGAGGGTGGTGCGACGAGCGCGCAGCCGGTCGATGGCCGCCTGCACGGAGTGCTCGGTCGACGAGTCGAGAGCAGACGTGGCTTCGTCGAGGATGAGGATCGGCGCATCGCGGTAGAAGGCCCGGGCGATGGCAAGCCGCTGGCGCTGTCCGCCGGAGAGGAGATCGCCCCGCTCTCCGATCGGGGTGTCGAAGCCCTGCGGCAACGCCTCGATGAAGGAGAGCGCATGGGCGTTGCGGGCGGCCTCGGTCAACGTCTCGGGGGAGGGCGCGCCGATCCCGTAGGCGATGTTGGCGGCCACGGTGTCGTTGAACAGGACCACGTCCTGGCCGACGAAGGCGATCTGGCGACGCAGACTCGCGACGTCCAACTCACGGATGTCGATCCCGTCGAGGCGAATGGTGCCCGTGTCGGGCTCGTAGAATCGCAGCAACAGGCTTGCCAGGGTGGACTTGCCGGCGCCGGACGCCCCGACCAGGGCCACGGTCTCGCCCGGTTCAATCAGCAGATCGACGTCGCGCAGGCTGCCCTCGCGCTCGCCCGAGTAGCGGAAGGAGACGCCGTGAAACTCCACCCGCCCCTCGACCGGCCCGAGCTCCCGGCCGCCTCGACCCGGCTCCGGATCCTCGTCGATCAATCCGTAGACGCTTTCCGCCGCGGCGATGCCGGTCTGCAACTGTCCGTTGACGTTGGTGAGGCGCTTCAGGGGAGGGAAGAGCATGCCCATCGCGGTGAAGAAGCTCACGAAGTCGGCGAGCGTGATGCGGCCGGCCTCGAAGTGCCGGGCCGCGACGACCAGGATCACCGCGAGCGCGCACGCCGTTATCAACTGGGCGATGGGGGCGTTGGCCGCGGTCGCGGAAGTGAACTTGACCTGGAACCTCCGGGCCCGGTTTGCGATGGCGCGAAAGCGCTCGCGCTCGAATGCCTGGGTGCCGTGGGAGCGGATGACCTTCTGTCCCTCGATGCCCTCGAGCGACGAATGGGTGACCTCCCCCATTGTGGCCTGGAGAAGGCGGCTCATCCGCCGCAGGCGGGCGGCGAGGTACCGCACGACCAGGCTCACCAGGGGCGCGGCGGCGGCGGCGATCAAGGTGAGCTGCCAGTTCAGGTAGAGCATCCAGGCCATCAGGCCGAGGATGGCGAGCGTGTCGCGGACCAGGACCACGACCGCGCCGGTCGCGGCCTGCATGACCTGGGTCGCGTCGTAGGTGAGCTTCGAGGACAGAGCCCCCGAGTTGTGCCGGTCGTGGAAGGCGATCGGCACCTCCATCAGCTTGGCGAACATGCGCACCCGCAGGTCCATCGCGAGCCGGCCGCCGACGCTCGCGAGCGCGGTGGCGCTGCCGAAGGTGGCGGCGCCGCGCACCAGAAACACCAGCACCAGGGCCGCACCGAGCAGCGGTGTGTGGTCGAGGTCGCTGGTCTCGAAGCTCGAGACCACGTGCTGGAGCACGATCGGGATCGCGGGCTCGGTCGCCGCCACGAGCACCATCGCCACCAGCGCGACCGCGAAGATGCGCCAGTGCACGAGCGCCTCCCGGAGCAGGCGCAGATAGAGCCGGCGTCCGTTCAGCGTGGCGACAGGAGGAGGGGAGTCAACCAAATTGCGGCTGCCACCTGGTTATCGTGAAGCGGTGGAGGCGGCGATTCCGCCCGACCCGGCTCTTCCCGCGGCCGTGCGCGTGCCGGCCGCGCGCATCCGGGTCCGGCCGGAATCGGAAGGCGCGCCATGGTATCACCGGGCCGGGGACGGTATGACCCCTGCCCCCGGCCCACGTGTCGTCTGCGCCGGTCCAGGCCCCGGGGAGAGGCGAGAGTGACAGTGTCCGCGACCCTTCAGCTTTCGTTATATTCACAGATCAAACTGATATCAGGCTCATCGGGTTTCGTGCGGGCGCGCTCGATAGAATCGATTCCTTCCAAAGCCCAACGGAACTGCAACGATGACTGATAACGTCAACAACGGCGTCAACGTCGACCACCTGATCGCGGCCCGCGAAGCGGTGACCGAAACCCCGGCGGCCGCCCAGTTCACCTGGCGTGCCTCGTGCAAGTGGGTGAACGGCACCCACAGCCACTCGACGGTGGAAGGCTACTTCGGGCTCGGCGACGAGCAGAGGCACAAGAAGGAGTTCTCCTTCGACGCCGACCACCCCGAGACCTTCGCTGCCGAGGACAACGGCGCGACACCGGTGGAGTACGTGCTGGTGGGCCTCGCGAGCTGCCTCACCGCGGGAGTCGCGGGCGTGGCGCAGCACCGCGACATCCAGCTCCGTTCGGTGAAGGCGACGCTGGAAGGCGACATGAACATCCAGGGGATCCTCGGTGCGGACCCGGAAGTGCGCAACGGCTTCAGCGGCATCAAGGTCAGCTACGAGATCGATGCCGACGCCTCGGCCGACGACATCGAGGCGCTCGTCGCGCAGTCCCAGAAGCGCTCGGCGGTCTACGACATCATCACGAATCCGACCCAGGTCAGCGTCGAGGTGAAGTAGTCTCCGCCCCTTCGGACGGGGGAGGAGCGGTCCAGGGCTGCACCACCGTTCTCATGGAACTTTCCGCAACTCGTTGTTTCTACGTGGATTCCCGCTTGCGCGGGAATGACGGAAGCCACCTCTCGTCATTCCCGCGCAAGCGGGAATCCACTCTTTGAGTTCCTTGCGCGACAGCGGGGGCGGGATCCCGACCTTGGCAGGCTCATCAACGGCGCGCGTCCGTGGGCGGTGGAAGACGGGGGGAGCACGTGCGATCCCGACCTTTCATGCTGCGCCGCCGGTGACGGCCTTTCCGGACCGAGGCTGAGTCCGACACGAGTCTCGCCGAGGAGGCGCGCCATTCCCAAGGTCACGACCGTCGTCATCGGCGCCGGGCACTCCGGCCTCGCCATGAGTCGACATTTGAGCGAGCGCTCCATCGACCACGTGGTGTTGGAGCGTGGCGAGGTGGCGAACTCCTGGCGCACGGAGCGATGGGATTCCCTGCGCCTGCTGACGCCGAACTGGCAGAGCCGTCTCCCTGGCTATGCTTACACGGGCGATGATCCGGACGGCTTCATGACGATGCCCGAGGTGGTGCGCTTCGTCGACGACTATGCCCGTTTCGTGGACGCACCGGTGCGCACGCGGTCCGCGGTGACCTCGGTCCGAGCCACCGAGCGCGGCTATCTGGTGAGCACCGGACACGAGGAATGGCGTTGCTGCTGCGTGGTCCTTGCGAGCGGCGGCTTCAACGTGCCCGCCCTGCCGGCGGCACACGAGGTGGTGCCTGCGGACATCGAATCGGTGACCCCCGTCGCTTATCGCCGGCCCGGCAGTCTGCCCGAGGGCGGGGTGCTCGTGGTCGGCGCGTCGGCCACCGGCCTGCAGATTGCCGACGAGATTCAGCGTTCCGGACGGAACGTCACCCTCGCAGTCGGCGAGCACGTGCGCATGCCGCGGAACTACCGCGGCCGTGACATCTTGTGGTGGATGGAGCGCGCCGGAATTCTCGACGAGCGCTACGACAGCGTCGATGACATCACCCGGGCGCGCCACGTCCCTTCGCCCCAGCTCGTCGGCACGCCGGAACGCAGGACCATGGACCTGAATGCCCTCAGCCCGATCGGCGTGCGCCTGGTCGGGCGCCTGATGGGGGTCCAGGACGGCAAGGCGCAGTTCTCCGGCTCGCTCCTCAACGTCTGTCGCCTCGCCGACCTCAAGATGAAGCGCCTGCTCAACACCATCGACGAGTGGGCCACCGAGGCGGGCCTGGACGACGAGTTCGAAGCCGGCGACCGCCTGCCCGACACCGTGGTTCCCGAGTTCCCCAGCCTCGGCTTCGATCTTGGGAAGGAAGTCCGCTCCATCGTCTGGGCAACGGGCTACCGGGCCGACTACTCCTGGCTTCACGTGCCGGTCTTCGATGGCAAGGGCCGCATCCGTCACGACGGCGGGATCGTCGACGCCCCCGGGATGGTGGTCCTGGGCCTCACCTTCATGCGCCGGCGCAAGTCGAGCTTCATCCACGGCGCTGAGGACGACACCCGCGACCTCGCCGACTGCCTCGCCGAGTACCTGAGATCGGGGGCGTGGCCGGGACACGGCGCGAGCGACGGCGCCGTTCGCCGCATCGGCGGCGGAGCCTGAGCAGGGGTGTTTCACGCTTCGAGAGAACTTGCCCCGAATCGTCGTTTTGCGTGGATTCCCGCTTCCGCGGGAATGACGGTCATGGATTTTCGTCATTCCCGCGGAAGCGGGAATCCACCCGAGACCACGTAGTTCGCGTTGGATGCACTGGTTCGGCCAGCGTGAAATCACCCTGGGGGCCTGACCCCCCGCGCTGCCGGCAGGCTCCCGGCGGCGCCAAGCTGGGCGGTCGATCAGACTGGTTCTCGCCCGAAGACCCTCTTGCCGAGCGCGAAGCAGGCGCTCCCGCGTCGCTTCGCCGGGCAGGTGGTTGCGAGGCGCCCGGCATCATCGTTTCCGCCGTGTGCGGCGGTGCTATCCGCTCCCCGCGTTCCGCGAGTACTCCGGCCCTTCGCCGGCAGGTGAGACATGAGAGATCCCCGCTACGACATCCTGTTCGAACCGGTGCGGATCGGTCCGGTCACCGCGAAGAACCGCTTCTACCAGGTGCCGCACTGCAGCGGCATGGGGTGGCATCGGCCCCGGACTCTTGCCGCCTTTCGGGGGATGAAGGCGGAGGGGGGCTGGGGGGTCGTCTGCACCGAGTACTGTTCCGTGCACCCCACCTCCGACGACAGCGGCTTCCCCTTCGCCTCGCTGTGGGACGACGAAGACATCGCGGCGCACGCGCTCATGACCGACGCGGTGCACGAGCACGGCGCGCTTGCCGGCGTGGAGCTGTGGCACGGCGGCGCGGTGTCCAACCTGGATTCCCGCCTGCCCGCGCTGGGCGTGAGGAGCCGCGCATCGAGGAACGGACTGATTGCTCCCCCCGTTCAGACCCGTCGCCTGGAAAAGTCCGACATCCGGGACATCCTTCGTTTCCAGTCGCAGGCAGCGCGCCGTGCGGTGCAGGCCGGCTTCGACATCGTCTATGTCTACGCGACGCACGGCTACCTGTTGAGCGAGTTCCTCGACCCGAACGTCAACGACCGCACGGACGAGTACGGAGGCTGCGTCGAGAACCGGGTGCGGATTGTTCACGAGCTGATCGATGTCACCCGCGAAGCGACCGCCGGCAAGTGCGCGGTGGCGGCCCGCTTTTCGGTGGACCACGCGACGCCCGAGAGCTTCGAGGCGTTCGAGGTGCTGGCCGAGCAGCCCGATCTCTGGGATCTCACGGTGGGAGACTACGGCGTCGAGATGGGCAGCTCGCGCTTCGTGGGGGAGGGCGCGCTGGCGGAAAACGTTGCCCGGGCCAAGGGGTTGACGAGCAAGCCGGCGGTCGCGGTAGGGCGCTTCACTTCACCCGACACCATGGCACGCCATATCAGGAAGGGCACGCAGGACCTCATCGGCGCCGCGCGCCCGTCGATCGCCGATCCCTTCCTTCCGAAGAAGATCGAGGAGGGGAGGGTCGAGGATGTGCGCGAGTGCATCGGTTGCAACATCTGCTATGCGCACAACTCCCTCGGTGTCCCCATCCGATGCACCCAGAACCCGACGACGGGAGAAGAGTGGCGCAAGGGGTGGCACCCGGAGCGCATCGCGCGTGACCGGAGTCCGGGCCGGGTGCTCGTCATCGGTGCGGGCCCGGCGGGGCTCGAGGCGGCTCGGGTGTTGGGCGAACGCGGCGCGCGGGTGCTGCTCGCGGAGGCGGAGCGGGACCTCGGAGGACGTGTCAGCAAGGAGAGCCGTCTGCCGGGACTCGCCGAGTGGCGGCGGGTGAGGGACTGGCGCGTGTCTCAGCTCGGCAAGCTCGACAATGTGGAGGTCTTTCCTGAAAGCAAAATGAGCGCGGCCGAAGTCTTCGAGGTCGAGGCCGAACACGTCGTCGTCGCCACCGGCGCCCGATGGGCGACGGACGGGGTCGGGCGGCATCGCGACACGCCGATCGAAGCCGCTCCCGGCGCTCGGGTGCACTCCGTCGACGATGTGCTCGAAAGGAAGGAAACCCCGTCCGGGCGTGCCTTGATCTATGACGACGACCACTACTATCTCGGTCCGGTGCTCGCGCTTGAGCTGCGCCGGAGAGGGCAGGACGTGGTGCTCGTGACCCCGGCCGGACGCGTGGGGCAATGGAGCACCTTCACCTGGGAGCAGGATACCGCCTGCGCCGCGTTGATCGATGGTGGCGTAGAGATCATCACCAATCGCATTCTGGAAGGCGTCGAGGAGGGATGCGTGCGTGCGGCTTGCGTGTTCACGGGCCGCGAGGTGGCGATATCCGCGGACTGGGTGCTGCCGCTCACGCAGCGCGAGCCGAACGACGGACTCTACTTCGAGCTTCTGGCCCGCAGGGAGTCAAACCAGCTCAAATCCGTCCGCCGCATCGGAGACTGCGAGGCGCCCGGACTCATCGCCTCCGCCGTCTACAGCGGGCATCGCGTCGCGAGGGAGATGAACGGAACGGGCGAGCCGCTGTCGGACGTGGTGAGGCGCGAGCGGGCCCTCGGCTGACCGATCAGAGCCAGCTCTCCTCCATCGGGTACGTGGAGAGCTGCTCGAAGCCGTCCGCGGTGATCAGCACCTGCTCTTCCAGCTTGACCGCCTCGCGCCCTCCCGCGGGGGCGGCGAGCGCCTCCACGCACATCACCATGCCCTCCTTGAAGACTCCGTCGTAGCCGCTTTCCTCCCAGTCCTGCGGGTAGCGGATGGCGGGATACTCGTCGCAGAGCCCTACGCCGTGCATCGCGACCCCGTAGCGTCCCGCCACGAACTCCTCCCCGAGCGGGCGCAGTTGCTCGGTCAGCTCCCGGAAGGAGAGCCCGGGCTTCAGCAGCGCCTTGTTGTGCTGGATGTGGGCGTAGGCGTCGGCGTAGATGCGCCGCTGCTCGTCGTTCGGCGGCGCGTCGCAGATCCACGAGCGGGAGATGTCGCAGCAGTACCCGTAGGGGCCGATGAGGTCGGTGTCGAAGCTCACCATGTCGCCGCGCTCGATGACCCGCATCGAGCACTCCCTGAACCAGGGGTTGGTGCGCGGCCCGGAGGCGAGGAGGCGGGTCTCGATCCACTCGCCGCCTCCCGCAATGTTGCCGTGGTGAAGCTCCGCCCATAGCGCGTTCTCGGTGATGCCGGGCCGGAGCGCCTCGCGCATCTGCGCGATCGCCTGCTCGCACACCGCTATCGACTGCCGCATCAGCGCGATCTCGCCCGCCGACTTGATCTCGCGCGCGTTCTCCATCACCTCGAAGCCGTCGAAGATCTCGTAGCCGAGGCGCTGCATCTCGATGACGCCCTGGGGCGCGATGCGGTCGATGGCGATGCGCCGGTTGCCGCCGTTGTGCTCGCGGATCACGGAGTCCATGTCCGCCGCCCACGCCTGCGCCTTCGCCGCCTGCTCCGGCCCGGCGCCGAAGTAGAGGAAGGAGACGGCGGGGCGGATCTCGTCGATGGTGGGGATGTCCGCGCACAGGAGGTCCTTGCCGCCCCACTCGAAGAGCACCACCGGACCTTCGGCGGGCACGTAGACGTAGCGCACCTCGTTGTGGATGCACCAGATCTGCATGTTCGTCGCGTCCACCGCGTAGCGGGTGTTGACCTGGTCGTAGAGGACGATGCCGGCGAGATCGCGCTCGACGAGCGCCTGGCGGATCCGGCCGAGCCGGTAGCGACGCACCTCGTCGAGGTCGCAGGGCGGAGTGCTGTGCTCCATCGCTCCGTGCTGGCGGGCGGTGGCCTGTACCTTGGCGCTGGTGATGCGGTTCATGCTTCGAGTCCCGTGCGATGCCCTGCCGTCATTTGAACGTATCCCCGGCGGGAATCAAAGCGCCGACGCGTTGTGCACCTGGTAGAAGGTGCTCGGCGCGTGCGGCATCTGCGCATCGACCCAGGCCGGGTCGGATTCGCTCGCACTGAAGCGCCCCGGCCGGCAATCGAACTCGGGGAAGCGAAGGGTCTTGCCTTCGAGCCAGTCCGCGATGCTGTGTCCGGCCATGCCGGAGAAGGTGACGCCCGAGGAGTTCATCGCGCAGGCGAGGTAGAGGCCCTCGACGCCATCGACCGGGCCGATGAGCGGGCGTCCGTCCGCGGTGAAGGACTCCGGCCCGTTGACCAGCCGCCGGATCGGGGCGTCGGCAAGGGCGGGGAAGATCTCGCAGGCGCGCTCGTAGTAGGCGGCGACCTGGTCCCAGTCCTCGTCGAGGAGGGTGAAGGCGAAGGGTTCGGGCAGAGTGGCCGCATCCAGGCACTTCGCGTTGCGGTCGAAGAAGCCGACGAGGAAGCCCCCCACCTCTTCGCGCCCGTAGATGAGGTCCTCGGGGCAGATGAAGGAGGGCGTCTCCCGCGGAAGCGGCGGTTCGGGCGCCGCAATCGCGTAGAAGTGCTCGCAGGCGCCGTGGGCGATCCGGATGTCCGCCCCGGCCATCAGCCCGCGGGTCCACAGCCCGGCTGCGACCACCACTTCGTCGGCCTCGAAGGTGCCCTTGTCGGTCTCCACGCCGCACACGCGATCCCCGCGCATGACGAGGCCGCCGACCGTGCACTGCTCCTCGATGCGCACGCCGCGCCGGCGCGCCGCGCGCGCAAAGGCCGCGACGAGGTCGGCGGGGTTGAGGCGCCCGGAAAGGGGATTGAGCCATGCGCCCGTGATGCCGCCCGCTTCGGCCAGTGGCTGGTGCCGACCGACCTCCCCCGGCTCGAGCAGAACGCCGCCGCGCCCGCAGGCCTCGGCCGCCCGCGAGTACCCCTCGAAGGTGCGCATCGCCTCCTCGCTGCGCGCGATGAAGAGTCGGCCGGTGCAGAGCCAGCCGGTGGACTGCTCCGCCTCGCGCTCGAGACGCGGAATCAGGTCGATCATGTACTCGATCGGAGCGTCGCTGTCCGGTACCGGCTTCCAGGTGATGTTGCCGGCGGAGTGCCACGTGGTGCCGGAGCCGAGGCGGTCTCGCTCGACCAGCGTCACCTCGCCCAGCCCTCGCTCCGCCAGGTGCCAGGCCACGCTCGTGCCGATGACGCCGCCACCGACGATCACAATTCTTCTCATGCCGCTTCGCTCCTCGATATGCCGGCTTGCAGGACCCTGCGAGCCCCCGTCTCGCGGTGCAGATTCTTCCTGGTTGATGAGTGGAGGGGAAGCAACTCTTCGTGCCGTCGTGCGGCGCGAAAGATCTCGCTTGTCTCGTCCAGGTACCCCAGTGATCGCCCTCCAATGCTCCGGTGCATATCGAGCGTCCCTCTCGGGGGCGATGAGATTCCGCAATCCCGGCGTAGCCCTTCCCACCCGACGCCTCGGAGGGACGGGATGGCGAAGGCGCCCGGACAATTGACGGCGCCTCGCGTTTCGGCGCACATTCGCGGCGTCGAAAAGGCAGGAGGAGGGATTTGCGATGGCGCTGTCCGCGGCGACGCAAGAGCACGCAAGGGCCCCCGCTCACCCGTTGATCGAGCTTCCGTCCTTCCGTCCCGCCGCCCTCGGCGTGCCCGGCGAGGATGCGATCGACGCCTTCGAGCGCGACGGCGTGGTCTGCCTGCGCGAGGCGTTCCCGCGGGAGTGGGTGGACGCGGTCTCGCGCGGCATGGACATCGCGCAGGGCGGGGAGCACCGGCCGGGTTTCGCGTTCACCATCGCCGAGCCGGAGGAGCCCGGCTACTTCTTCTACGACACCTTCATGTACCAGCGCATCGACGAGTTCAAGCGCTTCTACCGGGAGTCGCCCGCCGCGGATCTCGCGATGAACATCCTGCGCTCCAGGAGCATCATCTTCTACTTCGACTTCATGCTGGTAAAGGAGCCTGGCACCTCCGCGAAGACGCCCTGGCACTACGACGAGGCGTACTGGCCGATCAGCGGCAACCAGATGTGCAACCTGTGGATGGTGGTGGAGCCGACGCCGGTGGAGACCACGCTGCGCTTCGTGCGCGGCTCGCACCGCTGGACCGCGAACTATCGGCTGATGAGCTTCGACCCCCGGGTCGACTATCCCGATCCCCCCGACGACCCGCCCGTGCCGGACTGGGACGCAGAGCCCGGCGACCACGAGATCGTCTACGCCCCGCTCGAGCCCGGAGACTGCGTGATCTTCCACAACCGCACCCACCATTCGGCGCCGGGCAACTCCCTGCGTTCGCAGCGCCGCCGGGCGCTCGCGACCCACTGGATCGGCGACGACATCCGCTTCAACAACAAGCCCCACACGCTCGATCCCCCGCATCGCGCCGGCCTCACCCACGGCGGCCGCATGGAGTGCAAGCTCTTCCCCCGGGTGCGTTGAAGCGGGCAACGACGGTGCGGGGGTGCGCGGCGCGATGAGCGGCGAAGCGCGCATCCTCGCCATCGATCAGGGCACCACCAGCAGCCGGGCCATCGTCTTCGATGCCGGCGGCGGGATACGCGCTGTCGCCCAGCGCGAGTTCACGCAGCACTACCCGCGGCCGGGCTGGGTCGAGCACGATCCCGAGGAGATCTGGCGGACCACGGTGTCGGTGTGCCGCGAAGCGCTCGACGCGGCGGGACCGGTGGCCGCGATCGGGATCACCAACCAGCGCGAGACCACCCTGGTCTGGGATCGGGAGAGCGGGGAGGCCATACACCCCGCCATCGTGTGGCAGGACCGGCGTACCGCCTCGCAGTGCGCCGCGCTCGAGGCCGAGGGCCGGGGTGCGCTCTTCGAGGAGAAGACCGGACTTCGCCTGGACCCCTACTTCTCGGGCACGAAGGTGGCCTGGATCCTCGATCACGTGGCCGGAGCCCGCGAGCGCGCCGAACAGGGCCGGCTCGCCTTCGGCACCGTCGACAGCTTCCTGATCTGGCGCCTCAGCGGCGGCGAGGTGCACGCGATCGACGCCACCAACGCCTCGCGCACCCTGCTCTTCGACATCCACGCCCAGCGGTGGGACGATGCTCTGCTCGAGGCCCTGCGGATACCTCGCTCCCTGCTGCCGGAGGTGTGCGACTGCGCGGGCGAGATTGCCGTGGCCCGAGAAGAGGTGCTCGGCGCCGCCCTCCCCATCGCGGGGATCGCCGGTGACCAGCAGGCGGCGGCCTTCGGGCAGGCCTGCCTCGAGCCGGGGATGGTCAAGTGCACCTACGGCACCGGGTGCTTCGCGTTGATGAACACCGGCGATGCGGTGGTCCGATCCCGCAACGGGCTGCTCGGCACCGTCGCATACCGGCTCGGAGGCGAGGTGGCCTACGCCCTGGAAGGCTCGATCTTCATCGCCGGCGCCGCGGTCCAGTGGCTGCGCGACGCCCTTCGCATCATCGGGCGTGCGCCGGAGACCGAAGCGCTCGCGAAGTCCCTGCCGGACAACGAAGGGGTGTACCTCGTGCCCGCCTTTGCCGGGCTCGGCGCGCCCCACTGGGACCCCGAAGCGCGGGGCGCGCTGTTCGGTCTCACCCGCGACTCCGGCGTCGCGCACTTCGCCCGCGCCGCGCTCGAATCGGTGGCCTACCAGACGAGAGATCTGATGGTGGCGATGGCGGCGGATGCCGGTGCCCCCCCGGATGCCCTGCGCGTCGACGGCGGCATGACCGCGAACGACTGGCTGATGCAGTTCCTGGCCGACCTGCTCGATATGCCGGTGGAGCGACCCACCGTGACCGAGACCACCGCGCTCGGCGCGGCCCGTCTCGCAGGGCTGGGGGCGGGTCTGTACTCGTCGCCGCACGACCTGGCGGGACAGTGGCGCCTGGACCGGCGCTTCGATCCGTCCATGCCGTCAGAGACGCGCGAGCGCCTCCTCGCGGGGTGGGACGACGCGGTGTCACGGGTGACGAGACGCTGAATTCCGGATTCACCACTCCGTTCCGATTTCTGTACCACCTGTGATCCGTACTCCCAAACCCGAGCATATGGTCGCGCTTCCAAGTCCTCCCCTGATGAGAAGGGTCCAAGGACTTCTCTCCGGCGACGTAGCAGTCGGAGATCACCCTCCTTGTCTCCCGGCGCACCGCCCGGTCCGGGCACTACCGCCTCCCATCGGGTTGGCTCACCTCACCCCCTCCGGTTCCCGTGAGAGCGCTTCTCCTGAGGGTCGCCGTGGAGAGGGCGTTTCAATCTCGATACGATTCTCATACCGTCCCCTCCTCTCTCCCTGACCGGGACTTCTTTCCATGAAAACATGCGGCGCTGTTCTCACCGAGCTCCTGGAAGCGAACGGAATCGATCACGTCTTCGGCATTCCCGGAGTGCACACCATCGAGCTCTACCGCGGGCTCGCGGGTTCCGGTATCCGACACGTCACACCCCGCCATGAGCAGGGCGCGGGCTTCATGGCCGACGGCTTCGCGCGCGCGTCGGGCCGTCCCGCTGCCTGTTTCATCATCACGGGCCCCGGCATGACCAACATCGCCACCGCGATGGGGCAGGCCTACGGGGACTCGGTGCCGATGGTGGTGGTCTCCGGCGTCAACCAGCGCCATGAGCTCGGACTCGGTCAGGGGCGCCTGCACGAGGTTTCCGACCAGCGCGCGGTCATCCGCAACGTGGCCGCGTTCAGCCACACCCTGCTTCGCCCCGACGAGCTGCCGGCGGTGGTCGAGCGCGCCTTCGCGGTCGTCCGCGCCGCCCGCCCGCGCCCCGTGCACATCGAGATCCCCATCGACGTGCTGGAGCTGCCGGCAAACGGCATCGAGGTCGTGCCCGCCGCCTCGCCCTCGCCCCCGGCACCGGATTCGGTCGCGATCGCCGCTGCGGCTACGCGGCTCGCGGCGGCGGAGCGTCCCGCGCTGTTGCTCGGCGGCGGGGCGCTCGGGGCAGGAGATGACGCCCGCCGACTGGCCGAGACCCTGGGCGCGCCCACCACCCTCACCGCCAACGCCAAGGGGTTGCTGCCGCCGGACCACCCCCTGCTGCTCGGAAGCTACATGGCGAGCCGCGAGATTGCCGCCTGCGTAGACGAGTCCGACGTGGTGCTCGCGATCGGCACCGAGCTCGGGGAGACCGACTACGGGTACGAGGGGATGCCGGGGTTCACAGGCGGAGCGGCCTCACTCATCCGCATCGACATCGAAGCGGAGCAGACCACCCGCAACGTGCGCCCGGCGCTGGCGATCACCGCGGACGCGCGCGCCGCGATCGGGGCCCTGCTCGAGCGTCTCGCGGGCCATGCGCCCCGGGACGGGGCGGCGCGCGTGAAGCAGGCGCTCCGCGTCGACCCGATGCGCGGCCTGGAGCCCCGCTTCCAGCGGCACCACCGGGTGCTCGAGGCACTTCGCAGCGCCCTGCCCGATGCGATCGTGGTCGGGGATTCCACCGAGCCGGTGTACTTCGGGCACACCCACTTCAACGCCAACCGGCCTCGGACCTGGTTCTGCTCTTCCACCGGCTACGGCACCCTCGGCTACGCCCTGCCCGCCGCGATCGGCGCCAAGGTCGCCCGCCCCGAGACGCCGGTGGTGGCGCTCACCGGGGACGGCGGCCTGATGTACTGCCTCGGTGAGATGGCCTCCGCAGTGGGGGCCGACGCCCCGGTCATCTGCCTCCTGTGGAACAACGAGTCCTTCGAGGAGATTCGTCACTGCATGGTGGCGGCCCAGGTCGAGCCGGTCGGAGTGGATCTCTACTCGCCGGACTTCGTCGCGCTGGCGAAGAGCGTGGGCTGGGAGGCCGCACGCGCGGAAACCCTGGACGCCCTGCCCGAGCTGCTGCGAAGCGCCGCCGGCCGGACCCGGTCGACCCTCATCGAAGTCACTCCGCGGACCTTCGGGGAGGAGAGGTAGGGCCGGGAATCGTTTCTTCCAGCGTGCCGGCTCCCCGTCCGTGACGCCCCGACCTTCCCTCGCATCGACTGCCCACGCGAATCTCGGGTCCGCAGGAGCCGCTCCGAGTTGGAGGGTACTCCATCGTGTGGGAAGGATCTTCGACAGTGGATTCCAGCTCCCCGCCTTCGTGGAGACTGACCCTCGCTTACGCGAGGGCTAATGGCTTCGCGGGAATGACGGAAAGCTCGGTTCCGATTACTCTGGAGGGCGAAAGTGCGTGTGTCCTCACCGGGTGCGGATACGCTCGTCCACCTCCGGCGCCACCGTGCGCTCGGCCGAGATGTAGTCCATGACCATGGTTGCCATCAGGGTGCCGCCAGCGGAGTCGATGATCTGTCTGCCCTTCTTTAGCGCCGCGTAGCCGTCCCCGCCGCCGGCCATGTAGTTGTTGGTCGCGACTCTGTAGCTCCGGGCGGCATCGAGCGGCTCGCCCCCCACCTCGATCGTGACCACCCGGTCGCCCGCGGGAGCCCGCGGGTCGTAGACGAGGGTCATGCCGGCAATCTGCGGGAAGCGGCCGGCCAGATGCTCGACCTGCGAAACGCCGTTCTCCAGTGCCGCCTGGAGCTCGGCCCCGGTGAGCTCCAGCAGCACCGTCACGTTTCCGAAGGGGAGTTCCTCGAAGACATTCCGGCGAGTGAGGTCGGTGCCGGCGGCATAGGTGCGATCGCCGCGGATGCCGCCGCCGTTGGTGAGCCCCACCTCCGCACCGGTGCCCCGACGCATGGCCTCGGCAACGAGATTGCCGAAGTTCGTCTCCCGGCTTCGAACGCTGGCTCGGCGACTATCGAGCGCCACCGCGGTGGTGCCGATGACGACCCCCAGCTCCTCGTCGAGCGTCGCGGTATGAGCATCGACCAGGGCCTGGACCTCCGGTTGCGACTCGATGCCGGCGCTGCTGATCAGGCGCCATTCCGGCACTGTCGAGAGCGATGTCCCTCCATCATCCCGTTCGACGCGCTCGACGTGGAGGTCCAGGACCGCCAGGTGACGGGCGTTGTGGCTCGACTTGAGAATCGCCGTTCCCTCCACATCGGTCGCGATGAGGACATGATCGTGGCCCCCCAGGATGAGATGGATGCCCTCGACTTCCGTGGCGAGCTCCCGGTCATCCGAGATGAACTGGTGGGTCAGCGCGACGATCAGCTCGGCACCTTGCGCCTTCAGATCGTCGACCGCTTGGCGGGCGGTCTCGATAGCGGGCGCGAAAAGGATCTCGTCGCCGGGAGAGGAGAGGATCTCCGTCTCCGGTGTTGTCAGCCCGAAGAAGCCGATCCTGAAGCCGCCTCTCTCGATGATGTGGCTGGCGACCAGTCCTGCCGCGGGTTCGCCGTCGGGGCCGAGCACGTTCGTTCCGAGCCAGGGAAACGCGGACGCGGTGAAGTTCCGAGCCGCCGCCTCGGGGCCGAAGTCGTACTCGTGGTTTCCTGCCACCGCAACGTCGGTCCCGATCGCGTTCATCATCTCCACCATGTGGGCGCCCTTGGTGAAGCCCGACAGGATCGAGGGTGAGAACAAATCCCCGCCAAAGGTGGTGACGGTATGTGGGGAGGCCGCGCGTTCCCGCTCGAGGAGGGTCATGAGGGGGGCGATACCGCCGGCTCCGCGCCGGGGCTCGATCTCGTTGACGTCGTTGACGTGGAGGAAGGTGATCGTCGTCGCTTCCGACCGGGCCGCGGTTGGCGCCAGGACTAGCAGGGTGGCGAAGAGGCCCGCCACCAAGGCACGGAATGCGTTCATGAAAACTCCCTTGTTGATGGCTACCACACTTGGTCGAGATTCAGACGGTCGATCTGCGCGATGTCCTCGCTTTTCGGCCAGCGAAGTGAGGCCATGTTCGAGCTTGTGTGCTTGGTTGTGTAGAGAACTTACACAATGGCCACCAACCTCTCCATCGATCCGGTCCTGCTGGCGAACGCGATCGAGCTCAGTGGCGAGAAGACCGAGAAAGCGACCGTCAATCTGGCGCTCCGGGAGTTCATCGCACGTCGAGAGCAGATGAGACTCCGGGATCTGTTCGGACAGCTCGAGTGGAGCGCCGGCTTCGACTACAAGCGTGGACGGATACGGCGCTGCGATCGGGCCGCTGAAGCGAGAACCCGTCTCACTCGCCCTTGCCCGAACCCGCCGCTTCGGTTGAGGCGAGCGTGACCACGAAGCGGGCGCCGCCGCCCGGGTTCGCTTCGCAACACACGTCGCCCCCGTGCCGCCGGGCAATCTGGCGTACCAGGTAGAGGCCGAGGCCGACGCCTTCTCCTTTCTCGCGCATGCCGACGGGGCGGTAGAAGGGCGCGAAGATGCGTTCGCGTTCCTCCTCCGGCACCCCCGGCCCCCGGTCGCTCACGCTCAGGCGCGCTTCAACTTCAGCGGGCGGACCGACGCGCTCCACCCGCGCCTGCATCTCGGCCTCTCCCCCGTGGCGGCGGGCGTTCTCGAAGAGGTTGCGCACCAGATGGCGCAGGAGTCGCCGGTTGCCGTTCAGGGTCACCGCTTCGCCCGCCACCGCCGCGTTCACGCGCGCGCCTTCTTCGGCAACGAGCGCGAGCAAGTCGATCGGCTCCGCCTCCGCTACCCGCTCGCTCGTCTGCAACCGGCTCGCGAGCAGCAGCTCCTCGATGAGGCCGTCCAGCTCCGCGACATCGGCTGCGATCTGGGCGGTGAGCTCCGGGCGTTCTTGCCCCGCGAGGAGCTCGGTGGCCATGCGGATACGGGCGAGCGGAGTGCGCAGTTCGTGCGACGCGCTGGCGAGCATGGTGCGTTCTCCTTCGACCAGGCGCTCGATGCGCTCCGCCGCACGGTTGAAGCTCTCCGCGAGATCCGCGACCTCGTCGCGCCCTTCGACCTCGACCCGGGCGCTCAAGTTTCCGCCGCCCAGGGCTTCGACCCGGTCCTTGAGCCGTTCGAGGCGTCCGGTAATGCGCCGGGCGATAGGGTAGGCCCCGACGCCCAGGCACACCGCGAGCAGCGCCACTCCCGGTAGCCAGCCCAACCGCCAGCCGGGACGCCAGCGACGCGCGTGGCGGGCTACGAGCCAGCGGCCGTCGGGCAGCGCGAGCACCACCGCACTCCGGTGCCCACGCCGGTGCAGGAAGCGGCCATGCCCCACGTACGGGGGTGGGGCCGGCAGGCCGTGCGCGGTGGTCGCGAGCAGGGCTCGATCGGCGTCGAAGAGGGCGAGCTCCGCCTGGAAGTGGGACGCGAGCTCCACCAGGGCACGCTCGACTTCCGCTTTGTCCGCACCGGGCGGGGGCAGCAAGCGTATCGCCAGTACCCCCGCCCCCTGGAAGTAGCGCGGGTGTTCGTGGCTCCGCCCGTACAGGTGCCACCCGATCGACACCAGCACCGCGAACACCGCGAGAATGCCGATGAAGGAGAGGTAGATGCGGAGGTAGAGCCGCGCCTTTCTCACCCCGGGAGCCTCGCCAGCATGTAGCCGGCGCCACGCACGGTGATGATGCGCCGGGGCTTTCGCGGGGAATCTTCAATCGCGGCGCGGATGCGCGAGATGTGGACGTCGATGCTGCGGTCGAAGGCTTCCAGCGCCTCGCCGCGCACCGCGTCCATGAGCGCGTCGCGCGACATCACCCTTCCTGCGTTCTCCGCCAGCGCCCACAGGAGGTCGAACTGGTTCCCGGTCATGGGGCAGTCCCGGCCGTCGACCGTGACGCTGCGGGTATCGCGATCGATTTCGAGGCCGCCGATACGCAGGCGGCTGGGGGGCGCGTCGGCCGGACGGCGGCGGCGCAGGATGGCGCGCAGGCGCGCGACCAGCTCCCGCGGGTTGAAGGGTTTGGGCAGGTAGTCGTCGGCGCCGAGCTCGAGTCCCACGATGCGGTCGGTCTCGTCGCCCCGCGCCGTCAGCATCAGGATGGGTATGTCGGAGCGGGCGCGCACATCGCGGCATACCTCGAAGCCGTCGCGGTCGGGGAGCATCACGTCGAGCACCAGGGCATCGAACGAGCCTCTGGCGAGCGACTCGAGGCCGGAGGCGGCATCGGGCGCTGCCCGTGCCACGAATCCCATGGTGGCGAGGTACTCGGAGAGCATCGCGGAGAGGCGCTCGTCGTCTTCGATGAGGAGAATTCGCTCGGGCACGCGATCGATCTCGCGCCGTTGGACTGGCCGGAATCCTATCGCATGCCCCGAGGAGTTCGACCCGCGAGGCGTGCGTTTCGTCTCCCCCTCCTGAAGTCGGAGCGACCGAGTCGTGTCCGGGAGACGAGGAGACGGCCACCATCCCCCGCTCGGAGGTACAGTGACCGTTTCCGTGCCTTTCACGTCTTGGCCCGGGGAAGAGCGAGGTTCGGGTTGTCGACCCGTCCGCGCTGCCGTGGTTACGAACGCGGCGGAGCCTGCTCTCGCACCGGACGCACGGGCACCCGGAAAGGCCGGATGGACACGACTGCGTCCATCCGGCCCGGCGCGCTCAGTGATGGTGGCGGCGGCGATGGTGGGTCATGTGCTCGGCAAGAGCGATGCGCTGCTCGGCATCGAGGATGCCGGACACCGCGACCAGCGCCTCGACGAGCTCTCCGGAGAGGGTGTCAGCCAGGGCAAGCTCTTGATTGCGCAGCTCTTCCAGGGCTTCCCGGCGAACTTCGGGCTGGGTGAGCTCGGCGATGAGGGCTTGCCGGTGCTCGCGATGCTGCTCCCTCAGAGGCCACGCCCTGGCCACGAAAGTGTCGAGCACCTCGTCGATCTGCTCGCGCTGCGTGTCGGAGGCGTCCACTTCGTCGAGTATCCACCCGGAGAAGCGCTTCGCGTGTTCGCGCACTTCGGCCTCGGTCGTGGCGTGGCCGTGGTGGCGCCACTCTTTCCACGCGCGCTTGCCGACGTACTCGGGGCCCTCGGTCGCCACGACCCCGATTGCGGTCCCGAGCCCTACCAGCGCCACCGCGACGATTGCGAGACGCACTTTCCGGGATCCGAGGCGAGTTCCCGGGCGTCCTTTGTCCGATTGAGTTTCATTCATCTCGAGAGTCACTCCTTCAGGTTTTGCCATCGGGTCCGTCGGGATGTTCACTTCCCGGCGGCATCCACGGGGCATATCCTGGCGGCGCCGGGTTTCCTTGGTTTGTCCCGGATGTAAAGATTCTTTTCTGAATCGTCACGAACCGGGAGCGGTACTCATGAGTTTCATCGGCATCGAAGAGATCTTCCTGCAGGTCGAGGACATGCAGAAGGCGCTCGACTTCTACCACGGCGTCCTCGGCATCCCTGTCGACAAGCAGGACGCGGAGCGCACCTACTTGCAGACCGATCAGGGGCACGTGGTCCTGCAGATCCGCAACCACACCGGGCGCCATCGCGGCGGCGGACCGCTGCACTTCGCGTTCACCGTTACCGAAGAGACCTTCGACGAAGTCCTCGGCCGCCTCGAAGGCGGCACCTGGTTCACCCGCGGCCCCTACGGGGAGCGCGGCGAGGGGCGGGCGTTGTTCATGATCGACCCCGACGGGAACGAGACCGAGGTCAACACCCGCTACCTGTACGGCAAGCCGGAGCGCTGAGCGGCGCTCCGCACGCGCCCTCGTGCGAGACTGTCCGCGCGAGGTTCACGGACACCGAAGGCGCCGACTCAAGGCCGAGGATCAGGGAGTACGCCCGGGAGATCCAATGTCGTCCGGCCGCTCTTGGGGACATTCCCCGGTGCGGATCTGCGCGGTGATCCGTGTCTGAGCTGTTTCACCGAGGGCCGATGGCCATTCGTTGATGCTGGGCACCGGCCAGCGTGGCGTATTCCCGGGCCGCTCCAAGTGCCGTGCAGAGCACGGTCGCCGCTGCGCGACGTTCAGGACTCTGTCGCACCGCTACAGCCCTCCGGCCTCCGAGGCGCTCGACGTTACCGGCACCCACGCTCCGCGCTTCGGATGCTAACATCGGCGGCGACCCCCCGATCGGCCCGGACGGTTCCGTGGCGGCAGCAGGTGCGCCGACACGGATTCGAGGTCACACGACCACTGTCCGGATGAGAACAAAACGAGGGGCAAGGAGGGACGCCCATGATGTTTCGCATGATCATGCGCCGGCTCGGCATCGGCGTGGTAACGCTGTGGGTCGTCTCGCTCCTGATGTTCGCGGGCACCGAGATCCTGCCCGGCGACGTCGCCGAAATCATGCTGGGGCAGGAGGCGACCCCGGAGTCGCTCGCCGCGTTGCGCGGAAAGCTCGGGCTGGACAAGCCGGCGGCCATACGCTACCTGGAGTGGCTGGGGGACATGGCGACCTTCGACCTGGGCCTCTCGCTCGCGGGCCACTCCGGCACCGGAGGCGGAGGCGCCACCATCGAGGTGCTGATCGGCGCCCGTCTCGAGAACACCCTCCTGCTTTCCTCGATCGTCGCCGCGATATCGGTGCCCCTCTCGGTCACCCTCGGCCTGCTCGCCGCGATGTTCCCGACGAGCCTCTACGATCGCACCGTCACCTTCACGACGCTCTGCCTGGTGGCGGTGCCGGAGTTCTTCATCGCCACCATGCTGGTGCTGATCCTCGCGGTGCAGCTCCAGTGGCTGCCCTCCATCGCCACGATGACCGATTTCGAGTCGGTGTGGGACATGCTGCGCTCGCTCTCGCTGCCGATTCTCACCCTGTGCTTTGTGCTGCTCGCGCAGATGTCGCGCATGACCCGCGCCGCGGTGCTGAACGTGATGAGCTCGCCCTACATCGAGATGGCGATCCTCAAGGGGGTGCCCAGGCGCCGCATCATCCTGCGTCACGCCCTCTTCAACGCGATCGGCCCAATCGTCAACATCATCGCGCTCAACCTCGCCTACCTCGTGAGCGGGGTGGTGATCGTGGAGGTCATCTTCGCCTTCCCCGGCCTCGCCAAGCTCATGGTGGACGGGGTGCAGGTGCGCGACATGCCCCTGGTGCAGGCCTGCGGGATGATCTTCTGCGCGACCTACGTGGTGCTCATCCTCATCTCGGACATCGCGTCGATCGTGTCCAACCCGCGCCTGCGGCATCCCAAGTAGGGGAGCAAAGCCATGACCGAAACAGTTGCCAAAGTCGCCGCCCCGGGCACCGTCGGCACGCACTTCGAAGAGCTGCCCGACGCGCCGCCCAAGCGCAAGCTCAAGTTCACGCCCGTAGGCAAGGTTGCGATCGGCATCGTCTGCTTCTGGCTGGTGATCGTGGTGATCGGGCCCTGGATATCGCCCTACCACGAGGCGGACCTCATCGCCGACGACAGCTTCACGCCCTCCGGCGAGTACTGCTCGGAGTGGGAGGAAGGCGTGTGCAGCTTCCATGTGCTGGGCACGGACTACCTCGGTCGCGACGTGCTCTCGCGAATCATCTACGGGGCACGCACCACCATCGGAGTGTCCTTCCTCGCAACCGTCCTCGCCTACATCATCGGGGTCATCTTCGGTATCGCCGCCGCGGTGGGGGGGGCGAAGCTCGACATGAGCTTCAGTCGAGTCAACGATGCCTTCATCTCCATCCCCCACATCATGATGGGGCTGGTGATCATCGCGGCGGTCGGCAGCACCATCCCCATCCTCATCGTGACCGCGGGGTGCATCTACGCGACCACCGTGTTCCGCATCTCCCGCGCGCTCGCGCTCGACGTGATGGTGAGCGACTTCGTGGAGTCGGCGAGGGCCCGCGGCGAGGGGCTGTGGTGGATCATCCGCCGGGAGATCCTGCCGAACATCGCGATGCCGCTCGCCACCGACTTCGGGCTGCGCCTGGTGTTCATCATCCTCTTCATCTCCAGCCTGAGTTTCCTCGGCCTCGGGGTGCAGCCGCCCGACTCGGACTGGGGTTCGATGGTGAAGGAGAACCTGCAGGGGCTGGTCTACGGGTCGCTCTCGCCGATCGCGCCGGCACTCGCGATCGCGACGCTCACCATTTCCATCAACCTCATCGTAGATGACGTGTCGGCGCATGCGGGTGGCCGGCTCGCGAAGAGGATGCTGTGATGGCGCTGCTGGAGGTCGACGACCTGCACATCGAGGCCCGCAGCGACCAGGGCGAGATCCTGCCCATCGTCAAGGGCGTGAGCTTCGAGGTGCAGCGCGGGGAGGTGATGGCCCTCATCGGGGAGTCGGGTTCCGGCAAGACCACCATCGCGCTCTCCTCCCTCGGCTACCCCCAGCCGGGGCTCGAGTTCGCGGGCGGCGAGGTGCGCCTGGACGGGCGGGACGTGATCACCATGCCGCCGCTCGAGCGCCGGGACATGCGGGGGCGGAAGGTCGCCTATCTCGCGCAGAGCGCCGCCGCCACCTTCAACCCTGCGCTCACCATTGGCGAGCAGGTGACGGAGTCCGCGGTGCTGCACGGCATTCTGAACCAGGAAGAAGCCAACCGGCGGGCGGAGGAGCTCTACCGCACGTTGGAGCTTCCGGACCCCGAGCGCCTGGGGCGGCGCTATCCCCACCAGGTTTCGGGTGGCCAGCTCCAGCGTCTGATGGCGGCGATGGCGCTGTGCGGCAAGCCGGACCTCCTCGTGCTCGACGAGCCGACCACCGCGCTCGATGTCACCACCCAGATCGAGGTGCTCAAGGCATTCAAGCGGGTGATCAAGGAGCAGGGCTCGGCCGCCATCTACGTCACCCACGACCTCTCGGTGGTGGCCCAGATTGCCGACCACATCGTGGTGCTCTACGCGGGCGAGGTCCAGGAGACGGGGACCGCGGACGACGTCATCAGCCGGCCCACCCACGACTACACTCGCCGCCTGATGGCCGCGGTCCGGCCCCCGCCCGCGGCCGGCCAGGGCGACGCCGCGAGCGAGGAGCACCTGCGCGACATGCCCGCTCTGGAGACCCGCAAGATCAGTGCCGGCTACGGGCGCAAGCTCGACGGCAGCGTGGCGATGAAGGTGCTCTTCGACATAGACGTCAGCATCGAGCGCGGCCAGGTGGTGGGGGTGATCGGCGAATCGGGCTGCGGCAAGTCGACGCTCGCACGGGTGATGGCGGGGCTGACCCCGGCCTTCGCGGGCGACGTGCTCCTCGACGGGACCCGGCTCGCCGCCTCCGTGCCCGAGCGCGAGCGAGACGAGCTGCGCAAGGTGCAGTTCGTCTTCCAGATGGCGGATACCGCGCTGAACCCCAAGCAGCGCATCGACGAGATCATCGGCCGTCCCATCGAGTTCTACCTCGGGATGAAGGGCGAGGCGAAGCGCAAGCGCGTCCTCGAGCTGCTGGAGATGGTCGAGCTTCCCTACGAGTTCGCAGGCCGCTACCCCGAGGAGCTCTCGGGGGGCCAGAAGCAGCGCGTGAACCTCGCCCGCGCGCTCGCCGCCGACCCCGAGGTGCTGCTCTGTGACGAGGTGACCTCCGCTCTGGACACCATCGTCGGCGCCAATGTCATCGCGTTGCTACGCAACCTCAAGGACCGCACGGGAGTCTCCTTCGTGTTCATCAGCCACGATCTCTCCACCGTGGCGTCATTCGCGGACGAGATCGTGGTGCTCTACGCGGGGCGGGTGGTCGAGAAGGGGCCGGTGGACGCGGTGCTCTCCCCGCCCTTCCATCCCTACACGCGCCTGCTCATCTCGTCGGTGCCGGAGCTGCGCGTGGGGTGGATGGAGGAGATGCTCGCGACGAGCACCGCGCAGGCGGGCATTGACCGTGTGGTGCAGATCACCGAGGTCGGCTGTCCCTACTATGATCGTTGCCCGCTCGCGATTCCCGGCACCTGCAACGCGCACACCGCGCCCGAGCGCCACATCGCGGAACGGCACTTCATCGAGTGCCACCGCGAGGTGCAGGAGCTGGTCGCGTTCTCGAGAAACTGAGCATTTCGCCTCGGGGCGAGAGACACGGATGCTGCGGCGCTCGGGCGCGTCCGCCGGCCGCGGGTGCTGAATCGAGTGCAAACGCGAAGGCGAGGAGTTCGTCGCGCTCTCACGCAACCGGCGGCTTCGGTATCAGGCGAAATCCCTGGCGTGCGAAGTCGTCGTCCAACGCGAACGCGTCCCGGATCCCGTAGCGTCGCATGAGCTCGAAGCTCGTGCAGTCGACCAGCGACAGCCCTCTGCGGCCGGCGGTGAACAGTGCGGCCACTGCTGCCGAGTGCAACTCCTCGTTGATCCACAATGGTCGAAGAGCCGGCAGGAGAACGTCGGCGAGGGCGCCCAGCGCTTGCAGGCCCAGGCGGCGTTGAATGAGCGCGAAGGACTCCACCAGGACATAGTTCGACGTGAAGAGGGGACGGCTCTCCACGACCGAGCGCTCCCAGGCATCGATCACTTCGCCATGCCGCGGCTGATCGGCATCGAGCATGGTGATGAGCGCAGAGGTGTCGACGAATGCGCTCACTCTCCGAACGCGTCGTCCAGATAGCGATCGTGTGCTTCGGCGAGATCAGGAAGTCCCGATCTGAAGCGTTCCTTCAATTCACGTGCGCGGGTTGCGAGTGTTTCGGAATCCGGGACGCGCCGGCGCGCAAGATACTCGGCGACGGACTCCCGCACCAATTCGGCCATCGGACGATCTTCCATGCGCGCCCGCGCCTTGAGCGCCCTCGCCTGCGCTTCCGTCAACTGAATCTGTGTACGTATCATGACATCATGATAACGAATCTGCTGATTCGATAGCACCGAATCCCGAAGCGGAACGGTACGCCCACCGGCCCTCCTGCCCTCTGAGCTCAGCCACGGCGGTTTGCATTGCCCGCGTGCACGGCGACACAATCGAAGTGCGGCATGCACGATCGGCGTGCGCCTGCTGACGCGAAAGAGGGGCTCCGCAGCCCGCATCGTCTTCGTGCTCGAATGGGAACCAGAGGAATGGCGCAAGGTGCGAGCGCGGGAAGAGTGTGATGAGCCCGGCTGACGGCAGCATCGCCCCGTCGCCCGACGCCCGGCCTTCGTTGCGTGCCCTGGAAGTCGCGCGGGTCGCGCTCGCGGCCGAGGCGCAGGCGGTGGCGGCGCAGGCCGAGCTCCTCGACTCCGATTTCGAGAGTCTCGTCGAATACCTCGCGGGCGCAGACCCTGCCGTGTTCGTTTCCGGGACCGGGAAGTCGGGTCTGGTCGCCCGACGGCTCGCGGGTACCTTGGCGAGCATAGGATTCCGTGCCGCCGCGCTCCGACCCAGCGACGGACTGCATGGAGAGGTGGGCCAGATTCGGCCCGGAGACGTGCTGTTGGCAATCAGCAAGAGCGGTGCGACGGACGAGTTGATCGCCCTCGTCCGCGCGGCGCGGCAACGCGGCGCCCGGATCGCCGCCATGTCGTCCCGTGTTCCGTCGCCTCTGTCGAGGTTGGCGGACTGGACCTTGCGCATTCAGACCGGGCCCGAAGCTGCATCGGTCGAGCTCCCCACCGCCAGCACCATCGCGATGGCGGCGATGGGCGATGCGCTCGCGATTGCCCTCATAGATGCTACCGGCTTCGACATCGCGGATTTTGCGCGCAATCATCCCGCTGGAAACCTGGGGGCGCTGCTCGCCTCGGAGGTGGACGATCTGATGCGAAGGGCGCCGGCTGAAGTGGCGCTCGTCAGCGAGGATTCCGACATCTCCGCAGTACTCGTTGCCATGACGGAACATCCGTCCGGTGCCGCTCTCGTCACCGATGCGAAGGGGCGCCTTGCGGGAATCGTGACGGACGGAGACATCCGCCGAGGTCTCGAGCAGGGGCCGGAAGCATTCCTGCGCTCGAGGGTCGGCGACATCATGAACCGCAAACCCATCACCTGCCGCTCGGGCAGCTCCGCGGTCGAGGCGCTGCGGCTCATGGAATCGGGCCGGCGAAAGGTGTACGTGCTGCCGGTGGTGGACCAATCACGCAGCGTCCTGGGACTGGTGCGGATGCACGATCTGGCAAGCGCCCAGTTGCGGGTCCTCGACGCGGACGATTGACGATGCCGGAACGATTCACCTGGATCTCCGGCCCCTGCGTCATCGAGAGTTACGAGATCTGTGCGCGGGTCGCCGA
>CAYQVB010000132.1:0-39414 GCA_964420925.1 uncultured Ectothiorhodospiraceae bacterium | reverse complement strand
CGCCCACCCAGTCCCAGAGTTCGAACACGCGATCGGGGTCGATACCGAATTCACCGGCGCGATCGACGCGCGCGGTAGCGGCCACGAAGTGGCGCGCCACCGCACTCGGGCCGCCGGCCGCGCGCACCAGCCACTCGCGGGCGCTGGCCGCGTTGAGGAGGGTCTCGCGGGTGCTGAAGGTCTTGGAAACGACGATGAAGAGGGTTTCTTCCGGATCCGAGACCTCGAGCACGCGGGCAAGCTCCGTGGACTCGATGTTCGACACGAAGTGCGCCTGCATGCCCGGTCGAAGACGCTCCCGCAATGCCTCGCACACCATCGCCGGACCGAGGTCCGAGCCACCGATGCCGATGTTCACCACGTTGCGCAATGGGCGTTCGCTGAAGCCGCGCACGTCCCCCCGATGGAGCGCGTCGCACAAGGCGCGCATGCGTTCCCGCACCGCACGCACCTGCGGCATCACGTCCCGCCCTGCGTTGGGATAGGACCCCTCCCCGCGATGGCGCAGGGCGCAGTGGAGTGCGGCGCGGCCTTCGGTGAAATTGACATTCTCTCCGTCCAGCAGCGCTTTCATGTGCGCGGATACGTGAAGCGCGCGCGCGTGGGCGAGCAGGAGCTCGATGCTCTCCGGACTCACCCGCTGTTTCGAGAAGTCGACGAGCAGTCCGCAGGTCTCGAGGCTGAGGCGGGAGTACCTTTCCGGATCGCACGCAAACAGGTCGTCGATTCGTGCACGATGCATCTCTCGCCCATGCTCGATGAGACGTTTCCATGTCTCGGAGGAGTCTGGTCGATCTGTGAAACCCAAGAATCGCGATCCATGGTTGCGCCGGCTGCCGCCGGGGAAGCGTAGGGTAATGTCCCCCGTCCGGAACCGGAACCGCGACGTTGCCCTCCAGGATTCCTGATTCGGGAAACGCGCCGCCACCGCGCCAGGGTCCGCTGTCTGGATCGAAGACTTCCCCTGAGTTGACTATTTCATTTAAACAAACAGTTAAGAATAAAAACTCATGTCATTTCTTGAGCACGCATGGAAGTCAGCGCCCCAACCTCGCGAAGTTGGATCGTATCGGAGAATCGGATTCCTCCTCTCGAAGCGAGCAGATTCGCAGGCACGGCGCAGTCTCGCCACGCCTCGTGCTTCGCTTGGTCGGCCACGGTCGAGCGGGTATACTGCGGCGCCGTTTGGGCCGCGCCAAACCCGCGTTCGGGTGGAGCGCGAGGCCGCTTTGGTGATGGCAGCGTTCGAGGGACGAGATGACGATGAATCACTGGGTTTGCGGAGGCGTCGCCGCAATCGGATTGCTCGCGGCCACCCCGGCCGCCACCGCCGAAGGCGACGCCGAAGCCGGGCAATGGAAGGCCATTACCTGCATGGGCTGCCACGGCATCGAAGGCTACGCGAACGTGTATCCCACCTATCGCGTACCCAAGATCGGAGGCCAGCACCCCGCCTACCTCGTCGAAGCCCTCAAGGCCTATCGCGCGGGAACGAGAGGCCACAAGACGATGCGAGCCCAGGCCGCATCGCTGAGCGATCAGGACATGTTGGACATCGCCGCCTACTTCGCGCAGGGTGAGGTCGATGAGTAGCCGGGGCCCGCGACGCTTCGGCGCTTCCGCACATGCGGTACGCGCCATCGCTCTTGCCGCCGTGATGGCTCCGTGGTGCACCGGGGCGCTGGCAGGCGGAGACCCCGTCGAAGGCGCCAAGGTGGCCGAGCGCTGTGTCGCCTGCCACGGCCCGGACGGGAACAGCCCGAGCCCGATCTTCCCCCGCCTCGCCGGCCAGTACGCCGACTACCTGTTGAGGACGCTCGAGGACTATCGTTCCGGCGAGCGCGACAACGCGGTGATGAAGGCGTTCGCGATGCAGTTGAGCGACCAGGAGATGGAGGACGTCTCCGCCTTCTACGCGAGCCAGGAAGGAGATCTCTTCACCATCGAGCTCACCCGGTAGCGCCCTGCTCCCGGTTGGAGCGACGATACGGTCGCATCCCTGCGCCGGGCGCGGGATCTCGACGTGAAGAAAGAGTCGTGGCGCTCAGCGTCGGGAGCCGCCGATGCGCGGGCGGGGACTCGGGAGGCCCTACTCCAGGGTCTTGTGCGTGCCGTCACAGTAGGGCGCGTTGGCGCTGTGCTTGCAGCCGCACAGCCAGACCTTTCCGGCCTCGCCGAGCGCAACCTTCATCGGAGTGAACCCCGTATCCTTGTGCGACCCGTCGCAGAAAGGCTGATTCTGCGAGCGCCCGCATCGGCACCACCAGTAGTCTCCGGACTCGAGTTCCATGGCGTAGGGCATGCGCTGCGCGATCACCGGCTCACTCATGGTTCCTGGTCTCCCCTTCCTGGTCCATGCGCGAGCCTAGCAGCCTGACCCTTCCACCGCCAAGGGTGTCCAGGATCACGAGGGGTCACTTCACGGGGCGAACCTCGAGTCAGGTGCCCCGGCCCAGCAGCTCCTGACGAAGCAGTTCCACGCGATAGCGGGTGCCTCGCGAGTGGGGATGGATCTGGAGCACCGCCTCGAACGCATCGAGCGCGCCGAGCGGGTCGCCCCGTTTGAGGAAGATGAGGCCCATCCCCGAGATTGCCCCGAAGTGTCGTGGCTCGAGCTCCAGAGTGCGCTGGATGTCGCGCACCGACTCTCTCAGCTCGTCGTTGAGATAATAGGCCGTGGCCCGCTTGTTCCATCCCTCGGCGAAGTCCGGCGCCATGCCCACAATCTGGTCGAAATGCCCGATGGCATCGTCGAAGCGCCCGGACTGCATCGCCTCGATGCCTTCCCTCATGATGCCGTCGATGTCGTCGCGTCCGCTGCTCATCCAGATGCGCCAGATCTGAAGCTCCGCTTCGCGGGCCACGACCGGCTCGCCGGTGTTTCTGAGTTGCTCGAAGAGCTCGGAAAGGCGCGGGTCCGTCTGATCTGCGTTCGCGCTCGAGAGCATCAGGGCGCCGGCCATCGCCAGCACCAGCCCGCAGCCTCTGCCTGCCGGTGAAGAGAGGAAGTTCATGACGATACTCCCTGGCGGCCCAGCCGGGACCAGGCTTCACGGTACTACTTGCCGGCCGCCTGCACCACTCCACGCACAACGACGAATCGGGGCAAACGTCCAGGGGGAGTGAAATGCCCCGGGGCCGTCGGCATGGCACGCACGCATCGACTCGGGTTTCAGCGCATCGTCACCAGTTCCTCCGCTCCGGTGGGGTGAATTGCCACGGTGTCGTCGAAATCCGCCTTGGTCGCTCCCATCCGGATCGCCACCGCAAATCCCTGCAGCATTTCGTCCGCGCCGAGACCGGCGATGTGGCAACCGACCACTCGTTCGTCCGGTCCCGCGGTCAGGAGCTTCATCTCGCAGGGACGACGGTGCGCCGTGAACGCGTAGTACATGGGGGTGAATCGAGTGCGGTAGACCCGCAAGTCCTCGCCATGGGCCTTCCGCGCCTCGCTTTCCGTCATCCCCACGCTCCCGATCGGAGGATGGCCGAAGACCACCGAGGGCACCAGGTCGTAGGAGAGGTGACGGCCCTCCATCCCCCCGAACACCCGGTCGGCGAGACGCCTCCCCGCCGCGATGGCGACCGGAGTGAGCGCCGCGCGTCCCGTCACGTCGCCTATCGCATGGACGCCCGGGACGTTGGTGTTCTGCCATGCGTCGGTGGGAATCGTCCCGTTGTCGTTGACGGTGATCGAGGTGTCGGAGAGACCGAGCTCAGCGGTGGCCGGAGTGCGCCCGATTGCCCACAACAGGGCCTCCGCCTCGCGCGTCGTCCCGTCGTCGCATTCGACTTCGAGGACGTCGCCGCTCCCGCGCCGCAGCGAGAGCACCCGGGTGCGGGTGAGCACCTCCACGCCGTCGGCGCGCATCTGCTCGGTGAGGAGCTCGCCCAGCATGTCGTCGAAGTGCCGCAGCAGCCGCTCGCGCCGCACCAGCAGCGACACCCGTGAGCCGAGGGCCTGGAACATCCCGGTGAGCTCGGTGGCGATGTAGCCGCTGCCCACCACGATCACCCGGGCGGGCGCATGGTCGAGGAGAAAGAAGCCGTCCGAGGTGATCCCGAGCTCCGCCCCCGGGACCGCGGGCACGGTGGGAAAGCCGCCGGTCGCGATGACGACGTGCTCGGCGGAAAATCCCTCGCCGTCAACCTGAACCCGGCGTTCCCCGCAGAATCGGGCCCGGCCCCGCACGTAGTCGATGCCGCTGTCGGCGAGCCGCTTCTCGTAGATGCCGTTGAGGCGCCGGACATAGGCGTCACGCGCCTCCTTGAGGGTGCTCCACCGGAACCCGGTCTCTCCGACTTCGAACCCGTAGCCGGCCGCGTCCTCCAGGGTGTGGGCGATGCTCGCGCCGTACCACATCACCTTCTTCGGCACGCAGCCGACGTTCACGCAGGTCCCGCCGAGCGGGCCGCTCTCGATGACGGCGCAGCGCGCGCCGTAGCTCGCGGCACGGACCGCACAGGCGATACCGCCGCTTCCGCCCCCGATTACCAGGCAGTCATATGAGGTCGTCATGGTCCTTCCGAAGTCCAAGCGCGCAGCGCGGGCTGTATAATGCCGCCGCGCGCAACACCCCGCCATGCCCGCCGAATCAGCCACAGCCACCGGTGCCTCCTCCCCTTTGCTCCAAGCGCGTGGCCTCACCTGCTGGCGCGGTGCTCGGCTGCTCTTCGAGGACCTGCATCTCTCCCTCGCACCGGGAGAGATGCTCGAGATCCACGGCCCCAACGGCAGCGGCAAGACGACGCTCCTGCGGGTGCTGTGCAACCTCACGGATCCGGAGTCGGGAGAGGTGCGCTGGCGGGGACGGGCGCTCCCGCAGCAGCGCGAAGCGTTCCTCGCCGCGCTCCGATACGTGGGCCACCAGGACGGCGTCAAGCTCATGCTCACGGTGCGGGAGAACCTCGAGATGGCGGCGCGCCTCGCGGGTGCCGGCGAAGTGGGGCCGGCGCTTCGACGCTTCGGTCTCGAATCGATGGCGGGCCAGCCCGTGCGCGCCTTGTCCGCCGGCCAGCGCCGACGCGCGGCCCTCGCCCGGTTGCTCCTGCACAGTGTCCCGCTGTGGGTTCTGGACGAGCCCTTCACCGCGCTGGACGAAGAGGGCGCGGGATTGATGCAGGAGCTGCTCGCGCAACAGGTGGGCAAGGGAGGGGCAGTGCTGCTCAGCACCCACCGTCCGCTCGTCCGGGGCGCCCCCGGACATCGTCTTCTCAAGCTCGGCCGATGACTGCGCCGGCGCCCGGAAGCGCCTTCTTCGGCATGCTGCAGCGGGATCTGCGGATCGCCTTCCGCTCGCCGGTGGAGGTGCTCAACCCCCTCCTGTTCTTCGTGATCGTCGTCACCCTCTTCCGCCTCGGGACCGGTCCCGGCGAGCACGGGGTGGCCGCGCTCGCGCCGGGCGTGCTGTGGGTGGCCGCCCTCCTCTCCACGCTTCTCGGACTCGACGCGCTCTTTCGCGCCGACTTCGAAGACGGCAGCCTCGAGCAGATCCTCCTGAGTCCCGCCCCGTTGCCCCTTCTCGTCGCCGCCAAGGTGCTCGCCCACTGGCTGATCGCGGGGCTGCCGCTACTGGTTCTCGCCCCTCTGCTCGCAGGCGCGCTCGGCCTCGGAGGCGAATCGCTCCCGGTGCTGCTTCTGAGTCTCGCACTGGGCGGCCCGGTGCTGAGCCTGGTCGGCGCCATCGGCGTGGCCCTGACGGTGGGCCTGCGCCGCGGAGGCACGATCGTTGCCCTGCTCGTGCTGCCCCTGTACGTTCCGGTGCTGGTGTTCGGCGCGCAGGCGGTGAGCGCGGCCGGAGCGGGGCTGCCCGCGGCAGGGGCGCTCTACATGCTGTCGGCGCTGCTGGTCCTCGCTCTCGTCCTGTCGCCGCTCGCGACGGCGGCGGCGCTGCGCATCAGTCTGGGCTGAAACGAGGCGGTGGATGCGATGCTGAAGTACTTCAGGGGTCTCGCCGCCCCCATGCGCTTCTACCACTGGTGCGCCCGCCTCGCGCCCTGGCTCGGCGCCTGCACCGCGCTGCTCCTGGCGCTGGGGTGGTGGGGCGGTCTCGTGCTCGCGCCCGCCGACTACCAGCAGGGGGACGGATTTCGCATCATCTACGTGCACGTGCCGAGCGCCTGGATGTCGCTCTTCGTCTACGTGATCATGGCGGGCGCAGGGGGGGTTGCCCTGATCTGGCGAATCAAGATCGCGGAGGTGCTGATGGCGGCGAGTGCGCCGATCGGGGCATGGTTCACTTTCCTCGCGCTCGCGACCGGCTCGATCTGGGGCAAGCCGATGTGGGGCACGTACTGGGTATGGGACGCGAGGCTCACCTCGGAGCTCATCCTGCTCTTCCTCTATCTCGGGGTCATCGCCCTGCTCGCCGCGAACGAGGATCGCCGGCGCGCGAGCCGGGCCGCCGCGGTGCTCGCCCTCGTGGGCGTGGTCAACATCCCCATCATTCACTACTCGGTGCAGTGGTGGAGTACGCTGCACCAGGGGCCGAGCGTGGGCACCCTCGGCGCTCCCTCCATCCACCCGAGCATGCTGGTTCCCCTCCTCGTGACCGCTCTCGCCTTCAAGCTGTACTACCTCACCGTCCTCCTCCTTCGCGCCCGCTGCGAGATCGTGCTGCGCGAGCGGAACAGCGCCTGGGTGCGCGAGCTGATCTCCCGATGAGCGAGCTCGCGCGTTTCTTCGACATGGGCGGCTACGCGGTCTACGTATGGTCCGCGTACGGGCTCGTCCTTGCGGTGCTCGTGGCCAACGTCGCGGAGCCTCTCCTGCGTCAGCGGCACTTGCTGCGACGTCTCGCGGAGCGCAACCCGGAGGCCGGGCGCTCCCCCCACCGAGGTCCGAATTCATGACGCCATGCAAGCTCCCCGTGAAGCTGTCCCGCGGAGTTCGCGGCTGATGCGCCGTCGACAACAGCGCATGCTCTTCGCCGGAGTGGTGCTCGCCGGGGTGGCCGCCGCGGCCGCGCTCGCGGTGCGCGGACTCGGCGAGAACATGCTCTTCTTCTTCAGCCCGAGCCAGATCGCGGCAGGAGAAGTACCGGCAGGGCAGAGCGTGCGGGTCGGCGGCCTCGTGGTCGAGGGCAGCGTGGCGCGCGGCGAGGGACTCTCGCTACGCTTCTCCCTGAGCGACGGCGCGAAAGATGTCGTCGTGCACTACGAGGGTATCCTGCCCGACCTCTTCCGGGAGGGACAGGGGATCGTCGCTCGGGGACGACTGCTCGACGATGGCGGGTTCACGGCCGACGAGGTGCTCGCCAAGCACGACGAGAACTACATGCCGCCGGAAGTCGCACAGGCCCTCGAGATCGCGCGCGACGGGGGGCGCATGCCGGCCGCCGTTGAAGGTGTGGACCCATGACCCCCGAGCTTGGCCATTTCGCCCTGGTGCTCGCGTTCTGCGTGAGCCTGGTCCAGGCGGCCGCGCCCTTCACGGCCGGAGGCGGGCCCGCGCGCCGGCTCGGGATTGCCCGGGCCGGCGCCTGCATCCAGCTCCTGCTCCTCGCGCTTTCCTACGCCACCCTCACCCATGCCTTCATCGCGCATGACTTCTCCGTCGCCTACGTGGCCGCCAACTCGAACCTGGAGCTTCCGCTCTTCTACCGGATCTCTGCGGTGTGGGGCGCCCACGAGGGCTCGATGCTGCTCTGGGTGTTGATTCTCGCGGGCTGGGCCGCGGCGGTCAGCGTGAGTGGCGCCCCGCTGCCCGCGCACTTCCAGGCCCGGGTGCTGGGACTGCTCGGGGCGCTCGGCGCCGGCTTCCATGTCTTTCTCCTGTGGGCCTCGAATCCCTTCGAACGACTCGTGCCGGCGGCGCTCAACGGCCGGGACCTGAACCCGCTGCTTCAGGACCCGGGCATGGCCTTCCACCCCCCGATGCTCTATCTGGGCTATGTCGGGCTGGCAGTGCCCTTCTGCTTCGCCTGCGCCGCGCTCCTCGACGGGCGTCTCGACGCGGCGTGGACGCGCTGGACCCGCCCCTGGACCACGATGTCCTGGACCTTCCTCACCGCGGGCATCGCGCTCGGGAGCTGGTGGGCCTACAACGAGCTCGGTTGGGGCGGCTGGTGGTTCTGGGATCCGGTGGAGAACGCGTCCTTCATTCCCTGGCTGGTGGCCACCGCGCTGCTGCATTCCCTGGCGGTAAGCGAGCAGCGCTCCGCGTTCAAGTCGTGGACGGTGCTGCTCGCGATCTTCGGCTTCTCCGCCAGCCTGCTCGGTGCCTTCCTGGTGCGCTCCGGGGTGCTGGTGTCGGTGCACGCGTTTGCCACCGATCCGCAACGCGGCGTGTTCATCCTCACCTTCCTCGCCCTCGTGGTGGGCGGCGCGCTCACCCTCTACGCGGCGCGAGCCGGGCGCATCCGCGACGGCGGCGCCTTCGAGTACCTGTCGCGCGAGACGCTACTGCTGGTGAACAACGTCGTGCTGGTGGTGGTGGCGGGCGCGGTGACCCTGGGCACCCTCTATCCGCTCGCCTACCAGGCGCTCGGATGGGGGACACTCTCCATCGGTCCGCCCTGGTTCAACCTGATGTTCGTGCCCTTCATGCTCGCGCTCGCAGTGCTCGCGGGGTTCGGCCCGCACACCCGCTGGCGGCGCGACCGGGTGGGCGAGCTCGTGCGGCGCCTTCGCCCCGCCGCGCTCGCGCTGCTGCTGCTCGGCATGCTCGTGCTCCTGCTCCTCTCGGTGCGCACGCTCGGGCTCGGGCTCGCGGTGCTCGTCGCGCTGTGGGTTGCCGCCTCCACGCTGCAGAACCTGTGGCAGCGGATGCGAAGCGGTGCCGGCGCGCGCCTTCGCGCCCCGCCGCGCGGCTTCGTGGGCATGACCCTCGCCCATCTCGGGGTGGCCGCATTCACCCTGGGAGTGGCGCTGACGAGCAGCGTCAGCACTGAACGCGACGTGCGCCTCGCTCCGGGCGAGGCGGTCGAGCTCGCCGGCTATCGATTCGAGCTCGTCGGCGTGGACACCATTCCGGGACCGAACTACGAGGCTCGACGCGCAGGCGTCGAGGTGAGCCGGGACGGCGGCCGGGTGGCGCTCCTGGAGCCGGAGAAGCGCTTCTACCGCAGTCAGAGCCAGCCGATGACGGAAGCCGCGGTCGATGTGGGCCTCACCCGCGACCTCTACGTGGCGCTCGGCGAGCCGCTCGATGGCGGTGCATGGGCGTTGCGCGTCCACCACAAGCCCTTCATCCGCTGGATCTGGGGCGGAGCGGCGCTGATGGCGCTCGGCGGGCTCGTCGCGGTCACCGACCGTCGATACCGCCGGCAGCGACGGACGGCGGTGCGGGAGGCGCCGGCCGGGCCGGTCGGCGCGCTGCCGTGAAACCCCGCCACCTCGTTCCCCTCCTGGGCTTTGCCGCCCTCGCACTGCTGCTGGGCATCGGCCTCGGACTCAACCCGAGACTGGTTCCCTCCCCCCTGGTGGGCAAGCCCGCTCCGGAATTCTCACTGCCCCGACTCGAGGACCCCGCCCGGCGCTTCGAACGCGCGGACCTGCTCGGACAGGTGAGCCTCCTCAACGTGTGGGCGACCTGGTGCGCGGGTTGCCGGGACGAGCATCCCCTGCTCGTGGATCTCGCGCAAAGCGGCGCCGTCCCGATCTTCGGCATCAACTACAAGGACCAGTACCGCCCCGCGCTCGACTGGCTGCGTCGGCTCGGCGACCCTTACGTCACGAGCGGCTACGACGCGGAGGGGCTCGCAGGGCTGGATTTCGGGGTGTACGGGCTGCCCGAGACCTTCGTCATCGATCCCGACGGCAACATCGTCTACAAGCACGTCGGCCCCCTCGACCACACCATCCTGCAGGAACGCATCCTGCCCATCGTGCAACGTTTCGAGAAGCAGTCGGGATGAAGGCGTTCCTCCTCGCGTTCGCCTTGCTCGCATGCGCGCCGCCGGCCACGGCGACCGTCTTCGAGCCGCGGGAATTCAGCGACGAGCGCTACCGGCAGCGCTACCACGACCTCATCGAGGAGCTGCGCTGCCTGGTGTGCCAGAACCAGAGCATCGCGGATTCCGATGCGGATCTCGCCGCCGACCTTCGCCGGATCGTCTACGAGATGCTGGAGCGCGGTGAGAGCGACGAGGCGATCACCGCGTACATGACCGAGCGTTACGGTTCCTTCGTACTCTATCGCCCTCCCCTCACCCCCTCCACCCTGGCGCTGTGGGCAGGGCCGGCGCTCTTCGCAGTCCTCGGCGGGGCCATTCTCTTCATGACCCTGAAACGCCGCCGCGCCCGGGGTGGCGCACACGACCTGAGCGCGGCGGAACGGGAACGGGCCGCGCACTTGATCGACGGAGGGCCCTGAGCCGTATTCCGCGACCGGCAAATGCGTCGCGGAGTGATCTATCCGCGGCCGTGGAACTCCCGGTACCAGTCGACGAAGCGCGCGAGGCCGGTCTCGAGGGAGATCGCGGGCCGGTAGCCGAACTCCTTCGACAGACTCTCGATGTCGGCGCCGGTGCTCTCGACGTCGCCGGGCTGGGCCGGCACGAGGTTGCGCTTCGCTGTCATGCCGAGGTACCCCTCGAGCACCGAGATGAAACGGTCCAGGCTCACCGGACGCCCGCTGCCGACGTTGTAGAGGCGGTAGGCGGCCCGGCTGGAGGCGGGATCCGGCGCGCTCGGATCCCATTCGGGATCCGGGCCGGGAGCCCGGTCCAGCACCCGCACCACCGCATCGACCGCGTCGTCGATATAAGTGAAATCGCGTCGATTCCGGCCATGATTGAAGACATCGATGGGCTGGCCGGCGAGGATCCGCTCGGTGAAGGTGAAGTAGGCCATGTCCGGGCGTCCCCACGGTCCGTACACCGTGAAGAAACGCAAGCCCGTCGTCGGCAGCGCGTAGAGATGGCTGTAGCTGTGCGCCATCGCCTCGTTGGCCTTCTTGGTGGCGCCGTAGAGCGAGACGGGATGATCGGCGATGTCGTGGACCGAGAAGGGAATCCGCTCGCTCGCCCCGTACACCGAGCTCGAGGACGCGAATACCAGGTGCCGGAGCGGATGGCGCCGGCAGCACTCGAGCAGGTTCGCGAACCCGACGACATTGCTCTCGATGTACTCCTCGGGGTGCGTGAGCGAACGGCGCACTCCGGCCTGGGCGGCGAGGTGTACCACGCAGTCCGGCGCCTCGGATGCGAACACGCGCTCCAGAGCGGCGGCATCGCGGAGATCGCCGCGTGCGAGACGGAAATCCTCGCCCGAGCCGAAGTGCGCGATTCTCGCCTCCTTCAGCGCGGGGTCGTAGTAGGCATTGAAACTGTCGAAGCCCACCACGGAGTCGCCGCGCGCGAGCAGGCGTCCGCACAGCGCCGCGCCGATGAATCCGGCGGCCCCCGTTACCAGGACTTTCACTCGAGCTCCCCGCGCTCCGCGCATCTCGCATTGTAGGACCAAATGCCGCAGAATCCGCCCGCGTTTTCGGGGGGCCGCACATCGATGCCCGGCGTGCGGCGACGAACAGGCGACGATTGATCAAGACCGCTCAGCAACGCCTGGCGCAGCTCACCGTCTCCCGAGCCGACGGATTCCTCTCGGGCGGCCTGACCGGGCTGGAGAAGGAGTCGTTGCGGGTCGATTCGGACGGCGAGATATCGCGGCGAACTCATCCGCGGGGCCTCGGCTCCGCGCTCACCCATCCCCATATCACCACCGACTTCTCCGAGGCGCTCATCGAGCTCATCACCCCGCCGCTCGCGGATATCGGGGGAACGATCGAATTCCTGCACGATCTGCACGTCTTCGTGTTCGAGCACCTCGAGGCGGAAGAGAGGCTCTGGGCGGCCAGCATGCCCTGCCGGTTGGCGGGGGACGAGAGCGTGCCCATCGCGCGCTACGGCAGCTCCAACGTAGGGAGGATGAAGCACGTCTACCGCGTGGGGTTGAGCTACCGGTACGGGCGGATCATGCAGGCGATTGCCGGGGTGCACTTCAACTACTCGCTCCCTCCCGCCGTGTGGGAGCCCCTCAAGGAGATCGACGGCGACGCTTCTCCCCTGCCGCAATTCGTGTCCGACCGCTACTTCGCCCTCATCCGCAACTTCCAGCGCATGGGCTGGATTCTGCCCTATCTGTTCGGCACGTCGCCCGCGCTGTGCCGATCCTTCCTCGGTGCCCGCCGCGACCGCTTCGATCGCTTCGACGAGGGCACGCGGTACCTGCCCCACGCCACCTCGCTTCGCATGAGCGACATCGGCTACAAAAACAAGAGCCAGGCGGGACTCGAGATTTCCTACGATGGTCTCGATCGCTACGTCGAGAGTCTCGCCCGGGCGATCGAGACTCCGAGCCCCGAGTTCGAACGCTTCGGAGTGCACGTGGGGGGAGAGTACCGGCAGCTCAACCGCAATGTCCTGCAGATCGAGAACGAGTACTACAGCTTCGTGCGTCCCAAGCAGGTGGCGCGCTCCGGAGAGAAGCCCACCGTCGCGCTGCGCCGGCGCGGCGTCGAGTACGTGGAGGTACGTGCGCTCGACTTGAGTCCCTTCGACCCCCTCGGGGTCAACGAAGCGCAGCTTCGCTTCCTCGAGGCCCTGCTCATCCTGTGTCTGCTCACCGACAGTCCTCCCATCGACGCGTCCGAAGCGCAGAAGATCGACGCCAACCAGGAGCTGGTCGCACGCCGGGGCCGGGACCCGCACCTCGTCCTCCACCGGCGCGAGCGCGAGCAGCGCCTGCGCGACTGGGCGGAAGAAACAATCGATTCCTTGAACGGAATTTGCGAATGCCTGGACTCCACCAGGGCCGATCGCGCCTACCGCCGGGCTCTCGACGAGCAGCTCGACGCGATTCGCCACCCCGAGGGACTCCCCTCTGCGCGAGTGCTCGACGAAATGCGCACCCGGCGGGAAAGCTTCTTCGATTTCGGGATGCGAAAGTCCGATGAGCATGCCACTACCTGGAAGGCGGAACGCCTGAGCGCGGAGCGTCAGAACGAGTTCACCACCATCAGCGAGGCATCGCTGCGGGACCAGGCGCGGACCGAGGCGGCGGACCGGATCGGATTCGCCGAGTATCTCCGGGCCTATTTCGCGGAAGAGCTCGACACCGAGATGGCCGCTGCAGCGCCGTGAAGGAGCCCGACGAGCTTCCGCGGTTGCGCGCCTCCAGCGGACGCCCGGAACACTATCGTTCCCTGGACCCCCGCCTCGGGACGTGGGCGCGCGCGCTCGCCGCCGCGAAGCCGGGCGCCGCCCTGCTGCACCTTTGCGAATGGAGCGACGAAATGGCGCTCTGGATCCGATCCGGAATGGATCTCGGCAGCCGTCTCGTCGTCGTGTCGCCCGAGGCGGAGGGAACGAAGGCGCTCGAGCAGGTGCTGGGGTTCGATCTCCGGATCACCTGTCACTGCCAGGCGCCCGACGCGTTCCTCGAGGACGTCCGCTCCCACCGCTTCGGGCTCATCGTCCACGACGGCGTGCCGAGGAACGCAGAACGTATCGCTCGAGTCTGGGAGGTGCTCTCCCCCGGAGGACTGCTCCTGGTGAGCGGGCTGGGAGCCGCTTCGGGAACGGCAGGGACCCGGACCGCCGCGGACCGGTTTTCCGAGCTCGACGACGCCGCGGTGGCGCGCCACGCCGGCATGGCGGACGCCCTGGTGGCGACACGCCTGACGCCTGCGCCGTCTCCCACTCGTCGCGGCGGCCGGCGGGCGCGGCGGGAACCGGGTGCGGTGACCGCCCTCAGACCTCGCGCCTGATCCGGATTCAAGCTGACCACGGCGGCGGGCCGTCTCGCTATCGCGCAGGGAACTTCGGGGACCTTCACGCGCGCAGAGGGTCCGCTCCCGTCAGTCCCGCGCAAGCCTGCCATGGCCAGGGGATCTGGCCCCGCGGTCGCGGAAGGAACATCGAGGCAGCACGCGCGTTCGAGTCGTTTGTTCCCGTCATTCCCGCGAAAGCGGGAATCCACCCAAGCCAAGGTGGCAAGGGAACTTCCGTCCAAGGAGAGAAACAGGCACCCCGTGCCGCCGCTCTCCTCACCCCCGTTCCCATGCGGATCGGACGCCGAGCAGACGCCCCCGCCCTTGCCGCAGCGCGGGGCTTCTGGTGTCATGCCCGCGCCGACCGAAGCGCCTGCAATGCAACGAGGAACGAGACCTTGAACCTCCCCGAAACGGCAATCGAAGCCCATCCCGCCGCCCGGCTCGAGACCCTGCCCGCGCATGGCGTGTGGTCTCCCGCGATCACTCCCCTTCGCCCCGATCTGTCCATCGACCGCGAGCGCTACGTGGAGCATGCGCGCTGGCTGCTCGCGAAGGGATGCCACGGGCTCACCGTGTTCGGCACCACTGGGGAGGCCAACTCCTTCTCGGTCGAGGAACGCATGGCGCTGCTGGAGGCCCTGCTCGCCGCGGGAATCGATCCCGGGCGCCTGATGGTCGGCACCGGTTGCTGCGCGCTCACCGATTCGCTCACCCTCAGCCGGCATGCGATGGAGAACGGGTGCCAGCAGCTCCTGATGTTGCCCCCCTTCTACTACAAGGGGGTCAGCGACGAAGGACTCTTCGGATCATTCGCACGGATCATCGACGGCGTGGGCGACCCGGACCTGCGGCTCTTCTTCTACCACTTCCCCCGCCTTTCGGGAGTGCCGATCACCACCGGGCTCATCGACCGGACCCGCGCCGCCTATCCGGACATCGTGGCGGGGGTAAAGGACAGCTCCGGCGATCGGGAGCACACGCTGGCCCTCATCGGGCGCTACCCGGAGCTCGCCATCTTTCCAGGGGCGGAGACTCTGTTGCTCGCGGGCCTGCGCACCGGGGGGGCGGGCTGCATCACCGCGTCGGCCAACGTCAATGTCGCCGCGATCCGTCGCCTCTACGAGGCGTGGTGTGGCTCGGGTGAGGACGCGGACGCCCTCGACGACTCGGTGCGGGCGATACGCGCCGCCATGGAGAGCCACCCGATGGTTCCCGCGCTCAAGTGCGTCGCCGCCCACTTCCGGGGCGACCCCGAGTGGGCGACGGTGCGCCCCCCGATGGTCGCGCTCACGTCCGAGCAGCGGGCGGACCTGCTATCGAAGCTCGAAGCAGCCGGATTCGAGTCCTCCTCGCTCAATCTGTAGCTCCGGGGCGTCCGCGCCCAGCGAGAAAGCGGATGACGGCGGAGAGGTCGAGACCCGACATCCCGGCGAGGTCGAGCAGTCCGTAGATCTGCGCAGCCTGGGCGCCGAGCGGGGTGGCCACCTCCCTTTCCCGAGCGGACGCCGAGATGTCGTGTCCATGCACCCGGCAGCCTCCCGCAATCAAGTTGCGGGCCATGGGCACTCCCATTCGGCCGAGACCTGCGAAAGCCACCTCGGGCCCGGCGTCCGTCATCGCTCCCTCCTCAGTCTCCATGCCAGTACGAGCGATCCCGCTTCACCTTGTCATCCTCCACATCCCACACGGAAACCCCTCTGGATCCTCCGTCAGCGCTATCGATGGTCCACTCGAAGAAGATCTGATTCTCTCCGACCGCAACACTGACGAGCTGCCGGGTGGTGTCCGCCGGACGCTCCGCAAAGCCTCGCCGGAAGTACTCTTCGATCCGGTCGCGACCCACGAGAGGCGCCGGCAGGAGGGGGTCTTCCATGCGCGCATCGCCGGCGTAGAAGCCGATGCAAGTCGCGGCATCGCCCCGCCGCCAGGCGGCGAGGTACCCATCGAGCATCGCCCTCAGCGCATCAGGGTTCACGATGCGCCTCCCCTTCGCGAGTCCCCGAGCGCAGCTGCTTTGTAGGGAACTTTCTATAGCTCATTGTTTCTTGGTGATTTCCGCTCCCCGTCTACTTGGGGACAGGCTTCGCGGAAACCACGAGGGGCGACGAGGAACGCGCGCGGATTCCCCGATGTTCCTTCCCACGGGCGTGGTGGTTCTTCCTCATGGACGCATTTCGCGGATCGGGTTCGGCGAATTGGTGACCGTGCGCATGACGCCCGTCGACGCATCGGAAGGCAAACAGGATGCTTCTTTCTGCATCAACCGCGCGCCCGCTCACCTTTCCGGTCATAGAGCGCACCGAGCGAAGCCTTCGCCGGCACCCGCTCTCCTTCCACCAGGATCTCCCACCGGCCGCTCTCGACCCAGTCCCGGCTCACCCCGCCGTCGTGTCGGGCGTAGCCCAGCCCGACTCCGCCCCCGAGGGTGTGCCCGTAGTTGCCGGAGGTGAGATAGCCGACCGCCTCGCCGTCTCGCAGCATCGGCTCGTGACCGAAGAGCAAGGGTTCGGGACGTTCGAGGAGGAGTTGCAGCAGCCGCTTTGGCGGAGACCGGTTCGAGTCGATCTGGCGTGCGATCGCATCGCGCCCGATGAAGGGCACGCTCTTTTCCATCCTGCACACCCAGCGCATGCCGGCTTCGACCGGGGTGTCCACGTCGGCCACGTCGTGTCCGTAGTGCACGAACTTCTTCTCGATTCGGCACGAGTCCAGCGCATGCATTCCGGCCAGGACGAGGCCGTGCGCCTCGCCGGCCTCCATGATGCGATCGAAGGCGTGCCGGGCCTGATCGACGGGCACGTAGAGCTCGAATCCGAGCTCACCGACGTACGAGACCCGGGCCGCGCGTCCGAGCGCGCAGCCCAGCTCGACCTCGCGAACCGCCCCGAAGGGCAGCGCCTCACGGGAGAGGTCTTCGCCCGTGAGGTCTCCGGCAAGGCGGCGGCTCTTCGGCCCCATTACCCCGAAGACCGCCCAGAGCGCGCTCACGTCGACCACGACCGCGTGCGCGGCGGGGTCGATGTGACGTTCGAGCCAGCGCAGATCGCGCCGCGTCGCCCCGGCCCCGCTCACCACGAAGAACTCGTTCCCGGCAATCCGGGTCACCGTGAGCTCCGCCTCGATGCCTCCGCGCTCGTTCAGCCAGTGCGTGTACACGAGACGGCCCGGCGCGATGTCGATGTCGTTGCTGCAGATGCGCTGGAGCGCGGCGCAGGCGTCGCGGCCCTTGACGACGTACTTGGCGAAGCTCGACTGGTCGAACAGGGCCACCCCCTCGCGCGCCGCGCGATGCTCGGCGGCGGAGTACTCGAACCAGTTCTGGCGTCCGAATCGATACTCGTAGCGGGCTTCGACGCCGTCGGGCGCGAACCAGTTCGGGCGCTCCCAGCCTCCCGCTTCCCCGAAGCAGGCGCCGCGCGCGGCGAGGCGCTCGTGCACCGGGGAGTGGCGCACGTCGCGGGCGGTGGCGTACTGGCGATAGGGATAGTGGCGGGCGTAGAGAAGGCCGAGCGTCTCCGATACCCGGTCCTCGATGTACGCCTGGGTGCCCTGGAAGGCGAAGACCCGGCGCAGATCGTTTCCGGTGAGATCGAGCGGCGGATGCCCCTTGTCCATCCACTCCGCGCAAACCTTGCCGATGCCGCCCGAGGTGACGATGCCGACCGAGTTGAGCCCGCACGCGACGAAGAAGTTGCCGAGTTCGGGAGCCTCCCCGACGTGGAACTGGTCGTCGTGGGTGAAGCTCTCGGGACCACAGAAGAAGCTTCTCCAGCCGACCTCGCGGAGCAGGGGCACGCGGTCCATGGCGTCTTCCAGCACCGGCATGAGCTGGTCTTCCATGTGTCCGGGGAGCTGGTCGAAGCAGAAGTCCGCAGGGATGGCATCGAGCCGTATCGGCCGCGCCACCGGCTCGAAGGCGCCGACCAGCAGGCTGCCGGCGTCCTCCCGGTAGTACGCGCACTTGTCCTGATCGCGCATCACCGGCAGGTCGCTCGGCAGGTCGTCGAGCTTCTCGGTGTGGGCGTAGTAGTGCTCGCAGGCATGCAGGGGAATGGTCACGCCGGCGAGGCGTCCGAGGTGGCGCGACCACAGGCCCGCCGCACACACCACGAACTCGCACGCGATGTCCCCGGCCGTGGTCGCAACGCCCGCCACCCGGCCGTTGGCGCTGCGGATTCCGGTGACCGCCACGTTCTCGACGCACTGCACGCCGCGCCCGCGCGCGCCCTTCACGTAGGCGTTGACGACGTCGACGGGGCTCGCCATCCCGTCGATCTCGAGCCACGTGCCGCCGAGGAGGTCATCGGTGCGCACTAGCGGATGAAAGTGGCCGACCTCCTCGGCGGTGATCACTTCCATGCGACCGAAACCGAACACGTTGTAGGAATCGGCCATACGCTTGAGCTCCGCGAAGCGGTCCCGGCTGTGGGCGATGGCCACGCTCCCGACCTGCCGGAATCCCGTCGACTGTCCGGTCTCCGCTTCCAGCTCGGGGAGGAGATTGCGGGTGTAGGCGCAGAGCTCCGCGTGGGTGTCGCTCGGCCGGGCGGTGCCGATCAGGCCCGCCGCGTGCCAGCTCGTGCCCGACGCGAACTGCTGGCGCTCCAGCAGCACGACGTCCGTCCATCCCCGTTTCGCGAGGTGATAGGCGACGCTCGTCCCGGTGACTCCGCCGCCGATGACCACTGCGCTCGCTCGTTCCGGTACTGTCTGGCTCACTCGTCTCCCCTACGTGCCGGCCGGATTGGACCCAAAGGTAAGATTGCGCCACAGTGCGTCCACCCTCGCAAGCGCCCGGAGGGCAATAAACACCCGCGGCGTCAGACCGCCCCGCTGCCGCGGAAGGAACTTCAGGGGCGTTCGTGCGCGCAGAGCGTCCACACGCGTCATTCCCTAACAAGCGGAAATCCAACAAAACAAGGGTTTGCGGGAACTTCATACGCTCGGAGGAGGCAATGCCAACAGGTGGCACCGATTGCGAAAGGGCTCTCGGATGAACGACGGCTTCGAAATTGGCCGCGTGCGCGCCGGCGGGCTCGATCAGAGCTTCGTGCTATGGGGCGGGCCGAATCGACCGGCAATGGTGCTGCTCCACGGGATCACGGGTCACGCCCGCGTGTGGGACGCCTTCGCTCGCTCGATGGCGTCCCATTACCAGGTGATCGCCCTCGACCAGAGGGGCCACGGCGATACCGGGTGGCCGCGCCCCCCTGCTTACGACACCGCGGACTTCGTGGGAGACCTGCGCGCTCTCGTCGCTGCCCGTGCAATCGAACGATTCACCCTGGTCGGTCTTTCCATGGGCGCGCACAACGCCCTCGCATTTGCGATCCGACACCCCGAGAGGGTCGAACGCCTGGTATCGGTGGACGTGCCGCCGACCATCCCACTGCCTCAGGATCGGCAGGCTCTCGTCGGATCGGATCCGGCGCGTGCCGGCTTCGACTCGCTCGAGGCGGCATTCAAGGAGGAACGCCCGGTCTATCCCCTCAGCTCCGAGGAAGTAGTGATGCACCGGGTCCGCCACAACCTGAAACGGCACGAGGATGGGAGATGGCGGTGGAAACACAGCCCCGACGTGGCGCTGAACTGGAGTCCCGACGACCTGGGGAACGCCATACGCGCGATTCCTTGCCCGACGCTCATCGTGCGCGGGGGGCTGAGCGATGTTCTCGATGCGGAAACGGCTGCGCTGATGACTGACGCCATCCCGCACGCCACGCTCGTGACGGTTGAGGGTTCAGGACACTCCGTTCCCATGGACCGGCCGGCGGAGTTCGAGCGGGCGGTGCGGGAATTCCTGGACGACTGAGCCGCGGTCTGCTCTCGCGCTACGCTTCAACCGAGACCCGAGAGGTGAAGCGGAGTCCGGGAGAAGGGATGCCCGGCGTCCGAGAGTGGTGAAATCACCCTGCGCCCGTGAGCCGGCTCCCGGCCGTGGCGGGCTCGTTTCGAACATCCGCCGCCCGCGGGGCAACGGATTCGGCCCGAGGGGGAAACTCCTCGTCGAAGCGCGTTTCCAGACGGGAGACCCGCTCGTCGAAATGACTCTCTCGTTCCCGAGACATGGTCAGGTCACCGCGTAGCTCACGAAGATCCTCTCGGATACGGTTCTCCATTGCCCGCATGTCCGCGCGTAAGCGCTCCTCCATCCCGTCCAGGGACACGAACACTCCGCATTCGAGTGCGACGATCGCGAGTGCCAGAGTCAACACCGAGATTCGCGCCGGCGCCCAACGGCGGGGCTGCGCGCTGCATTCGCCCGTCATCGTCGTGCTCCCGTGCCGCGAACGGCAGTGTAGCCTTCGTGAGGCAGCGATTGTACTTCTCTCCTTTCGCCCCCCGCCGACGGCGTCCACATCGTATTCTGCAGACCTGCGTTCCGATGTGTGCGTGAATGACACCAGGCGTACGAGAGCCCGACCTCGGGTCTGCCTATGGCGCCACTGGTGGCCGTGCTCACTCTGCTTTCAGGTGCGTTCGCGCAGGCACGGGAGAATATCGTGCGAAAGAGTTCCACGAAGGAGTGGAGCCCTGGTGCGCCAACCCTAGTGCACGCTTCGCCCCCGCCAGGCGTCCGCCGGCGGCATCTGGAGGTGGTAGCCCTGGTCTTCGAGATTGCGCATCACGAGCCGGACGTCCTCGCGTGCGAGCTGCCGCCCGGAGTGCAGCTCGAGCTCGATCACCAGCTCGAGCCGGCCCAGTGTCTCGAGAAGCGCGGGCGGCACCCGTGCGAGACGTTCGCGAGCGGGCACGAAGAGGTAGGTGTCGTCGCGGCGTGAGCCCTTGTAGATCCGGGCCAGGATCCGCTCTCCCGCATCGCGGTCCTTCATCGGCTCCCGCGGGGCATGCCGGTCCAACACGGAACGGCTTGCCGGCATGTCGTCGGCGGGTCCGGGTTCAGAGTTGGTATCCGGGGTTTGGGGCCCGGACCGCGGCGAGGAAGCGGTCCCGCTCGTTGCGGGCGAGGTGCTTCCGGCCGCGGGCGTCGACGAGCGGGAAGTCGCCTTCGGGCATCGGTTACTGGAACACCCACCAGGTGAGCGCGACGACAAAGGCCAGGGTGAAGCCGACCATCCACTTGAGCAAGAGGAGGCTCGCCTTGATCTCCGCGATGTCGGTGTCGTAGTTGATGGTACTCACAGGATCGCGAGAGGCCGATCAGCCGCCCTTGAGAGGCGGCATGATCGCGAGCTGGTCGTCGTCGTTCAGGACCTGAGTGTCGCGCTCCGCGACCCGAACTACCGTTCCGTTCAGGGATACGAGATAGCTGTTCTCGAGCGGCATGCGGAGTTGACGCATCACGTCGAGCGGAGTCGACCCGGGCTGAACCCGCAGCACCGCACGGTTGCGCTCGCTGCCCGGTGGGAGGTAGGAACCGAGCAGCCCCGCCGTCTTCACGCGTATCTTCAATGCCGGCGTCCCGGCGCGGAGTCAGGCCGCGCTTGCCTGCGTGCAGTCGAGATAGGCGTCCATCACCCGGTGGGGATCCTTGCGCAGGACCTCCTTCCACGCGCCGAGCGGCACCTGCGTCTGCACCAGCCCGCGGATCACGCCGACGTGCTGGGTGAGTCCGATCGCCAGCGCGCCGACGACGCGATCTTCTTCGAACTCGAGTCGCAGGTACTTGAATCGATCCGGGTCCGAGACGGTCGCCCGCTCTCCGCCATCCACCCCCATCCACACGCCGAAGGAGCTCGACACGATCCCGACGGTGTTCAGCACGTTCATGGAGAGGCTGCCGCGATAGGGAGTGTCGTGGCCGGCCATGTTGCGCGCCGCGATTCGCCCGTGCTCGCTCGCGGTCGGCTGGATGGCGTGGACCTCCTTCGTGCCGGTCGGGAAGGCGGGCCCTTGCGCCACGTCCCCGGCCGCGTAGATGCCGTCCACGTTCGTGCGCAGGCGATCGTCGACCAGCACCCCGTCGCCGACAGCGACCCCGCTGCCCTCTAGGAAGTCGACGTTGGGCGCGACTCCGGTGGCGCACACCACGAGGTCCGCGGTGATCGAAGGGGCGCCGTCGAGGTGGAGCCGCACCTGTGAGCCCTCGTCCGCGAGTCCGGTGACCCGGGTCGAGGTCAGGACCCGGACCCCCTTGCCCTCGCACCATCGCTTGATCATGTCCGCGCCGACATCGTCCATCATGCGCGCGAGCATCCGGTCGGCGAGCTCGACCACCGTGAGTTCCACGCCCCGCGATACCAGTGCCTCGAGCACGATGCAGCCGATGAAGCCCGCCCCCATGAGCACTACGCGGGAGCCCGCCTGGGCCTGGGCGATGATTCGGCGCGCGTCGGCGAGGGTCCAGCAGTTCTCGATGCGGGCGAGGTCCGCGCCCTCGATGGGCGGGCGCACGGTGTGCGATCCGGACGCCACCAGCAGGCGGTCGTAGCGCAGGGAGCCACCATCGGCGAGAGTCACGGTGCGCCCTGCCGGATCCACCCCGCTCGCCCGTCCCGGCCGCACCTCGATGCCCCGGCGCTCGTAATGGCGCTCACCGTGGCGAAGGTGGGTGCCTTCCTCCGCGATGTCTTCGGCCAGCAGGTAGGGAATCGCCATCCGCGAGTAAGGCTTCTCCGGCTCGTCCCCGACGAGCGTGATCCGAGCGCTGGAATCGCTGCGCCGAAGGGTCTCCGCCGCGATGACCCCGGCGGGACCGGCCCCGATGATGACGTGATGCATGTCCCTTCTCCCGACTCGTCTCGATCTTTCGCTAGGTGCTCATCGGCAGGGGGTCGCCGCTCGATACCGGCGTGCCCTCACCATCCTCCTCCCGTCCGCTCAGCGGGCGGCCAGTCCCAGGCGCTGCAGGGTCTGGGTGGTCGGCTCGCCGTCCGGAGTCCAGCCGCGCGCCTCGTAGTACTCCGGCAGCATGACGTCGAGCTCGTTGACCCGTCCCTTCGCGGTGCCCGAAGGCGCCGGAGTATCCAGGAGCCGGCGGGGCAGCGTGTCGTCGGCCCTGGTGAGCCCGGCCGCGAGGTTGAACTGGCGCTCGAGGTTCCAGACCCGCTCACCCACCTGAGTCAGGCGATCCACCGTCCACTCGCCCTCGCAGGCGGCGTCGAGCTGGGTTGCGAACTCCTCCAGACCCCAGGCCGCGGTGGTGAACAGGCAGAGCCCGGTGGAATCCACTGCCGCGACCCGGTCCTGCGAGTCCTTGCACGGCTTCGCCTTGCCCTGCCCGGTCTGGTCCTCCATGTCCTCCGCGAACATGTCGTGCTTGAGGTGGCAGGCGCCCCGGTTCGAGGTCGCGTAGCCGAGCCCCATCCCCTGCAGGGCGCGCGAATCGTAGCCCGCGAACTCCTGCCCCTTCACGCCCATGAAGAGCTCGGGATGGCCGTACTTCTCGCACATGCGCTTGGAGCCCAGACCCAGCACCTGGCCGAATCCCTCGAACTTCCCGGTCTTCTCCGCCATGACGGTGAGGGCTTCCGGATTGCCGAAATGCAGCGCGACACCGTCGGTGTCCTCCCTGGTGATGACGCCCATCTCGTAGAGCTCCATCGCCGCGGCCAGCGTGACTCCGAAGGAGATGGGGTCCATGCCGTGCTCGTTCATCATGTAGCCGGCGAAGGTCAACGCGTCGAGATCATCCACGCCCACCACCGGACCGAAGGCGTAGGCGGTCTCGTACTCGAGCCCGCCGGAGGCGTGCCAGTACTCCTTGCGGTTGACGACGGTGAAGTGCTCCTTGTCGATGTGGGCGATGCGCCCGCACGCGATGGTGCAGCCGAAGCACGCCTTGTTGGTGAGGAGGTTGGTGTGGCCGTTCGCCTTGCGTGCGGCCATCGCGCCCGGGTTGATGTTTTCCACCCCCTCGAACTGCACCTCCTGGAAGTTCCGGGTGGGCAGACCGCCGAACTCCTGCATGACGTCGATCATCGCGTTGGTGCCGACCTTCTCGAGCTCCGCGCGGCCCGCGTTGTCCCAGAGCACCGCCTTGGTGTCCTTCACCGCCTGCATGAATCGTTTCGGGTCGTCGACCTTCACCCCCACCGAGCCGTGCACTGCGATCGCCTTGAGGTTCTTGGAGCCCATCACCGCGCCGACGCCGGAACGTCCCGCCGCGCGGTGGAGATCGTTGACCACGCAGGCGAACTTCACTCCCCGCTCACCCGCGACGCCCACCGCGGCCACCTTGAGCTGGGGGTTCTGGTGACGCTGCCGAACCCACGCATCGGTATCCCATACGCTGGTGCCCCAGATCTCGTCCGCGGGCAGGATCTCGACGTTGTCGTCGACGATATGGAGATAGACGGGCCGCTCCGCCCGGCCCTCGACGACGAGAAGGTCGTAGCCCGCGAACTTGAGCTCCGCCCCGAACTTGCCGCCGGAGTTGGAGCACGCGATCGCGCCGGTGAGCGGGCCCTTGGTCACCACCGCGTAGCGCCCGCTCGTCGATGCCATGGTGCCGCTCAGGGGTCCGGTGGCGAAAATCAGGACGTTCTCGGGTCCGAGGGGATCCGCTTGCGGATCCATGTTCTCCATCAGGTACTTCGTGGCGAGTCCACGCTCGCCCAGGAAGTCATGCGCCCATTCCATGTTGAGCGGCTCCGCAGCCGCCCGGCCCTCGCTCAAGTTCACCCTGAGAATCTGTCTTTGCCAGCTCATCTTGTCGTTCTCCCGGGAAGACTGTGCTTCGATCGCTCGCGGGCTCAGGCGCCGGCGTCCAGGCGCGCGGCCCAGTCCCGCATCCGCTCGTAGCCCGTCCAGCTCGCGTCCACGTAGGTGATGGCCCCGGTGGGACAGGCCTCCGCACACTGCGGGTCACCGCCGCAGAGATCGCACTTCACGACCTTGCCGGTATCGGCGTTGTAGTTCACCGTACCGAAGGGACAGGCGATGGTGCAGACCTTGCATCCGACGCACACCGACTCGTGCACCACCTTGGCCCCGGTCGCCGCGTCCACCGTGATCGCCTCCACCGGACACGCGTGCATGCACCAAGCCTCATCGCACTGGGTGCAGGTGTAAGGGATGGCGCGCGCACCGTGCTCGAACTCGAAGACCTTGATCCGCGACTTGGCGGGATTGAAGGCCCCCTCGTGCTCGAAAGAGCAGGCCATCTCGCATTGCAGACAGCTCGTGCACTTCTGGGGATCGATGAGTAGCGACTTGTGCATGGGCGAGGCTCCTTGGATGTCTCGGGATCGAGCGCCGCGCGGCGGCCCCGAAGCTGCGGGGCACTCTAGCCCATTTCCCTCCGGCTTTGAATCCGACGAGCGCCGGCGGCGCCAAGGGCGGGCGGTGCAGATGGATTCAGGCCGCGAGATCTTTCAGCGCCACCTCGGGGTCGGCGAGCGCCTCCCGGGACGGACGCGCCTGTGCTCCCACCAGCTTGCGGCACACGAGGTGATCTCTCATGCCGTTGACGGTCTCCGCCGCGATCACCGTTCCGCCGCGCAGGTGGAACACGCTGAAGGCGCCGCCGGCGGGCTCGCCGCGCACCACCCGTTCGTCCGCTCCCTCGGCGAGCCCCACAATCTGGAGCTTGGCATCGTACTGGTCGGACCAGAACCAGGGCGCCTCGTCATAAGGGGTAACCTTGCCGCAGATGTTGGCAGCGACGATCCTGGCCTGGCTCATCGCGTTGTGCACGCTCTCCAGGCGCACCCTCCCGCCGTACAGGCGACTCGGATGACGGGTGCAGTCGCCTGCCGCCCAGATCTTCGCTTCGGACGCGGCGCCGCACTCATCCACCAGCACTCCATCGCCGGCGTCGAGCCCGGCCGCCACGGCAAGCGCATCGTTGGCGGTGATCCCGATGCCGACGACGACGAAGTCGGCATCGAACGCGGTTCCGTCCGCACATCGCACGCGAGCGACTCCGCCGTTGCCCTCGAACCCGGAGACGCTCAGTCCCGTGCGCACGTCGACGCCTGCCTCACGATGGAGATCGAGATACCAGGCAGAGGTCTCCGGCGACACCACCCGGCTCATGAGACGCGACTCGGTCTCGATGACGGTCACCGAGGCGCCCGTGCGAGCGGCAACCGACGCCACCTCGAGCCCGATGTAGCCGCCGCCCACCACGACGAGGCGGGCGCCTTCCCCCATGGCGCCTCGAATCGCGTCGCTGTCGGCAATCTCACGCAGATACCGGATACCGGCAAGATCCGCTCCCGGTATCTTCAGTCGGCGCACGGTGGCGCCGGTCGCGAGCACGAGGGTTTCGTAGACGAGTGCCTCCCCGTTCTCCAGGCGAACCTTCCGTCCCTCGGGATCGATCTCGTGCACACTGGTGCCGAGGCGCAGATCGATATCGTTTTCCGCGTAGAACGAAGAGGGCCGCAGGAGCACCCGTTCCACGCCGATCTCCCCGGACAGGTAGTTCTTCGAGAGCGGCGGGCGCTGGTACGGCGGGTGCGTCTCGGCGCCGACCATCGTGATTGCACCCTGGTGACCTTCCGCACGCAGCCTCGCCACCAATTGTCCGGCCGAGTGCCCGGCTCCCACCACGACGACTCCCGCTCCCATCTACGAATCTCCATTCTTCATTGACCCAACCCGGCGTAGCCGGAACCAAGCTCGTGGATTCCCGCCGGCGGCGAAAGCAGAGGAGGGAATCCACGAGTCACCGACAATTCTTCGTCATTCTGGAATCGAAGACGATTCGAGCATAGCACGGGCGATCGAGGCGCCTGCCAAGGCCGGGCCGCGATGTACCGCCTTGGCTTCAGGTGGCGGGAAGGGCCGGTCCGGCGCACCCGCCAACCCGCTCTCCCGGCGCTGGCGCAGAGACTGCGTCAACCACGGCGAGGATCTTCGTCAAATACTCACTTTCAATTCTCCGGCGCGTATCGGAACATCCTGAAGAAGCCATCCGCTCGCGAGGTGTTAGCGTGGTGGAATGGCGCTGGACGCGCCCGATCCGCCCGCCGGGCGCATGCCTCCCGTACATGGTCTCGTCCCCGTCCGATCAGGGATTCAGGGGGAGGTAGACCGCACTTCACTCGCGCCTCAGGACAACTCGGAATCACCCTTCAATGTCGATACTCACCGCGGTTGCCAGCACTTGGGCCCTTCTCCTGGGCATCGCACTCATCATGGTGGGCAACGGACTGCAGGGCACGCTGCTCGGTCTCCGTGCGTCGCTCGAGGGCTTTCCCACCGCCACTACCGGACTCGTGATGACCGGCTACTACGTCGGCTTCGTCGCGGGGTCCACGATTGTTCCGAAGCTGCTGAAGAACGTCGGGCACATCCGCGTGTTCGCGGCGATGGCTTCGATCGCCTCGGGAGCGGTGCTCATGCACGGGCTCTGGGTGGATGCGGTGGGATGGACCCTGTTCCGGGTGATGACGGGCTTCTGCTTCGCCGGCCTCTATGTCGTGACCGAGAGCTGGCTCAACGACGCCGCTACCAATCGAACCCGAGGCCAGTTGCTCTCGGTGTACATGGTCCTGGTCTTCTGCGGCATGGGCGGCGGCCAGTACCTGCTCCTCGCCGCCGACCCCGAGAGCTTCGAGCTCTTCATCGTGGTGTCTCTGCTGGTCTCCCTCGCCCTGGTGCCCATCGTGCTCTCCGTGAGCCCCGCTCCCCGCTTCGAGGCCCCCACCCATCTCGGCTGGCGAGCGCTGTACTCGATGTCTCCGCTCGGAGTGGCGGGAGCGGTCATGGTGGGCGTCGCGCAGGCCGCGCTCTTCACGATGACCCCGGTCTACGCGGGTCTCGAGGAGTTGAGCGTGGGACAGATCTCGGTGCTGATGTCGGCGGTGCTCATCGGCGGCATGGCGTTGCAGTGGCCGATCGGGTGGCTCTCCGACCGTTTCGACCGGCGCCGCGTCATCACCGCCGTCACATTCGCCGCTGCCGCCGCCGCCCTCGCCGCGTGGTCCTTCTCGGGCGTGTCCTGGCCCGCTTTCCTCGTCTTCGTGTTCCTGTTCGGAGGCGCCAGCCTGCCTCTCTATTCCCTGTGCATCGCCCACGTCAACGACTTCCTGGAACCCGAACAGATCGTCTCCGCCAGCGCCACCGTGGTGCTCGTGCACAGTGTGGGCCTCTGCGTCGGACCTCTGTTGGCCAGCGCCGGGATGACCGCGCTGGGACCGGCCGGCCTGTTCGTCTGTCTCGCGGCAGTCCACGGGTGCATCGGCGTTTTCGCGCTCTACCGGATGACCTGCCGGAGCGCACCGCCGCTCGAAGATCAACGGCACTACGAGTGCATCTCTCCGCGCACCTCCCCCATCGGCGCCGCGGTCGCGATGCGGCAGGTCCGGGATGCTCAGGACCGGGACCTCGCCCGGCGGAGCAGCTTCTGAAGGACGACGTAGTCGCGGATCGATCCAGGCTCTCGTGAACGAAGCCCCACTCCCCTCGCCGCCGCTGCGGCACTGAATCGGGATGGGCATCAGCGCGGCGGACTCCGGTCCGTGCCGGGCTTTGCACCGGAGTCCGCGCCGCGGCGCAATGGCGCAATGCGGAAAGGGGTTGTCGCACGGGCAGGAGCGAGAGACACGAAGCGGCGGATATGCTGCGCGACGTACGAGGCCCGGCGGAGTTCGGGCGTCCGGATGTGCCGGTGCCCGGCTGCAGGCGCCTCGTCGGAATCACGAGGGAAGCCGCAGGAGGACATCCGGCGACACCGCGCACGGCACGGGTCCGCGGCGCTTCGGCACAGCAGGACGCGAACCCCGGCAGGCTCCGACCGGCGCTCGCCGGGCGGCAGGGCGAGAAGCGCGGAAGACGGCGGACACCGGCTCGAGCCGCGAAAGGAGAGCAACACCATGAAGGCACAGGCCCGGGTCGTCGTCATCGGTGGGGGTGTGGTCGGCGCCGGCACTCTCTATCACCTCGCGAAGAAGGGATGGAGCGATGTGGTGCTGCTCGAGCGCCGGGAACTCACCAGCGGCTCCACCTGGCACGCTGCCGGCCTGCTGCCGCTGTTCAACATGAGCTACTCGGTAGGGCAGATCCACAAGTACTCCGTCTCGCTCTACAAGACCCTGGAAGAAGAGACGGGCCAGGACGTCGGCTTCCGGGTAGTGGGCAACATCCGGCTCGCCACCCACCGGGACCGGATGGACGAATACCGCCAGTACGCCGGTGTCGCGCGCACCATCGGGGTGCAGGTGGACTTCCTCACCCCGGCCGAGGTGAAGGAGCGGTGGCCGCTCTGCACCACCGACGGGCTCGTCGGTGCCATCGTCCACCCCGAGGACGGCTACATCCAGCCCGCGGACCGCACCCAGGCGCTGGCCACCGGCGCCAGGACGCGCCGCGCGGAGATCCACCGGAACACCACCGTCACCGGCATCGAAGCCCTGCGTAGCGGCGAGTGGCGGGTGCGCACCGACCGGGGAGACATCGACTGCGAGCACGTGGTGAGCGCCACCGGCAGCTTCGCCCGCCGCACCGGCGCGATGGTGGGGCTCGACGTGCCCGTCATCCCGGTTCAGCACCAGTACATCGTGACCGAGCCGCATCCCGACATCGAAGCCCGCCACGCCCGCGGCCTACCGGAGATGGGAGTCCTCCGAGAGTCCGACGGCTCATGGTACATGCGCGAGGAGCGCGGCGGCCTGGTGCTCGGCCCCTACGAGGTCGGCGCCCCCGCCTGTTACGTCGACGGGCCCGCCGAGGACTGCGAGTACGAGCTCTTCCCCGAGGACCTCGAACGCCTCGAACCGCACATCGAGTCCGCGATCCGGCGCGTGCCCGCGTTCGGGGAAGTGGGAGTGAAGCAGGTCTACAACGGCGCCATCTGCTACACCCCGGACGGAAGCCCCATCATCGGTCCGGCGTGGGGCCTGCGGAACTTCTGGCTGAACGAAGGCCACAGCTTCGGCATCACCGCCGCGGGCGGCGCCGGCTTCCAGTTGGCGGAGTGGATCGTGGAAGGCGAACCCACCATCGACATGCTGGGAGTGGACCCCCGCCGCTTCGGAGACTATGCGACCGGGTCCTACCTCGTGGAGAAGAACGAGGAGGCCTACCGAAACGTCTTCACCATCCACTACCCCGACGAGGAACGCCCCGCGGGCCGGCCGCTGCGCACCGCGCCCTGCTACGAGCGCCAGAAGGCGCAGGGCGCGGTGTTCGGCCAGAAGTTCGGCTGGGAGCGCGCCAACTGGTTCGCCCCGCCGGGCACGCCCCAGGAGGACCATTGGTCCTTCCACCGCTCGCGCTGGTTCGAGCCGAGCGGCAACGAGGTGCGCAACACGAGCGAGAACGCCGGCCTCCTCGACATGAGCGCCTTCGCCAAGTGCCGGATCTCGGGTCCGGGTGCGGAAGCCTTCCTGGATCGCCTTGTCGCGAACCGGATTCCGACCCGACCCGGCCCGGTGCGCCTGGTGCACGCGCTCAACACCCGAGGCGGGGTGCACTCCGAGTTCACCGTGTACCGCGAGAGCGAAGAGCGCTTCTACCTCGTTTCCGCCGGCGCCTTCCAGCGCCTCGACCACGACTGGATCTGGAGACACATGCCGCGGGACGGCTCGGTCCGCTTCGAGAACGTGACGAATCGAATCGGAGTGCTGGTCGTGGCGGGCCCGCGTTCACGCGAGATCCTCGCCCGCGTGTCTTCCGCCTCCTTCTCGACCCCGGACTTCCCCTGGCTGAGCGGGCGCGAGATCGACGTGGGGCTCGCCCCCTGTCTCGCGCTGCGGGTGAACTACGTCGGCGAGCTCGGGTGGGAGCTGCATCACCCGATCGAGTACCAGAACCACATCTTCGATGCGTTGATGGAGGCGGGCCGGGACCTCGGCCTCGGGCCCCTCGGCATCCGGGCGATGGACACGATGCGCCTGGAGAAGTCCTACCGCATGGTGGGAACCGAGCTCTCGATCGAGTACGCCGCGCTCGAGTCGGGCCTCGAGCGCTTCGTGCACCTCAACAAGAGCGACTTCATCGGTCGTGACGCACTGACCCGCTGGCGGGAGCGCGGCTTCGCCAACCGGCTCGTGACCCTGGAGGTGCACGGGGTCGGCGACGCGGACGCCCTCGGCAACAACCCCATTTTTTACGACGTAGAGCTGGTGGGGCGCGCGACGGGAGGGGGATTCGGCTTCCGGGTGGAGAAATCGCTCGCGCTCGGGATGGTCCGACCCGAGCTCGCGGAGATCGGGACCTCGCTCCGGATGGACATTCTCGGCACGATGCACGACGTGACGGTGATCCCGGAGTCCCCCTACGATCCTTCCAACGAGAAGCTGCGCGCCTGAAGGCGGGAGCGCACGCGAGGTCACGACGACATGAGCGAGAGACGCGCACGCAGTCGGTCGAGAGGCGGCGCGCGGGCGGCGCGCCGGGCGGCGCGGGCCGAGTCCGCTCCCACAATTCCTTACATCACCCGCAAGGTGCCGGTGTACGACGTGCTCGGCGAAGAGGGGCTCGAGCTCATCGAAGAGAACGCCGAGACCATCCTCCAGGAAGTCGGGATCGACTTTCGCGAGGACGCGGAGGCGCTCGCGCTGTGGCGCGAGGCGGGCGCCGACGTGGAAGGAGAGCGGGTGCGCTTCCCGCGCGGCATGTGCCGGGCGCTCATCCGGGAGAACGCTCCCGCGCAGTTCACCCAGCACGCCCGCAACCCCGAGCGCAGCGTGAAGATCGGGGGCCCCCACACCGTGTTCGTGCCCGCTTACGGCCCTCCCTTCGTGCGGAGTCTCGACGAGGGGCGGCGCTACGCCACGATCGAGGACTTCCGCAACTTCGTGAAGCTCGCCTACGTCTCCCCCGCCCTGCACCACTCGGGCGGAACCCTGTGCGAGCCGGTGGACCTGCCGGTCAACAAACGCCACCTCGACATGGTCTACAGCCACCTACGCTATAGCGACAAGGCGCTCATGGGCTCGGTGACCGCACCGGAGCGCGCCGCGGACAGCGTGGACATGATGAAGCTGGTCTTCGGCGAGGACTTCGTCGACAACAACACGGTGCTCACGAGCCTCATCAACGCGAACTCGCCCATGGTCTGGGACGGCACCATGCTCGGGGCGCTCAAGGTCTACGCGCGGCACAACCAGGCGACGGTGGTGTCTCCCTTCATCCTCGCCGGGGCGATGTCCCCGGTCACCGTGGCCGGGACCTGCGCCCAGTTGTTCGCCGAAGCGCTCGCGGGCATGGCCTTCGCGCAGCTCGTGCGTCCCGGCGCGCCGGTGGTGTTCGGCACCTTCGGCAGCTCGATCTCCATGCAGTCGGGCGCACCCACCTTCGGTACCCCCGAGCCGGGCCTGGTGCTCTTCGTCGCCGCCGCCCTCGCCCGTCGCCTCGGCGTGCCCTTCCGCAGCGGCGGCGGCCTCTGCGCGGCCAAGACCGCCGATGCCCAGGCTGCCTACGAGTCCGCCAACACCCTGCAGCAGGCGATGCTCGCGGGCGTCAACTTCATGCTGCACGTGGCGGGGTGGCTCGAAGGCGGGCTGGTGATGGGCTACGAGAAGTTCGTGATGGACGCCGACCAGGCGGGCATGATGCAGGTGTTCCTCAAAGGTGTGGATCTCTCCGAGAACGGGCAGGCGATGGATGCGATCCGAGAGGTGGGTCCGGGTTCGCACTTTCTCGGCTGTGCCCACACCCAGGCCAACTTCGAGACCGCCTTCTACCGTTCCCCCGTTGCCGACAACAACAGCTTCGAGCAATGGGAGGCCGACGGCGCGATGGACGCCGAGCGCCGCGCCAACGCGCTGTGGAAGGGCATGCTCGAACGCTACGAGCCGCCCCCCATCGACCCCGGGGTAGATGAGGCCCTGCAGGAGTTCATGGCGAAGCGCAAGGCGGAGATGCCCGACGCGAGCTATTAGCCGGCTCCCAGGTCGAACCCCGACTCATTCTTCCCACCTCTCGAAGGCGCTGGGAAACACTGCCTGTATCGGCTCATTGTCGGGCCAGTAGTCGGCAAAGCGGTCCCACGCGTCCGCGCAGGAACGGCGCACGCTTTCGAGCAGCTCCTCCTGGTCCCACATCAACACCTGCCCCTTCTCGACCCGGGTCCGACCGGCCACGATGACGGTGTCGATCACCTCGCCGTCACAGCACTGGATCAGTGCCTTGATCGGATCGAGGAAGGGGCCGACCCGGGCGCGTTGAAAGTCGACGATCAGGATGTCGGCTTTGGCCCCGGGGGCGAGCCGTCCCAAGTCGTCACGGCCGAGCGCCCGCGCGCCCCCCAGAGTGGCGGCATTGAACACGTCCCGGGTGTTGACGGCCTCGAAGTCCCGGTCGGCGATCTTTCCCATCAGGGCGACGGTCTTGAGCTCGCCCAGCATGTCCTGCGGATAGGAGTCGGTGCCGATGGCGAGGTTGACCCCCGCATCCAGGTACCGTTGAAAGGACTCGAGGTAGACTCCACGACGCGCGAACACCGTGGGGGAGTGGGCCACGCTCGTGCCGGTCTCGGCGAGCAACGCGAGATCGTCCCCCCGGGTGTAGGCGACCTGCGAGTGACCGGTGGTGTAGAGACCGTGTCCCACCACCACCTCCGGCCCGAGGAAGTCCAGATCGTGGAGCATTCCGACCGGCGTGCGTCCGGTGTGACGGATGGAGTCCTGGAACTCGAGCACCGACTCCGCCAGATGCAACGTGATGCCGATACCATGTTGCCTGGCCGCCGCCTTGGTGCGACGAAGCAGCTCGTGGGACGAGAGGTGGTATTCGAGCGGCACCAGGATGGCGCGCACCCGGCCATCGTAGGCGCCATCGTACTTCTCGACGAAGGCGAGCGCCCGGTCCAGGGTGGCGAGCCCGTCGTCGGCATGCCAGTGAATCTGATGCCGTCCGTCCTGGTCGTAGTAGTGATGGGCCGAGCGCATGCCCGGCGACATGTAGATGCGGATACCCAACTCGCCGGCGTGGCTCGCCAGGGGACCGAGCTCCCCGTTCTCGCTCTCGCCGCCCAGCTCACCCCCCATTTCCACGATGGTGGTGGAGCCGAAACGCAGCAGGCACGACAGGCTGTAGCGAATGGCGACGTCCGCATCCTCGAAGTCGTGGATGGTGGGGCCGTGGATCCCCTTGCTCGTGCAGTAGTTCATGAAGCCCGAGCGGAAGAGCTCCGCGCGGCCGGCATCGAAGATCATGCGGTCCCCGGTGTGGGCGCCGACATGCACATGTGCGTTGACGAGCCCGGGCGACACGAGGTGAGCGCGGGCGTCGATGGTGTGATCCACGGCGCCCTCGTAGGACTTGCCCACGTGGATGATGGTGTCACCCTGGTAGACGACCACGCCGTCACGAAGAATGCGGTGTTTCTCGCCGTCGAACGCTACGATCCAGCCGCCGTTGATCAACGTGGCGGGTAGGCTGGATTCGGACATCGACTCCCTCGAAAGGCTGTTGTCGTCGAGCGCCGATGATACTCAAGGACTGACGAGTGAGATCCGGCCATCGGCCAACGGCTGCACCTACCAGGAAAATTCTGCGCCGGCCGCCGAGGTTTCCTGGTAGGGAGACCGTGCTCCGGGCGCTCTCGCCACAAGCGCTGCCGGCGGCTTTGGGCCGGCCGTCAGGCCTTGACCACGCTCGCTTTCGGCTTGGCCACCTGCGCCATCGCGTTCCTGGTGTCCACGATCAAGGGGGCGTTTTCCCCGAGGAGAGCATAGTCGATGCTGCTGTGGTTCGTGACGATGACCACGCAGTCGCTTCGCGCCACCCGCTCCGGGTGGAGCGTTTCGGAGCGAAGCATAATGTGATGCCTGCGCATTGCGGGGAAGACCGGCACGAGCGGATCGTGGTAGGCGACGACGGCGCCCAGTGCGGCGAGGCGCTCGATGATCTCCGCCGCGGGACTCTCTCGCATGTCGTCGACGTCGGGCTTGTAGGCGACTCCTACCACGATGATGTCCGCCCCATGCACGGGCTTCCGCACTCGGTTCAAGGCGTCCGACACCCGCGACACCACGTAGCGCGGCATCCGGGAATTGATTTCGCCCGCGAGCTCGATGAAGCGGGTGGAGTGCCCGAACTCCTTGGCTCGCCAGGTCAGGTAGAAGGGGTCGATGGGAATGCAGTGCCCGCCGAGTCCCGGACCGGGAAAGAAGGCTTCGTATCCGAAAGGTTTGGTCGCGGCGGCGCGGATGACTTCCCAGACATCGATGCCCATGTCCTCGAACACGACCTTCAACTCGTTCACGAGCGCGATGTTCACCGCCCGGTATATGTTTTCGAGGAGCTTTGCCGACTCCGCTATCTCGGCCGAAGAAACCAGGTGTACCTCGTCGATGCACTTCTCGTAGAGCGCCCGCGCCAGTTCCCCGCTCTTCTCATCGACGCCGCCCACCAGCTTGGGAATGGTGCGGGTGCTGGACCCGGCGCGGCCGGGGTCTTCGCGCTCCGGACTGTAGGCGAGGAAGAAATCGCTTCCGCAGCGAAGGCCCTTCGCCTCCAGGATCGGGAGCATCCTCTCCCGGGTGGTGCCCGGAAAGGTCGTCGATTCGAGCACCACGAGGTGTCCGGGACGCAGGTGCTCCGCGACCATGCGAGTGCTCGAGAGAAGGTACTCGAGATTCGGCTCCCGGTGCTTTCCGAGCGGAGTCGGCACGCAGAGCACGATCGCATCGGCGTCGCGAAGGTCCGCCGCTGCGGCGCTCGCACGGAAACGCCCCGACGCATTGAGCCCCGGCACGAGGTCCGGCCCGAGATGCCGGAGATAGCACTCGCCACGCTCGAGCATCGCGACTTTCTCCCGGTCCACGTCGTAACCGAGCACCCGGTAGCCGGCATCGTGAAGAGCGCGGACCAGGGGCAGGCCGACGTAGCCGAGCCCCACCACCGCGACCAGAGCGGTGCGCTTCCGCAGCGCCGCCTCGAGGCGTCGCGCGAGCTCGTTCCCGGCACGAAGCGGAGCCTCGCCGCCGCCACCCGTCCCCGTCTCGTCGTACAACCTGGTGCCCTCTCCCCGCATGACGCGCCCTATCGATGGTAGCGGTCCTCGTAGCGCACGATGTCCTCTTCGTCCAGGCGGCTTCCCGACTGCACTTCGATGACTTCCAGGAGACCGCATCCGGGATTCTCGAGACGATGGGCGGCGCCCACCGGTATGTCGATCGATTCGTTCTCGGAGAGGACGAATGTCTCGTCACCCCTCGTGACCCGGGCGGTGCCGCGCACCACCACCCAGTGCTCGAAGCGCCGGCGGTGCATCTGCAGGGACAGGGCCTCGCCCGGCTTCACGCTCAGTCTCTTGACCTGGTAGCCCTCGCCGGCATCGAGGCGCTCGAAGCTGCCCCAGGGCCGTTCGACCCGGCGGTGGTGCTTCCCTTCTTCCCGGTGCTCACCTTCCAGCCAGTCGACGACCTCGCCGATCGTGCGCACCGCGTCCTTGTGCGCGACCAGCACCGCGTCCGCGGTCTCGACCACCACGGTGTCGGAGAGCCCCACCGCCGCGAGCAGCCGGTGTTCGGCGTGCAGCAGGCAGTTGTCGCTGTCGCGAACGAACACGTCACCGCTGGTGGCATTGCCGCTCCCGCCGCGCTTCAAGTCGAGCCATGCGGTCCAGGAGCCGACGTCCGCCCAGCCCGCATCGAGCGAGACCACCGCGGCCGGAAGCGGCGCTCCCTCGCGCCCGCCCGAGGCCGGCTCGACACCGGAGCCGGCGAGATGCTCCATCACCGCGTAGTCGATGGAATCGCGCGGACAGCGCTCCATCGCCGTGGCCTCGAGATGGAGGAAGCCCCCCGCTTCCCGCGCTCCCGCCAGCGCGTCCCGGCAGGCAGCCAGCACCTCGGGACGATGGCGGTCCACCGCTTCCAGCCACACCGAGGTGCGCATCACGAAGATCCCGGCGTTCCACAGATAGGCCCCCGATGCGAGGTAGGACGCGGCCGCGTTCCGCCCGGGCTTCTCGACGAAGGCGTCGATGGAGTGTCCTCGTGCGCCCTCCTTCGCCTGAACGGCGACTCCGCGCCGGATGTAGCCGTAGCCCGTCTCCGGGTGGGTGGGAGCCACGCCGAATGCGACGATCATGCCCTCGGCGCCCAAACGAAGCGCCGAGGACACGGTGCTGCGGAAGGCGTCGAGATCCGAGACGACATGGTCTGAGGGCAGCACGAGCAGGATCGGATCATCGCTCGCCCTTTGCGCCCACAGCGCGGCTCCGGTGAGCGCGGGTGCGGTATCCCGGGCCAGCGGCTCAAGCAGCACGGACGCATCGGGCATCGAGATGTCATCGAGCTGATCGCGCACGATGAAGCGGTGCTCTTCGTGACACACCACGACCGGCGGGGCGAGCCGGGCGTCGCCGCCGGACGAGACTCCATCGAGGGGCAGCGAGCGCACCCGTTGCGCCGTCTCCTGGAGCAGCGAGCGCTCACCGAAGGGGCGCAGCAACTGCTTGGGATGCCTCTCGCGCGACAGGGGCCAGAGCCGGGTACCGGATCCGCCCGCGAGGATCACCGGAACAACGAGCACTCCTTCCAATCGTCCTTCCTTTCGTTCGCGCGCCGCGCCGGCCGGTGGCGGCCCGTCTACTCTACAGGACGAGCGCGGCCAGGTAGGCGCCGAGCAGCACCGCGACCGCGGCCACCGCGACGCGGGTGGACCAGGTACGCCCCAGCGGCCCCTCCGGCCCGTGCGCGGCCCGCAGACCCCTTTCCATGCTCGCGAGCAACGAGCGCAAGCGGCTCTGCGCCGTGGTATCGAGATTTCGGACGAAGGGCGCAATCCGCCGCCAGGCATCGGGAACGAGACGCCGGTACACCCACTCGACGTCGATGTTCACGCTGCGAAGCTCCGGCGGATAGAGCCCGGAGAGCCGAAGCCAGACGAAGGCGAGGGCGGAGAAGAACAAAAGCTGGGCCTGGGCGAGCACGTGCGTCACGGTGTAGGGCTCGTAGGTGAACTCGAAGGGCACCAGGGAGTAGAGCAGCCCGGGTGCAACGCCGATGACGATGCACAGTCCCGCCGCCAGGGCCATCGCGAGGAGCATGTTGGAGGGGGGATCCGTGGTGCGGATGCCGGAGTCGTGCGCGAAGAACGCGAAGAAGGGGATCTTGATCCCGGCGTGGTGGAACACCCCGGCGGAGGCGAAGAGCAGGCCCAGCCATACCCACGAGTAACCTTCCCCGATCGCGGCCGACATCACCAGCGACTTGCTCACGAACCCGCTGAAGAGGGGAAAGGCGGAAATCGAGGCGGCGCCGACGATGCACAGAGCGGTCGTCTTCGGCATGCTCTTGTAGAGCCCTCCGAGATCGGAGCCGTTGATGCGCCCCGTCATGTGCAGCACCGCGCCCATCGACATCATCAGCAGCCCCTTGAAGATCACGTCGTTGAATGCGTGGGCGACCGCGCCCGCAAGGGCCAGGGAAGTGCCGATGCCGATGCCGCAGACCATGAATCCGATCTGGTTGATCATGCTGTAGGCGAGCACCCGCCGCAGGTCGTTCTCGATGACCGCGTAGAAGATGGGAAAGCAGGTCATCGCCACGCCGACATAGACGAGCACCTCGGTGCCCGCAAAGCCGCGGGCGAGCGCGTACACCGCGACCTTGGTGGTGAACACGCTGAGGTACACGGTGCCGGTCGGCGTCGCCTCCGGATAGGCATCGGTCAGCCAGTTGTGCACGAGGGGAAACGCGCACTTGATCCCGAACGCTGCGAGCAGCAGGAGCCCCGCGATGCTGTCCGCACCGATCTGCCCGAACGCGAGGGAGCCCGAGGCGCGCACGTAGACGAGAGCGCCCGCGAGCAGCAGCACTCCGGACAGAATGTGGGTGAGCAGGTAGCGCAGCCCGGCGCGAAGCGCCCGGGGGCTGCGCCTCGCCCAGATGAGGCATACGGACGAGAGCGCCATCAGCTCCCAGAACACGAAGAGAGTCAGCAGATCGCCGGCAAAGACCGCGCCCAGCGCCGCCCCCGCGTAGACGAACGCCGCGACGTGCTGCACGCGATCGCGCAGGTGCAGGGCGAACAGGGCGGCGAGAAAGGCCGCGAGGTGAAAGAGCCATCCGAACATCAGGCTGAGGCCGTCCACCCGCAGCGGCGTGAGCTCCATCCCGAACCACTGGAAGGACCACGACGCCCCGTCCTCGAGTCCGGCGAGCGACACCGCTCCGGCAAGCGGCACGCCGAGGAGCAGCGGCGCCCGGAGTCGGGAGCCGAGCAGGAGCAGGGCGAGGGCGCCGGCGAAGAAGGGCAGGAAGGGCGCCATCACGGCTCTTCCGTCCGCCTTGCCGGCGTGGCCCCGTCCCCATGGCGCGGCTCGTAGTAGTTCTCGCGGCGCATGAGCACGCGACGCATCTGCTTCGCGGCGAGCACCAGCACCACGCAGGCGACGAATCCGAAGACGGCGTGGAACGCGAAGGCGCCCTCGAAGGGGTGCTCGGCATGCCGGTGCACGAACACTTCGAGGCCGACGAGCGCGGCGCAGAGCGCGTAGAAGACCCTCCGCAGGCGCCGCTGGTTGGCGGGCCGATCGAGGAATCGCGCGGGCTCGTTCAACCCGAGGCTCCGGGGAGCGCGCCGGCGCCTGCGCTCAGCGGCTCGAGCAGGCGATAGAGCAGATCGGGAGCCGTGAACAGCCAGAGCACGAGCAGGGCGCACACCGCGAGCGCCGCCGTGCAGGGCCACGGCGCTTCCCGAATCGCGCGGTCCGAAGGCGAAGCCGGCGCGCGGTAGAATGCGTTCACGCAAATCGGCGCGAGATAGCTGAAGCTCAACACCGATCCGAGCAGCAGCGCCGCGAGCAGCACCCCCTCCCCCGCCTCCAGGGTGCCGAGGGCGAGCTGCCACTTGCTCCACATTCCCCCCGCCGGAGGCAGGCCCACCAC
>CAYQVB010000131.1:0-19611 GCA_964420925.1 uncultured Ectothiorhodospiraceae bacterium | reverse complement strand
TCCTGAGCCGGCGCTAGCCGTCGACCCCGGCTTTCGGTGCGCGGTCCCGCGAATCACCGCATCGCACCAATACGCGATAGCCGACGCGGCTGGCCGGCGCATCGGATCTTCGTTCGAGTCCGAACTATAGTGGACTATCGGCGAGACTCGATACCGGCCCTTCGAAACCGGAAGGAAGCTGCGGTGCTGGAGTCAACGGAAAGAGCCGATCAGGACATCATGATGAAGGACAGCGGGATATGCTCGCCTCGAAAGTGTTTCCTTTCTGCCTGCTTCGGGCGCTTGTCACGACTGCGGTTGTCATGAGCACCGGCGCCGACCACGCTCTGGCGGACCCCGTCCGCCGCGTCCCCGCGGAATGGGAACCCCAGGAGGCGATCTGGCTGCAGTGGCCGGGACGCTGGGAGAAATCGCACGAAACAGCGTTCGCACGCATATCGAACGTGATCGCCCACTACGAGACGCTTCACATTCTGCATGCCTCGGCGAAGATCGCGGCGGACGCGCGCGCGGCGATCAGGCGCGAGGGTGGCGATCCCGACCACCCCAACATCGTGTGGCACGAAATCGCCAACGACAACGCCTGGATGCGCGACAACGGTCCCGTCTACGTGATCGAGGATGGCCGGCTACGGGTCCAGAACTGGTCCTTCGATGCCTGGGGCGGCGCGTTCGGCGCCGACGTCCCCTACCGCCTCGACGATTGGGTGCCCGCGAGGGTCGCGGAGGCGGCCGGCCTCCCGGTCGAGCATGTCGACATCGTTCACGAACGCGGCAACCTGGAGTTCAACGGTGTCGATACGCTCATGCTGAACTGGAGCGTGATCGGCGATCCCCGGCGCAACCGCGACTACACCAGGGAACAGGCGGAGGCAGATCTCAAACGCCACTTCGGAGTGAGCAGGGTCGTGTTCATCGAGGGGGTGCCGAAGGGCGATCTGACCAACGGCCACATCGACGGCATCGCGCGCTTCATCGATCCGGACACGGTCGTCGTCGCGCAGTGCACGGGAGCCTCGCAGTGCAGCGCCGAGGGAGACCCCACCGCCGCCGTCTTCGACGCCGCGGCCGAGACGATTGCCGCAGCAGGCTTTCGCGTGATCCGAGATCCCGTCGACGGCACGAGCCAATACCGGGGCCAGACCTTCGACACGAACTACCTGAACTGGCTGGTCGGCAACGGCTTCGTCATCAGCGCCGGCTTCGACAATCCCCGGACCGACGCGGCGGCGAAGGCGCGGCTCGAGGCGTACTTTCCCGGGCGGGAAGTCCACGTCATCGAGATGCTGAGCTCCTGGGCCGCCGGGGGCGGGGTGCACTGTCATACCAATGACCAGCCGGCCCTGCCGACAACCACCGCTTCCGGATCACCCTGAACCAGGATCGCGGTGAAGCGGCCTCGCCGCCTCGCGGCGTTGGGAGCAGCCCCGGCGGAACACGGTACATCCGTGTGCCGCCCTGCAGGTCGCCCCAGCCTATTGTGGCGCGTCGCCACGCTCCAGGGAGAGGGAGGTTCGAACGAGCGCGGAAAGGCGCGGTCGGCCATACTGGTGCGGCCCTGTAGATGACGCTCGTCCATACCATTTCCCGGGTTGGAGCACGAACATGCCTGCGATCAAGCTGTACGAACACGCCCCCACTCGGTCCGCACGGTGTCGCTGGACGCTGAACGAAGCGGGCCTCGAGTACGAGTCGATCGGGAATGCGCCCGACGTTATCGGCAGTGACGAGCTGAAGGCCGTCCACCCGCTCGGCAAGGTCCCGGTCGCGGTCATCGACGGTCGACCCCTGTTCGAGTCCGCGGCGATTTGCACGGCGATCGCCGACCTGGTGCCCGAACGGAACCTGATCGGGCGCCCGGGTTCGTGGTCACGAGCGCTCCACGACCAATGGGTCAGCTTCGCCCTCACCGAGATGGAGTGCTGGCTGTGGAGCACCGAGCTCCATTTGTTCGACTTCGCCATACCCAGCGGACAGCGCCTGCCCGCGATTGCCGAACCCAACGCCATGCTGTTCCGGCGAAGCGCGGCCGTGCTCGATGCGGCCTTGTCGGAATCCGACTATCTCGTGGAAGACCGGTTCACGGTCACGGACATCATCGTGAGCTACACCGTCAATTGGGGACAGGAAGACAAGCTGATTGGTGACTTCGTGCACCTTCAGGCGTACCTGGACCGCCTGTTGGAGCGCGAGCACTGCACCCTGCAGCGATTCGAACCGGCTCCGGGGTAGGGGTTCGGTCTCCGACAAGCTCCATGCCGACCCGCCACGCGAGCCGTGGTCGACGGTGGCCGGACGCCGTCAATCCCACCAGAGCAGCGGGGTGTTGGTGAGAAGCTCGGTGCCCTCGGCGGTCACGATGAAGTTCTGCTCGAATCCGGCGCTGCCCACGCCCTCGGTAGCCATGAAGGTCTCGGTCGACATCACCATGTTCTGCCGGATGACGGTGTGCTTGCCCCGGTAGCCGTGCGAGAGCAGGGGCTCGTCCCAGAACAGCCCGTTGCCATGACCGTAAAGCGGCCACTTCTCGGCCGCCTGGTCCTTGATGCCGCCGAAATCCGCCTGTAGCGAGTCGCCGAGTGCGACGATCTCGGCCACGGTGACGCCGGGCCTTATCGCGGCGCGGCACTGCTCGATCAAGCTTGCCGTGGCTTCGACAAGGTGGCGCTGCGAGTTCGTGGGACGCCCGACGACGGTGGTGCGCCCGGGGTCCATCCAATAACCCTCGAACATCGGGCCGTACACCCAGGCCCGGACCAGATCGCCTTCCTTCGGCTGATACGGCCCGAAGCCCGGGACCGGTTGGGAAACGAAATAGCTGATGTTGTCCCCGCTCGAGATGGGAATCATGTGCGGTTGACCACCCCGGCGAAACACTTCGCGCGCACCTTCACCTGCGGCCTCGGCTTCGCTCTTGCCGCTTCGGAGTGCCTTGATGACCGCATCCAGAGCGGCGGTGACGGTTTCGCCCGCAATCCGAAACGCCTCCAGCTCGCGCGCGCTCTTGATGATCCGAACGTCCGCCACCAACTCGTCGCACACCACCCACTCGATTCCGGGCGTGGCGGTCTTCAACTGCTCCCAGTACTTGAAGCCGACGAAGTCCGAGCCGGCGATTCCCACCCGGCCTCTCATCGGACCGTTGGTCTCGAGGCTGTGCAGCGTCTCGGCAAAAGGATCGAAACTCCACGCGATCCGATCGGTGGGAATCAGGTGCTGGCGTGGCCAGGGCTCGTCCGCGACCAGTTCCGGCATCTCTCCGGGTCTCAGGATCACACACGACATCGCACCGCCGTTGATGTCCTCGTGCAGGCGATCCCAGACTTGTCCTGATTGGTTCGAGTAGTAGTTGGCGAGATAGAGGACGTCACCGTGACGCTCGTAGGTTCCCCCGCTGCGACCCCAGACCAGAGCGGCGTCGAGTTCGAGCGCACGCATGGCCTCGTCGACGTTGGCCCAACGCTGCTCGTATTCCTCGCGGGGAAAGAAGCCCTGCAGCCCCTTCATTCCGTTTCCCTCGTACTTCGCATCGATTCCACAGGTCCTCGATACTATCAGGCGAGGGATCGTGCCGTTGTCCGTTGCACCTGGAGCCGCGTCCGCGCCCGTGAGCGAGTATCGGTGTGTACCCGTTTCGTGGTCTCGAGGCGCTTGCAGCACTACCAGCGCGTCGCGCACACACGTGCGCCACTCGAGCGGCTGCACTATCGTTCTCTCTCCGTGATTCTGCCGAAGTCGAAGCGTTTCGAAGATGATGAGCGATCCTCTGACCATCAGGGTGGCCACCCCGAGAGATGCGGATGCGGTGGGTGCGTTGCTGCGCGATTCCTATCCGGTGTTGATGCGACCCGCCTACGGAGAAGCTCTGTCCGCCGTGCTCGACGTGATGGTGCGCGCGAACCCCGAGCTGCTCGCAAGCGGGAGCTACTACGTGGCCGAGAGCGAGCATGGACGCGTCGTTGGTGCCGGCGGCTGGACTCGCGAGCGCCCGGGCGACGGTGCGGTCGAGCCTGCACACGCCCACCTGCGCCATTTCGCGACCCACCCGCGCTGGTGCCGGCGCGGCGTCGCGCGGCGCATCTACGAACGGTGCGAAGTGCGTGCTCGCGAAGCGGGGATTCGCTGCCTCGAGTGCTACTCGAGCCTCAATGCGGTGGCCTTCTACGCCTCGGTGGGATTCGAGACCGTCGCGCGCATCGATGTCTCCATGGGGGCAGGCCGAAGCCTCGCCGGAGTGCTGATGCGGCACCGTATCTGACTTCCCGGGGGCGCGTCGGCGGCTGAACGTGTCGCGGGACGCCGGCGTGCGCGCACCGCGAATCCGCCCCTGGAGTGGATTGTACGTAGACGCTTTGGGCTCATGACCTGCGTGAGGGCGCTCCGGAGCACGTGCGCCGCTCGAGCGACTGCGCTATCGTCGCGCCATCGCTTCCCCGTTTCGAGGTCACGCCCGGTGCTCCGTTCACTTTCCCACCTGGTCTTGCCGGTAGTTTTCTCGGGTGCCCTGGGTGCGTACGCGCCCAGCGCCATCGCCGCCGACCCCCGAGTCGTGCACGTGACGAAGACCGCGACCTGCGGGTGCTGCGCGGCGTGGGTCGAGCACATCGAGGAAGCCGGTTTCGATGTCGTGGTGCGCGACGTCCCGAACGATGCGCTGGATGCGTTCAAACGCAGTGTCGGCATTGCCGCACATCAACGCTCGTGCCACACCGCACTCGTCGAGGACTACGTCATCGAAGGCCACGTCGATGCACGCGAGATTGCACGTATCCTCGAAGAACGCCCCGATGCACTCGGCCTCGCGGTGCCGGGCATGCCGCTCGGCTCGCCGGGGATGGATTTCGGGACGCGCCGCCAGCGCTACGCGACGCTGCTCCTCACGCGCGACGGGCAAGAGCGCGTCTTCGCGCTCCACGAGGAGTAGCGCCGCGCGGCGACACTTGTTCGCGGCGAGCTCGGAGGGGCTGACGCGCCGCGGGTTGCTCAGAGCGGGGTTCCCTCAGACGCGAGCACCTGTCGCTCGAGCTCCAGGAAGCGGGCCACGATGGTGTCGGCATGGTGCGGCATGCCGAAGAGCGCGATCAGCCGCCCCCACGGATCGATCAGCATGATGGACGCGGTGTGCTCGATCAGATACGAGCCGTCATCTCTCATGTCGCCGCGAAAGTAGGCGGCGCCGACCTGCCGGGCGAGCTTCGAAAGCTCGCCTTCGCTTCCCGTCACTCCGATAAAGGACGCCCCGAACCAGGGCACGTACTGCGCCAAGCGTTCGACGCTATCTCGGGGCGGATCGACCGACACCATCACGTGCTGCCGGGGCACCGTGGCATGCTCGGAGATCGTGGACTCGATCTGGCGAAGAGTGGCCATCGTGGTCGGACAGACGTCCGGGCAATAGGTGTAGCCGAAGAACATGAAGGTCCAGACCCCATTCAGGCGCTCACGCGTGAACGCACGACCGTGATGGTCCTGCAGGGAGAACGCACCGATCGGCTGAGGGTGCGGCCACAGCACACCCGGCACCTGTGAAGGTCGGGACGCGGGCTCGCGCCACGAACCCCCGATGGCCCACCATCCGGCACCGAGACCGAGGACCGATGCCAGGATCAGCAGGGCGCCACGACGCAACCAGACGCCCCGTGCCAGTGGAAGCGTTCCTTGGGGGCGGGAGGACTTGACCGATTCGAGTGCCAATCGCGTGACTCGGCCGGTTGACGGCGCGCTTGACCGTCTCCGGAAGGGCGGATTAGGGTCATCTTCGAACGAGGGTTCTCTCGTGTCATTGATCATGATCAAGGTTCACGGGCGAGAGATTGCATCGCACCGCGCCGCTATCGGTCATGCGTCACGCCCGCTGCGGATCATTCGCTTCGCAGCGGCGGCATCCGGCACCCCGCACCCCCCGGCGGGTGCTCGCGCCATCGAGATGACCCCGCCTCTCCGACGCCGCGCCATGGCGGGAAGCGCGATGCGGCGGAGAGGATGCGGAACGGCAATCGGGGGTCTTCGAGCGCCCCTGAGACAGCCCGGCGACGGCTCGCTTGTGGTCCGGCGGGCCGCCTGAGTCGGCGCCCGGTCAGGAGGAATCAGCGTTGGCGGCGATCTACTTCACGATTACCGCAATCGTGCTGTACCTGGTCGCGGACTGGCTGCTCGACAGGATCGAGCTGCATCGCGGCGAACGTCTGGAACACCGCACCCTGGTGTTCTTCGGCATCCTCCTCGGCCTGGCGCTCGCCACCTTCCCGCTGCTGCAGTCGCTCCTCGAGTAAGGCGACTCGAGAGCCCGCCCATTCGGAGCGCGCGCCGGGCGCCGTCCAGGGAAGGGGGGGTGCTCGGCGAAAGGGGGCTTCCCGATCTCTTGACACAGGTCAAGGATCGGGATCTGCCGTCACGCTACCATCATGTGACCGCGGTCACCATCGCCCGCCTGCGTTCCCGGCGCAATGCGGGCGCAGGGGAGGAGGCAGGCCACATGCCGGAGTCCGAAGGAAAGCCCCCGGTCGAGGGCGACGGCCGCGTGCCGTTCATGCAGAGGCTGATGGACAACCCGTTCCTGCTGCTCTTCCTGGGAATACTCGTTCCGACCGTCTTCTACCTGCTCTGGGGCATCATGGAAATCGTCCAGATTCCGGTCGCCCCCTGATTCTATTGCCGTAGCTCGCCCCAACGGGGAGACGATCATGGCCATCACTCCTCCGAGCAACCTTCTCTGGTGGCGCGAACCGGTCGCCCGCACCGAGCTCGTCTGGATCATCATCGCCTTCGCGTGGGGCCTGGTGATGTTCTTCATGATGATCTACTGGCACGGCGCCGGGGAACAGAACCTCTCGAACGAGGCCTATCGCATCAGCGCGGAGCGCTTCACCGAGAAGACCAACCAGATGACCGAAAGCCACGAGGTGCGCAAGGAAGGGAACTTCCCGGTCGTGCGCCCGCCGCCCGGCAGCGACGTGTACCTGATCGCCCGGCTCTGGCACTGGTGGCCCATCCTCGAGCTCGAGAAGGGGCAGAGCTACCGGCTCCACCTCTCCTCGCTCGACTGGCAGCACGGCTTCTCTCTGCAACCCACCAACATCAACGTGCAGGTGCACCCCGGCTACGAGCTCGTCATGACCGTCGAGCCCGACCGGGCCGGCGAGTACAGCGTGATATGCAACGAGTTCTGCGGCATCGGCCACCATCTGATGGTCGGCAAGATTTACGTGACCGAGTGACGGAAGCCGGCCCGGGCGAGGTGCGTCCCTGCGCGCCCGGGCGCTTCGTCCCGGAATGTCTGGAGCGCGCCGGAGGTGCCGCCGACCCGTGATCGCCGCGCCGGCCTCCGGCGGGGGGATCCGGCGCCAATCTGAGTAGGAGGAAGCGCAATGGCCGAAGCGTTTCGCACCTGTCCCACCACGGGACTGAAGGTCCATCTCGCCGCGGAGGGCCTGATCAAGGCGAACGCGGTCGCCGCGGTGGTGTTCTTGGCGATCGGCGGGCTCTTCGGGCTGCTGGTGGCGCTCACCCGCTGGCCCGCGGTGCACCTGCTGCCGGCGGACTGGTTCTACCTGGCGCTCACCGCGCACGGGCTCGACGTGCTGCTGGTATGGATTATCTTCTTCGAGATGGCGGTGCTGTACTTCGCCTCCGCCGTGCTGCTCAACTGCCGGCTGGCGACCCCGCGCATCGCGTGGACCGGATTCGGCCTGATGCTGGCCGGCGCGATCATCGTGAACGTGGCGGTGCTGCAAGGCCAGTCCACCGTGATGTTCACCTCGTACGTGCCGATGAAGGCGGCTCCGCACTTCTACCTCGGCATGCTGCTCTTCGCGGTAGGCGCCCTCCTCGGGTGCTTCGTGTTCTTCGGTACCCTGGTGGTCGCGCGGGAGGAGCGCACCTACCGGGGCTCGATTCCGCTCGTCACCTTCGGGGCGCTGACCGCGGCGATCATCGCGGTGTTCACCATCGCCTCGGGCGCGATCATCCTCATCCCGACCTTTCTCTGGTCGCTCGGGATCATCCAGCACATCGACACCATGGTGTACAAGACGGTGTGGTGGGCGATGGGTCACTCTTCGCAGCAGATCAACGTCGCGGCCCACGTGGCGGTCTGGTACGCGATCGCGGCACTGGTGCTCGGCGCGAAACCGATCTCGGAGAAGGTGAGCCGTCTCGCGTTCCTTTTCTACATCCTGTTCCTGCAGATGGCGAGCGCCCATCACATGCTGGTGGAGCCCGGCGTCAGCTCGGAGTGGAAGATCTTCAACACCAGCTACGCGATGTACCTCGCGGTGCTCGGGAGCATGATCCACGGCATGACCGTTCCCGGCTCGATCGAGGCGGCGCAGCGCCGGCGCGGCCTCACCAACGGCATCTTCGAGTGGCTGCGCAAGGCGCCGTGGGGGAACCCCGCGTTCTCGGGCATGTTCATGTCGCTGGTGATGTTCGGATTCATCGGCGGGATCTCCGGGGTGGTGATGGGCACCGAGCAGATCAACCTCATCATGCACAACACCCTCTACGTGCCCGGCCATTTTCACGGCACGGTGGTCGCGGGCACCACGCTCGCGTTCATGGCCATCACCTATCTCGTCATTCCGCTCATCTTCCGACGGGAGCTGGTGCTGCGGCGGGTGGCGCAGTGGCAGCCCTACGTCTTCGGGCTCGGGGTGGCCGGCATCTCCATGTTCATGATGGGGGCCGGCACCCTGGGCGTCGCCCGGCGCCACTGGGACATCACCTTCGCCGGCGCGATGCTTCCCTACGACTACCCCGGCGCCGCGTTCCTCATGCTGGGCCTCAACGGGCTCTCGGCGGTGCTCGCCGCGATCGGCGGCATCATGTACGTGGTGGTGGTGGTCGGCTCGGTGTTCTTCGGCCGCAAGGTCGATGGACCGGTGGAGCTCGGACCGCCCGCGCCCCGGGGAATCACCGGCGGCCCCGAAGTGCCGGCGGCCGAGGTGGTCGGGCAGTACGGCAGCGCCGGCACCCTGAAGATTCCCGGCACGGTAGCGCTCGTCGCGGTGTTCTTCGTGTGCTTCGTGCTCTACTACTTCGTGAACTGGAAGTACCTCTCGGAGATATGGCCGCTTCGTTGATGGCCGAGCTGCGACTGCTGCTCTCGGTATTCAAGCTGCGCATCGGCGTCGCGATCATGCTCTGCACCCTCGCGGGCGCCGCGGCGTCTCCGGGGCCGGGCATCGATCCCGCGGCGATGGCGGTGCTCGCCCTTGCGGTGCTCCTGTCCTCCTGCGCGGCCGGCGCGTTCAACCAGTACGCCGAACGCGGCCTCGATGCGCAGATGTCGCGCACCCGATCGCGCCCTTTCGTGACCGGCCGCTACTCCGACGCGTGGCACTGGCCGGCCGCGATCCTGGCGCTGCTGCTGGTGGCGGTGGCCGCGGCGACCATCGCCGCCAACGCGCTCGCGGCGCTCTTCGTATTCCTCGGCGCGTTCACCTACGGCGTGGTGTACACCCTGTGGCTCAAGCGGCGCACCTGGCTGAACATCGTCATCGGAGGGCTCGCGGGAAGCTTCGCGGTACTGGCCGGCGCGAGCGCGGTCGATCCTGCCCTGACCCCGGCGCCGGTAGTCCTGGCCATCGTGCTCTTCCTGTGGACGCCCCCGCACTTCTGGAGCCTGGCCTTCGCCTTCGACGAGGACTACCGGCGCGCGCGCGTGCCGATGCTGCCGGTGGTGGTGGGCGGGCCCGCCGCGGCCCGCGTCATTCTCGCGCACACCGCGGTCCTCGTCGCGCTCTCCCTGCTGCCCTTCTTCCTGGGGCTGGGCTGGCTCTACCTGGCCGGCGTGGTCACAGGCGGCGCGCTCTTCCTGCGCGGAAGCCTGCGCCTGGTCAGGGACCCGGGACGGGCCAGCGCAATGGCGAACTTCCATGCCTCGCTCGCCCATCTCGGCCTCCTGTTGCTCGGAGTGCTGGCCGACGCCGCGTTCTGAGACCGTGACCCCTTCGGCTCGCCGCGCGCACCGCGCCTTCGCGCGCACGCTCTCGGCTCTGGCTCTCCCCCTTCTCGCGCTTGCGACGGAAACCGCCCGGGCGAGCTTCGACGAGGCAGAGGCATTCGCTCGCAGCCAGGCCGCGATCGGCGTCCTGCTCGACGACCACCGCTTCGTCGACACCCGGGGGCAACCGATCGGGCTCGGCGACCTGCGCCGCCGGCCGCTGGTGATGAGCCTCGTCTACACGAGCTGCCCCGACACCTGCAACATCGTCACCCACAACCTGGTCCAGGTGGTGAGGGAAGCGCAACGCGTGCTCGGAGAGGGAAGCTTCACGGTCGCCACCATCGGGTTCGACCACCGCTTCGACACCCCCGAGCAAATGCGCCTGTACGCGGATCGGCAAGGGGTGGATATGGCAGACTGGCGCTTCCTGAGCGGCGATGCGCACACTCTCGAAGGTCTTCTCGAGCAGGTCGGCTTCACGTACGTCGATTCCCCCCGCGGATACGATCACCTCGCGCAGATCAGCGTGATCGATGCCGGGGGACGCGTCTACCGGCAGATCTACGGCGATGCCTTCTCCGCTCCCTCGCTCGTCGAGCCCCTCAAGGAGCTGGCGCTCGGCCGGCCGGCCGCCGCGCCCGCGCTCGGCGACTGGATCGAGCGGGTGAAGCTGATTTGCACCGTCTATGATCCCAACTCCGGGCGCTACCGCTTCGACTACTCGATCTTCGTCGCGGCCGGGGTGGGCGTGCTGTGCCTGGGAGGCATCGCGGTGTTCATCGTCCGGGCCTGGCGCGACAGCGGAACCCCGGGGCGCTCCGCGTGATGAGCGTGATCGCCCCTCGGGACGCCATGTCCGGATACGATTGCATATGATGCCGGCGTGAGCCCCAAGCGCATACTGAGAGGCGCGCTCGAACGCGTCGAGACCGCATTCGACGTGGCGTTCACGCCCGCGCTGAACCCTCTCTACCGGCTCGGCGCGCTCGGGTGGTTCCTCTACTGGACGGTGGCGGTCACGGGAATCTACCTCTACGTGTTCTTCGACACCGGCGTCGAGGACGCCTACGCCTCGGTCCATCGCATCACCCACGTGCAGTGGTACGCGGGCGGCGTCATGCGCAGCCTGCACCGCTACGCGTCCGACGCGCTCGTGCTCGTGGTGCTGCTCCACCTTCTGCGCGAGTACCTGCTGGACCGGATGCGGGGGGCACGCTGGTTTGCGTGGTGCACCGGGGTCCCGATCCTGTGGCTGCTCTTCGCGGCCGGGGTGACCGGCTACTGGGTCGTCTGGGACGAGCTCGCCCAGTACGTCGCGGTCGCGACTTCGGAATGGCTCGACGCGCTGGGACTCTTCGGCGAACCGATCGCGAGGAACTTCCTGCACCCGAGCACGCTCAGCAGCCGCTTCTTCACCCTGATGGCGTACATCCACATCTTCGTCCCCCTGGCCATGCTCTTCGTGATGTGGATCCACCTGCAGCGCCTGTCGCGCCCGCGGGTGAACCCGCCCCGTGCGCTGGCGCTGGGCACGCTCGCCATGCTGCTCGCCGTCTCGGCCGTCCGTCCCGCGGTGAGCCACCCGCCCGCGGATCTTGCCCGCGTCCCGGGGGCGGTCGACCTCGACTGGTTCTACCTCTTCCCCCTTCCCCTCCAGGACCACGTTCCGGGTCTCGCGCTGTGGGGGGCGCTCGCGGCGCTGACCCTGCTGCTCTTCGCCGTTCCCTTCCTCCCGCCGCGCCGCCGCCCCACGCCGGCCGCGCTCGTCGATCTCGACAACTGCAACGGCTGTGGTCGCTGCGTGGCGGACTGTCCCTTCGATGCGGTGCGCTTGAGCCCTCGAAGCGACGCCGCCGCATTTGCCGAGGAGGCGCGGGTCGATGCGGATCTCTGCGTGCGCTGCGGCCTGTGCGTCGGCGCCTGTCCGAGCGCCACGCCCTTCCGGCGCCGGAGCCGGCTCTCACCCGGCATCGACCTTCCCGAGATGCCGGTTGCCGCATTGCGCGAGCAGGCCGTCGAAGCCGCCGCTGCGATCGAGGGGCCGGTCCGGATCCTGGTGTTCGGCTGCCGCCACGGGGTGGGCCTCGAGCACGTCGCGCAGACGGGCGCCGGCCGCGTGACGCTGCCCTGCATCGGCCACCTCCCCCCTTCCTTCATCGACTTCCTGATCACGCGCGGGCTGGTCGAGGGCGTCCTGCTCACCGGCTGCCGCGAGGGGGACTGCCACTTCCGGCGCGGCATGGACTGGACCGAGCAGCGAATCCATGGCCGGCGCGATCCCTATCTGCGCCGGCGGGTGCCGCGCGCGCGCGTGGCCTGCGCCTGGCTCGGCACGGACGGCGAGCGGCGCCTGCGCGAGGAAGTCGAGCGCTTTGGCAAGCGCCTGGAGACAGAGGGAGTATCGCGGCGGCGCGAGGCCGCGAAACGGGACGGGGAAGCGGTCTCCGCCGCAGCCGGAGAACGGCGAAGTGAACGCTGACTTCGGACGCATCTTCGCCCAGCTCGCGCTCTACGCCTGCTTTGCGGTGGCGATCCTGGCGCTCTCGGGGCGCCCTCCCTACTCCCGGGTCGACCCCGGCAACGCAGTGGTCAAGCTGAGCTTCCGCCACGCGGGCGCGCTGCGGGAACCCTGCCGCACGCTCAGCCCGGAAGAGCTCGAGGCGCTCGCCCCGAACATGCGCGTCGCCGTCGATTGCCCGCGCGAGCGGGTGCCGGTGCTCGTCGATCTGGAGATCGACGGAGCGCGCGTCTTTCGGGCCGCCCTGCATCCCTCGGGACTCGCGGGCGACGGCCCGTCCTCGGTCTACGAGCGCTTCGAGGTCCCCGCGGGCCACCATCGGATTCGAGTCCGCCTGCGCGACACTCCGCGCCGAAGTGGCTTCGACCACGAAGGAAGCGCCGATGTTCTGCTCGCCGAAGGCCAGAGCTTCGTCATCGACTTTCGGGCCGAGCTCGGCGGATTCCGCTTTCTCTGAGTCGACGGCGCCGCGTCGGTGAGGACGCTTCAGGCCGGGATCGCCGAGCTCCACTGGTGCAGCGCCGCATCGTGGACGGAGAAGTGCACCGAGAACCACTGCTCCAGCCTGTCTCCAAATCCCTCCAGGTCGACCCACTCTCCGTCTTCGTAGTCGTCCATGAGATCCCGGATCTCGTCGAGCAGGCGCTCGTGGTCCGCCTTGTGCGCCGGAAAGCCGGTGTAGCCTCCGTCGCGCATCAGCTTCTCCTCGAGAGCGAAATGGCTCGAGATCTTCGCGAACAGCTCTCCCAGAAAATCCGCCACGTTCGTCTCGGAACCGGGCTCGAGGAGCTTCGCGTAGAGGAGGTTGATCAGATCCATGAGCTCGCGGTGCTCGTGATCCACCCCGCGAATGCCCAGTGCGTACTCCTCCTTCCACGCGAGGAGCGACCCACGCTGACCTGCTCCCTCACTCCCCGGCGAGCGCATCGGCAATGATCCTCGCTATGTCGCGTTCGGGTGCGTACCCCAGCATCGAGCGCGCCTTGGAGATGTCGTGGGCGATGCGAATCGGCGGGCCGGGAATCCTGACCTCGACGAAGGGCATGCCGGTCGTCTCGTGGAGCGCCTCGATGGCGGTGCGGTAGGAAAACGGCGCCGGCCCGCTGAGATTGAAGACCTGGCCGACGGCCGACGGGTGGTCGAGCATCAGATCGATGCCCGCCACCACGTCCTTCACGTCGCACATGTGAAACTCGTAGGGCACGCCATCTTCATCGAGCGCCAGCCTGGCGGCATCCGGACACGGGACGTTCACGCCATCACCACACAGTCTGCCTGCCTGGTCAGCGCTTTCCAAGCGGCACGTCATCGACGCATCTGTCGCCGTTCCAGATTTCTCCTTCGCTCACATGTTCCAGTCCCTCAATCATGCGCGGGGTGGTCGACTTGCCGCATCCCGAGAGGCCCACCAGGACCAGGAACTCTCCCTCCTCGATGTCGAGGTTGGTCCGGTTCACCGCCAGGTGATCGGGATAACGCTTGGTGACGTTCTCGAGTCGGGCGGTGGCCATGATCTTCTCCTGGTCGGCGTTGCTGCCATAGAAAGGGCGGCGGCGGTGTGGAGAGACCTCTCGGGCCACAGGCGAGGCCATCTGGTATAAGTGGTGCCCCGAGCGACCGGCGCCGGCATGCGGACCGTCACGCCGGCAGCACCACCGGGGATCGGAGCACAATGACGGAGACCAGCGAGCGCCGGCTCGGCGAACTCGCCCGCCGGATGGCTGACGACAGTATCGACCTGGCCGTCGTCACCGAGACCGACTCGATCTTCTATCTGGCTCATCTGTGGGGCTATCTGGGCCTGGAGAACAAGCGGCCGATGATCCTGGTGGTGCCGAAGACCGGCGAGCCGACCCTGATCTGCCCTGCGATCGAGGTCGAGATGGCCCGCGAGATGACCAGCGTCTCGGATATCCGGAGCTGGGTAGATGGAGTGGACGGCGAGTGGCCGAACCTGCTCGAGGCCGTCCTCGCTGCGCACCGGCCGCGCAGCGTCGGGATCGAGCTGGCCCGCCTGCCGGGATTGATCTCGGACGCCGTTCGGGCGGCGCGGCCGGACGCGGCCTTCGTCGACCTCGCCGGCGCCCTCGGCGAGATGCGCATGATCAAGGACGCCGAGGAGATCGCCGCCCTGCGCGCCGGCGGCCAGATCGCGCTCGAGATGGCGCGTGCCGCCGAGGCCTGCGTGGCGCCCGGCGTCCCCGAGTACGAGTTGACCCTGGCCGCGGTTCAGGCCGGCACCCGCAAGGCGGCGGAATTGCTCGCCGCCGAGCCGGCGGACCGGCTCTTCTCGCCCCATATCGGCGCCTCTCCCATTGTCCAGTCCGGCCCCGACATGCCGCTCGCCAACCGCCGGGTGACCGGGCGCCGACTCGAGCCGGGCGACCCCATCCTGTACTGCTTCTGCGAGATGGCGGACTTCAAAAACTACAAGGCCGCGTTCGACCGCGAGGTGTTCGTGGGTTCGGCGACCGACGAGCAGGCGCGGCTCTACGAGGCGGCGATCGGCGCCCAGGCCGCGGCCCTGGCCGAGATCCGGTCCGGGGTGCCGGCCGAGGTGCCGCATCTCGCGGCCGAAGAGGTCTACCGCACGGCCGGCTTCGGCGCGTCGTACCGGATCGGGCGCAGCATCGGCTGTTCGCTGGTTGAGCCGCCCGAGCTGAAGCGCGGCGAGCGCACGCCGCTGCGGGCCGGCATGGTGCTCGGCATCGACGGCGGTATCATCGTGCCGAGCCGTTTCGCCGCCCGTATCGGCGACACGGTGCTGGTGACCGAGACCGGCTACGAGGAGCTGACGCCCTATCCGCGCGCACTCCGCACGCTCTGAGACCCAAGGAGGAGGCAGCCATGCACATCGGCTTCATCGGCATCGGCAACATGGGCGAGCCGGTGGTCCACAACCTGCTCGACAAGGGCTTCGAGGTCACCGTTCACGACATCGTCCGCGAGCGCGCGGCGCGGGTCGTCGAGAAGGGCGCGATCTGGGCGCAGACGCCGGCCGCAGCGACCGCGGAGGCCGAGGCGGTGGTGACCTCGCTGCCCGGCCCGCCCCAGGTGCGCGCGGTGGTGGAGGGCCCGGACGGACTCCTCGAGGCCATGCGGCCGGGAACGGTGTGGATCGACATGAGCACCTCCGACCGCCACCAGACCGAGCGCCTCGCGACGCGGTTGGCGGAGAAGTCCGTGGCCACCATCGAGGCCGGCTGCACCGGTGGGGTGGAGGCCGCCTGGGAGGGCCACGTGACCCTGTTCATCGGCGCCGCGGAGGAGGATTTCGAGCGCTGGAAGCCGGTAATCGACGGCCTCGGCGACCGCGTTTTCCACATGGGACCGCTGGGCGCCGGCATGACGACCAAGCTGATCACGAACCTGTTGTCCTTCACCATGCAGACGGCGCTGGCCGAGGGGCTCACCATCGGCGCCCTGGCCGGGCTCGACCCCGCAAAGGTGGTCGAGGCGATCCGGGCGAGCTACGCATCCAGCTTCATCGCCGAGATCGACGCCGCACGAGTGCTGGGCGGCAGCTACGATCCGAGCTTCACCATCGGCCTGGTGGCCAAGGATGCGCGCCTCGGCCTGGCGCTGGTGGACGAGCTGGGCGCCCCCCTGCGGCTGATTCCGCTCACCGGCCGAGTCGTCGAGGAGGCGCGCGCGACCTACGGCGACGACGCGGGCAACCTGTCGAACATGCGGCTCTACGAGGACGCGGCGGGAGTCAAGTTCCGGCCCCGGGAGGCATGAGTCTCCGGGGGCGCGTCGAAGGAGACTCGGTGGAGATCGACGGACGCCCCGCGCCGCCTGAGCACTGAGTACCACCCGTGCGCGCGCTCGAATCACGACTCGGCGGCTGGGCCATCGCGTTCCGCTGGCCGATCATCGTCGTCACCCTGGTCCTGGTCGGGATCGCGGCGAGCGGCACCTTGCTTCTCGAATTCTCGGCCGATCACCGCGTCTACTTCTCCGAGGACAATCCGCAACTCCTCGCATACGATGCGATGGAGAACACGTACGGGAAGAGCGGCAACGTCTTCTTCGCCATCGTGCCGGAAGACCGCGACGCCACATCGGCCCTGGCGCTCAGGGCGATCGCATGGCTCACCGAGGAGTCCTGGCAGCTTCCGTACGCGACCCGCGTGGACTCCATTACCAACTTCCAGCACACCACGGCCGACGGCGACGATATCCTGGTTCGCGATCTCGTGGACGAGGCGGTCCTCGGAGACGCCGGCGAAAGATCGCGGATTCGCGCCATTGCCCTCGCCGATCCCCGCCTCGCAGCGCGCCTCCTGTCACGTGACGGTGGGGTGGCCGGCATCAATGTCACCGTGCAGCTTCCGGGCGAAGACACGCTGCGCGAAGGTCCGCGGGTGGCGGAGTCCGCGCGCAGGCTCGCGGACGAGTTTCGGGAACGCTTCCCCGGCATCGACGTGCGAATAACCGGTCTGGTGATCTTCAACCTGGCCTTCATGGAAGTATCCTTGCGCGATCTCAAGACGCTCGTCCCCGCGAGCTTCGCGGCGATGACGCTGATGCTCGTACTGCTGACGCGCGGATTCAGCGGGACCTTGGCGATCACGCTCGTCGTCACGCTGTCGGTCATGAGCGCGGTGGGTCTCGGCGGCTGGGTGGGACTCCCGATGACCACTGCTTCCGCCATTGCACCGATCGTCGTGCTGACGGTCGCGATCGCGAACTGCGTCCACATCTACGTGACCCTGGTCCAACACATGCATGCCAACGCATACCGCACGCTCACGAATCGGGGCGGTGTCGTTCGGTCCCGGCGCGCTCGAATGGACGAGCTCAAGCGGGACGCGATCGTCGAGTCGCTGCGGGTGAATCTTCAGCCGGTCTTCCTCGCGAGCCTGACCACGGCGATCGGCTTCCTTGGCATGAACTTCTCCGAGGTGCCGCCCTTTCGTCAGTTGGGCACCTTCGTCGCGTTCGGGGTCGGCACGGCGTTCGTGCTCTCCGTGACCTTGCTTCCGGCGTTGCTCTCGTTTTTGCCCATTCGGGTGAGCACCACCGGTAGCCGTCAGGATGCCGCGATGGCCGCGCTTGGGGAGTTCGTGGTGCGCAGGCGCCGGGAGTTGCTGTGGGGTTCCGGACTGATCGTGGTGGCGCTCGTTGCGTCGATACCCCGAAACGAGCTGAACGATGTCTTCCTGCACTACTTTGACGAGAGCGTCGAGTTTCGGCGCGACGCGGATTTCACCGTCGAGAACCTGACCGGCATGTATGCGATGGAGTACTCGCTCGGATCGAGCGAGTCGGGAGGGATCAGCGATCCCGACTATCTCTCTGACGTCGCCGCATTCGCCGAGTGGTACCGGGAGCAACCCGAAACCATCCACGTCAGCGTCATTACCGATACGTTCCGGCAGCTCAACAAGAGCATGCACGGCGACGATCCGTCCGAGTACCGGCTGCCCGCGAGCCGGGAGCTGGCCGCGCAGTACCTGTTCCTTTACGAGATGTCGCTTCCCTTCGGTCTCGATCTCAACAACCAGATCGACGTCGACCGGTCGGCGACCCGGATGGTGGTGGGGACGCAGACGCTGTCTTCGAACGAAGTGCTCGCTCTCGATCGACGTGCGTTGCAATGGCTCGCGGACCACGGGCCGAACATCGCCCATCCCGAGAGCTCCGGCACCACCTTGATATTTGCGTATCTCGGCCGGCGAAACATCATCTCGATGCTCGTCGGCACCACCATTGCCCTCGTCGGGATTTCCTTCGTCCTCATCTTCGCGCTGCGATCCTGGCGGCTCGGGCTCACGAGCCTCGTCCCGAACCTGGTGCCCGGTGCGCTGGGCTTCGGCGTCTGGGGTTTGGCGGTCGGAGAAGTGGGGGTGTCCCTGTCGGTGGTGACGACCATGACGCTGGGCATCGTGGTCGACGATACGGTGCACTTCCTCAGCAAGTACCGGCGGGCGCGACGCGAGTTCGGGTGCACGCCTCCCGATGCAGTGCGCGTTGCCTTCCGAACCGTGGGGCGCGCACTGCTCACGACCTCCCTGGTGCTCGTGGCGGGCTTCATCGTGGTGAGTCTCTCGAGCTTCGAGCTCAACGCCGGAATGGGCAAGCTCACCGCAATGGTGATCGTCCTGGCGCTCATGGCCGATTTCTTTCTCCTGCCCCCCCTGCTCATGAAGGTCCAGGGGGATTCCGGCAAGACCACCGCTACGAGGTGACCCTCACCGACCACGTGGCCCGTTCGGACATCTCAGTTCCCCGGGGCGCGCGGCGCGGTAGAATCAAAGCGGATTCTCGAATGTCATCAACTTCCGGCGCTGATCCGCATGGGACGACTGGACGGCAAGATCGCGACGATCACCGGTGGGCGTCGGGTATCAGTGAGGCGACGGTGCGGCGCTTCGTCGCGGAAGGCGCCGGGGTGACCGTCTGACCATGAGTTTGGGTGAGACGGGCATCGTCCAAGCCGACCGTTTCGAATCCGTATCATCGGCGCCGCCTGAACTGGTGGTGAAACAGGCGACCGAAGTTGTCGGGCCTACCCCTCATGCTCGCACCGGTCGCATCGGTGCGCCGCGACCGGCCCGCGTATGGTAGATGAGGAAGAGGACGATGATCAGGTTGGTGACGTTGAACGTCGCTCCCACCACGAACGCGGGCGTGTAGCTGCCGCTCGAGTCGAAGATGTAGCCGGCCAGCCATCCGCCGAGCGCCATGCCGAGGGTGCCGAAGAGCAGGATCACGCCCAATCGCCGGCCGGCCTCGGCCGGCGGCAGGTGCTCGCGTACGAGCACCGGGTAGCAGATGTTGATGCCCCCATACCCGAGCCCGAACAGGGCCGAGACGACGTAGAGCGCGAGCATCCCGTCCACCGCCGCGTAGAGCAGCAACGCCGCCGTCTGCAGGGCGGAGAACACCAGCAACGCAACGAGGCCGCCGAAGCGGTCGACAACGAGTGCGCCGCCCACGAGCCGGATGACCGTGGACGTGAGCAATGCGACCGCGAGCATCTCCGCCGCTCGCGCCGTGGCGTGACCGAGATCGCTCGCATGGGCGACGAGGTGCGCGACCGGCATCGCCATGGAGACGCAGCATCCGACGATGGCCAGGCAGATCGCGGTCTGGACCGCGATCTGCCTGGCCATCGTCGGATGCTGCGTCTCCATGGCGA
>CAYQVB010000130.1:0-8803 GCA_964420925.1 uncultured Ectothiorhodospiraceae bacterium | reverse complement strand
ATCCGACGCCGAGGACGAACTCGAGACGGCTCCCGCCCCCGCGCCTACACTCACCCTGGAGCTGGGGCTTGGACTGGGGAGCGGGACAAAAGAATGTTCCTGCTCAAGTCCCCCGCCTAGGCGCTCATCGAGGAGCTGGTTGCCGCGTGCGAGCCGTCACCCGCCATGCGCCGCATGCTCGGCGCCGGGTGGGAAGGCTTCCACGAGATAGACGGCGCCGCGGTGCGCTTCTCGTGGCTGGATCCGTACACCCAATTCGCCGCGGCGAGAGTCGAGCGCGCCGCTCGGCAGTTCCTCGCCGATATCGCTGACACCCCCTGACCTCCGGTCCTTTAGGTTTCCTGTGGATATCCGGGCTTCTGCAGGGGCCTCGAGGAGCTGCCCGGACGCGCCCCAACTAGCGTTTCGTTAGGTTTCACCCCTCCGGGTCCTTCTCGAGACGGCCCGCTCGGCGCGCGATCGCTCCCCCGTCGACGCACCCGGCCGAGGCCCTACCCGCGATCCGTTAGGTTTCGCGCTTTCTGGACGTCGCCGGCCGAGTCCTTCGACGTTCACTCCTCCCGGCCCGGATCCGCGAGCCCGAATCGGCGCTCAGCGCGCGAAACCCCGGCCGAGACCCCGCGATCCGAGCCGCGGCCGTGTCTCAGGACACCTGAGCTCCCCGGCCCGTAGCGGCCCGGAAATTCGCTTCCAGGCCCGTTTCCGACCGAGCCCGGCGATTTTCGCCTCCTCCGTCCGAATCCGAGCTCCTGAGAGCGCCCAGGCGCTGCGATCTCACCCCGGGCTATGCCCAGGCACACCTCTCCGCCGTGCAGAGTGATATCTCGCGGCGCGCCGATACATGATTTCCCGGGTGTCCCTCGCCAGCGGCCGAATGTCGCGAAGGTGTGCATCCTGCGGCCAGTCGCAGCTTCCGTCTTCGGCCATAAGCCCGAAGTAGAGGCTCCACAGCACGAAGGAGCCGCGCGAGAGCCCTCCAGGGCGCGCGGTTTCGAGCGCCCGAGTCCATCGCTTCCGCTCTACATCGCGGAGCGTGAATCCGATGTCTTCGCCGAACCCGTGGTCCATCACGTGCCACAGGTAGCGCGAAGCGTTGCGCAGCACCGTCCACGCCGGCCCGTTCCACCAGACCCGCTCCGCTATCTCTCGGCGCCGGGGCGACACCGCCAGAGGATCGTCGAGCGGCGGGATCGGCGTGCCCTTCCAGTGCGTGAGCTCCGGGCGCGGGTCGTACCCCAACCGAGCGATCCAGTCCTCCCCGGTCGCGGCGGCACCCCTCATCGCTCCGGCCTCCGAGGCATCAGCCGATCCGGCAGGTCGCGCGCAAAGCGCCGCAACCTGGCCAACGATCTTGCGTCCAATTCGTGTACCGCCGCCGGCGGTGGGTCCGCCAGCACACGGGCGATACGCGGCGCGTCATACACACCTTGATTGACCACTGCTTCGACACCTCTCAGAGTCCACCGTGACCACGCCCCTACCGCCGCGGCGATGTCCGCATAGTCCCTCGTCGTTTCCCTCGACACACAGGCTTGCACCTTCGCCGCCACCAGATCCACTGGATGCGCCACCTGCACCCCGTTGGTCGCCGTCATCGGGTCCTCTCCCGGCTCCGGAATCAGATGCCCCCACTCCATGAATGTCACCATCACTTCCCGTTCCCCGGGCACCACTACATCGAATAGCCCTTCATTACCCCGCACGCTGCCTCCCTGCATCGCCGGAATACCCTCCACCAGACTTCGCGTTACCGCCCCCGGCGGCGCCGCGAAATCAAAGTCCGTCGAGTGCCGATGGCCCAGGTACAGCGCCAGCGCCGTCCCCCCGTAGAGACGCATATCCTCTGGCATCTTTCCGAATTGGTCCCACAGGCGCCGCATGGCAGCGTCCATGAATCCGGTCTTTTCAGGCTTCCAATTCACCGCGTTCTGTATCCTCCTCTTCCGCTCCCATTCTGCGCCTGGCCTGTCACGCTCGACCATTCACCACCGCGCGCATGATGCCGAGCACGACCTCGCAGTCTCCGCCCGCGGTGTGTTCCTCATGTGTGACGCCCTCTCGCTTCGCCGCGTCCTCGAGGCGATGCCGCCGGCCCTCCCGAATCGCCGCGTAGTCGCGCATCACGTCATGCCACCGCAGCCGCGGGAGCTGCCGCCGGTGGCGTTCCGCGGTCTGGAGCAACATCCGTTGGTCGAAGCCCACGTTCCATCCGAGCACGACTTTCGTTGACCGCAACGTGTCTACGAACTCGTCGTGCACTTCCGGCCAATGCCGTGCGCCGGCCTCGCGCAGCGTACGCAGTGTCCATCCGTGTGCTCTCGTGGCCTCCGGGGCGATGCGTCCCACGGGCAGGCTCAGGGCGTAGTAGCGCCCCTCTCCGGTCGTGTCGACCAACGCGACCTCGATGACCTCGGCGTTCTCGTCGACTCTCGTCGTCTCGACGGCCACGATCAGCACGTCTTCCCGGTGGAGAAGATTGGCCCATGCCTCGCGCTCGCCGTGGGAGACCGGTCGTCGGTGTTCCCGAACGTCGCTCGACTGGATGTGCGCGGGTTCGCGAAGCCCTCGCCAGCGTCCCCTCATCCAGCGCCCAAGCGCGCCCATCGTGAACCCTCCTGAGCCCGCGAAGCCTATTCGTGCCTCAGTCTACCGAAGAGCGATTCACCCGAGATCCCGGGTGAGCTCCGGATCAATCGTGGTGGCGCCCCGCACACACTCGCGACCTTCACTGCCCTGGCGGCCCTCTCCCTCGCCGGCGTCGCGCCGCTCGCCCTCGCGGGGGAGCAGGCCGGCGCTCTCCCCACCAACAACGCCCTCATCGACATCACCGGCATGACCATCAGGGTCGAGGCCGACCATGCCGACGAGGCCGACCAGGCGGATACCACGCCGATCGCGGACTACGCCCACCGTGCCGGCAATGCCGACAGCTCCGACCGGCTCGCCCCCATTGCGTGTCCTACTGAACCCGCGTCGCGTGGCCATTGTTTCGAGTGGGTCAAGGACATCGACTTCGAGGCCAACCCGCCCAGCTGCTCCTGGCGGTTGGTAAGACTTGTCAACGAATGCGGCGGCAACCCCAACGAATGACCTATCCGCCCGCGACCTGGCGGCGGCTCGGGGATCTTCTCCTCCGGCGACGCGAGCGCGCCTGAGCGCTCTCTTGCGTCGCACTTGGCGACCCTTTCAGCAGGGACGTGAAGAACCGCCTTCCCGAGCCGCCGCCTCGCGGCCCTCCTGGAGATACCGAGTATGACCGACCCGTCCTCCCAAGAATCCCTTGCGCTCAAGCCCCGCGCCCAGGCGCCCCTCGAGGAGCTGGTCGCCGCGTGCGCACCGTCGCCCGCTCGCCTCCGGGTGGAAGGCTTCAATGAGATAACGGCGCCGCGGCGCGCTTCTACGCCCCGCCCGGGCGAAAGCCCCACGCGACGCTCCGCGTCATCGAGGCCGAAGACGACGCCGGCCGATGGGTCGACTACGACTTGCAGCACAGCGCCGACACCCATGCAGTCCCGCGCCGCTTCGATAGCGCGGCCTTGATTTCGGTGATGTGCTGCCTGTATGCCTGCGAGGCTACTCTACCATGCGTTCCCCGATTGACGCGGCCCTCAGCGCGGCGATAGGGTGCCTCCCGCCGGGGCGCGGCCTCAGCCTTCAGCGCTCCCGGCGATTCAGCCGTGAGGGTCAGCGCATGGATTGGGGAACCGTAGGCGCGATTGCCGGCATTCAGCTAGGACTGTTCGCGTGGCTGAAGTGGGATATCTCCAAGCTCAGCGACCGGCTCGGCATCGTCGAGCGCGACGTGTCCTATCTGCGCGGTCGCCTGGATGGCCCGCCGGACACACCCCGCACTCAGCGCAGCATCACACCATGAAGCGACTCCTCATCGCCGCGTCGGCCGCCGTGCTCGCGGGCTGCACGACTACGACGGTCATCGTGAATGACAAGGAGCCTTCGGTCGCCGTCGAAGCACCCAGCATATACAGCTACGCGACGGTCTGGCGAAAAGCGCACAGCGTGCTCGCCGAAGTGTGCGCGAGTCGCAAGGCGGACGCGGAAGAGAGCAAGGATGGCCAAGAGGCCGACATCGCAGATATGAGCGCGCCGAAGCTGATGGCGTTTCTCCCAGAGGGCACGCAAATGTTCAACGAGCTCAAGGCGCTTCACGAGTCCGCGAAGGGCTTTTTCGGCAAGACGACCGTCACGTTGGCCGTGAAGTGCCCGTCCAAGTCAGGGCAGTAGCCTCCCGCCCATCCCCCGACTCAGGGATGGCCTCGCGCATACCCCCTCGTGAAAGCGCCCAGGAGTCCCGATCTCACCCCGGGCTATGCCCAAGCATACCTCTCCGCCATGCCGAGTGATGCCTCGCGGCACGCCGATACATGATTTCCCGGGTGTCCCTCGCCAGCGGCCGAATGTCGCGAAGGTGTGCATCCTGCGGCCAGTCGCAGCTTCCGTCTTCGGCCATCAATCCGAAGTAGAGACTCCACAGCACGAAGGAGCCGCGCGAGAGCCAGCCAGGCCGCGCCATCTCAAGCGCCCGCGTCCATCGCTCCCGCTCTACATCGTGGAGCGTGAACCCGATGTCTTCGCCGAATCCGTGGTCCATCACATGCCACAGGTAGCGCGAAGCGTTGCGCAGCACCGTCCACGCCGGCCCGTTCCACCAGATCCTCTCCGCTATCTCGTGGCGTCGGGGCGACACCGCCAGAGGATCGTCGAGCGGCGGGATCGGCGTGCCCTTCCAGTGCGTGAGCTCCGGGCGCGGGTCGTAGCCCAAGCGCACGATCCAGTCCTCCCCGGTCGCGCCGGCGCTCCTCATCGCTCCGGTCCCCGAGGCATCAGCCGGTCTGGAAGGTCGCGCGCGAACCGCCGCAATCTGGCCAAGGACTTAGTGTCCAATTCCTGGACCGCCGCGGGTGCCGGATCGGCCAGCACACGGGCGATGCGCGGTGCGTCATATTCCCCGTGCTTGATTACCGCCATTACACCGTCGAGCGTCCACCGCGACCACGTGCCTATCGCCGCCGCGATGTCTTCGTAGTCCCTGGTCGTTTCGCGCGACACACAGGCTTGGACCTTCGCAGCCACCAGATCCACCGGGTGTGCTACCCGCACCCCGTTGGTTGCCGTCATCGGCTCTTCTTCCGGCTCCGGAATCAGATGACCCCACTCCATGAGCGTCACCATCACTTCCCGTTCCCCGGGCACCACTACGTCAAACAACCCTTCGTTGCCCCGCACGCGCGCGCCCCGCAGAGCCGGAATGCCGTTCACCAGCCTTCGTGTTACCTCGCCCGGTCCTGCCGCGAAATCAAAGTCCGTCGAGTGGCGATGGCCCAGGTACAGCGCCATCGCCGTCCCTCCGTAGAGACGCAGATCCCCCGGCATCTTCCCGAACTGGTCCCACAACCGTCGCATGGCAACGTCCATGAACGCCGTCTTGTCAGGCTTCCAATTCACCGCGTTCTATGTCCTCTGTCTTTCGTTCCCATTCTGCCATCCGCTTCCACGGCGTACGATTGGGAGTAATCTCCATCCTCCAGTGAGCGAGACCAATGTGTGGCCGAGGTCGAATCAGGAGGCCATTTGAGATGCAGGATAGGTACGTCGGTGACGTGGGGGACTTCGTGAAGTTCGGATTGCTTCGAGCAATTGGCGAAGGAAGGCGTCTGGGTATTGTGTGGTACTACCGGCGGTCCGATCGCGGCACGTCTTACCTTCAGCAGCCTGAGAAGTGGCAGTGCCTCGACCCAGAGCTGTTCAATGCCCTGAAGGACCTAGTTGACTGCTGTACCCGGTCGGTCAAAAGGTTAGAGCAGACCTCCGTTCTGAAGAACGCCATATTCGCTTCTGAGCCTCTGGACAGCACAAGGCGGGATGCATGGTTTGAGCGAGTTAGGAAGAAGATTTTCGATTGCGACCTCGTATTCGCTGATCCTGACAATGGCTTCTCACCGAAGGAGAGTGCAAAGTCTGAACACATCCTCGTTGAGGAAGCAAGGGCGCTTGCCGAGGGACGCACAGCCGTCATCTACCATCACAATGGTCAGGGTCGGGGCCAGGCCCGGACACACCTGAATGAAATTCAATACTGGATGGGGCAGCTACCGGGCTGTACCTGTGCCTACTGGTGGAGACGTGTCAGCCCGCGGACATTCTTTGTCATCAACCCTGACTCTGATATGGAAAGTAGGCTTGAGCAGTTTGAGTGCCGATGGGCGCCACATGGCAAGCTGGTGCGCAAGGACTGACACAGAATTCCCATTTTGTGTCATTTCCACCCCACAGGCCTCCGGATTTCGCCCTGTCCGGAGCGCTCCACCGGCCCTTTGCAATCCGGCACTTAGCCTTGAGTGGGCATTTCCCCTGGAGTAATGTGTCATTTCCCTGCCGGCACGAATACCCACCGAGCTCCCTGCCATGTCCGATATCCCGACCCACACCACCATCTACCGCCAGGCGTGCGATGCGGTGTCCTCCACAGAACTGGCCCTTTGCTCGCCCGAGCTGCCCGAGCACGTGGCCGCGCACCTGGAACACATCGCGGAGTGCCTGCGCACCATCGTCGACCTCACCCGCAGCCACAAGTACCTGCACGCCCTCACCCTTCGCCTCACCGACGCGGACCTCGAGCGCCTGGCCCTCGTCCAAGCCTGGTACCGGCGTCCCATCCCCGCGGTCGACGGCGGCACGATTCCCGGCCCCGAGCTCTCCGCGGAGGACGTCCTGCGCGCCGCACTCGGCGAGCTCGCCAGGGCCGTCGAGCCGCGCAACGGGCACCCGCCATTGGAGGCCCCTTCCCACTCGGCACCCCGGTCGCCGACGCTTTAGAACCCGCCGGCGTGCCCCACGTCTCCACGTCCCTCCTCGATTCCCGAGGCCGCAAGTACCTCACCGCGCAGGAGCGCGAGCGCTTCCTCGCCGCGGCCCGCGAGCACCCTACGCCGGCCGTTCAGACCTTCGCGCTCACCCTCGCCTACACTGGATGCCGGATTTCCGAAGCCCTCGCGTTGCGTGCCGGCGACGTGGACCTGGCCCTCGAGGAGATCCGGATATCGACGCTGAAGCGCCGGCGCGAGCACTGGCGCGCCGTCCCGGTGCCCGCGGCGCTCGTGCGCGAGCTCGCCCTCGTGCATTCGCTTCGCCGCGCCCAGGCCAATCCCAAACGAGCGGCGCTGCGCCTGTGGCCCTTCTCCCGCAGCACGGGCACCCGCCACGTGCTCGCCCTCATGCTCGAGGCCGGTATCGAGGGACCCCAGGCAACGCCCCGGGGACTACGCCACGCTTTCGGCGTCGCGGCCGTGGCCGCCGGCGTGCCGCTTCCCACCATAGCGGCGGTGCTCGGCCACGCCGAGCTCACCACGACCGCTATCTACACGACCGTGATCGGCGCCGAACAACGCGAGCTCATCGCTCGCATGTGGCCCGCTCCTGCTACCATTGCGCTATCGGCCAGCGGGGAGTAGGGCCGGCCGCCGACCACCTTGACCTGCCGCCTAAAGTGTCCTTTTGCCCTTTTCCGCAACAGAACTTGCAGGCGCCCCATGAACCCCGACACCATCGCGATCATCGTCGCCATCATCGGAACCGGCATCGCGCTCGGGCTGATCATCGTGCCCGGCCAGCGAGATCTGCGCCGCGACGTGGCGGACCTTCGCGAGCGCATGGCGCGGCTCGAAGGCTTGTTCGAGGGGTTCACACGACGCGACGAATCCCCGCCCGCACGGGGATGAAGTCGACACCTCGACCGCGTACTCTCTCTACGCGGAGAACTCCATGAACCGCCTCGCACTCGCCGTCGGCTTGGCTACGCTCACCGGATGCACCCTCGAACTTCCCGAGCGCTCCTTCGAGGCAACACCCGAAGGCTTCAAGTGCTCCAAGGGCAGCACAAAAATCGGGATCAGCGATGCTGTCCTCGGCTTACGCCCCTTCCAGGCGAACATCCCACCGATAAGCCCCGATAGACTCACTCTTACGGAGGACGAATTGCGTCAGTTTATGGCCGACTGCGAAGCTTTCCTGAGCCCCTTCGCCAGTGTGCCCCGGCCGGAGGAAAATACCACCCCCGCATGCACCCCGAAGACGAACCATGCTCCAGCGTGCAAGCTGAGTCGGTCGCGCCGGTAAACACCCTCAGAATTCGCCACAGAGCGCGCCCTCGACAGGAGAATCGACCATGACCGGCACCCATCGCAGCACTGACGAGCTGATCGCCGAGACCTACGCCGACACCACCGGCGTTCCGGCCGAGGATCTGGACGCTGCGGCCGAATTCACCGACGACTCGCTCTCGGCCGAGGACTCGTTACAGCCGAGACCGACACGCCCTTGTCGTCGATATATAGGGCCGTCGCACTACGGGGTATCGTAGCGCGTTTTCGGCAGCCCGTGGCGGCGTTTCGATTTCAAGGCGAACGGGACGATGCGGTTACGTCCCGGGTCGCGATGTCGCGGTAGTGCTTGAGGATCGCCTTCGCCCGCGACCGGCGGCGCTTCACGCGCTGATGCATCCAGCTTCCGACGTAGTAGTCCTCCTCGACCCGCTCGCGGCCCCAGAGCCGCAGCGCGTAGTCGCGCTGGGTGAGCCCCTCCGCCTCGCTCTCCAGCGCCAGCAGAAGCTCGCGGTCTCCGTCTTTCCCCGTGCCCGCCCCGGACGAGGGACCGGGGCGCCGAGCCAGACATCCTCGATGCGCGCGACCTCGCGGATCAGGTGCAGCCCGCCGTCCTCGGGGAAGACGGTATCGCCCGGAAGGCGGACCTGAACCGCACGGCCCGGCTGCTCGATCCTGAGCATCAG
>CAYQVB010000129.1:0-59751 GCA_964420925.1 uncultured Ectothiorhodospiraceae bacterium | reverse complement strand
GGTGATGCCCGGGGACAACGTGCAGATGGAGGTGAACCTGATCGCGCCCATTGCGATGGAGGAGGGGCTGCGCTTCGCGGTGCGCGAGGGCGGACGGACCGTGGGCGCCGGCGTCGTCGCCAGAATCCTCGAGTGACCAGTCGAAACAGACGCAACGGCATACATACTTAAGGCCAGTAGCTCAATTGGCAGAGCGGCGGTCTCCAAAACCGCAGGTTGGGGGTTCGATTCCCTCCTGGCCTGCCAGACTCTCGCGTGAACCGCGAGCGCGAAGACGACCGGGAGACGCGGTGGAAATGTCCTCGGACGGGACGGGCGGCGTTTCGCCGGCCTACGGAGAACGATGAGCACCAAGCTCGAATTCATGGGCGGCATACCGGACAGCGTGAAGTGGCTGGTCGCGGGTGCCATGCTGGTCGCCGGCATCGGAGCCTTCCACTACTTTGGCGACCACTCGCTCCTGTTTCGCGTCATCGGTCTTCTGGTCCTGATCGCCGCGGTGGCCGCGCTCGTGCTCCAGACCGAGAAAGGCCGGATCGGCTGGGAGTTCGTCAGGGATGCGCGCACCGAGGTACGCAAGGTCGTATGGCCGACGCGCAGGGAAACCCTGCAGACCACCGGTATCGTGATTGTCATGGTGGGACTGGTGGCGGTCATGCTCTGGATGCTGGACACCTTCCTCGGATGGTTGGTTCGCTCCCTGCTGGGCCAGGGAGGCTGAGCGATGAGTCGGCGATGGTATGTGGTACACGCCTACTCCGGGTTCGAACAGCAGGTCAAGCGCCTGCTGCAGGAACGTATCCAGAGGAGCGGGCTCCAGGACAGTTTCGGGGAGGTGCTGGTTCCCACCGAAGAGGTGGTGGAAATGCGCGCCGGCCAGCGCCGCCGGAGCGACCGCAAGTTCTTTCCCGGCTACGTGCTCGTCAACATGACGATGGACGACGCGACGTGGCACCTGGTGAAGAGCGTGCCGAAGGTGATGGGCTTCATCGGCGGAAGCAGTGACCGCCCCGCACCGATTTCGGACCGGGAAGCGAACGAGATCCTCCAGAGAGTGCAGGAAGGTGTGGAAAAACCTCGCCCGAAGGTGCTCTTCGAGCCGGGGGAGGTGATTCGGGTGGTGGATGGTCCCTTCAAGGACTTCAGCGGCACCGTGGAAGAGGTGAACTACGAGAAAAGCCGCCTGCGCCTCGAAGTCTCCATATTCGGACGCTCCACTCCCGTGGAGCTCGAGTTCAGTCAGGTCGAGAAGGAGTAGATGCGCCGGTGCGGCGCGAGCAATTGTCCTCTCGGGCCACCAGGGTCGAGTCGAGTCCTTTTGAGGCGCAGGAGCCAAAGCGCCCCCGCACGCGGAGACAGCCGGAATGGCGAAGAAGATTGAAGCCCACATAAAGCTGCAGGTGCCCGCAGGTCAGGCGAACCCCAGTCCGCCGCTCGGACCGGCGCTGGGCCAGCGCGGCGTGAACATCATGGAGTTCTGCAAGTCCTTCAACTCCGAGACCCAGAGCCTCGAGCCCGGAATGCCGATCCCCTGCGTGATCACGGTGTACGCCGACCGGAGCTTCAGCTACGTCACCCGGACCCCTCCCGCATCGGTGCTGCTGCGCCAGGCACTGGGGCTCGACAAGGGCAGCCCCACTCCGAACACCGACAAGAAGGGAACGGTTACCCGAGCTCAGCTCGAGGAGATCGCAAAGAAGAAAATGCCGGATCTCAACACGGACGACCTCGAGTCCGCGGTGCGCATCATCGCGGGCAGCGCACGCAGCATGGGAGTGGAAGTCGAAGAGGGGGCGGTGTCATGAGCCACAGGAGCAAGCGGGTGCGCGAGGCGCGCGAGAAGATCGACCGCGCGCGAAGCTACGAAGTCGACGAGGCGCTCGACCTCGTCAAGAGCCTGACCACCACCCGATTCACGGAGTCGGTGGACGTGTCGGTGAATCTCGGCGTCGATCCGAGAAAGTCGGATCAGGTAGTGCGGGGATCGACGGTGCTGCCGCACGGCACGGGCAAGAGCGTGCGCGTCGCGGTGTTCGCTCAAGGATCCGCCGCGGATGCCGCACGGGAGGCCGGCGCCGACATCGTGGGTTTCGAAGACCTCGCCGACGAGGTGAAGGGCGGCTCTCTCAACTTCGACGTCGCGGTGGCCGCGCCGGACGCGATGCGGGTCGTCGGGCCCCTCGGCAAGATCCTGGGACCTCGCGGGCTGATGCCCAATCCCAAGGTCGGCACCGTCACCCCCGATGTCGCGGGTGCCGTCAGAAAGGCCAAGGCGGGACAGGTTCAATACCGCACCGACCGGGCCGGCATCATCCATAGCACCATCGGCAAGGCCAGCTTCGAGGTGTCGAGCCTGCGCGCGAATCTCGAAGCGCTGGTCGCCGATCTGAACAAGGCAAAGCCGAGTACGTCCAAGGGCGTGTACATCAAGAAGATCTCGGTATCGACGACTCAGGGACCGGGGGTTTCCGTCGACAAGGCGAGCTTGTCGCTGAATTGAAGAATCGTTCTCTCGCACGGTTCTCGAGAGGCGGTCGTGCCGGGGACTCCGGCCGGCCTACGGCCAAGCACAGCGTGCATTGTGAACGCAGAAGGGGAGGTGGAATCCGGTGCCTTTGACCCTTGAATCCAAGAAGGCGGTAGTCGAAGAGGTGCGTGGGGTCGCCGCAGACGCCCATTCGCTGGTGGCGGCCGAGTACCGCGGCATGAGCGTGGCCGAGATGAGCGAGCTCAGGACGCGGGCAAAGCAGGCCAACGTCCATCTGAGGGTGGTACGAAACACCCTGGCCCGCAGGGCCTTCGAAGATACGAAGTTCGAGTGCACGTCCGAACGGCTCAGCGGTCCTCTGGTGCTCGCGTTTTCGCGCGAGGAGCCGGCCGCGGCCGCACGCGTCGTGAAGGAGTTCACCCGGCACAACGACAAGCTCGTGGTGCGTTTCCTGTCCTTCGACGGTAAGGCGCTCGAGGCGTCGGAGATCGACGTGCTGGCCAGCCTTCCCACCCGGGAGGAGGCGCTGGCGCAGTTGATGTCCGTCATTCTCGCGCCGGTCACGAAGCTGGTCCGCACCCTCGCGGAGCCCCACGCGGGTCTCGTGCGGGTTCTCGACGCGTACCGGGACAAGCAGGCGAGCGATTGAGGTCCGGAGCAACGGGCCGGAAACAGTTACAGCAGGAGTCTTTGAGAAATGGCACTTTCAAACGCGGAGATCATCGAAGCTCTCGAAGCGAAGCCCCTGATGGAGATCGTGGGGCTGGTGAAGGAGATGGAAGAGAAGTGGGGCGTGTCCGCCGCCGCGGCGGTGGCCGTGGCGCCTGCCGCGGCCGGCGAGGTCGCGGAGGAGGAGGAGCAGACCGAGTTCGACGTCCTGATGACGAGCTTCGGCACGAGCAAGGTTCAGGTCATCAAGGTGGTTCGCGCCCTCACGTCGCTCGGTCTCAAGGAGGCCAAGGAGCTCGTCGAGAGCGCTCCGGTCAACGTCAAGGAGGCGGTGCCGCGGGAAGAGGCGGAAAGCGTCGTGAAGCAGCTCGAGGAAGCGGGAGCCGCCTGCGAGATCAAGTAGGCATCGCGTGCGATTTTCAGCGTGGAGGCGTGGCCCTTGGGGCGCGCGCCGGGTGTATCGGGCATTCGAGACGAAGTCGGAGACGGCGCGGTGAGTACGGGGGATGCGTGAAGTGAGCAAGCAGTGGGCGGACCTGACGAAAGACGTGGAAGAATCGAAACCCGTGGAGGCGAAGTCCGATGAGCACGAAGCGGTCGCTTCGGAGGTCGAGGCGGAGGCAGTGGACTCTTCCACTTCTCCTCCCACCAAACCCGCGCCGGAGCCCGAGAGGACATACACTTTCACTGAACGCAGGAGAGTGAGGAAAGACTTCGGCAAGCGACGGGGGGTGCTGGACGCGCCCTATCTGCTCGCGATCCAGCTCGATTCCTACCAGGAGTTTCTGCAGGCCGAGATAGCTCCCGAGCAGCGCGACTTGAAGGGACTGCATGCGGCGTTCAAGTCCGTGTTCCCGATCGAGAGCTATTCCGGAGACGCGGGGCTGGAGTACGAGAGCTACCGGCTCGGTGCTCCGATCTTCGACGTCAAGGAGTGCCAGTTGCGGGGCAACACCTATGCCGCGTCCTTGCGCGTCAAGCTGCGCCTGGTGCTCTATGACAAGGGAACGGGGGGCACTCGCTCGCTTCGGGAAATGAGGGAGCAAGAGGTGTACATGGGCGAGATCCCGCTCATGACCGAGACCGGCACTTTCATCGTGAACGGTACCGAGCGCGTCATCGTCGCGCAGTTGCACCGCTCTCCCGGCGTGTTCTTCGAGCACGACAAGGGCAAGACCCACTCCTCGGGCAAGCTGCTCTTTTCGGCCCGGGTCATTCCCTATCGAGGTTCGTGGCTCGACTTCGAGTTCGACCCCAAGGACACCGTGCATGTGCGCATCGACCGCCGGCGCAAGCTGCCCGCCACCGTGCTGTTGCGGGCGCTCGGCTACTCCACCGAGCAAATCCTGGATCTTTTCTTCGAGACCAATGCGTTCACCATCCTCGAGGAGGGGTTGAGCTTCGAGCTGAACGCCGAGCGCCTGCGCGGCGAAATCGCCGCATTCGACATCATGGACCAGGACGGCAAGTGCCTGGTGGAGGCGGGCCGGCGCATCACCAACCGGCAGATCCGGAGCATGGAGAGAGCCGGCATCCATACTCTCCATGTCGTCGACGACTACGGCTATGGCCGCATCCTCGCCAATGACGTAATCGACAAGGAGACCGGAGAGGAGCTTGCGCGTGCGAACGACGAGCTGGACGAGCAGCTGCTCGCGAAGCTCCGGGCCGCGGGAGTCGAGGCGATAAACACCCTATACGTCAATGACGTCGACCGGGGGCCGTACATTTCCTCTACCCTGCGCATCGATCCGACCACCGAGAAGATCTCCGCGCAGGTCGAGATCTACCGCATGATGCGTCCTGGGGAACCTCCCACCAAGGACGCGGCGGAGGGCCTGTTCCACAACCTCTTCTTCAACTCGGAGCGCTACGACCTCTCCCCGGTGGGACGGATGAAGTTCAACCGCCGCATGGGACTTGCCAGCGAAACCGGTCCGGGAACTCTCTACGACCACAAGTATCTCTCGGAGCGCAACGACGCCTCGTCGAAGGAGCTCGTGGCCTCATGCGGTGAGGGCTCCGACATCGTGGCGGTGCTCAAGACGCTCATCGACATCAAGAACGGCAGCGGCACCGTAGACGATATCGATCATCTGGGAAACCGGCGCATCCGCAGCGTCGGAGAGATGGCGGAGAACCAGTTCCGGATCGGACTCGTGCGGGTGGAACGTGCGGTGAAGGAGCGATTGAGCCTCGCGGAGACCGAGGAGTTGATGCCTCAGGAGCTCATCAACGCCAAGCCGGTGTCTGCGGTGGTCAAGGAATTCTTCGGCTCGAGCCAGCTCTCGCAGTTCATGGACCAGAACAATCCGCTTTCCGAGGTTACCCACAAGCGACGGGTATCGGCGCTGGGACCCGGTGGCCTCACTCGCGAAAGAGCGGGCTTCGAGGTGCGGGATGTGCATCCGACCCACTACGGAAGGGTCTGTCCGATCGAAACGCCGGAAGGCCCGAACATCGGCCTCATCAATTCTCTCGCCGTCTACGCACGGACCAATCAGTACGGTTTCCTGGAGACCCCTTACCGAAAGGTCCGCGATGGCTTCGTCACTGACGAGACCGAGTATCTTTCCGCAATCGAGGAAGGGAAGTTCACCATCGCGCAGGCGAACGCGAGTCTCGATTCCAAGGGCCGGCTCTCCGACGATCTCGTGACCTGCCGGAACCAGAACGAGTTCACGCTTTCCACCCCGAAGCGGGTGGAGTACATGGACGTCTCACCGCGGCAGATCGTGTCGGTGGCGGCATCGCTGATCCCCTTTCTCGAGCACGACGACGCCAACCGCGCCCTCATGGGCTCGAACATGCAGCGCCAGGCGGTGCCGACTCTCAAGACCGAGAAGCCCCTCATCGGCACCGGCATGGAACGCAAGGTGGCGACGGATTCGGGAGTCACCGTCATCGCGAAGCGCGGAGGCGTGGTCGATTCGGTCGACGCGGGGCGTATCGTGGTGAGAGTGAACGACGAAGAAACCGAGGCGGGAGAGCCGGGCGTCGATATCTACACGCTCGTCAAGTATCAGCGTTCCAACCAGAACACCTGCATAAACCAGCGTCCGCTCGCGAGTCCGGGCGACGCCATCGCCCGGGGCGACGTGCTCGCGGACGGTCCCGCCACCGATCTCGGAGAGCTCGCGCTCGGCCAGAACATGCTGGTCGCCTTCATGCCCTGGAACGGATACAACTTCGAGGACTCGATTCTCATCTCCGAGCGGGTGGTGCAGGAGGATCGCTACACCACCATCCATATCGAGGAGCTGGTTTGCGTAGCGCGCGACACCAAGCTCGGACCCGAAGAGATCAGCGCCGACATCCCGAGCGTGAGCGAGAGCGCGCTGTCGAAGCTCGACGAATCGGGCATCGTGTGGGTGGGAGCCGAAGTCAACCCGGGCGACATCCTGGTCGGGAAGGTCACTCCGAAAGGGGAGACTCAGCTCACTCCCGAGGAGAAGCTGCTGCGGGCGATCTTCGGCGAAAAGGCATCCGACGTGAAAGACACCTCGCAGCGGGTTCCTTCGGGCATGAACGGCACCGTCATCGATGTGCAGGTGTTCACGCGCGACGGGGTCGAGAAAGACGTGCGGGCGCGTCAGATCGAGGAGATGGAGCTCGCGAAGGTCAAGAAGGACCTGGAGGATCAGTTCCGCATCCTGCAGGACGATGCCTTCCAGCGTCTCGAACGCCTGCTCATGGACAAGGTCTCGGAGGGGGGCCCCGCCGGCCTCCGGAAGGGCAGCATCATCGGAAAGTCCTATCTCGATGCGCTCGACCGCGACCGGTGGTTCGAGATTCGCTTGCGTGACGATGGCGCGAACCAGCAGCTCGAGAAGGCCAGGGACCAGCTCGAAGCGCAGAGAAAGCAGCTCGACGAGCTCTACGAAGAGAAGCGCACGAAGCTGACCTCGGGCGACGACCTCGCCCCCGGCGTCCTCAAGATGGTCAAGGTGTACCTGGCGGTGAAGCGGCGGGTGCAGCCGGGAGACAAGATGGCGGGACGTCACGGCAACAAGGGTGTCATTTCGATGATCGTGCCGGTGGAGGACATGCCGTACATGGAGGACGGCACTCCGATCGACATCGTGCTGAACCCCCTCGGAGTGCCTTCCCGAATGAACGTCGGACAGGTGCTCGAGACGCATCTCGGATGGGCATCGAAGGAGCTCGGCCGGCAGCTCGGGGCGTTGCTGGATTCCACCGGCAACCGACGCACCATCCGGCGATACATGCAGAAGATCTACGCGGTTTCGGGAAAGCCCGACGCGCTCAAGGATCTGAACGACGATGCGCTTCTGGAACTGGGAGAGAACATCCGTGACGGGGTGCCGATCGCCACTCCGGTATTCGACGGCGCGAGCGAAGCGGAGATCAAGAACATGCTCGAGCTCGCCGGGCTCCCCCGTTCTGGTCAGACCGTCCTCTACGACGGGCGCACCGGCGATCCCTTCGATCGGGAGGTGACGGTGGGCTACATGTACATGCTGAAGCTCAATCACCTCGTCGACGACAAGATGCACGCCCGCTCCACCGGACCCTACAGCCTCGTGACCCAGCAGCCCCTCGGCGGGAAGGCGCAGTTCGGCGGACAGCGCTTCGGCGAGATGGAGGTGTGGGCGCTCGAGGCCTACGGCGCCTCCTATACGCTCCAGGAAATGCTCACGGTGAAGTCGGACGACGTCAACGGGCGCACCAAGATGTACAAGAACATCGTCGACAGCGACTACCGCATGGATGCGGGCATGCCGGAATCCTTCAACGTGCTGATGAAGGAGATCCGCTCCCTCGGGATCGACATCGAGCTCGAGCACGATTGAAGACCGGGCTCGAGGGAACGATGCACTCGAGTGGACGGAGACATCGAGCGCACCCACGATTGAAATCAGGCCGCTGCCTTCGAGTATGACACGAGAGAACCCATGAAAGACCTGTTGAACCTGTTCAGAGCCCAAGGCCAAATCGAATCATTCGATGCCATTCGCATCGGACTCGCGTCTCCGGACAAGATCCGATCCTGGTCCTTCGGCGAGGTCAAGAAACCGGAAACGATCAACTACCGCACTTTCAAGCCGGAACGCGACGGGCTCTTCTGCGCGAAGATCTTCGGGCCCAACAAGGACTACGAGTGCCTGTGCGGGAAGTACAAGCGTCTCAAGCATCGCGGAGTGATCTGCGAGAAGTGCGGGGTGGAGGTGACGGTCGCCAAGGTGCGCCGGGAACGCATGGGTCACATCGAGCTCGCGAGCCCGGTCGCCCACATCTGGTATCTGAAGTCCCTGCCCTCGCGGATGGGACTCCTGCTCGACATGACCTTGCGCGAGATCGAGAGGATCCTCTATTTCGAGGCATTCGTGGTCGTCGATCCCGGGATGACCAATGATCCCGATCTGGAACGCGGCAAACTTCTCACCGACGACATGTATCTCGAGAAGATTCAGGAGCACGGCGACGAGTTCGATGCCCGCATGGGGGCAGAGGCGATTCACGAGCTGTTGCGCACCCTCGACCTGGATGTCGAGATCGCGAAACTGCGCGAAGAGCTTCCCAGGACGAACGCCGAGACGAAGATCAAGAAGTTCTCGAAGCGGCTCAAGATCATGGAAGCCTTCAAGGAGTCGGGCAACAAGCCGGAGTGGATGGTGCTCAAGGTGCTGCCGGTGCTGCCGCCCGAGCTCCGCCCCCTCGTGCCTCTCGACGGAGGTCGCTTCGCCACCTCCGACCTGAACGATCTCTACCGGCGGGTCATCAACCGCAACAACCGCCTGAAGCGTCTCCTGGAGCTCCATGCTCCCGACATCATCGTGCGCAACGAGAAGCGGATGCTGCAGGAGGCGGTGGATGCGCTCCTCGACAACGGGCGCCGCGGCCGGGCCATCACCGGCACCAACAAGCGGGCGCTCAAGTCTCTCGCCGACATGATCAAGGGCAAGCAGGGACGTTTTCGACAGAACCTGCTCGGCAAGAGGGTGGACTATTCAGGACGTTCGGTGGTGGTGGTCGGCCCGACGCTCAAGCTCCACCAGTGCGGTCTGCCCAAGAGGATGGCGCTCGAGCTGTTCAAACCCTTCGTCTTCGGCAAGCTCGAGCAGCGCGAGCTGGCGACGACCATCAAGGCGGCAAAGAAGCTGGTGGAGCGCGAGGGACCGGAGGTATGGGACATCCTGGAGGAGGTGATCCGGGAGCACCCGGTCATGCTCAACCGGGCGCCCACTCTGCATCGCTTGGGGATCCAGGCCTTCGAGCCGGTCCTCATCGAAGGCAAGGCGATACAGCTTCACCCTCTCGTGTGCACCGCGTTCAACGCCGACTTCGACGGCGATCAGATGGCGGTGCACGTGCCGCTTTCCATCGAGGCGCAGCTCGAAGCGCGCGCGCTGATGATGTCCACCAACAACATCCTGTCGCCGGCCCACGGCGAGCCGATCATCGTACCGACCCAGGACGTGGTGCTCGGGCTCTACTACATGACCCGGGAACGTGCCGATGCCAAGGGCGCCGACAAGATGTTCAGGCGTGACGACAACGCGTTCAGCGACGTGGCGGAGGTCCATCGCGCCTTCGAGACCGGTGCGGTCGACCTGCACGCGCCGATCCTGGTGCGGGTGGATGAGAAGGGCGAAGGCTTTCAGGGGGAAAGCGGCAAGAGGCATCTGGTCAAGACCACGGTGGGCCGCGCCCTGCTCTCGGAGCTGATGCCGGAAGGGCTGCCCTTCGAGCTCGTCAACCGGGTCATCAACAAGCGCTCCCTGTCCGCGCTCATCAACGCCTGCTATCGGCACGTGGGCCTCAAGGAGACGGTCGTGTTCGCGGACCAGCTCATGTACACCGGCTTCAGCTACGCGACCCGGGCCGGGGTCTCCATTGGCGTCGACGACATGGAGGTGCCGGAAGAGAAACAGGAAATCCTGGAGCGCGCAGAGGCGGATGTAAAGGAGATAGAGCGTCAGTACGCCTCGGGCCTCGTCACCTTCGGCGAACGCTACAACAAGGTGGTGGACATCTGGGCCTCCACCAATGAGCAGGTCGCCCGGGCGATGATGAACAGAATCGGAACCGACTCCCAATACAAGCGAATGGTTGGTCGCATGGTGCGCAAGGTCCTCGAAGCTCGCGGCTACGAGCACGTGACCGGCAAGTCCGCCCCTGTCAACTCAGGGGTTGGATTCTTCAAGACCGGTGCGGTGTACGAGAAGCTTCTCGATGGCGTCCTCGACCGTCACATACCGGAGAAGTACAACCCCGATTCTTTCGACGAGCAGATCTACGAGACCAGGCTTGGAGAGGAGTTGTGGTGCTACTTGAAAGAGCCGGAGACCATTGGGCAAATGATGGAGGCTTGCGATCGCGGACAGCCGGCGGTGGCCGGGATCGAGGACGGGATCCTGAGAATCTTTGAGAAGAACAACGACGATATCCGGCGGAATGCGGAGCCCTCTTTCAACTCCATCTACATGATGGCCGACTCGGGCGCGCGGGGATCGGCGCCCCAGATCCGCCAGCTCGCCGGCATGCGCGGACTCATGGCCAAGCCCGACGGATCGATTATCGAGACGCCGATCACCGCGAACTTCCGTGAAGGCCTCGATGTGCTGCAGTACTTCATTTCCACCCACGGCGCGCGCAAGGGCCTCGCCGACACCGCGCTGAAGACCGCCAACTCGGGCTACCTCACCCGGCGGCTGGTGGACGTGGCTCAGGATCTGGTGGTGACGGAAGTGGATTGCGACACGACGGAGGGCCTGTTGCTTACTCCGCTCATCGAGGGGGGCGATGTCGTGGAGCCGCTGGCCGAGCGGGTGCTCGGACGGGTGGTGGCCGAGGACGTGCTGTCGCCCGCGACGGGGGAGGTCGAGATCCCGCGGGGGACTCTGCTCGACGAGATCTGGGTCGAGAAGCTCGAAGGGGTCGGGGTCGACGAGGTGAAAGTGCGCTCGGCCATCACCTACGAGACGCGCTTCGGGGTGTGCGCGGCCTGCTACGGGCGTGATCTCGCCCGGGGCGACCGGGTGAACATCGGCGAGGCGGTGGGAGTGGTCGCCGCGCAGTCCATCGGCGAGCCCGGCACTCAGCTCACGATGCGGACCTTCCACATCGGAGGTGCGGCCTCGCGCGCCGCCGCAGTCGACAACATCGAGGTCAAGGCTTCCGGCACTCTGAAACTGCACAACATCAAGGTCGTGCAGAATGCGAGCGGCAACTTCGTGGCCGTGTCGAGGTCCGGAGAGCTCGCGGTGCTCGACGAGCACGGGCGGGAACGCGAACGCTACAAGGTGCCCTACGGCGCCGAGCTGAGCGCCGGCGACGCAGCCCCCGTGAAGGGCGGTCAGGTCGTCGCCAACTGGGACCCGCACACCCACCCGGTGATCACCGAGGTCAAGGGTCGGGTGCGCTTCTCCGACGTGGTGGAAGGGGTGACCGTCCAGTACCAGACGGACGAGGTCACCGGCTTGAGCAACATCGAGGTCATGGACCCCAAGCAGCGAAGCGCCGCCGCCAAGGACCTGCGCCCGATGGTGCGCCTCGTCGACGAGGAGGGCCACGAAGTCAAGCGTCCCGGCACCGACGCTCCGGCCCAGTACATCCTGCCACCCGGCGCGGTGATCCGGGTCGAGGATGGAGCCGACGTGGAGATCGGAGACGTGATCGCGCGCCTGCCCCAGGAGTCGTCGAAGACCCGCGACATCACCGGCGGTCTCCCGCGGGTCGCCGATCTCTTCGAAGCGCGCAAGCCCAAGGAAGCGGCGATGCTGGCGGAGGTCAGCGGCATCGTTTCCTTCGGCAAGGAGACCAAGGGCAAGCAGCGCTTGGTGATCACCCGCGACGACGGCGAAGACCGGGAGGTGCTGGTGCCGAAGTGGCGTCACCTGCTGGTGTTCGAGGGCGAACGGGTCGAGCAGGGCGAGGAGATCGTGGACGGCATGCCGAATCCCCACGACATCCTGCGTCTTCGCGGGGTCAACGCCCTTTCGAACTACATCGTCAACGAAGTGCAGGAGGTCTATCGGCTGCAGGGCGTCAAGATCAACGACAAGCACATCGAAGTCATCGTGAGGCAGATGCTGCGCAAGGCCGAGATCGTCGAAACTGGGGATACCCGTTTTCTCCGGGGCGAGCAGGTGGAGCGGGCGCGGGCCCTGACGGAAAACGAGCAGGCGGAGGTGGAGGGGCGAACGCCGTGTACCTGGGCCCCGGTGCTGCTCGGCATCACGAAGGCGTCGCTGGCGAGCGAGTCCTTCATCTCCGCCGCTTCCTTCCAGGAGACGACGCGGGTGCTCACCGAGGCATCCGTCAACGGCAAGCTCGACGAGCTCCGAGGTCTCAAGGAGAACGTCATAGTGGGACGCCTCATCCCCGCCGGCACCGGTTTCGCCTACCACGAGGAGCGCCGGCGTCAGCTTGCCCTCGGGCCCGATACGGCGGTGGACGACGCGGAGTCCCTGGTAGAAGCATCGGCCGTGGAAGGCGACACGACTGATGGTGCAGAGGTGACGGACGACACGAATCCTGTTGACAGCAGCCGGATAGAGGCTTAGAGTTCGCCGGCTTCGGGGCAGGCAGGCGATTTGTCTGCCTGTTTTTTTTCTGCGAGTCAGGACTACGCTCGCGATACCGCGCGTCGCCCGGAACCCGTAACGGGGGCGCGGTCCGGTCGGAATGCTCTGCCCGAGAAGGCGCGGAGCCGGCCGGTCGGCAGCCGGTCCGCACAGCGCCATATGGGGAGATGAACAGCGTGGCTACCATCAATCAACTCGTGCGCAATCCGCGCAAGCAGCAACGCACGAAGTCCAACGTGCCTGCGCTCGAGGGTTGCCCGCAGCGCCGGGGGGTGTGCACCCGGGTGTACACCACCACCCCCAAGAAGCCGAACTCTGCAATGAGAAAGGTCGCGAAGGTTCGCCTGACGAGTGGAGAAGAGGTCATCACCTACATCGGAGGCGAAGGACACAACCTGCAGGAGCACTCCGTCATTCTCATACGGGGAGGGCGCGTGAAGGATCTGCCGGGAGTGCGTTACCACGTCGTGCGCGGCAGCCTCGACACCACCGGCGTTTCCGAGCGGCGGCAAGGTCGCTCGAAGTACGGCGCCAAGCGTCCCAAGGGCTGAGGAGCCATGTCGCGACGAAGAGACATCCCGGTGCGGGCGATACTGCCCGATCCCAAGTATCACGACGAGACGCTGGCGAAGTTCATCAACGTCCTGATGCTCGACGGAAAGAAGTCGGTGGCCGAGAGAATCGTCTACGGCGCCCTCGACCAGGTGGCGGGGAGGACTCGTGAGGACCCGGTCGAGGTGTTCGTTCGGGCGCTCGACAACGTACGGCCGGTGGTCGAGGTGAAGTCCCGGCGCGTGGGCGGGGCCACCTACCAGGTTCCGGTCGAAGTGAGACCGCGGCGCAGGACGGCGCTCGCGATGCGCTGGCTGGTGGACGCCGCGAGGCGGCGGGGCGAGAAGTCGATGGGAATGCGCCTTGCGAACGAGCTGATGGAAGCGGCGGACAGTCGCGGCACTGCGGTGAAGAAGCGCGAGGACACGCACCGCATGGCGGAAGCCAACAAGGCTTTCTCCCACTACCGCTGGTAGCGCGCGAGCTCGAGGAACTCGAACCATGCCTCGCAGGACGCCCATCGAGCGCTACCGCAACATCGGCATCATGGCCCACATCGATGCCGGCAAGACGACGACTACGGAGCGCATCCTCTACTACACCGGAATTTCCCACAAGATGGGGGAGGTGCATGACGGTGCCGCGGTCATGGACTGGATGGTGCAGGAGCAGGAGCGAGGCATCACCATCACCTCGGCGGCGACGACCTGCTTCTGGCGAGGCATGGACCGCCAGTACGACGAGCACCGAATCAACATCATCGATACGCCGGGCCACGTTGATTTCACTATCGAGGTCGAACGCAGCCTGCGGGTGCTCGACGGGGCGTGCGCGGTCTTCTGCGCGGTGGGAGGCGTGGAGCCTCAATCGGAAACCGTGTGGCGTCAGGCGAGCAAGTACCACGTGCCCCGCCTCGCCTTCGTCAACAAGATGGACCGCCAGGGCGCCGATTTCCTCAAGGTGATCGAGCAGATCCGCACTCGCCTGAAAGCCAGACCGATTCCCGTTCAACTGCCGATCGGAGCCGAAGACGCTTTCGAGGGAGTGGTCGATCTGGTGGGCATGAAGGCGATCTACTGGGATTCGGGCACCCTCGGAACCACCTACGAAGAGCGCAACATTCCCGGGAACATGGAAGGGCTGTGCCGGGAGTGGAGGGAACTGCTGGTCGAAGCGGCCGCCGAGGCCGACGACGAATTGATGGAGAAGTACATCGAGAACGGCGACCTCGAGCCTTCGGACATTCGACGGGGAATCCGTGCGCGCACCCTGCGCACCGAAGTCGTTCCCGCGCTCTGCGGGTCGGCGTTCCGCAACAAGGGAGTGCAGGCCCTGCTCGATGCCGTGGTCGACTACCTGCCCGCTCCCATCGACGTTCCCCCGATTCGAGGCACGGTGGAGAACGGAAGAATCGTGGAAGAGGAACGTGCCGCATCCGACGATGCCCCCTTCGCGGCGCTCGCCTTCAAGATCGCCACCGATCCCTTCGTCGGCTCCCTTACTTTCTTCCGCGTCTACTCCGGGCGGCTCAAGTCCGGCGACCGCGTCTACAACCCCGTCAAGCACAGGAAGGAGCGCATCGGGCGCATCCTCCAGATGCACGCAAACCGCCGGGAGGAGATTGACGAAGTCTTCGCGGGCGAGATCGCGGCCGCGGTGGGGTTGAAGGCGGTCACCACCGGTGAGTCGCTGACGGATATCAAGGCCCCCATTACCCTGGAACGCATGGAGTTTCCGGAGCCGGTGATCGCGGTGGCGGTCGAGCCGAGGACCAAGGCGGATCAGGAGCGCATGGGGACGGCGCTCGGCAAGCTCACCCACGAAGACCCCTCCTTCCGGGTCGGCAACGACGAAGAGTCGGGCCAGACGATCATCTCGGGCATGGGAGAGCTTCACCTCGAAATCATCGTCGACCGCCTACGCCGCGAGTTCAAGGTCGACGCGAACGTCGGCAGACCCCAGGTCGCCTATCGCGAGACCCTTCGCCGCAGCGTGGAGCACGAGGGGCGATTCGTGCGGCAGTCCGGCGGGCGAGGCCAGTACGGACACGTGTGGTTGCGCATCGAGCCGCTCGAGGCGGGATCCGGCTTCGAGTTCGAGGATGCCATCACCGGCGGGGTAGTGCCCAAGGAGTACATCCCGGCCGTCGAGAAGGGAGTGCGGGACGCGATGGAGAACGGGGTGTGCGCCGGCTATCCCGTGGTCGACATCAAGGTCACCCTCTACGACGGCTCCTTCCACGAGGTCGATTCGAGCGAGATGGCCTTCCGTGTCGCCGGCTCGATGGCTTTCCGGGAAGGCGCTCGCGTTGCCGGCCCGGTGCTCCTGGAGCCGGTGATGAAGGTCGAAGCGGTCACGCCGGACGAGTATCTGGGTGACGTTATGGGTGACTTCAACCGCCGACGCGGACTGGTTCAGGGCAGCGAAGAGACCGTGGCGGGCGCGGCGATTCAGGCCGAGGTGCCGCTCAAGGAGATGTTCGGCTACGCCACGGTGTTGCGCTCGCTCACCCAGGGGCGGGCCACGTTTTCCATGGAGTTTCTCAAGTACGCCGAGGTGCCCTCGGGCATCGCCGGCGAGATCATCAGCGGAAGTCGCTGAAAGCACGCGACGGCACGAGGCGAGGATCGATGGCGAAGGAGAAGTTTTCACGAACGAAGCCGCACGTGAACGTGGGCACGATTGGTCACGTGGATCACGGGAAGACGACGCTGACGGCGGCGATGACGAGGATCATGGCGGCGGAGCACGGTGGTGACGTGCGCACGTTTGACCAGATTGACAACGCGCCGGAGGAGCGTGAGCGCGGGATCACGATTGCGACGGCGCACGTGGAGTACGAGACGAGTGCGCGGCACTACGCGCACGTGGACTGTCCGGGACACGCGGACTACGTGAAGAACATGATCACGGGCGCGGCGCAGATGGACGGAGCGATTTTGGTGGTGAGTGCGGCGGACGGTCCGATGCCGCAGACGCGCGAGCACATTTTGCTGGCGCGTCAGGTGGGGGTGCCGTACATCGTGGTGTACCTGAACAAGGTGGACATGGTGGACGACGAGGAGTTGCTGGAGCTGGTGGAGTTGGAGGTGCGCGAGTTGCTGGAGAAGTACGATTTTCCGGGCGACGACACGCCGGTGGTGCGCGGTTCGGCGCTGCAGGCGCTGGAGGGTGATGCGGGGGAGTTGGGAGAGGGTTCGGTGAGGGCGCTGTGCGAGGCGCTGGACGGATACATACCGGAGCCGGAGCGTGCGGTGGACGGTGCGTTTTTGATGCCGGTGGAGGACGTGTTTTCGATATCGGGTCGGGGCACGGTGGCCACGGGCCGGGTGGAGCGCGGCCGAGTGAAGGTGGGCGAAGAGGTGGAGATTGTCGGCATCAAGGACACGGACAAGACGACGTGCACGGGGGTGGAGATGTTTCGCAAGCTGCTCGATGAAGGGGAGGCGGGCGACAACATCGGGGTGCTGCTGCGGGGAGTGAAGCGCACCGACATTGAGCGCGGTCAGGTGCTGGCAAAGCCTGGGAGCATCACGCCGCACACGCACTTCGAAGCGGAGGTGTACGTGCTGTCGAAGGACGAGGGGGGGCGTCACACGCCGTTTTTCAAGGGATATCGGCCGCAGTTTTACTTTCGCACCACGGATGTGACGGGGGCGATTGACCTGCCCGAGGGGGTGGAGATGGTGATGCCCGGGGACAACGTGCAGATGGAGGTGAACCTGATCGCGCCCATTGCGATGGAGGAGGGGCTGCGCTTCGCGGTGCGCGAGGGCGGACGGACTGTGGGCGCCGGCGTCGTCGCCAGAATCCTCGAGTGACGCCGGAGGACGGGTGAGGCATGGCCAATCAACGCATACGCATCCGGCTCAAGGCTTTCGATCATCGGCTGATCGATCAGTCCGCGACGGAAATCGCGGAAACGGCCCGGCGTACGGGTGCGCAGGTGCGAGGGCCCATACCCTTGCCCACCCGCAAGGAGCGCTTCACCGTCCTCGTGTCGCCCCATGTCAACAAGGATGCGAGGGACCAGTACGAGATCCGCACCCACAAGCGGATACTGGATATTTCCAACCCCACCGACAAGACCGTCGACGCCCTGATGAAACTGGATCTGGCCGCGGGGGTCGACGTCCAGATCAAGCTGAACTAGGTTGAACTGAAGACATGTCACTCGGAATCGTTGGCCGCAAGTGCGGCATGACCCGAATCTTCACCGAGGATGGCCGCTCGGTGCCGGTCACCGTGATCGAGGTCGAGCCCAACCGGATAACACAGTTGAAGGACGAGGAACGCGACGGGTACCGGGCGGTGCAGGTCACCACCGGGACCCGGCGTGCACGGCGCGTGAATCGCGCGGCGGCCGGGCACCTCGCCAAGGCCAGGGTCGAAGCGGGACGGGGCTTGTGGGAGTTTCGCCTCGATGCGAACGAGGCGCCGGAGCTGCACGTCGGGGGAGAGGTCGGCCTCGGGATCTTCGAGGTGGGCCAGCAGGTGGATGCGATCGGCACGAGCATCGGAAAGGGCAACGCCGGGGTGGTCAAGCGGCACAACTTCCGCACCCAGGACGCGAGCCACGGCAACTCGCTTTCCCATCGCGCACCCGGATCGATCGGCCAGAACCAGACGCCCGGCCGGGTGTTCAAGGGCAAGCGGATGGCGGGCCGGATGGGCGGGGTCCGGCGCACGGCCCCCAATCTGGAAGTGATGCGGGTCGACGAGGAGAAGGGCGTCCTGCTCCTGCGGGGAGCGGTTCCCGGCTCCCGGGGCGGAAACGTTCTGGTTCTTCCCGCGGCAAGGGCGAAGAGGGCTTGAGTCCGGCGATGCAACTCGTGACGAAAGCGATGGATGGCGGCGACGGGCGCGAGGTCGAGGTCGCCGATGCGGCGTTCGGGGCGGAGTACAACGCTCCCCTCGTTCACCAGGTGGTCTCCGCGTTCATGGCGGGGGCCCGTTCCGGCACGAGCGCTCAGAAGACCCGCGCTGAAGTCCGGGGCGGCGGCGCCAAGCCTTGGCGACAGAAGGGAACGGGCCGCGCGCGCGCCGGCAGCTCGCGCAGCCCGATCTGGAGGGGGGGCGGCGTGACCTTCGCGGCGCGCCCTCGCAGCTACGCGCAGAAGGTGAACCGAAAGATGTACCGGGGCGCGATGCGCTCGATCCTGTCGGAGCTTCTGCGTCAGGACCGTATTCATCTGGTCGAAGAGTTCGGCGTTTCCTCGCCGAAGACCCGGGAACTGGTGAGCAAACTCGAGGACCTCGGGCTCGACGATGTTCTGATCGTGGTCGAAGAGTGCGGGGCGGAGCTCGCGCTGGCATCGCGCAATCTTCATTGGGTGGCGGTGAGCGAGGCGCGGGACTTGAATCCGGTGAGCCTGCTCGCGTTCTCGCAGGTTCTCATGACGGTGGCGGCCTGTCGCAGCATGGAGGAGCGGGTGGCATGAACGACGAACGTCTGATGCGCATCCTCGTCTCGCCTCACGTATCGGAGAAGAGCACCCGCGTCGCCGACAAGTACAATCAGGTCGTCTTTCGGGTCTTGCCCGATGCCCGCAAACCCGAAATCAAGCGTGCGGTCGAGAAGCTCTTCAACGTCGACGTGCTGCACGTGCGAACCGCGAACTGCCAGGGAAAGGCCAAGGGCTTTCGCCGCATGAGGGGAAAGCGTCCGAACTGGAAGAAGGCCTACCTTCGCCTCGGGGCCGGACAGGACATCGACTTTCTCGGTGGCGAGTCCTAACTCGAAGTGCCGACCGGCCGGGGTAAGGAAAGAGCGCAATGACCCTCAAGCAGACGAAGCCCACATCGCCGGGACGGCGTTTCGTGGTCAAGGTCGAGGACGCCGCCCTGCATCGGGGCGGCCCACACACGCCGTTGCTGGCGAAGAAGACTTCCAAGGGCGGGCGCAACAACCGAGGTCGGATCACCGTGCGCCATCGCGGCGGAGGTCACAAGCAACGGTATCGCATCGTCGACTTCAGGCGGCGAAAGGACGGCGTGCCGGCGCGCATCGAACGCATAGAGTACGACCCCAACCGCAGCGCCCGCATCGCGCTTCTGCTCTACGCGGACGGAGAGCGCCGCTACATCCTCGCAGCGGCGGGACTCGAGAAGGGAGATATGCTGATGTCGGGGACATCGGCGCCGATTCGGGCCGGCAACTGCCTGCCGCTTCGCAACATTCCGGTCGGAAGTGTCGTCCACTGCGTGGAGCTCAAGGCCGGCAAGGGCGCGCAGCTCGCTCGAAGCGCCGGAACGAGCGCGCAGCTCATCGCCCGCGCCGGCGGCTTCGCGACCTTGCGCCTGCGTTCGGGTGAACTGCGCAGGGTTCCGATCGAGTGCCGCGCCACGATTGGAGAGGTGAGCAACTCCGAGCACGGGCTGCGCTCCCTCGGAAAGGCGGGAGCGGCGCGCTGGCGAGGGCGGCGGCCCACGGTGAGGGGGGTGGTGATGAATCCGGTGGACCATCCGCACGGGGGCGGCGAAGGACGTTCCTCCGGTGGACGCCATCCGGTGACTCCCTGGGGACAGCCGACCAAGGGGCGCAAGACCCGCAAGAACAAGCGCACGGATTCGATGATCGTGCGGCGTCGCAGCCGATCCAGGAGGTGATGAAGTGCCGCGATCGATCAAGAAGGGCCCCTTTGTCGACCACCACTTGGCGAGACGGGTGGAGGCGGCGGTGGCCATCAACAGCAAGCGCCCCATCAAGACCTGGTCGCGCCGCTCCATGGTCGTTCCCGACATGGTTGGCCTCACGATAGCGGTGCACAACGGCCGCCAGCACGTCCCCATCCTCGTCACCGAGAACATGGTCGGGCACAAGTTGGGCGAATTCGCTCCCACGCGGACTTTTCGCGGCCACTCCGGTGACCGCAAGACCAAGAAGTAGGCCAGGGCGGAAATGGAAGTATCGGCCAGATTGAAGTTCGTCCGCCTGTCCCCGCGCAAGGCGAGACTGGTCGCCGATCAGATCCGCGGGCTGCCGGTGGAGCGGGCCGACGAAGTCCTGACCTTCAGTCGCAAGAAGGCGGCCTTCGTCATCAAGAAAGTGTTGAATTCGGCCATCGCCAATGCCGAGCATAATGAGGGCGCGGACATCGACGAGCTGCGTGTGAGCCGGGTCTGCATCGATCAGGGTCCCGTGCACAAGCGATTCCGGCCGAGGGCGCGGGGGCGGGCGACGCGGATTCTGAAGCCAACGAGCCACATTACCTTGACCGTGGCGGACGACGCAGCGGAGTAGCGCATGGGTCAGAAAGTACACCCGACCGGCATTCGCCTCGGTATCGTCAAGAACTGGAACTCCATCTGGTATGCCGACAGCGGCGAGTACGCGGACCACCTCAATGTCGACATCGAGGTGCGCAAGTTTCTGCGTCGGAAGCTGGCGCATGCGTCGGTGAGCGCCATCACCATTGCGCGACCGGCCAAGAATGCCCGAATCGTCATTCACACCGCGCGTCCGGGCATCGTGATCGGCAAGAAGGGCGAGGACATCGAAGCATTGCGCGGTGAGGTCGCGCGGATGATGAAGGTGCCGGTTCACATCGGCGTGGAAGAGATCCGCAAACCCGAGCTCGACGCCTATCTCGTTGCCGAGAGCGTTGCCAACCAGCTCGAGCGCCGGATCATGTTTCGGCGTGCGATGAGGAGGGCGGTTACCAACGCCATGCGCCTGGGCGCGGAAGGCGTCAAGATCAAGGTCAGTGGCCGCTTGAACGGCGCGGAAATCGCACGTTCCGAGTGGTACCGGGAGGGCCGGGTGCCTCTTCACACCCTGAGGGCGGACATCGACTACGGGCTCGCGGAAGCGCGCACCACCTATGGAGTCATCGGAGTGAAGGTCTGGATCTTCAAGGGAGAGATCTTCGACTCTCCGGAAGGCGGATCGAGCCGCGAACCCGTAACCCGAGTGGAGGCGCAGTAGCGTGTTTCAACCCAAGCGCACCAAGTACCGCAAGCAGCAGAAGGGCCGAAACCGGGGCAAGGCGATGTCGGGAAACCGCGTGAGCTTTGGCGATTTCGGCATGAAGGCGACCACCCGCGGTCGCTTGACCGCACGTCAGATCGAGGCGGCTCGCCGTGCCATCACTCGAAAGGTGCGACGCGGGGCAAAGATCTGGATCCGCATATTCCCCGACAAACCCGTTACCAAGAAACCGCTCGAAGTGCGTCAGGGCAAGGGCAACGTCGAGTACTGGGTGGCCCAGATCCAGCCGGGACGAATGCTCTACGAAATCCAGGGAGTTGACGAGAGCCTCGCTCGGGAAGCGTTCCGACTCGCGGCCGCCAAGCTGTCGGTGCAGACGACGTTCGTGAGCAGGATGGTGTTTTGATGAAAGCCCACGAGCTTCGAGCGAAAAGCGACGAAGAGCTTCAGAGCGAGGTCCTCTCGCTCGCGCGCAAGCGCTTCAACCTGCGCATGCAGCAGGGTACGGGACAACTGTCGCGGCCCAGCGAGATGAAGGTCTTGAGGCGTGATCTGGCCCGGGTCAAGACGGTGATCAACGAGCGCCGGATAGCGAGGAAGGGCGGATGAGCGAGAAGGAAGGGAGTGTCCAGGGCTCGGGAAAGCGGGTGAGGGCGCTCACGGGACAGGTGGTGAGCGACCGAATGAACAAGACGATCACCGTGATGGTCGAGCGTCGCGTGAAGCATCCCCTGTACAAGAAGTACATAAGGCGAAAGAGCACCCTGCATGCGCACGACGAGAACAACGAATGCCGGATGGGCGACATCGTCAGCGTAGAGCAGTGCCGGCCCCTGTCGAAGACCAAGTCGTGGCGTCTTCAGTCAATTGTCGAGCGGGCAAAGTAGCGACGGAATTCCGCTCAAGCCAGGAAGTTGAAACATGATTCAGATGCAATCAGTGCTTCACGCCGCGGACAACAGCGGAGCGAGACGCCTGATGTGCGTCAAGGTTCTGGGCGGGTCCCGCCGGCGCTACGCCGCAATTGGCGATGTAATCAAGGTGACGGTGAAGGAGGCCATTCCCCGCGCCAAGGTCAAGAGAGGGGAGATGTACAACGCGGTCGTGGTGAGGACGCGTGCCGGTGTTCGTCGGGCGGACGGGTCCCTCATACGCTTCGACAGCAATGCGGCGGTGCTGCTGAACAACCAGCTTCAGCCGATCGGCACGCGCATTTTCGGGCCGGTGACGAGAGAGCTGCGCTCCGAGCGCTTCATGAAGATCGTATCTCTGGCACCGGAAGTGCTCTGAAAGAGCGGGAGAGCGGAATCAATGGCGCGCATCAGAAAGGGAGACGACGTCATCGTGCGAAACGGCCGCAACCGCGGCAAGCGGGGCACGGTGCTCCGGATCCTCGCCGACGATCGCGTTCTCGTGGAAGGAGTGAATGTCGTCAAGCGGCACACGCGACCCAATCCTCAGCGAGGTACCCAGGGCGGCATCGTTCAGAAGGAGATGCCCGTGAACATCTCCAATATCAACATTTTCAATCCGGCCACCGGAAGGGGAGATCGGATTGGATACAAGTGGCTCGACGACGGCCGAAAAGTGCGCGTATTCAAGTCGACGGGCGAAGTGATAGACGTCTGAGGTTGCAAATGCCGAGGTTTCGGGACCACTACCACGAGCAGATCGTGCCCCAGCTCATCGAGCGTTTCGGCTACCAGTCGGTGATGCAGGTGCCGAGGCTCATCAAGATGACGCTCAACATGGGCGTGGGCGAAGCGATTGGGGACAAGAAGGTTCTCGACAATGCGCTCGGCGATCTGGAACGCATCGCCGGTCAGAAGGCGGTTATCACCAAGGCGCGCAAGTCGGTGGCCGGATTCAAGATAAGGGAGGGTTGGCCCATCGGAGCCAAGGTCACGTTGCGCCGCGACCGAATGTACGAGTTTCTCGATCGCCTCATCAGCATCGCGATTCCGAGGACGCGTGATTTCCGGGGCTACAGCCCGAGAGCCTTCGATGGCCGTGGCAACTACAGCCTGGGCATTCGTGAGCAGATCATCTTTCCCGAGATCGACTATGACCGGATCGATGCCATTCGCGGCCTCGACGTGTCCATTACCACCAGCGCCCGCAGCGACGAAGAGGGCCGAGCGTTGCTCGAGGCCTTTCGATTCCCCTTCCGCGCCAACTAGTTACCACGAACACCCAAGGGAAGTTGATGTGGCCAAGCTGTCAGTGATGAACCGTGAAGCCAAGCGCACGAAATTGGTGGCGAAGTACGCCGTCCGGCGTGCCGAGCTGAAGGCGCGCGCCGTGAATCCGGACTTGAGCCCCGAGGAGCGCCACGACGCCCGGATCAGATTGCAGCGCCTTCCACGCAATGCGAGCCCGGTGCGCCTGCGCCGGCGTTGCCGGATCACCGGCCGTCCCCACGGCGTCTATCGCAAGTTCGGACTCGGCCGCAGCAAGCTTCGGGAGGCCGCGATGACGGGGGACGTTCCGGGTCTGGTGAAGGCGAGCTGGTGAGGATCCGGCACCGGCGTCAAGTCCCGGAAAGTTTTCGATTCATGGGCGCCCGCCAAGTGTCGGCGTCCGGAAAAGAGCGAGATTCCAAGCAATCATGAGCATGCAAGACCCCATCTCCGACATGTTCACGCGAATTCGCAATGGCCAGTCTTCCGGGAAGGTCCGAGTGGCCATGCCGCTTTCCAAGGTCAAGCGGGCAATCGCCGCGGTGCTCAAGGAGCAGGGCTACATCAAGGATTTCTCGATTGAAGACAATGGTCATCGCGAGCTCGTCATCGTGCTCAAGTACTTCGAGGGCCGGCCGGTGATCGAGTTGCTCCGCCGGGTGAGTCGTCCGGGTTTGCGGGTGTACAAGAGGAAGGACGATCTGCCGAGCGTGAACGGGGGGCTCGGCATCGCCATCATCTCCACGCCGAGAGGGGTGATGACCGACCGACAGGCACGGGCGGCCGGACATGGCGGCGAAGTGCTCGGCGTGGTGTTCTGACGGAAGTCCGGCCATGTCGCGAATCGCAAATGCTCCGGTTTCCGTGCCCGCAGGCGTCGATGTCGACATCGATGGCCGGCACGTAAGGGTCAGCGGTCCCAAGGGCGAGCTGGGCCTGTCCGTACACGCGTGGGTCGAGGTTTCGCGGGAAGGAGATGAACTGCGATGCCGCGCCAAGGCGTCGGAGGCGAAAATGGTGGCGATGGCAGGCACCACGCGGGCCCTTCTGAGCAACATGGTGACCGGCGTGAGCGGCGGGTTCGAGAGGCGCCTGCAGTTGGTCGGAATCGGTTATCGCGCCCAGATGCAGGGAAGCAGGCTCTCCCTCTCGCTCGGTTTCTCCCATCCGGTCGAGCTCGATGCCCCGGAGGGCATTTCCATCCAGACCCCGAGCCAGACCGAGATCGTGGTGAGCGGAATCGACAAGCAGAAAGTAGGCCAGACCGCCGCGGAGATTCGCGCCTTTCGGCCCCCCGAACCCTACAAGGGAAAGGGAATCAAGTACAGCGACGAGATTATCGTACGCAAGGAAGGAAAGAAGAAATAGGCGGCCATGGACAAGAAGCAGACCCGGTTGAGACGTGCCCGACGAACCCGCGCGAGAATTGCCGCGGAGCGTATTCATCGTCTTTGCGTGCACCGTACGCCGCGGCACATCTACGCTCAGATCATCAGCGCCGATGGCGCCAGTGTTCTCGCGAGCGCATCCACCCTCGACGCCGAGGTGAGGCGTTCGCTCACTTACGGAGGCAACGAGTCGGCGGCCCGATTCGTAGGCCGGATCGTGGCGGAGCGTGCACTCGAGAAGGGCGTCGAGCGCGTGGCCTTCGATCGTTCGGGATTTCGCTACCACGGAAGGGTGAAAGCGCTGGCGGAAGAGGCGCGCGAAAGGGGACTCAAATTCTAGGAGGGCGGTCAGGACCGATTTCTCATGGCAAACTTCGAGACTTCCGCAAACGGCGACGAGCTTCAGGAGAAGCTCGTGCAGATCAACCGGGTGGCCAAGGTCGTGAAGGGTGGACGACTCTTCGGGTTCACTGCGCTCACGGTGGTCGGCGACGCCAAGGGTCGGGTCGGAATGGGACGAGGCAAGGCGCGTGAAGTGCCGGCGGCGATTCAGAAGGCCATGGAGAATGCCCGCAAGAACATGATTCACGTTCCTCTGAAGGGCGGTACCTTGCACTATTCCATGACCGCCCGGCACGGAGCGGCGAAGGTCTACATGCAGCCGGCCTCCGAAGGCACCGGTATCATTGCGGGCGGACCGATGCGCGCCGTCTTCGAAGTGCTCGGAGTGAGAGACGTGCTGGCCAAGTGCATCGGGTCTCCAAATCCCGTGAACGTGATACGCGCCACCCTTCGCGGACTCGGCGCTTGCTTGGATCCGGGGCGGGTCGCAGCGAAGCGAGGCCTGCCGCTCGAGGAACTGGCAGGCGACGGCTCCGAGCGCCGCTCCGGGGACTGAATGAAATGAACTCGACGAATCAGCGAGCGCGATTGCAGGTGACCTTGCGAAGAAGCATGCACGGGCGTGCGAAGGGGCACCGGGAGTGCGTCCGCGGGCTCGGACTGCGGCGCATGCACCAGAGCGTGGAGGTCGAGGACACGCCCTGTATTCGCGGAATGATCAACAAAGTGTCCTATCTGCTCCGGGTAGAGGAGGGCTGAGCGACCATGCGCCTCAACGACTTGCATCCCGCCGCGGGCGCGAAGCGTCCCCGGCGGCGAGTGGGCCGCGGAATTGCGGCCGGTCGGGGCAAGACCTGCGGGCGGGGGCACAAGGGTCAGAAGTCGCGGTCCGGGCGTGGTGCCGGCGCCGGCTACGAGGGCGGCCAGATGCCCTTGCAGCGCCGCCTGCCCAAGTTCGGCTTCTCGTCCCGGCGGGGCCGTTTCGCGGACGAGGTTCGACTGGATCAACTCTCCGCGCTGGAGGCGGAGGTGGTGGACCTCGCGGTGCTCAAGGAGGCCGGCCTGGTGGGCAGGCGAGCCCGTCGCGTGAAGGTGATCGCGGCCGGCGCGCTGACCAGGGCGGTGGTTCTCCGCGAGGTGATTCCGACCCGGGGCGCCCGGGCCGCCGTGGAGGCGGCCGGCGGACGCGTGGAATAGCATCGAGCGCGGTTGCGGGATCCCATGGCGCGAAAGCGAAGTCGAACTCAGGGTACGTTGCCCGTTGCCGGCACTTCGTCGGAGCTCAGGCAGCGATTTCTCTTCGTCCTGGGCGCCCTGGTGGTGTTCCGCGTCGGTTCCTTCATACCGGTCCCGGGCATCGATCCGGTTGCTCTGCAACTGCTCTTCGACCAGCAGCGGGGCACCATTCTCGACATGTTCAACATGTTTTCCGGTGGCGCTCTCGGCCGTTTCTCGCTCTTCGCGATCGGCATCATGCCCTATATCTCCGCGGCCATCATCATGCAGCTCCTCACCCACGTCGAGCCGAAGCTGAAGGAGTTGCGCAAGGAGGGCGAGGCGGGACGCCGGAAGATCACCAAGTACACGCGCTACGCGACCGTGGCGCTTGCCACTTTCCAGGCGCTCGGCGTGGCGATTGCGCTGGAAGGACAACAGGCGAGCGGCGGGTTGCCGGTGGTGCTCGATCCGGGCTGGGCATTTCGCATCACCGCCGTCACTTCTCTGGTGACCGGCACCGTGTTCCTCATGTGGCTTGGAGAGCAGGTCAGCGAGCGAGGGATCGGGAACGGAATCTCGATCATCATCTTCGCCGGAATCGTGGCCGGTCTGCCGTCCGCCATCGGCGGCACGCTCGAGCTTGCCCGCACCGGCGAGCTGAACGTGGTGCTGGTGTTCCTCCTCCTCGGGCTCGCGCTTGCGGTGACCGCGTTCGTGGTGTTCGTGGAACGGGGGCAGCGCCGGATCACCGTCAACTATGCCAAGCGCCAGGTCGGGCGGCGAATGTACGCGGGCCAGAGCAGCCACCTCCCCCTCAAGCTCAACATGGCGGGGGTGATCCCTCCCATATTCGCTTCGAGCATCATCCTCTTCCCCGCCACCCTCGGAGGATGGTTCGGAAGCGCCGAAGGCATGACCTGGCTCCGGGATATCTCCACCACTCTGTCCCCGGGCCAACCGCTCTACGTCCTGCTCTACGCGGCCGCGATCATCTTCTTCTGTTTCTTCTACACCGCGCTCGTGTTCGACTCGCGAGACACGGCGGAAAACCTCAAGAAGTCCGGCGCCTTCATTCCCGGAATCCGTCCGGGAGACCAGACCGCGCGTTACATCGACGGGGTCATGACCCGGTTGACGATAGCCGGAGCCCTGTACATCACCGGCGTGTGCCTGCTGCCCGAGTTTCTGATCCTCAAGTGGAACGTGCCGTTTTACTTTGGAGGAACTTCGCTCCTGATCATCGTGGTGGTCACGATGGACTTCATGGGGCAGGTCCAGGCCCACATGATGTCCCATCAGTACGAGGGACTGTTGAAGAAGGCGAACCTGAAGGGATACGGGCGGGCCGGCGTGCCGCGCTAGCAAGGGAGAAAGATCATGAGAGTCAGGGCATCCGTGAAGCGACTGTGTCGAAACTGCCGGATCGTCAAGCGCCGCGGCGTCACCAGAGTCATCTGTCGTGACGGCCGTCACAAGCAGAGGCAAGGATGAAGGGCGGATCGACCCATCGACGATTCGCCCCAGGGAGGTAGAAGATCATGGCCCGCATCGCCGGCATCAACATTCCGGACCGCAAGCACGCGTGGATCGCGCTCACTTCCGTTTACGGCATCGGCAGGCGGCGCGCGCTGGAAATCTGCGCGGCCGCCGGCGTACCCACCGATACCCGCGTCATCAATCTGGGCGAGGAGCAGCTCGAAGCGTTGCGCGTGCAGGTGGGTCGCTACACCATCGAGGGGGACCTCCGGCGTACGGTTTCGATGAGCATCAAGAGACTGATGGATCTCGGGTGCTATCGGGGCATTCGGCATCGGCGCGGCCTCCCGGTTCGGGGGCAACGCACCCACACGAACGGCCGTACCCGCAAAGGTCCCAGAAAGCCGATTCGCAAGTAGCACCGCACTTCAACGGAGGCTTGGAGATTCATGGCGAGAGCGAAGGTTCGCACCAAGAAGAAGATACGGCGCAACGTGAGCGACGGCGTCGCCCACGTGCACGCCTCCTTCAACAATACCGTCATCACGATCACCGACCGGCAGGGAAACGCTCTCGCCTGGGCGACCGCCGGGGCGAGCGGCTTCAAGGGGTCCCGGAAGAGCACTCCTTTCGCCGCGCAGGTCGCGGCGGCGAAGGTGGGGCAGACCGTGGCCGAGATGGGCATGAAAACCCTGGAGCTGCGGGTAAAGGGACCGGGCCCCGGACGGGAGAGCGCGGTTCGGGCGCTCAACAACGCCGGCTTCAAGATAACCAGCATCACCGACGTGACTCCCATTCCCCACAACGGGTGCCGCCCCCCCAAGAAGAGGCGCGTTTAGGACATGGCCAGATACACCGGACCGACCTGCCGGCTCAGTCGGCGCGAGGGGACCGACCTCCTGCTCAAGAGCCGGGCGCGTCCTCTGGACTCCAAGTGCAAGATCGACAGCCTGCCGGGCCAGCACGGGACCCGGCGCCAGCGGCGCGCTTCGGACTACGCGATCCAGTTGCGCGAGAAGCAGAAGCTCCGTCGAATCTATGGCGTGCTGGAGCGCCAGTTTCGCAACTACTACCGTACGGCGGCTCGAAGACGAGGGGCCACCGGCGAGAATCTGTTGAAACTGCTCGAGTGTCGGCTCGACAACGTCGTGTATCGCATGGGCTTCGCTTCCACTCGGGCCGAAGCCCGGCAGCTCGTGAGTCATCGTGCGATCCTGGTGAATGAGCGCATCGTGAACTTCCCTTCCTACCAGGTGAGCGCGGGAGACATGGTCGGCATTCGAGAGCATGCCCGCCGTCAGGCTCGAATTCAGGATGCGCTCTCGGTGGCCGAACAGTACGGGTTTCCCGACTGGGTCGAGGTGGATGTCTCGAAGATGGAAGGCGCCTTCAAGTCGGTCCCGGAACGCCAGGAGCTTCCCCCCGACATCAGCGAGCAACTCGTGGTCGAGCTCTACTCCAAGTAGAACGCAGTCGAGATCAACCAGACAGTCCTCAATCGTCGTTCATCGGACGGCAGGCAGGAGATCGGAATGCAGAGTGCGGCAACTCAACTCTTGAAGCCACGCCTCGTGGACGTACGTCCCATGGGCGTCAATACGGCAAAGATCACGCTGGAGCCGCTCGACCGCGGCTTCGGGCACACGCTCGGCAATGCGCTTCGACGGGTATTGCTTTCTTCGATGCCGGGTTGTGCGGTGACCGAGGTCGCCATTGAAGGGGTGCTCCACGAGTACACCACAGTCGAAGGCGTGCAGGAGGACGTTACCGAGATCCTGCTCAACCTCAAGGGTCTCGCGATACGCATGCATGCGCGCGAGGAGTCGACTCTGACTCTCAACAAGAAGGGTCCGGGACCCGTGCTCGCCAGCGACATCGTGGTCGATCACGACGTGGAAGTGCTGAACCACGATCACGTCATCGCGAACCTCACCAAGGAAGGTGTGCTCTCCATGTCCATGAAGGTGCAGTCCGGTCGCGGGTACCAGCCGGCATCGGCCCGCGTGGCGGCGGAGGAGGGCGACCTTCCCATTGGCCGACTCCTCCTCGATGCCTCCTTCAGCCCGGTCCGTCGCGTTGCCTACGTCGTCGACAGCGCGCGCGTCGAGCAGCAGACGGACCTCGACAAGCTCGTGGTGGAGATCGAGACCAACGGCACCCTGGATCCGGAAGATGCGATTCGGCACGCGGCGGGTCTGCTTCAGGATCAGCTCTCCGTCTTCGTGAGCCTGAGCAGCCGGAGCGACGAGACGCTGCGACGCGCCGGCGCGGAAATCGATCCCATCCTGTTGCGCCCGGTCGACGACCTGGAGCTCACGGTGCGTTCGGCCAACTGCCTCAAGGCGGAGAGCATCTACTATGTCGGCGATCTCATCCAGCGCAGCGAGGTGGAACTCCTGAAGACGCCGAACCTGGGCAAGAAGTCGCTCACCGAGATAAAGGAAGTGCTCACCTCGCGCGGGCTTTCCTTGGGGATGCGGCTCGAGAGCTGGCCTCCCAAGGGTTTGAGGAGCATGGACAAGGACATGTGACGCGTTCATGCTCCTTTGAGAAGACGGGAATCACGAGACGATGCGACACCGAAAGAGCGGGCGAAAGCTGGGTCGATCCAGCAGCCACCAGCGGGCGATGTTCCGGAACCTGTCGGCCTCCCTGTTGCGCCACGAGGCTCTGAAAACCACCGTACCCAAGGCCAAGGAGCTGCGGCGAGTGGTCGAGCCTCTCATCACCCTGGCGAAACAAGACAGCGTCGCCAATCGGCGCCTCGCCTTTTCGCGGCTCCGGGATCGGAAGACCGTCACCAAGCTCTTTGCCGAGCTCGGTCCCCGCTTCCGGACGCGCCCCGGCGGCTACACGCGGATTCTCAAGTGCGGATTCCGCAATGGAGACCGCGCCCCGATGGCTTTCGTGGAGCTGGTCGACCGACCGAGAGGGGACGAGGACGCCTGAGCGCCCTGTTTCATCGATTCGCGTCCGCAGTCGTGAAGCGGTGAAGCAGGGCGGCTGAGCGCGACTCGCGGCGCCTTCCTCAGCCCGCGAGTCTCGAACGGATGAGCTCGCTCACCTTCCGGGGGTTGGCCTTGCCGCGCGAAGCCTTCATCGCCTGGCCGACGAGGTATCCGAGTACCTTGTGGCGTCCCGCTCTGAACTGCTCCACCTGTTCGGGGTGCGCGGAGATCACCGAATCGACGAGCCGGGCGATCGTGTCATCGTCGCTCATCTGTCGGAGGCCACGGCTCTCGATGATACGGTCGGCGGCGCCTTCGCCGTTCCACATCGCCTTCAGGACTTCCTTTGCGACCGGCCCCGACACCGTGCCGTCCGCGAGGCGGAGGAGCAGACCCGTCAAGTCTTCCGGGCTCACCGGGCATCGGGCGATGTCCATCCCCTCGCGATTCAGGAGGGCGGCGAGCTCTCCCGTCACCCAGCGGGCGGCGAGGCGGGGATCGACCTCGCCAGCACCGAGGGAGGCCTCGAAGTAGTCGGCGAGAGTCCGGTTCAAAGTGAGCAGGCGGGCCTCGGGCGCGCCAAGCGCGTACTCGCTCACGAATCGGCGGCGGCGGGCGTCGGGCAGCTCGGGGAGGGTGGTTCTTACGGCTTCGATGAACGCGTCGTCGATTTCGACCGGAAGCAGATCCGGGTCCGGAAAGTAGCGGTAGTCGTTCGCCTCTTCCTTTTCTCGCAGGGGCCTGGTCTCGTCGCGCACCGAGTCGTAGAGGCGCGTCTGCTGCACTACGACCCCACCTCCCTCGAGTACGTCGATCTGACGCTCGATCTCGTGCCGAATCGCCTTCTCGACGAATCGAAACGAGTTCAGGTTCTTGAGCTCCACCCGGGTGCCGAGCGAGCACTCCCCCTTCGGGCGTACCGAGATGTTCGCATCGCAGCGGAAGGATCCCTCCTGCAGGTTGCCATCGCAAATCCCGAGGTAGCAGACGATCGCGTGCACCTCGTGCATGTAGGTGGCCGCCTCGGCGGCGCTTCGCATGTCCGGTTCGGACACGATCTCGAGAAGCGGGACGCCGGCCCGGTTGAGGTCGATGCCGCTTCGGCCGGGCGCCGCGTCGTGCACGGACTTGCCCGCATCCTCTTCGAGGTGGGCCCGAGTGATGCCGATGCGGCGCAAATCGCCGCCGACCTCGAGGCCCACGCTGCCGCCCCGCACTATCGGCAGCTCGTACTGGCTTATCTGGTAGCCCTTCGGCAAGTCCGGGTAAAAGTAGTTCTTGCGCGCGAAAACCGATCGCTTCGCAACGGTGGCGCCCACCGCGAGGCCGAACTTGACCGCCATCACGAGTGCGCTTCGGTTGAGCACCGGAAGCACTCCCGGCAGACCGAGGTCGATGGCGCAGGCCTGGGTATTGGGGGCCGCTCCATACTCGGTGGAGGCTCCGGAGAAGATCTTGCTTCGCGTGGCGAGCTGCGCGTGCAGCTCGAGCCCGATCACCGCTTCCCAGTGCGCTTCGTTCACACCTGACCTCCGACCCGATGCAGCGGGAATCCACGAGTCATGGAGAAGCTTCGTGATTCTGCGTGAGACTTTGCGGACGAGGGACTACTCGCAGCCGCCCGGGACCCGTTCGTGCCAGTCGGTGGCGATCTGGAAGCGATGCGCAATCTGCAACAGCTTCCCTTCCGTGAAGTGGTCGCCGATGAGCTGCAGGCCCACCGGCAGCCCATGGACGAATCCTGCCGGTATCGAGACCGCGGGCAGCCCCGCGAGGTTCACCGCGGTGGTGTTCACGTCGCAGCGGTACATGGTCACGGGATCTTCCACGCGCTCGCCGATCCTGAACGCGGTGAAGGGAGAGGTCGGACCCACGATCACGTCCACCCCGGAGAACGCCTCCTTCAGCTGCCGGCTGATGAGGCGCCGGATCTTCTGGGCCTTGAGGTAATAGGCATCGTAGTAACCGGTAGAGAGCGCATAGGTGCCGACGAGAATGCGCCGCTTGACCTCCGCGCCGAAGCCGTCGCTGCGGGTCCGCTTGTACAGCTCCTCGATGTCGCTTGCCGGCCGGGTACGGTGTCCGTACCGCACGCCGTCGTAGCGCGACAGATTCGAGGAGCACTCGGCGGAAGCGACGACGTAATAGGCGGGAATCGCGAGCTCGAGACTGGGGATGCTGATGTCGCGCCTTCGCGCCCCGAGTCGCTCGAATTCGCAGAGCGCCTCATCGATCGCATCGCCGAGCGCGGGGTCGACTCCAGAGTCGAAGAACTCTCTGGCCACGCCGATCCGCAAATCCCCTTCGCTCCGCCCGAGCATCCGCGGATAGTCTTCGACCGCACGCTCGACACTGGTCGAATCGCGCTCATCGTAGCCCGCAATCGTCGCGAGCAGAAATGCGGCGTCCTCGGCGCTGCGGGCGAGCACTCCCGCCTGGTCGAGACTCGAGGCGTAGGCGACCAGCCCGAATCGGGAGACCCTCCCGTAAGTCGGTTTCACCCCCGTAATGCCGCACAGGGCGGCGGGTTGGCGCACGGAGCCCCCGGTATCGGTGCCGGTGGCGACCGGAACGAGGCGTGCGGCGACCGCGGCGGCGGAGCCCCCCGACGAGCCTCCGGGAACTCTCTCGCGGTCCCAGGGATTGCGCACCGGACCGTAGTAGCTGTTCTCGTTCGACGACCCCATGGCGAACTCGTCCATGTTCGCCTTGCCGAGCATCACCATGCCGTCGCCGCGGGCCCGCTCGACCACCGTTGCATCGTAGGGCGAAATGAAGTTGTCGAGCATTCTCGAGCCGCACGAGGTCCGCACGCCCCGGGTGCAGAAGAGGTCCTTGTGCACGATGGGTATTCCGGTGAGCGCTGCGCCTTCCCCTGCCGCCAGACGGCGGTCGGCTTCGCGAGCTTCTTCCAATGCCCGTTCCTCGGTGAGCGAGATGATGCAATTGAGCTCGCTTCCGGTACTGCGCAGGCGATCGAGACATGCGCACGCGAGCTCCTCGCTCGAGATGTGACGCGCACGCAACGCCGCGCCGAGTTCGCGGATGGACAGGTGGTGCATCTTCGGAGCCGAATGCGCGCCGGCAGCGCTACTCGATCACCCTCGGCACCAGGTACAGACCATCCTCGACCTCCGGAGCCCCCCGTTGCAGGAGCTCCCGCTGGTCGGGCTCCCGAACCTCGTCGCAGCGCAGGCGCTGCCCCGTTTCCACCGGGTGCGCCATCGCTTCGAGGTCCGCGGTATCGACCGCGTTCATCTCGTCGACCAGGTCCAGGATACGAGTCAGCTCCTCCCTCAGGCGGGGGACGTCCCGAGGGTCGAGCGCGAGCCTCGCCAAGTGTGCAATGTGGGCGAGTTCTTCGGCGGATACGTTCTTCCGCTGCATGTCGGCAGACTGACACATTTCGGACATGGAATCGCTTGTGAGGTTTGACGCCTGCTGCTAAAGTGGCGCGCGCCGTCGGGGGAAGCAGAACACAATCGTACCCGGGTCGACAAACCAGGGCATCGATTGCAGGGACGTGATTGACTGGGAAGCGATTATAGCCGTCACCGCCCGCGCGCGGCTGTCCGGTACTCGAACCTAGCCAACACACATGTTCCTCAAGCGTTTCCGGGGCCTGTTCTCGACCGATCTTTCGATCGACCTGGGGACGGCCAACACGCTCATCTATGCGCGCGACAAGGGGATCGTTCTCAACGAACCCTCAGTGGTCGCGATTCGCACCGAGCCCGGCGGCGGCACGAAGAGCATCGCGGCGGTCGGTGACGCGGCGAAGAGCATGCTCGGTCGCACCCCCGGAAACATCCAGGCGATCCGGCCGCTGAAGGATGGCGTGATCGCGGACTTCACCGTCACGGAGAAGATGCTCCAGCACTTCATCCATCGCGCCCACGAAAACAGCTTTCTCCGGCCCAGTCCCCGGGTGCTCGTTTGCGTGCCCTGCGGCTCGACCCAGGTCGAGCGTCGCGCAATCCGGGAGTCGGCCGCCGGCGCGGGGGCAAGAGGCGTCTACCTGATGGAGGAACCGATGGCGGCCGCCATCGGTGCAGGCCTGCCGGTCAGCGAAGCGCGCGGCTCCATGGTTCTCGACATCGGCGGCGGCACGACCGAAGTGGCGGTGATCTCGCTCAACGGAATCGTCTACTCGGAGTCCGTGCGCATCGGCGGCGACCGTTTCGACGAAGCGGTCATCAACTACGTCCGCAGGAACTTCAGCACCCTCATCGGAGAGGCGACGGCGGAGCGGATCAAGCACGAGATCGGATCCGCCTACCCGAGCAATTCGATGACCGAGATCGAAGTCCGGGGACGCAACCTCGCGGAGGGCATTCCGCGCAGTTTCGTGTTGAACAGCAACGAGATTCTCGAGTCGCTCCAGGAGCCCTTGTCGGGCATCGTCACCGCCGTCAAGACCGCGCTCGAACAGACGCCCCCCGAGCTCGGTGCCGACGTTGCGGAGCGGGGCATGGTGTTGACGGGCGGCGGCGCGCTGCTCAAGGACGTCGATCGCCTCCTGATGGAAGAGACGGGTATTCCGGTCATCATCGCGGATGATCCGCTCACTTGCGTCGCGAAGGGCGGAGGACGCGCGCTCAAGATGCTGGACGAAAAGGGTGTCGACGTGTTCACCTACGAATAGCGTCCCGGGAAGCAGCCGCGCGGCCGACAATGGTTCTGAAGACCGGCGACAAGCCCCTCTTCGAACGCGGCCCTTCCGTCCTGGCTCGAGTGGTGGTGGTAGCGGTTCTGTCCGTGGTGCTGATGACCGCCGACCACCGTGGCCGTCACGTGGACGCGATGCGGAGCCTGCTCGCAACCCTCGTCTATCCCCTTCAGTACGCGATCGATCTTCCCATTCGGGGAGGTAACTGGCTGGCGGACAACCTGAGCTCACGCCTCGCGCTCATGCGCGAGAACGAGCGACTGCGGCGGGAGAACTTTTCCGCCCAGTCCAAGCTCGAGAGATACGCGGAGCTGGAGGCGGAGAACCAGCGACTGCGTGAACTCCTCGATTCCGCGGCGAGGGTGGGGGTGCAGGTCCTGATCGCGGAGCGCCTCGCGGTCGATCTGGATCCCTACAGTCGCCGCATCGTGCTCAACAAGGGAATCCGGGACGGGGTCCAGGTCGGGCAGTCCCTGATCGACGCCAACGGGATCATGGGCCAGGTCGTCGAGGCGGGACCCTTTTCGAGCAGCGCGGTGCTCATCACCGACCCCAGTCACGCGCTTCCGGTCCAGGTACGACGAAGCGGGCTGCTGGGAATCGCCGTCGGTACCGGCCCTCTCGATCAATTGGAGCTCACCCACGTCCCCATCAATGCCGACGTGCTGGTAGGAGACGTGCTCGTCACGTCCGGATTGGGAGGGCGCTTCCCTTCCGGTTATCCCGTGGGGCAGGTGGTGAGCGTGAACCGTGACAGCGGTCGTCCCTTTGCCGAAGTGATGGTTCAGTCCAGCGCGGACCTCGAGCGCAACCGCGAAGTGCTGCTGGTATGGCCGGAGCAGCCCGCGTCTCCCCCCGCAACGCGCCCGCTTCCCGAGCTGGCGGCGCCGTGACCGAATCCACCGCCCGCATCAACTGGGCGATCGCCGGGAGCCTGGTGATCGCCCTGATGCTCAGCACTCTGCCCATGCCGTCCTGGGCGGCGGTGGGGCGCCCGGCGTGGGTTGGCCTGGTGCTCGTGTACTGGTGTCTCACGATGCCGGATCGAGTCGGGGTCATGATCGCGTGGACGACCGGTCTTCTCCTCGACGTCATGTCGGGCACCTTGCTCGGGCAGCACGCACTCGGACTCTCGTTGCTGGCGTTCATCGTCCATCGCCGCCACCAGTGGCTGTGGGGGCTCCCCCTCTGGCAGCAGGCGTTCAGCGTGTTCGTGCTGATGTTCGCTTACCAGACCATCGTGCTCTGGATCAACGGCATACGCGGGTTTCCGGTGATCGCTTCGGCATACTGGGCGGCGCCGCTCGTCAGCACCCTCCTCTGGCCATGGGTTTCTGTCATCCTGCGCGACTTGAGACGAAAATGCGTTGTTGCCTGACCCGTCGCATCTCCTCCTCGAGTGCCCCCGATCCTGACCGGGCCGAATCGCGCCGCTCTCCGGTGTCCTACGGTGCTCGCGCAGTCTCGGGGTGGGGTTGTGGTGGCCCGGATCATTCGGTCCCGTGAGAAAGGCCAAGTGGGAGACCCACCTGTCCCCGGTGCTGACCATCCAGGACCGGGTACGGGAAACGCACCTCGTACGCCGGCGCGCACGTGTGGCACTGGCAGTTGCGCTGGTGACGTGCATCGGGCTCGCGGGGCGCGTGTTCGACCTCCAGGTTCTCGAATTCGAGCACTTTCGCACCCTCTCGGAAAGCAACCGCGTGAGCCTCGTCGCCGTGCCGCCTACTCGGGGGCTCATCTACGATCGCCACGGCGTGGTGCTGGCCCAGAACACTCCCACCTACAGCCTGGAGATCACGCCGGAAGCAGTGCAGGACATGGATAGGCTGATCGCGACGCTCGGCGACCTGGTCGAGGTGAGCGAGGCGGATCTGGAGCGCTTCTACGCCGCGCTCACCAAGGCCCGGCGCTTCGACAGCGTGCCCCTGCGCTTTCGCCTCAGTCCCGAGGAGGTGGCGCGTCTCGCGGTCAATCGCCCCTTCATACCCGGTGCCGATTTCAAGGCGCGTCTGGCCCGGACCTACCCCCGTGGGCCGCTCGCCGCACATCTCGTCGGGTATGTCGGGCGCATCGACGAGCGCGACCGCCAATCGATCGACGTGGCGAACTACCGGGGCACCAACCACATCGGAAAGACGGGCGTCGAGCACTACTACGAGAGCGTCCTGCATGGCCGCGCGGGATACGAACACATCGAAATCAATGCGTTCGGGCGCACTCTGCGGGTGCTGGAACGGCGCGACCCGGTCCCCGGAAGCGACATCTACCTGACGATCGATGCCGGGCTGCAGGCGGTGGCGGAGGAGGCCCTGGGCGAACGCAACGGCTCGGTCGTCGCGCTCGAGCCGTCGAGCGGGGCGGTGCTCGCGTTCGTCAGTACCCCGACGTTCGACCCCAACCTCTTCGCCTACGGCATCGGCCATGAGGACTATCAAGAGTTGCTCCACTCCCCCCGCCGGCCGCTCTTCAATCGGGCCTTGAACGGACAGTACCCTCCCGGCTCCACCATCAAGCCGATCATGGCGCTGGCCGGTCTCGAGGCGGATACCGACACCGCTTCCAAGGGATCCTATTGCGGGGGATGGTACTCGTTGCCCGACAGCACCCACCGCTACCGTGACTGGAAGAAGGAGGGGCACGGTGAACTGGATCTGAGCCGGGCGATCATCGAGTCATGCGATGTGTTCTTCTACCGGCTCGCGCTCGAGCTGGGGATCGAGCGCATGCACGGTACATTCGCCGACTTCGGATTCGGCAGCCCCACGGGGATCGACCTGCCGGGCGAATCGTCGGGCCTCGCGCCTTCGCGCGCCTGGAAGGAAGCGGTCCGCGGTCAGCCCTGGTATCCGGGCGAAACCTTGATTACCGGCATCGGCCAGGGATACGTGCTGACCACTCCCCTGCAGCTCGCCTCTGCCGCGGCGGCCCTCGGGACGCGTGGAGTGAGGTTGCGTCCGCAGGTGGTTCTGAGTCGGGAGGCGGATGGAGAGAACGAGGACAGCATCCTGATTCCGGAAATAATGGGCGCCATCAAGGTCGCGAGGGAGGAGCACTGGAATCGCGTGATCGGGGCCATGGAGGATGTCGTTCACGGCGCGCGCGGCACTGCCCGGCGGGTGGGCGCCGGCGCCGTGTACCGAATGGCCGGCAAGACCGGCACCGCACAGGTGATTGGAATCGCTCAGGAGGAGGACTACGAGGAGGATGAGATAGCGCCGCACCTCCGGGATCACGGACTCTTCCTCGCCTTCGCTCCGGCTGAGCGCCCTCTCATCGCGGTGGCGGTCGTGGTGGAGAACGGAGGCAGCGGCAGCGGATCCGCTGCGCCCATCGCCCGGCGAGTCATGGACTACCATTTGACGCACGACGCCGGACCGGAAGGCGGCCGCCTCATGGCCGGGCTGCAGACGCGCTTCGGCGCCGTGAACTGACGGAGAGGAAGAGGCGGCATGCAGCCGGATCGGGACCGCACGCTCGCTCAGCGCATCCATGTCGATGTGCCGCTGCTGTTCGGGCTCGTGCTCCTGTCCGCATTGGGGCTCGTCGTTCTCTACAGCGCGGGCGGGGAGAACCTCCAGTTGGTCGTCCGGCAGGGATGGCGACTCGCGCTCGCCTTCGCGTTGATGTTCCTGGTGGCGCAGATTTCTCCTCAGCACCTCTTTCGCTGGGCGCCGTGGCTCTACTTCGCCGCTCTCGCTCTGCTGGTGGCGGTCTTGCTGTTCGGAGACGTGAGTCAGGGTGCCCGGCGCTGGCTGAGTATCGGGCCCGTGCGCTTCCAGCCTTCGGAGTTGGCCAAGCTCACCGTACCGATGATGGTGGCCTGCTACGTCGCGGGCCGACCTTTGCCGCCGAGCCCGAAACGCCTCGTGGTAGCGGCCCTGGCGGTCGTGGCTCCGGTCCTCCTGGTGGTCAGGCAACCCGACCTCGGAACCGCGCTGCTCATCGCCGGCGCCGGCGTCTTCGTGCTTTTTCTTGCCGGGGTCCGCTGGCGCTACATCGGCCTGTGCGGAGCCCTCGTGGCGGCCGCCGCTCCGGTGATGTGGTACCTGATGCACGAGTATCAGCGTCAGCGCGTGCGGACCTTGTTCGACCCGGAACAGGACCCCCTCGGTGCGGGCTACCACATTATCCAGTCGATGATCGCGGTGGGCTCGGGGGGGCTGTACGGCAAGGGTTGGCTGAACGGCACGCAGTCCCAGCTCGAGTTTCTTCCCGAACGCTCGACCGACTTCGTGTTTGCGGTGTTCGGCGAAGAGTTCGGGTTTCTCGGGGTCGCATTGCTGCTCGCGGCGTACATGTTCGTGGTGGTACGGGGCCTCGAGCTCGCGGTGGACGCACAGGAGACTTTCGGGCGTCTGCTCGGCGGCAGTCTGGTGCTGGTCTTCTTCGTCTACATCATGGTCAATGTCGGAATGGTGTGTGGGTTGTTGCCCGTGGTCGGATTACCATTGCCTCTCCTGAGCTATGGGGGCACTTCCCTGGTCACGATGATGGCGGCCTTCGGCATTCTGATGTCGGTGAATACCCACCGTCGGCTTCTCTCCGACTGACCGGTACGAGTGCGAGGAGCGCATTGACGGAAGTGGACGCCCGACTTCGAGAAAACGCGCATTGGGAACGCGCGTGGAGCCGCCCTCTTCCACGATCGCTCGGAGTCGCGCTCACTCGTGGGTTTCGCCGACTCCAGGCCGACGCTGCAATCGCTCCGGGCATGAGACTCTCGAGTTGGGGCTCGCGACGAAGAGGACCGAGGACAATTGCCCGAACCCTGAAAGAGTGCGGCTTCCGACGATCGATTGCAGGAGTGCTGCTCGCCGCGGCCCTGCAGGGTGCGGCGGCCGAAGGCTTCGACGAGGCGGCAGAGATTGAGCCCTTCGTGCAGAGCCTCACGGCACGTCATGCCGTCGACGCCGAGTACGCTCGCCGACTGCTTCGCGAAGCGGTGGTGCAGCACCGGGTGCTCGATGCGATTACGCGTCCCGCGGAAGCCAAGCCCTGGCGCGATTACCGGCCGATTTTCCTGAAGCCCGATCGGGCCGAAAGAGGCGTGCTCTTCTGGCGGCAACATCGCGCGTTGCTCGATCGGGCGGAAGCCGAGTTCGGGGTTCCTCCGGCAATCGTCGTCGCCATCATCGGAGTCGAGACCTTCTATGGAAGCAGGGCGGGAAGCCTGCGGGTGCTCGATTCGCTCGCGACCCTGGCTTTCAGATACCCGCGTCGTTCGCCCTTCTTCACATCGGAGCTGGAGCATTTCCTGCTTCTCGTCGGGGAGGAGGGTCTCGACCCGCTGAGCGTCAAGGGTTCCTACGCCGGCGCCATGGGGATCCCGCAGTTCATCTCTTCGAGCTACCGGAACTACGCAGTCGATTTCGACGGCGATGCGAGACGGGACCTCATTTCGAGCACAAGTGACGCCATCGGCAGCGTCGCCAGCTACCTCGAACGCCACGGATGGCGCCGGCACGAGGCGGTCGCCTTTCCGGCCACGGTCGAGGCGGGGGCGAGGCTCGGTCTGGTGGAAGGAGGCATGAAGCCCCATACCGCGCTCACCGACTTCGAAGGAGTGATCATCCGGGGCGAGTGGAGCGCCCTTGCGGACCGCCCGGGCGCCGTAATCGAGCTCGAAGGGGCGCAGGGCCGGGAACACTGGGTGGTGCTCGACAACTTCTACGCCATCACCCGCTACAACCACAGCAAGCTCTACGCGATGGCCGTGTACCAGCTCGCGGAATGGATACGTCGCGATTTCAAGGGAGGAAACGAATGAGGCTCGCGGCTGCACTGTGCATGGCATGGCTCACGGTGGGAGCGGCGTTCGGCGCCGTGCTTCCGTCTCCGCCCGAAGTGAACGCCCGGGCCCACGTTTTGGTCGACTACCTCAGCGGCGAAGTGCTGGCGTCCCACAATCCCGACCAACGGCACGAGCCGGCCAGCCTCACCAAGATGATGACCACCTACGTCGTTTTCGCCGGGCTCCGGGAGGGCAACATCCGGCTCGACGACATGGTGCTGGTCAGCGAAAAGGCATGGAGGGCGCCGGGATCACGCACGTTCATCGAGGTGGGAGATCGGGTCAGCGTCGAGCAACTGCTATTGGGCGTCATCGTTCAGTCGGGCAACGACGCGAGCATCGCGCTCGCCGAGCACGTGGCGGGAGACGAGTCGGCTTTCGCCGATCTCATGAACCAGCATGCCCAGCGTCTCGGCATGCGCGACTCCAACTTCACCAACTCATCGGGCCTGCCCGATCCCGACCTCTACACCACCTCGCGAGACATGGCCACGATCGCCCGCGCCCTCATCCGGGACTTTCCCGACTACTACCAGTGGCACGCGATCAAGAGCTTCGAGTACAACGGCATCGAACAGAAGAACCGCAACCGGCTCCTGTGGCAGGATGAGTCGGTCGACGGGCTCAAGACGGGCTACACCCGATCGGCGGGATACTGCTTGGTCGCCTCCGCCGCCCGCGGGGACATGCGCCTGATCTCCGTGGTGATGGGATCGCCGAGCGCCAAGATCCGTACTCGTGCGACCGCCGCGCTGCTCGGGTTCGGATTCCGCGCCTACGATACCCGCCGGGTGTACGGGGCAGACGAGGTCGTGGCGAAGCTGCAGGTGTGGAAGGGCGAAAGCCGGGAACTTCGTCTCGGGCTGGGAGAGGATCTCCTGCTCACCGTGCCGCGCGGCGATCATGAGCGCCTGGCCACGATAGTCGAAACCGTGGAGACGATCATCGCGCCAGTGGCGAAGGGGACGGTTCAGGGATCACTCCGGATCAGACTTGACGACGAGGTGCTGGTGGAGCGCCCTCTCGTCGCGCTGCATTCGGTCGAGGCCGGCAGCCTGTGGCAGAGAATCGGGGATTCGATCCGGCTGCTGTTTCGCTAGAAAGGGTGGCCTTTTCGCCGAGACCTTCGGGCGCAGAGAGCCGGATCGCACAGCGTCCGGTGCCCGGGCGCGGCGCGGGCGGAGTACCCGACGCTCTCCGTGTCCGGGCCCTGGGCATGCGGCCCTACGAGACCGTGCTGAAGGCGATGCGCGAGTTCACCGAGGTCCGCACCGGCCGGACCGAAGACGAAGTCTGGCTGGTGGAGCATCCCCCGGTGTTCACGCTCGGTCAGGCAGGCCGGCGAGAGCACCTCATATCGCCCCGGGAGGTGCCGGTCGTGCGGAGTGATCGGGGGGGGCAGGTCACCTATCACGGCCCCGGCCAGCTCGTGGCCTACGCGCTGATCGACCTCAAGCGAGCCGGTATCGGAGTGAAGGACTTCGTGCACTCGCTCGAGGACAGCGCGATCGGGATCCTGAGCCGGGCCGGACTCGCCGCGGAGCGTCGTCCCGGCGCTCCCGGAGTCTATGTCGGCGGCGCGAAAATCGCGGCCCTCGGGCTCCGGGTGAGACGCGGATGCACCTATCATGGACTGGCGCTCAACGTGTCCGTCGACCTCGAACCCTTCTCGCGGATCGACCCCTGCGGGTTCCCGGGACTCCCGGTTACCCGACTCTCGGACCACGGCGTGGGCTGGACGGTGGAAGAGGCGGGCGAATGGCTCGCACGTTCCATCGCCGTGCGGCTCGGGCTCCGGCTCGACCGCGAGCGCATCGGCGAAGCGCCCACCTCGGTATTGCGGTGCTGAGCCTTCGCTGCCTGGCGTGAGGTGGAGCGCCGGAGCTGGCCCACAAAGCTCACACGCCTTCGTGGCGAGGGTGCCGGGACGCGCCCGGTGACCACGGGTGGAGCGGCGTCAGCCAGCCAGTGGGACGATGAAGGATGCGGGTTAGAACATGACCCTTGCCATCCGGGGCCGGTACTCGTCGACCAGGGCGTGGGAGGGCCCGAGAATGTCGAATATCGCGACCATGCCGCGGCGTGCCGCGCCGTCTCCGTAGCGCCGGTCGCGCTCGAGCACCGCGAGCAGGCAGGCCAACGCCGATTCGTAGTCCCCCGCTGCGGCCGCTCGAACTCCGAGGAGGTAACGGTCCTCGGCCCCACCGCCGCCGCTCATGCGCTGCCTCAGTTCGTCCACCGGCGGCGCCCCTTGGGCCGCGCGAGCGAACTCGATTCGTGCGGTCAACGCCCTGATAGCGGGTTCCTCGCGTTCATCCAGGGGCAGGCTCGAGACGATTCGCTCCGCCGCGTCCGCGTTGCCCGCCTCGAGCAGCAGGCCGGCGAGTTGGGGGGTCAGGCGAGGGTTGTCGGGATCGTCGCGCCGGGCCTCTTCGAGCAATTCGAGCGCGGCGTCGACGTCGCCACTGGCGGCGAGCTCCGCCGCCCGCTGCCCGATGCGATCCGATTCCCGGGCGACATGCCGGTCGAGCATTTCACGAATGACGCTCTCCGGCTGAAGCCCCAGGAAATGTTCCACCACACTCGCGTCCTTGTAGAGCATCACCGTGGGCAGGCTGCGAATGCCGTGATCGAGCGCGAGTCGATGCTCGCGTTCCGTGTCCACCTTCGCCAGCAGCACCGCGCCCCGGTACGCGGTGACGATTTCGATGAGGATGGGAGTGAGGGCACGACAGGGCCCGCACCATTCGGCCCAGAAATCAACCAGAATCGGGGTCTGCCTCGATGCCTCCAGGACCCGTTCCGCAAAGGAGTCCTCCTGGGCATCGAAGACGTAAGGGCTCGCCGCGTTCACCATGTTGCCTCAGAGCAGACAGCAGAGCAGTTCGAACTCTACATCCCCCTCCACCTGGGTCGGCCGGGTAGAACCCTGCACCGGGTGCATGAAGCGGACCGTGAAGCGGTGCCGGCCCGCGCTGATCTCCGGATAGCATTCCGCGCGGGGGGGAAGCGCGACGCGGATCATCTGGCAATGGGCTGACGCTTCCAGGGTCTTCTTGTAGAAGCCACCGTGCGCGACTTCCGGAGTCGGACCGGCGCTCTCTCGCACCAGCTTCAGACTGAGCGAGATGGCCTCCCGCAACCGGTCGAACTTGGACAGCCACTCGCGCAGGTCCTGCATCCGGGAATCGGCCGGACGTTGCAGCCAGTAGTGGTAGCCCGGCAGATCGAATGCGCAGGTGCCGGCGGGAATGCTGCTTCGCTGGCGGACCATGCTGAGCAACTCGTTGTCCCGCAGCTCGATGCCGGGAATGTTCTCCCCGTCGTACAAAGTGCCTCGGACGCGTCGCACCTGGTCGAGAGTGAACTCGAGGCGTCGCTCGTCCACGTTGGGGTTGGAAGCGAGCGCCTCGAGGGTTGCGCACTGGCGTTCGAGTTCCTTGAGGAGTTCCTTTTTCAAATCCGAACGGCTCATCACCGCCAGCACGTCGATGATCGCCTCCATGGCGCCGCGGCTCGCCCATGGATCGTCGGTCTGGAGCTGAAACTCCGCCCGGTTGAACAGGAACTCCAGCCGTAGAAAGGCGCGGATCCGCTCGCTGAGCGGTTGCTCGTAGAAGATGCGGCGATCGTTGAAATCCGGCATCGCTTCGCGTTGAACGGTTTTCGCGAGGGCAAGAGCCTGTGGCATGGGCAAGATTCTTTCATTGAATCAGTTCACCCTGCAATCGCCGGCTCCAAAGGTGGAATCGATGCGTGGGCGCTCATGCGAGTCCCGCGACCCACACGAGGTAGCTCCGGCCGAGCACGTCGCCGAACAACAGACAGAGCCAGGCCGCCGCGGCGAGGAAGGGCCCGAAGGGCATGGGCGAGTGTCGCTTCTGATAACCGAGCGCGATCAATGTTCCTCCGATGATGAGGGCGGTCGCGGACGACAGAAGGATGACCAGTGACAGGGTCTCCCATCCCAGCCACGCCCCGACCATCGCGAGAAGCTTGAAGTCTCCGTGCCCCATACCTTCCTTCCCGGTGATGAGACGGAAGATCTGGAACACCGACCACAGGACTCCGTAGCCGGCGATAGCCCCGATCACCGCGGAGGGGAGCGGGGCATACACGCCGAAGAGATTGATCGCCAGTCCCAGCCACAGGAAGGGGAGGGTGATCGCATCGGGCAGCAGGCGCTTTTCCAGGTCGATGCACGCGAGCGCAATCAACGCGAAGGTGAGCAGCAGGGCCCCCGCCATCGGCGCACCGCACTCGAAATGCCATGCCACGGCGACCGCGGCCAGCGCGCTCGCGATCTCCACCGCGGGGTAGCGGAGCGGGATTCGCACCCCGCATGCACGACATCGTCCCCGGAGCCGCAGAAACCCGAACACCGGAACGTTGTCCAGGGGACGGATCGACGTGCCGCAGGCAGGGCAGTGCGAGCGCGGGAAGGCGAGGCTGAAACGCTCATCCGAGGCGTCCTTCAAAGCCTGGGAATCGTCGCTGCGCTGCGCGATTTCCCATTGCCACTCCCGTTCCAGTATTCGCGGAAGCCGAAACACGACAACGTTGAGGAAGCTGCCCGCGACGAGACCCAGGAACACCGCCGCCCCCATGCACGCGGCGGGATGTGACGGCAGAAGCTCGTGCAGAGTCACGTCACCCGAAGTTGTGGTGACCGGAGCGAGGTCGAGTGCGAACACGCGACGCCGCGGCGGTCCGTGACGCGGGCGTGATCAGGCTGCCCTCGCGGTGATGGTTTCGAATCCGAGCTCGCCCCGGAGCGAGTCCACGCGAACCCGCTGGCCGGAAGCGATCTCTCCGGCGAGAAGGCGTCTCGCCAATTCGTTCTCGATGCGGCTCTGTACCGCGCGCTTGAGAGGGCGTGCGCCGTACACCGGATCGAAGCCCGCCTCGCCGAGCTGGTCCAGGGCGGAGTCGCTGACCTCGAGCTCGATTTCCTGGGCGGCGAGGCGTTCGCGCAATGCATCAATCTGAATGCCCGCAATGGCCCGAATCTGCTCCTTCTCGAGGGGATGGAAGACCACGACTTCGTCGATACGGTTGATGAACTCGGGGCGGAAGCTCGACTTCACCGTTTCCATCACCGACTCCTTGATCGCGCCGTAGTCGCTGCTCCCCGTCATTCTCTGGATCCGATCCGAAGCGAGGTTGGAGGTCATCGCGATGACGGTGTTTCGGAAGTCGACGGTGCGCCCCTGACCGTCGGTCAGGCGGCCGTCCTCCAGCACCTGGAGGAGAACGTTGAATACCTCGGGGTGGGCCTTCTCGATCTCGTCGAGCAGGACCAGGCGGTAGGGCCTTCGGCGCACCGCTTCGGTGAGGTAACCGCCTTCCTCGTAGCCGACGTAGCCGGGCGGGGCTCCGAGCATTCTCGCCACCGAATGCTTCTCCATGAATTCGGACATGTCGAGACGCACGATCGCCTCTTCGGTGTCGAAGAGGAACTCCGCCAGCGCGCGACAGAGCTCCGTCTTGCCCACCCCCGTCGGGCCGAGAAAGAGGAAGGAGCCGTTGGGCCGTTTCGGATCGGCGATCCCTGCGCGCGAGCGGCGGATCGCGTCACATACCGCCCGGACCGCTTCGTCCTGCCCCACGAGGCGGCGGTGAAGACTGTCCTCCATGTGCAGGAGCCGTTCGCGCTCGCCCTCCATCATCTTGGCGACCGGAATGCCCGTCCAGCGCGCGACCACCTCCGCCACCTCGTCTTCGGCAACGGCGGAACGCAGCAACTGCGTCTCGCGGCTCTCGGCGTGAGTGGCGAGCTCGAGCTGCTTTTCGAGCTCCGGGAGCCGGCCGTACTGGATCTCCGCCATGCGACCGAGATCGCCCGCGCGTCGCGCCGTCTCGAGCTCGAGCCTCGCCCGTTCCAGGGCCTCCTTGACGTGCTGGGAGCCCTGTACCGCCGCCTTCTCCGCCTTCCAGATTTCCTCCAGATCCGAGTAGTCCTTTTCGCTGCTCGCGATCTCCTGCTCGAGTCTGCTCAGGCGTTCACGGGAGGCGGAGTCGGTCTCCTTGCGCAGTGCTTCTCGCTCTATCTTCAACTGGATCAGGCGCCGATCGAGGCGGTCCATCGCTTCCGGCTTCGAATCGATCTCCATGCGGATGCGGCTCGCCGCTTCATCGATGAGGTCGATCGCCTTGTCGGGCAGTTGCCGGTCGGATATGTAGCGATGCGACAGCGTGGCTGCGGCCACGATGGCGGGATCCGTGATGTCGACGCCGTGGTGGATCTCGTAGCGCTCCTTGAGGCCCCTCAGAATCGCAACGGTGTCCTCCACGCTCGGCTCTTCTACCATCACTCTCTGAAAACGGCGCTCCAGCGCGGCGTCCTTCTCGACGCACTTGCGGTACTCGTCGAGGGTCGTGGCGCCCACACAGTGGAGCTCGCCCCGGGCCAGCGCGGGCTTGAGCATGTTTCCGGCGTCCATCGCCCCTTCCGCCTTGCCGGCGCCGACCAGGGTGTGGATCTCGTCGATGAAGAGGATGATCTCGCCCTCCTGCTTGGCGAGATCGTTCAATACCGCCTTGATGCGTTCCTCGAAGTCGCCGCGAAACTTGGCCCCCGCGACGAGCGCTCCGAGGTCGAGGGCGAGGAGGCGCCGGCCCTTGAGTCCTTCCGGCACTTCAGCGTCGACGATGCGCTGGGCGAGGCCCTCGACGATCGCGGTCTTGCCGACGCCGGGTTCTCCGATGAGCACCGGGTTGTTCTTGGTCCGGCGCTGCAGCACCTGGATGGTGCGCCGGATCTCGTCGTCGCGGCCGATGACCGGATCCAGCCGGCCCTGCTCGGCGCGCTCGGTCAGGTCGATGCTGAACTTCTGAAGCGCCTGGCGCTGTTCCTCCGCGTTCTCGCTGGTCACACTCTCCCCGCCGCGCAGTTGGTCTATCGCCTGCTCGATGCGCTCCTTCGTCGCACGACTCTCGCTCAGGGCTCTGGCCGCGTCTCCACCCGCTTCCAGGACCGCGAGGGGGAAGAGCTCGCTGGAGATGAACTGATCGCCTCGCTGCGCGGCGAGCTTGTCGCACAGATTCAGGCAGCGGCCGAGGTCGTTGCCTACGGCCATGTTGCCGGCGTTGCCGCGCACGGTCGGCGCGCGGTCCAGCAATTCGCCGAGCCGCGACCGCAGGCGAGTCACATCGACGTCCGCGCGGGTCAGGAGGTGGCGAACACTGCCCCCCTGTTGGTCGAGCAGCGCAACGAGCATGTGTGAGGGCTCGATCGACGCGTGGTCCCGCCGAACCGCAAGACTCTGAGCATCGGAAAGTGCGAGCTGAAACTGGGTGGTCAGTCGGTCCATCCGCATGGCGGGGTCCTCGAATCGATGATGTCGGACAACATTTGGGCAGGGGGGTGCGATTCAAGCCGATGCAATGGCGTGTTGCCGACGCGGGACGGGCGCCTCGATCCAGATGAGCGCGGCAAAGCGGCCGGTGCGCTCGTCTCGCCGGTATGAATAGAAACGCCGGGGATCGGAGTGCGTGCACGAGTCCCCGCCGTGCACCGCCGCCACTCCGCAGCGCCGCAGGCGCGCGCGGGCCAGCCCCGCGAGGTCGGCGTTCCAGCGCTTGGGCCGGGAGGGTGAGAAGGCGACCGCGTCCTCGTGGTGCCGATCCACGAATGCGTCGCGTACTTCGGGGCCCACCTCGTAGGCGGAAGCTCCGATCGCGGGACCGAGCCATGCGATGATTTCCGAGGGGGGTATCCTCATTTCGGCGATCGTGCTCTCGACTACGCCCGCGGCGAGACCCCGCCATCCCGCATGGGCTGCGGCGACCACCGATCCGTTGCCGGCGCAGAGCAGGACGGGGAGGCAATCGGCGGCCGAGACCACGCAAGGCGGGCCGGACGAGCGTGCGATGCACGCGTCTCCTTCGGCACCCGGTTCCACCACTCCGGCTTCGAGTACGCGAGTGCCGTGAACCTGCCGCATCCAAAGGGGTTCCGCCGGAAGCTGCAGTCGCGCGGTGAGGAGGGCCCGATTTGCGGCGACTGCGGCGGGGTCGTCTCCGACCCCGGAAGAGAGATTGAGATGATCGAAGGGAGGCCGGCTCACTCCGCCCCGGCGCGTCGTGCAGCAGGCTCGGACGCCGGCCGGCGCCGGCCAACGCGGCACGATGAGCTCGATGGAACGAGAGGTCGCTTCCGCGTCGCGTTGCATTCGGGAATCAACGCTTCAGAGAGGGGGATCCGGTGATCGCGATCGACTGGGCGGGGGTGGGACCGAAGGCTCGCTCAGGGATGATGAATCCCGATCAGCACCCCCTCCCGGGGACGCTTCGAGGGCGGCGATCAGCGTGCGCAGGTCCTCGGGCAGAGGTGCGCGCCATTCACGCCTCGCACCGTCGAGCGGGTGACGCAATGCGAGGCGGCTGGCGTGCAGGGCCTGACCCGTGAGGCCCCGTAGTGCCCCCTGCACCGGTGCCGGCAGGTGCTGGATGCGACGGCGGGTTCCGTAGACGGGATCCCCGGCGACGGGATGGCCGATGTGATGCATGTGGACACGAATCTGGTGCGTGCGACCGGTCTCGAGTCGCACGCACAGCCAAGTGAAGTGAGGATAGCGCGCGTGCACCTCGAAGTGCGTGACCGCGTGACGGCCCTGTCCCGCTACCGACATGCGAGTGCGATGACTCCGATGGCGCGCAATCGCGGCGTCGATGCTTCCGTGCTCGGCGCAAAAGCGTCCCCAGACGACCGCATCGTACTCGCGCTCGATGGCCCGGCGCAGCATCTCCGATACGAGATGGCGGTGGGCGGCGAGGTTGCGGGCGACGACGAGGAGGCCCGATGTGTCCTTGTCGAGCCGATGCACGATGCCGGCCCTCGGCACTCGGGCGAGCTCGGGGTAGCGATGCAGGAGACCGTTGGCCAGGGTATGAGCCCGGTTTCCCGCTCCCGGATGCACGACCAGGCCCGCTCTCTTGTCGACCACGATCAGATCCGAGTCTTCGTACACCAGCCCGAATGCGACGGGGTCCGCTTCCCAGGCCTCGTTCGAGGGAGAGGGCGACATCTCGAGCTCCACTCGTTCTCCCCCGGCGATGCGCATTGCGGAATCGGCAACGCGTCCGTCGACGCGCACCAGCCCTTCTCGAATCGAGCGCTGGATTCTGGACCGGGAATAGTCGCCGAAGACCATGGCGAGCGCTCGATCGAGTCGGAGTCCGGCGAGATGGCCGGGGAGAAGCGAACTCCGCCATTGGCCCGTCATCTACGAAAACTGCCTCACTCCGGAAGCGCCGAGTGTATGGTCCGCACTTCGAGCCTGGGATAACCTTGGGCCGGAACTCGGGGCTTGCGCCTGGGCGCGTCTCGGTTCATCCGGTCCGGCGATGGTGTGAAATGGCAATCGGATACGAGATGATGCACAAGGAAGCGACCCTTGCCCAGGGTCGGAGTGGCCGTCTGGATTCGGGCGTGCGGCCTCCCGGGAGCGCCGCCGTGCACCGGACATCGTTCCTGCTCCTCATCCTCGCGTCCTTGCTCGGGGGGGGCTGCGAGATGTGGGGCCGAAAGGCCGATCCCACCAAGGACTGGTCCGCTCGGCAGCTCTACTCGGCGGCCAAGCTCCGCCTGGACAACGGCGACTACGAGACCGCAATCGACTACTACGGCAAGCTCGAGTCGCGCTTCCCCTTCGGCCCGCTCGCCCAGCAGGCGCAGATCGAGACCGCGTACGCCCACTACAAGAGCGACGAGCCGGGATCGGCGATCGCGGCGGCAGACCGTTTCCTGAAACTGAACCCGCGTCACGCGAGCGCCGACTACGCCTGGTACCTGAAAGGGCTCGCGAACTTCAATCGAGGACGCAACCTCCTGGACGTGGTCCTCCCCCAGGACCCTTCCGCACGGGATCCGGGAGCGGCAACGCAGGCGTTTCGGGACTTCGAGGAACTCGTGCGCCAGTTTCCGGACAGCCGCTACGCCGGCGATGCCCGGCAACGCATGGTGTACCTGAAGAACACCGTCGCGCAGCACGAGATCCACGTCGCGCGCTACTACATGCGACGCCGCGCCTACGTGGCGGCGGCCAATCGGGCTCGACACGTGGTGGAGCGCTTCCAGGAAACACCCTCGGTGCCCGAAGCGCTCGTCATCATGGCCACCGCGTACAAGGTGCTCGAGCTCGACGATCTGTCCGAGGACGCGCTCCGGGTGCTCGAGCTCAACTATCCCGACCACCCGGGGATCGCCAGGGTACGCAATCTCGAGCTCGAGTGACGGGGCGAGCTTAAGGGTGGGGCGTTGATCTCAGATTGCGTCGTCGTCCACCTCGCCGGTCCGGATGCGCACGACCTTCTCCACGGGTGAGGCGAATATCTTTCCGTCGCCGATCTTTCCGGTCCGCGCGGCTTCCGTGATCGCCTCCAGGCAGGATTCCGCCTGCGCCTCGGTGACCACGATTTCAATCTTCACCTTGGGCAGGAAGTCCACCACGTACTCCGCGCCCCGGTACAGCTCGGTGTGCCCCTTCTGACGCCCGAATCCCTTGACCTCGGTCACGGTCATTCCGGTAATGCCGATCTCCGAGAGCGCCTCGCGCACATCGTCGAGCTTGAAGGGCTTGATGATCGCTTCGATTTTCTTCACGACAGGGCCGTCTTCATCGCTTCCCCGATGAGCGCGGCGGAGCGCACGGTGTGCACGCCGGCCGCGTCCAGGGCGGCGTATTTCGCGGTCGCGGTTCCCTTGCCGCCGGTGATGATGGCGCCGGCGTGCCCCATTCGCCGCCCCGGGGGGGCGCTCACTCCGGCGATGTATGCGACCACCGGCTTGGTGACGCGGACTCGGATGTACTGCGCCGCGTCTTCTTCGGCGCTCCCGCCGATCTCGCCCACCAGCACGATGCCGCGCGTCCCGGGGTCCGCCTCGAAGAGCGCCAGGCACTCGATGAAGTTCATGCCGTGGATGGGGTCTCCGCCGATTCCGATGCACGTGCTCTGACCGAGGTCGTTCTCGCTGGTCTGGTTCACCGCTTCGTAGGTCAGGGTACCGGAACGAGAGACGATGCCAACGCAGCCGGGCTTGTGAATGTGGCCGGGCATGATGCCGATCTTGCATTCGCCGGGCGTGATGATGCCGGGACAGTTCGGCCCGATGAGCCGGGTTCGGGGGTAGCGTGCGAGAGCCGCCTTGACCCGCAGCATGTCGAGCACGGGAATGCCTTCGCTGATGCACACGATGGTGCGGATTCCGCCGCTCGCGGCTTCGAGGATCGCGTCCGCGGCGAAGGCGGCCGGCACGTAGATCATCGAGGCATCCGCCCCCGTCTCGCGCACCGCTTCGTGGACCGTATCGAACACCGGTCGGTCGAGGTGGACTTGCCCGCCCTTGCCGGGAGTTACGCCACCGACCAGGGAGGTCCCGTATGCGATCGCCTCTTCGGAATGGAAGGTGCCCTGTCTGCCGGTGAATCCCTGGCAAATGACCCGGGTTGCCTTGTTGACCAGCACGCTCATCGCTTCTCTCGGCCCGAGGCCGGCCGCTCGCCGCCACGGGGTCGCTCGTTCATCGAAGCCCCGGTGTCGCCGCCGCGCTCACCGCCTTTTCCGCGGCCTCGGCGAGAGATCGGGCGGAGATGATGGCGAGTCCGCTTTCCGCGAGCAGCTTTCGGCCCCGCTCGACGTTGGTGCCTTCCAGTCGCACTACCACCGGCACGCCGACTCCCGCCTCATCCACCGCCCGGATGATGCCTTCGGCGATCAGATCGCAGCGCACGATGCCGCCGAAAATGTTGACCAGAATCGCTTCCACTTTCGGGTCGGAGACGATGAGCTTGAAGGCTTCGGCCACTTTGGCGGCATCGGTGCCGCCCCCCACGTCGAGAAAATTGGCGGGTCGCCCACCGTGCAGCTCGATGATGTCCATGGTGCCCATCGCGAGCCCGGCGCCGTTCACCATGCAGGCGATGTTCCCGTCCAGCGCGATGTAGCTCAAGTCGAAGTGCCGGGCGCGGGTCTCCTTCTCGTTCTCCTGCGAGACGTCGCGAAGGCCGGCGAGATCCGGGTGCCGGAAGAGCGCGTTGTCGTCGATGTTGATCTTCGCATCGAGAGCGAGCAATCCCCCCTCTGCGCTCGTCACCAGGGGATTGAGCTCGAGCAGTGAGAGGTCCTTCTCCATGAAGAGCCGGAATGCCGCCGAGAGCAGGCTTGCGAACTCCCGGCGCTCCTGCGCTCCGAAGCCCAGCGCGAATGCGATGCGGCGCCCCTGATACGCTTGCAGGCCCGCCGCAGGGTCCACCAGCTCGGTGACGATTCGCCCGGGTTCGGTGGCCGCGACCTCTTCGATATCCATTCCGCCCGCAGCGGACGCGATCACCGCGACCCGGGCCTGGTCGCGGTCCACCAGCATGCTGAGGTAGAGCTCTCGCTCCACCACGCTCGCGCGTTCGACGAGCACGGCGCTGATCGGTTGTCCGTCGGCGGTGGTCTGGGGGGTTACCAGCCTGGCGCCCAACATCTCGCCCGCAACGGCGCGGACCTCGTCCGGGTCTGCGGCCTTTCTGATTCCTCCCGCCTTGCCGCGGCCCCCCGCGTGCACCTGCGCCTTCACCATGAAGGGACCGCCTCCCAACTCGAGCGCGCGCTCGCGCGCCGCCTGCGCCGAATCAGCGGGAACACCTTCCGGTACCGGAATCGAGTAGCGGGCGAGCAGCGCCTTGGATTGGTACTCGTGGAGGTTCATGCCAGAGGGCCGGCGCGGTCGGGTGAACAGTTGGATCGTATCATGGGCTTCGAGGCGTCCCGCAGCGGCAGGCCGGTCTCGGCCGCCGCATTGCTCCGGTCCCGATGGACGCCCGGGATCTCCTCGCCTGTATTCAGGGATCGGAATTGCGCTTCCCACCAAGCCAATCCGGTAGGATGAAAGAAAGATCATCCCGACTGTTCGGCCCCGCGATCCGAGAACGCAGGGTCAGGACCGCTTTCACCGACTTGCAGCAGATGAGAAATGCCGGTACATCCCCGTACCGGAGCAGGCGGTCGAAAGCTGCGTCTATCACCCGCCTGCCCGGTGTTCGGGGACGGTGGATGCCCGGAGAGCGGCACGCGCGGTGCCGTTTTGGGGGCTGGTGTCGAGCGGGCGGAAAGGCCGGAGGCTCGGTGGAAGAGCAAGAGGAGAGTGTTCTGATGAAAGTGGCGCAGAGTGGCTTCACCCTCATCGAGCTCATGATCGTGGTGGCGATCATCGGCGTCCTGGCCGCGGTGGCCATTCCCGCTTACCGCGACTACACCGTGAGATCCAAGGTTCAGGAAGGCGTCAACCTCTCCAACGCGCACCGTTCCGTGCTCGAGAATGCCTGCCGCCAGTCGACTCTGGCGGAAGGGATGGACAACGCAGCGCTGGGTCTCGCTGCGTCCACCGACTACTCCGGCAAGTACACGTCCGAAGCGGCGCTGAACACGAGCAGCGACACCGATGCCACCGTGACCATCACCTTCAAGTCGATCGGTTCCGCCGTGAACGAGGGAGCGACGGTCGTCTACACCGGCACGTGCGCTTCCGGCCGGATGAATTGGAGCGTGGACGGGAGCCTCGCTCCGAAGTTCCTCCCGAAGGTCTAAGTGCGGCCGCGCAGGCGAGGGAGCATCGCGCGCAGGACCTTGGGGCTGCCGGCGACCACGTCGCCGGTGTTCATCGCGTCGTCTGCGCCGTCCGGTCCGGTCACGATGCCGCCCGCTTCCCGCACCAGCAGTATTCCGGCCGCGATGTCCCAGGGGGAGAGTCCCCATTCCCAGAATCCGTCCAGACGCCCCGCCGCCACGTAGGCCAGGTCGAGGGCGGCAGAGCCCGAACGCCGCAGATTCGCGTGCTCGAGGCAGAGAGCGCGCACTCCGGCGAGCTGAACGTCGACTTCGTGCAGCCGGTGTGCAGGCAGACCGGTCGCGATGATCGCGCCCCGCAACCTGTCGCAGGCGCTGACCCTGATGCGGCGGTTGTCCAGGCTCGCGCCCGCACCCCGCGACGCGGCGAAGAGCTCTTGTCGGACGGGATCGAACACCACCCCCTGCTCCACGACCCCCCGGCGGCGCACGGCAATGGACACCGCGAAGTGGGGAAGGCCGTTCAGGTAGTTCCGGGTGCCGTCGAGCGGGTCCACCAGCCATTCGAACTCCGATCCCGGGTGGTGACCCGACTCTTCGGCCAGGATCGCGTGATCCGGGTAGGCAGCGTGTATCACACCGATGATGCGGGCTTCCGCCTGCCGGTCCACCTCGCTCACCAGGTCGTGCCCGCCCTTGTCTTCCACCTTCAGCAGGTCCACGCGATCGAGGTGCCGTACAATCAGGTCCCCTGCGACCCGGGCGGCGCGAACCGCGATGTTCAGTAGAGGATGCATCGATCTGGAAGCGCTGCCTGCGAGGCGGGGCCAAGTATAGCGACGCGATCCGGTCGGTAGCGCGATGACGAGTCATCCGGAGACCTCCTCTCCCGCAGCGTCGGACACGGAAGTCGGATCGTCGAGAATCCCCGGAGAGGTCGGGTGCGCTTCCGAGGCGATTCGTTCCTCTCTCTCGGGAGTTCGAGTGGTGCTGGTCGAGCCCTCGCATCCCGGCAACATCGGCGCGGTGGCCCGGGCCATGAAGACAATGGGCCTGGCCCGCCTGTACCTCGTCCGTCCGCACCTCTTCCCCAGCGCCGAAGCGACCGCTCGCGCGGCCGGCGCCGACGATCTGCTGGTCAGAGCGGTAGTCTGCGAGGAGCTGATGCAGGCGCTTGGTGACTGCGCCTGGGCGGTGGCGACGAGCGCACGCAGCCGCCACCTCCCCTGGCCGGGGCTCGATCCGGCCGTTTGCGCCCGAGAAGCGGTGGCCCGCGCGCCGGCCGAGGTGGCGCTGGTCTTCGGCCGCGAAGCCACCGGACTTTCCAACTCGGAGATCGATTGCTGCCAGGCGACGGTGCGAATCCCCACCGACGACACGTTCCCGTCGCTGAACCTGGGGGGAGCGGTGCAGGTGCTCGCCTACGAGCTGCACCGTGCGGCGAGGGAAAGAAGCGTGGCGGGATCGACGCCCCCGCGTTCCCATCGCGATATCGAGCGCGAGCCCCGCGCCCGAGCGGGAGAGCTCGATGCGTTCTACGCGCACCTGGAGCGCACCCTGATCGATATCGGCTATCTCGACCCGAACGCTCCCCGGCTGCTGATGCGCCGTCTGCGCCGCCTCTTCAACCGGACCGGCCTGCTGCGCTCGGAGCTCGCCATTCTCCGAGGAGTGCTCCGCGCGGCACAGAGGTCGCTTCGCGATCCCCGAGGTTAGCGGCAATATCTCACCGATTTCCTGCTGCGGACGCCAATCTGCTCGCGTTAGCGGGCCGTACTCCCTCGAGCCGCTTCGACGTAGCGTCAGCTACGCCTTCAGCGCCTCTCGGTCCGTGCGACCCGCTACCACGGCATCTTGGCGCCCGAAGCTACCGAAAATCGGTGAGATATTGCCGTTAGCGTTCTCCGCAGGCCGGACTCGGAGGTTCCGGCATCGGCAGGGGTCGGCCATCTTTCCAAACCTCGCCGCCCCGCATCCGGAGTCGTCCTTCGCTGAACCACTGCACGGCCAGCGGGTAGATCCGGTGCTCCTCTTCGAGCACGCGGGCGGCAAGTGTGTCGATGTCGTCGTCGGGTCGGACTTCCACGGAGGCCTGGACGATGACCGGTCCGCCATCCAGCGCTTCGGTGACGAAGTGCACACTGGCGCCATGCAATCTGGCGCCGGCGAGAAGCGCGCGCCGGTGGGTATCGAGTCCGGGAAATGCCGGCAGCAGGGAAGGATGGATGTTCATGAGCCGTCCGTGGTAGCGGCGCACGAACGCGGCGCCGAGGATGCGCATGAAGCCCGCCAGGATCACGAGGTCCGGGCGGTGCGCGTCGACCAGACCGGCAAGCGCCTCGTCGAAGTCCTGGCGATCCGGGAATGCGCGATGGTCGAGCACCAGGGTCTCGATGCCCGCGGCCTCCGCGCGTCGGAGACCCGTCGCAGCCGGCTCGTTGCTGATGACGGCGCGAATGTCGAGCGCGAGTCGGCCCGCATGCACCGCGTCGATCAGGGATTGCAGGTTCGAGCCGCGCCCGGAAATGAGGACGACGGCGCGCATGCGGGAAGCGTTCACTCGAACTCGATTCGCGGGGCGTCAGGGCTCGTCGCCGGCACCACTTCGCCGATCGCGAAAGGCCGCTCGCCGCTGTCGCGCAGGCGCTGCAGCGCGGTGTCGAGGTCCCCGGCCGCCACCGCCGCCACCAGCCCGATACCGCAGTTGAAGGTCCGGCGCATCTCATCCTCCGAGATGCCGCCCTCTTCCGCGAGCCACTCGAACACGGGATCCCGGGGCCAGGCGCGGGGGTGGATGCGTGCGACGCAGTGCGCGGACAGCGAGCGTGGCACGTTCTCCACCAGTCCGCCGCCCGTGATGTGTGCGATGCCGTGCACTTCGACGTGTCGGATCAGGTCGAGCACGCTCGGCACGTAGATGCGTGTCGCTTCGAGCAACGTGTCGCCGAGGGTGCGGTCGCCGAACTCCTGATGGAGGCGCCAGCCGCTCAACTCCAGCACTCTGCGCACCAGCGAGTAGCCGTTCGCGTGCAGCCCGCTCGAAGCGAGGCCGACCAATGCGTCTCCGGGGGCGACCCGGCTTCCGTCGATGATGTGGTCGCGTTCGACGATGCCTACGCAGAACCCGGCGAGATCGTAGTCGCCTTCGGCGTACATCCCCGGCATCTCGGCGCTTTCCCCCCCGACCAGGGCCGCACCGGCGATGCGGCAGCCTTCCGCGATTCCGCGAACGACTTCGGCGGCAACGTCCTCGTCGATGCGCGCGGTGGCGAAGTAGTCGAGGAAGAAGAGCGGTTCCGCTCCCGCGCTCAGGACGTCGTTCACGCACATCGCCACCAGGTCGATTCCCACGCCCTCGTGACGGCCGTGCTCGATCGCGATCGCGAGCTTGGTGCCCACTCCGTCCGCACTCGATACCAGCACCGGGCGTCGATACCCCTCGGGTACCTCGAACAGGGCGCCGAAGCCGCCGATTCCGCCGATGACTTCCGGACGCCGGGTCGAGGCCGCCAGCGGTCCGATGCGCTCGACGAGACGCCTTCCGCGATCGGTATCCACGCCCGCGTCGCGGTAGGTCAGACGGTTGTCGCGGTCAGGGGGCGGCATGCCGGTCGCAGAAGCGATGAGTCACGAGGCAATGGCAAAGGGAATCTTGATTGCGCGCGCAGGATGATCATAGCCTTCCGGAAATGTCCAGCCCGTACAATGCAGCGGTCCCGGCGGCCAGGACGCACCGGGGTCGCGACCATGCACGACGACGGACGCGGGCAGGGCGAGGAGGATGAGGTGCGGATTCTGACCGGTACCTTGTGCTTCGTGGCGTTGGCCGTGCTGCTCGCCACGTCTCCGCGGGCGGCGGAGCTTCCGGATCTCTACGAAGCGGAGGTTCCGGTATCGAGCCAGGAAAGCGGGGACCGTGAGTCCGCTCTCGGACTCGCTCTGCGCCGAGTCTTCACGAAGGTGACCGGGCAACGCAACGTCGATCTCCACGAGCCGCTCGCGGCGGCGCTGAAGGCGCCCCGGCACTTCGTGCAACAGTTCCAGTACCGAAGCGTCCGAGGCGAGGATCCGGAAGCGGGCGAAGAGGAATCGCTCCAGTTGTGGGCGAAGTTCGACGCCGAGCTGGTCGATGCTCTGCTGCGCGGATCCGATCTGAGGGTGTGGGGACGCTCGCGTCCTTCGACCCTGGTGTGGCTCTCGGTCGAAAGCGCCGAGGGGAGGGACCTGCTCGCCGCGGAGGACGCAAGCCCATACTTCCGCTCCATCGAGGAGGGTGCGCAACGGCGCGGCATTCCGGTGGTATTGCCGCTTCTCGATCTCGAGGATCGGCTCGCGCTGAATCCGGATGAACTCTGGGCGGGTTTTTTCGACGATCTGCGAGCCGCCTCCGCGCGCTACGATGCCGAAGCGATTCTGCTGGTCCGTCTGCGCGAGTTCCAGCCGACCCTGTCCGAAGCGCGCTGGAGCCTGCTGATGGATGGAGGCGAGCAGCATTGGACGACGCGCTCCGACCTTCCCGAACTGCTTTTGGAAGACGGTGTGCACGTGGCGGCGGATTTCCTCGCGGCCAGGTATGCAAGACCGGCAGAGGAGGACGCCACGGGCATGGTGGACATGGTCGTGACCGGAGTGCGCACGCTCCACGACTACGCACGCGCTCTGGAGTACCTGGACTCCCTGGAGGAGGTGGAGAGAGTCGACGTCGATGCCGTGGAGTCGGATCAGGTGCGTTTTCGAGTCGCTGCCCACGGCGGACGGCACGCGATCCGGGAAACGGTCGCGCTGGGGTCCACTCTGTCGCCGGAAGGCTTCTCCGGCCCGGACGACACCCTCCAACTGCGCCTGCTGCGCTAGTGTAGTGTCGCGAATTAAATAGTGTATATTCTATTCAATGGAGTTACACTGCCCGGCGTCGGGATGAGGGAGGAGAACCGATGCGCGTGGCGCCAAGAATCGTGTTGTCGAAGCAAGAGCAAAGGACAGTGGAGA